>JAFGKT010000007.1 GCA_016928435.1 Sedimentisphaerales bacterium | reverse complement strand
ATCAACACAAAGCGAATCCCAACGTAAATGATAATCACCCGCCGACGCATCCACAAAACACGGATCAGCATCAATATTACCCAAACCAACAGCACCAGCAAAACAACTGTAGCAAGGATCAACCGAATCCAATATCGGATTCTCACCATTGTTCCAGATAATACAATTTGTCAAGCTGCCGTCACAATAACGCAAACCGCCGGCCCCATTAATACCAACATTATCAACAATAGTACAATTGACAATCTCGCCGTCACAGTTGTTGATCCCACCACACAAATCCGCTGACGTATTACCAGCAATCAGACAATTCTCAATCCGTCCCTGACAACCTGTCAGACCGCCGCCCGCATCCGAAACAACATTATCAACAAGTATCGAATTGCGAATCAAACCATTACACCCTTGTATCCCGCCCCCCCACTTCGCTTCATTGCCGCTCAAGATACAATCACTTATTGTCGCCGCGCACCCATTACCGCAAATCCCACCGCCGCTGTATCCATATCCGCCCGTAACGGTGAAACCGCTAAACTCACAACACGGATCCTCACTGCCGCCAAATGTAACAACAGGCAGCGTACCATCACCTTGAATAATCGTCTCCGCTACCATCGCCCAGTTGCAGGGGTCAGCCGAACGCAAAACTATATTCTTACCCCCAAAATCAATATTCTCATAGTATGTCCCAGCTGCTGCCACTAACTCATCATCATCAACCGCCTGTTCTATTGCGTGTTGAATGTGATCATACTCCTGTCCCGAGGTAATATTACACACTCGTCCTTCAGCAACCGAATAGAGTACTTCTATCACAGCGCCACGGGCTTCACCATAATCATCTGTCTGCCAAACAATCTTGCTGCCATCTATTGCAGGCCCTACACCGCTACCTAGAGCTTCCTCCAAGGGCACATCCAAGACCCCTCTTTCACCAAACAGACAGCAAACACTAATCTCACCGGAGTAAGCCCCGCCATCTTTGTAAACAACCATATCACCATAAATCGCCGCCTGATCCTGAGTACCATCAGATCGAACTACCACAAACTGACTGATGTTCTCGCGATCCGAAATATCCGCACCATAGATATCACCCTCGTCGTCACGCTGATCCGTCCATACAACAGTATTGCCCCATATAGCCGGATCATATTGCTTGCCAGCGTCGTCACATATCGTAAACACAATGATGTTATCCAAATCCGAAATATCCGCACCATAGATATCACCGTTGCCCTCCCACACAACAATATCACCCCATATATCTATAACATCATCAAAATCGCCTCCATAATTGTTACATGGATACGGATCATGATTGCCCACATTCTCAGCCACCGTAAAGTACCGCGGATTATCCCAATCGCTAACATCCGCTCCACAAACATTAAAAGGAGTCCCCCACCAATTGTTCGCTTCTGAGCTTCCCAATGGATTCGGATCAACGTTCAGATGCTCCATCCAAACCACCCTATTGCCCGAAACCACCGGATGACCATAAGACTCCGTCCACGTCCAACCTCGCAGCGTCCTCTGACTGCCGGTGCTGAAATCCCGTACAAAAACATTGCAATTCGACGGCTCATGATACCACGGATTCCCCCAGCCGTTACCATATGTAAACCATACCATCAAATCACCATCGACCTTCGGCTGAATCAAGTTCATGCCAAACGAAAATATCCGGTCAGAAACCGCCCAATCCACGTATCTCCCATCCCATGTCACATCGCACGCACTACCCACACCGTAAACCACCTTATCACCAGAAACATCACCATAGTGAGCGTATGTCCCAAAACCGCCCACAGCCAACGTCTCTTGATTAACGAAAAGTTCTATTGCCGTTATCAGCACAGCACTCGGCTCGCTATACACGTCGCCGTCATAAATTGTCAATGCAAATTCATAATTCCCCTTTGCCACGCAATCGAACCAAGGCGCAGCCGTATCACTGCCCATCAGCGTAACCGCAGGGCCCGCAACCTGCGTCCACGAGTACTCTAACACATCATCTGCGTCAAGATCATAACTCCTTCCACCATCCAAATGAACCGGTTGGCCAATTGGATAAACTTTGTTCAATCCAGCGTCAGCTACCGGCGGACGATTACCCACCACAACCAACACCTCATCAGCACCGCTCCAAGTCACCCCGTCGTCACTCACAACCAACTCAAATACATATTCATCCTCAACGCCAGGCATAAACGTCGGCTGCATCGCCGAATCATCATCTAACACCACAGCAACCCCGTCCGTCTGCGTCCACTGATATTCCTTCAACCCACACGGATCATCAAAATAACTCCCGCTCCCGTCCAAAGTCACTAATTCAATCTCGTCAAGATACTGGTCCGGCCCTGCATCCGCGATCGCCGGCAAATAACCAACATACTCATCCGCACCAATATCCATCCGCATGGCAAAAACGCGACCTTCCCTGTCAATGTCTGTTTCGCCCGGCCACGGCACAAAGTCAGGATCACCAGCCGTTATACAAGGAGAATCCATCTGCAAATGATAATCATAATTCCCAGCGTCCACAAATAAAGGATCCACCGATATATTCCCATTTATACCCGTCTGGTCCGGCATGCTATAATAATAATCTCCACCCCAATTGTTCCAAACATTGTTATAAGAAAAAACATCATCTGCAACCATCTCATCCCAATACAACCCACAGCCACTTGATGCGGACGCGATTATATTGTTGCTAACCACACATGAATTACCACTATATGTCTGTACAATCAAATTACCTGCATAATAAGCATCATTACCAACTATAGTATTATTCAGCAATTGACCACCATAGTACAGGGTAACTCCACCCCCATCATATCTTGCTATGTTATCATAGATAAAATTATCACTGACTACCGCTGCTTCACGATAGATTAGCACCCCACCTCCATTATATGCTTGATTGCCTGTTATGATATTCCGCGAGATCAGCGCATCCGAGAGATAACAGCCGATACCGCCGCCATAACCATACAAATCATCATCCCCCATTGGTCCATAATTGCCTGTAATCACATTATCAACAATCGTCGGAGAAGAATAACGACAACAAACACCGCCGCCCCAGTACTCACCCATATCTGTACCGCAACCATTTCTAATCGTAAAGCCTCTCAGTACCGCGTCTCGAGTCTCACCGTTAACAAACGTTACCACGCTCCCACTGCCCCCGCCGTCAATTATCGTACCCGCTACTACACACGGATCGCAAGGATCGCTGCTCGTAAGGGTAATATTCTTACCGTTAAAACTTATGTTCTCGTAATATATCCCCTCGCTCACAACAACCGTATCACCATTCACCGATGCGTCAATCGCATCCTGAATCGTGTCAAAATGTCCCGGCACAGTCAGAAGCCCAGCAGGATGAACCGCTAAAACAACCTCTACCGCCTGCGGAGTGTTGATTGCACCAAACCCATTGATCGTCAACTCACAACTATATCTGCCGTCCGTCAGACCTCCGGAGACCACACTCAAAATCATCCCACACGGATCGCCACCGCAAATGCCCCCCGCCGGAACCACATCCAGCCAACTGCAATTCTCGATGCAATTCCACGTCAACTGCCCAGCACCAGCATTGCGAATCGTTAACAGTTGACCCCCCGGATTCCCGCCACCTTCAACCGCCGAGAACAAAAAACTCGTCGCCGACAGGTCAATGATCGGATCTTCGCTTAGACCAGTCTCGTAACAACCCATATCAACTATCGCCGAACCATCGTTGTTGCCATCTGCCAAACGCGCGTTACCATCCAAATCCTCCGCTGACAACCCGCCAAAAGGCGAATTAGTACCAACATCCAAACACGCCGAACTCCAAACCAAACGATAGTTCCCATTGGCCGAATCCACAAAACTTGGATCAACATCGATATTGCCCGACCCCAAACCTCCCGGATAACAACTATAAGAAGGCTCTAACGAGTCCACTATCGCATAATCCCCATTGTTCCAGATAATACAGTTGGTTATAATACCGCCACTGTCTTTGATCCCACCCGCGCCGTTCGTTGCCGAATTGTCAACTATCGTGCAATTCACGATTTCCCCGTCACAATTATTGATTCCGCCTCCCACATCGTCGGCGCTGTTATTATAAATCAAACAATTCTCTATGCGCCCCATACAACCGCCCAAACCACCTCCAGCATAAACAACGTCATTGCCGTAAATCACGCAACCCAAAATCTCACCGTTACAAGAATGAATCCCCCCGGCCCAGTTAGCTTCATTGTTCGCGATAACACATCGGCTGATAATTGCCAAACAGCCATTGCCGCGAATACCACCGCCGCCATGCGCATAACCGCCCGTGATCGTTAAACCGCTCAAAGCACAGCTATCATCCTCGGTACCTGCAAACAGCACCGTCGAAACCGTACCGGTACCATGTATTATCGTATCCGCTACCACACACGGATCGCACGGATCGGTACTCATAACCGTTATGTTTTTACCGCCGAAGTTTATATTCTCGTTATATGTCCCCTCATGCACAATCACCCTATCACCAGCTGCCGCCCCATCAATCGCCCCCTGAATCGTACCATACGTCTGACCCGAACCAACATGCAAATCCCCCGCGAAACTAAAACAACTAAAAAAACTAAAACAAAACACCGCCGACAGAAAAACAACAAAAAAATCACGTCTCATGATATTTCTCCCAGAAAAAATGCAAATATTGCGCAATCGCACTAAATATCACTCCCAATTTAACCTCACATCGACAGCCGTCACCTCCAGACCTTCACATCTAACGATACCGCGACATTCACACTCAGCAAATGAACACGACACGAACTAAATGCTTATAATCAAAACACTAACAGGATTTTTTTTGAAGGCAACTATACCTGGCCACGTCATCCAGCCCCCATAAGCTCGAACCAAACACCAACAGCACCTAACCAACAAGCAGGCAGCACCTCACCATGCTTATACTCCTATCACGCCAAAAATGTTCACACAAAAATACTATAACACCAGTATATACTGCGCACATAGTATATGCAACCCCAAAATACCTTTTTACATTCCCCGTGTTACTCTAATCTCAACCCCTATCACCCATGCCAATCAATCGTTGTCACCGTCCCCCCGCAGCACCTCACTCATCTGCTCACTAATCCGCTCGTTCGTCTCTCGTCGATGCTGCGCCACATCCTCACAAATCTGATTGATATCACGCGTCGTCTCCCGCCAAACATCCATCCGCTGCATCTGACCATCCGTCTCTCGTTCCAGCCAATCCTCATTGATCTCCACCGAATTACGCATATGCTCGAAGACCGGCCCCCAAGCCTCCAACTGCCCAACCGGCGCTCGACAAGTAAAAGTATCCTTGTTCTGCCACAGCCCCGCGCCAGTCTGACCCATCATCTGCAGCGCCGTGTACATCAATTCCTCATACAACACCCCGTTCTCACGATAACGTATCACCACAATCCCCGCGTCAAAACTCAAAAAACTAAGCGCCGGTATCGCCCGAACCGTACCCTCATAATACGCCCGCGCCAAGTCAGGCAAACGCCGCTCTTCCATTATACGCAAACCACGAACATCATCATGAATCTCCGGTATAACCAAATCCCGCAAAAAATCCGTCGCCGACATCTCCGCGCAAACCAACACCCCGTTATTCACGCTCCCCTCCGGAAACAACCCCATCTGCCGCGCCGGAGAACCAGTCATATCAATAAAATAAAACTCCGGTATGTTATGCAGCATCACCGTTCCGTTCCGATCGCTCGCCACCGCGAAATTCAACTTCGCCGCGATCGCGTTCGCTGGACCACCTTCGTCAGGCATCATCCTTACAATACCACCTTCTGTTACCCAACCCCGAGGGATCTCCATCGTGAACGCCCCTTCGTTCTCCTCTGTATAACTCACATATTCCACGTTCTCAGGCGACAACTCACCAACACCCCCATTATTCCTACCGCCACCAACCCGCGCCGACAAGCCAGGCCGTCCATTACGCACCCTATTACCTCCACCCAATTCAATCGCCGCGCCGCTCAAACCCACTTCAGTCACCTCAGCCGCCCCAGCTTCGTTTTCATCTAACATCTCCACCCGTTCACTCCAATTCATCTCTCCCCATCCCGCCATGTGGCACCTCGTACCGTCACCCATCTCAACATCATCATCAGTCGTCATTGTGCCCATCAGTTCCGTTGATGTCACCAAGCCCGCCTCTGTCGAAAATATAATCTCGATCTCGCCCCTAAAATCAAACTTCCCCATCGGCCCCAGGTCCATATCCTCCAACGTCACCTCGCCCCGGCACAACGCTTCACCACCAGGCCATATGTCAACCAATTCCATCCGTACACTACCACCCGTTGCGTCAGCACCTGCCAACACTCTATCCAACTGCTCACCTTCAATCTCCCAACTCTCGCCAACCGCGATCACACGACCCGGCAGCAAATCGCTCCAAGAATCCTCCTCTATCATCCGAGCCAACCCATTGGGCAAATCATCGCCATTCATCAACGTAAAATCATCCGTCGCCGGATCAACTTCGATCCGAGCGACCAAACCCTCAACCGGCAGAGACCTCTCGTGCGTCACATCCTCCAAATTGTCCCGAACCAATACATCAACACCGCCATACGCCCGCGATATCTCCAGTGGCTTCCCCGTCCCTTCATCAACACTCACATAACTCTCCACAAACTCACTCATTATCCGCAGCTCACTGTCACGCGCCACCGCTTCGTCGGCCCCCTCCATCATCATCTCGCCCACAAAAGTAAAGCTGCCGTTCTGCCTTACCTCCGCCCGGCTCCCCTCTGTTATCCCCCAACTCAAATCAACGCGCCCGTCCTCAGCGTCCCCAAATACCACACCACTCAGAAAAACAACCAATGACATAACCATCAATCTACGCATCGTCTTTACCTCACTATCTCAAATAATATTCTCAAAATACTGTTAACCAATAACCAAACCGCCCCAGGTGGGCCATGCCCACCATCCCTGACCTAAAACAACTCTAATCCACACGCGGTTCCCTATGAACGCTTACAAAAAATATTATCCCCGACCAAAACCTAACCTAATAATATTATCCCAAAAACACCCCTAAATACTACCAGCCCAAACCACCCCATGCCAGTAAAAAAACACCACCGTTAGCCCCCAAGTCACTGCTCGGGGGTTCGAACACCAACCAAAATTTATCTTCCAACCACCCTTTCACAAACAAAACATCCAGTCAATCCTGAAAATATGAAAAGATGGCATCCTTTTAGTATAATGTCAAAAATTCTCTGACCACACCCAAGGAAAACACACATTCCGGGTAGCACCCTTTCGCGCAGCTAAAGGGTGATAGAACACCAACCACACCCATTCCCCCACCAACAACATACCGCCGGCATCGTGCCTGCCTCCCCGACCAACCAACGTACCGCCGGCATCTTGCCGGCCTCCCCGACCAACCAAACAAAATATAACCCGCCTGCGTATCCGAATACCCCCTCAAAAATCACCCCCTAAACCTTTGCATTCCATTCATAAGCCGCTATAATTGTATAATTTGCCCCGGCTTCCATGGCCACGGGCAATCGCATTAAAAACCTAATAAATAAAACCCGCCGGAAAGCGAAAAAAGTCCACTAACGGAGACATCTATGACCACCAAGAAAAGAAACCTGCACCTCATTTGCAACGCCCACCTCGACCCCGTTTGGCTCTGGGAATGGCCCGAAGGCGCCGCCGAAGCACTCTCAACCTTCAGAACCGCCGCCGAACTCTGCGAAAACAACAACACCTTCGTATTCAACCACAACGAAGTCATCCTCTACCAGTGGGTCAAAGAATACGAACCCGCCCTCTTCCAACGCATCCAAAAACTCGTCAAAGCCGGACGTTGGCATATCATGGGCGGATGGTATCTCCAACCTGACTGCAACATGCCCTCCGGAGAATCATTCATTCGCCAAATACTGCTCGGCAAAAAATACTTCAAAGAAAACTTCGGAGTCAACGTAACCACCGCCATCAACTTCGACCCATTCGGCCACACCCGCGGACTCGCCCAAATCCTCGCCAGAAGCGGCTACGACTCATACCTATTCGGCCGACCCGACGCCGGCTCCCAAAAACTCCCAGGCGAAGAATTTATCTGGGTAGGATACGATGGCTCCGAAATCCTCGCTATCCGATTCCCCGGGTGGTACAACACCCAACTCGGAAAAGCCCGAAAAATCATCGAAGACCGATTCCCCGCTCAAGAAACCAGACACGTCCCATGCATCCTCTGGGGCGTCGGAAACCACGGCGGTGGACCAAGCCGGCACGACCTCAAAGACGTCAACCAACTCATCCAGCAGAACCAACAGTTCAACATCTTGCACTCAACCCCGGAAGCCGTATTCAAAGAACTCAAACAATCCCGAGACAAACTCCCACAACACAAAGGCGACCTCAACCCCTGGGCCATCGGTTGCTACACCTCACAAATCCGCATCAAGCAGAAGCACCGCCAACTCGAAAACGAACTATACGCCACCGAAAAAATGGCCTCCGCCGCTGCCATCCAAAAATTAATCCAATATCCTCAAGATGATCTCGACACCGCAACCCAAGACCTCGCAACCACCCAATTCCACGACATCCTCCCCGGCTCAGCCATCCAACCCGTCGAAGAAGCTGCCCTACGCCAAGCAAACCACGGACTAGAAATCATCAACCGAATCAAAACCCGCACATTCTTCGCACTCGCCGCCGGACAACCTCAAGCAAAGTCCGGCCAAATCCCCGTACTCGTGTACAACCCCCATCCGTTCCCCGTCAAAACCATCGTCGAATGCGAATTCAATCTCGCCGACCAAAACTACGACAACATATTCGTCAATGTCAAAGTTCACCAAAAAGGTAAATTGCTCCCCTGCCAGGTCGAACGAGAGCTGTCCAACATACCCATCGAATGGCGCAAACGAGTCGTCTTCACCGCGACCCTCCAGCCCAGCCGGATGAACCGATTCGATTGCGACTTCGAAAATCTACCCGCTAAACCAAAACCAAAATTCCAGCCCAAAAATAATAAGATCACATTCAAAACCCCAGACCTCCGAGTCGTCATCAACACCCGCACAGGCCTCATCGACAAATACCAAGCCAAAGGCGCCGACTATCTCGCGCCCAACTCCTTTCTGCCATTGGTCATCAAAGATAACGAAGACCCATGGGGCATGCATTCCAATTCATTCCCCAAGGTCACCGGCAAATTCAAACTAGCTTCTCAGACCGAAGCCGCATGGATCGCAGGCCTAGGCACCGCTAAACTCACGCCCGTAAGAGTCATCGAAGACGGCCCAGTAAGAACCGTCATCGAAGCACTTTTCACCTACGGACACTCTTTCATCTGCCAACAATACCACCTCCCCAAACAAGGAACCCAAGTACAAGTCGATACCAGAGTCCATTGGAACGAAAAAGACCATATGCTCAAACTCCAAATCGCAACCCTCGGCAAAGACTCACAATACCTAGGCCAAGTCGCAGCAGGAGTCGCACCACTGCCCAACGATGGTAGAGAAGCCGTCGCCCAAAAATGGGTCGCCGTAACCTCGAAACAACGAGACGCCGCCGTAACCTGCGTCAACGACGGTATCTATGGCTCCAGCTTCAACGATAACAACCTCAGACTAACACTGCTCCGATCACCAGCTTATTCCGCTCATCCCATCAACGACCGCCAAATACTGCCCAAGGACCGCTACACCCCACGTATCGATCAAGGCGAACGATTCTTTAGGTTCTGGTTCGACGCCGGTAAAATCAACGAACGACTAAAAAACATCGACCGCGAAGCAATCGTCCAAAACGAAAAACCAATGGCACTGTCGTTCTACCCCCCAGGAATCGGCCAAAAACCAAAACCCGCACTTACCCTATCCGACCCCGTCGTACAACTCATGGCATTCAAAAAAGCCGAAAACCACAGAGATTACATCATTCGCGTCTTCGAACCAACAGGAAGAAAACGCGCCACAATCATCGAAATTCCACCTATACGCAAAAAAATCAAAGTCAAACTAAACCCCTTCGAAATCAAAACCATACGCGTATCCCCAAATGGAAAACACACCTTCACCAACCTAATGGAAAAACCAATAACAAAATAACATCTACTGGGCCGCCCATTCCGTTAGCCCCCGGGTAACATCCCGGCCCTGCGAACACCAACAAATAATCATCACCCCACCAAAGCACATCTCTGGCCCACCACTCCCTGACCAACATAAACGGCTTGACCACCACTGCTTACAAGTATATAATCCTATCCAATAGCTAGGATGGGCTCATCAGCCCATGCCGCAAACTATTGCCGACCAAATATATCACTTTGGAAGTAAGTCTAAACTCCAAAACCTAAAAGGAAAAAAAACATATGGCCACCGTACAAAACGCCCAAGTCATGCCTCTAGACCTATCCCTCCCTTACAAAGTCGCGGACCTCTCCCTGGCTGACTGGGGCCGCAAGGAACTCGAACTCGCCGAGAACGAAATGCCCGGCCTCATGGCAACCCGCCAAAAGTACGGCAAAAACCAACCACTAAAAGGCCTCCGAATCACCGGAAGCCTCCATATGACCATCCAAACCGCCATGCTCATCGAAACCCTCGAAGCACTCGGCGCCGATGTACGATGGGCTTCCTGCAACATCTTCAGCACCCAAGACCACGCCGCCGCCGCTATCGCAAAAGCCGGCACTTGCCCCGTTTTTGCCTGGAAAGGCGAATCACTAGAAGAATACTGGTGGTGTACCGAAATGGCTCTCACTTGGCCCGATGGCTCCGGCCCCCACCTCATCGTTGACGACGGCGGCGACGCAACCCTCCTTGTCCACCAAGGTTACCAAGCCGAAGAAAACCCCGCTATCCTCGATGAACCCACCGACAACGCCGAGTTCAAATGCATCCTTGATCGACTCACCGCTCGTCTCCAAGAAAACCCAAAGCATTGGCATAACGTCGCCGCCGAAATCAAAGGCGTCTCTGAAGAAACAACCACCGGCGTCCATCGCCTGTATCACATGATGCGCGACGGAACCCTCCTGTTCCCCGCCGTCAATGTCAACGACTCCGTCACCAAGAGTAAATTTGATAACCTCTATGGTTGCCGAGAATCACTAGCCGACGGCATCAAACGCGCCACCGATATCATGGTCGCCGGAAAAGTCGTCGTCGTATGCGGCTATGGAGACGTCGGCAAAGGCTGCGCCCAGTCAATGCAAGGACTTGGCGCCAGAGTCATCGTCACCGAAATCGACCCCATCTGCGCCCTGCAGGCAACCATGGCTGGCTACGAAGTCCGTACCCTCGAAGAAGTCGCCTCCCTCGGTGATATCTTCGTCAGCACCACCGGCTGCTGCGACGTAATTTGCGGCCGCCACATGGAACAAATGAAAACCGACGCCATCGTCTGCAACATCGGCCACTTCGATAGCGAAATCGAAATGAGCTATCTCGAAAAAACCCCCGAATGCACCCGCGATGTCGTCAAACCCCAAGTGGACCGCTGGACCCTAAAGTCAGGCCGAACCATCATCATCCTCGCCGAAGGCCGCCTCGTCAACCTCGGCTGCGCGACCGGCCATCCCAGCTTCGTTATGAGCAACAGCTTCACCAACCAAGTACTCGCCCAGATCATGCTCGCCACCGAATCGCTCGAAAACAAAGTGTACACCTTGCCCAAATCCCTCGACGAAGAAGTAGCCATGCTCCACCTCAAGCATCTTGGTGCCAGCCTGACCAAACTCAACGAAAAACAAGCTAAGTACCTCGGCGTCCCCGTCGAAGGCCCTTACAAACCGGAGCATTATCGCTATTGATACGCTCTAACGCAAATTCAATCAGCTACCAACGCCCGGCATCTAGCCGCACAGCCCTCGCTCTAAGCATAGTCCTGCTCTGCGCGATAACCTACCCCCTACGCGCCCAAAACGAAGAACCAGAACCCATAATCATCAACCCCTACGACCACCCCAACATCCAAGCCCGCCTCGATGATACCGCTGTCAACGACTACCAGCAACTCCTCGACACCTGCCTAACCCAGCCAGGCCTCATCGACTACCAAGCCATCGCCGATAACCCCGACGCCAACACCATCATCGATGCCTATTTAGTACACCTCGACCTGACAGAAGCCAATTTAGATATACGACAACCCCCGCTGTTTAGCTACCAATGTGTTTACGTCAACGCCTACAACGCCGCCGTCCTCCGCGCCGTCCTCCTTTACTACCCATTCGACACCCTCGATGAAATCCCCATCGATATCTTCAACGACATCCAATTCCAAATTTTCGGCAGCGACGACGCCCCTCTGTTAACCCTAGACCAGATTGAACAACTCTGTCGTCAGTTCGGCGATTGGAATATCCCCTTCGCCCTGCACCGTCCCACACGCAATGGCCCCATCCTCCAACCGCAACTCCTCAATCGCGAACAATTCTTAGACCAACTCGACCAAGCATTCACCGATTACCTCTGCAGTTGCGCAGGCCTGAAAATCGACCACGAAAACCAACAACTTCTCGTCGGCTCGCTTATCTGGGAAATCCGCGAATCACTCATCCAACGATTCGCCGATACCACCAACGACCCCGCCCCAACGCTCATCGCCGCACTTATCCCCTTAACCTGTTGCGAAACCCGCACCACGCTAGCCAATATCCTCCCTTATACCCCCGCTCCTATGCCTATCGACAACCGCATCGACGACATCGACCGCCGACAATGGTACGATCCGCCCCCCCAGAACGTCCCACCAGAAGACGCCTTCCCCTGCGCCCGATGCGTGCCCGAACCCTAACAGAACAAACCAACATGTCATTCCCGCGCAGGCGGGAATCCATCCCCGACACTCCATTTCCTAATCGTAAAAAAAAAATGACTAAACTTCGCACCGCTATAGCAGGTATCGGCGGATATGGACAACTCGTCCTCAACGCCATCGTAAAAAACGATCTGCTCCAACTCACCGCCATCGCTGACCAGAATCGCGAAAAGGCCGCTAACCTTGCCCAGCAATACGAAGCCGCTGCCTATGATGACTATCGAAGCCTCATCGTCCAGGAAGAACTCGACGTCCTCTTTCTCGCCCTGCCCACATTTCTGTGCGGAGACTGCATAAAAGCCGCCGCTAAACGCAATATGCATATCTTCAAAGAGGCCCCACTCGCTCGAACCCTCCCCGAAGCCGCTCAGTGGGCCAAGCTCCTCAAGCAAAACAATCTCCGCTTTCATGTCTCCGCTCCCAAACGCTTTTCACCTCCATATCTCGAAGCCCATCGCCTCATCGCCCAACAGCACATCGGCAATATATACCTCGTCCGCGCTGAATCCTTCTGCGACTACCAAGACCACCTCAATTGGCGCAGCGACCCCATACTCGCAGGTGGTGGCGTACTGCTCGAACAAGCCTACCATCTCATCGATCAAATCATTTGGAACCTCGGCAATCCCGCTGCCATCTTCAGCTTAAACACCGCCCAGGCAGGCCAACACCTGCTGCCCCCTGCCCGAACCGAAGACGCCGTAACTCTAACCATGAAATTCCCCAACGACTGCGCCGCCTCCATCAACGCCGCCTGGCTGACCACCCCCGAACACGAAAGCCTGACCTTCCATGGCACCCAAGGCACCATCCAAATCCAACCCGACCGCCTGCGTATTTACGATTCCGCTGGAAAACTAACCAACGATGAACAATACGACATCGACGAACAATGGCTAATCGATCAGCAAGTCCGCCATTTCGCCGACTCATTAATCGATCCCGAAATCATCCCCGTAGCACCCGCAGCCGAACACCTTGCCAACGTATCAGTAATCGAATCCGCCTACCTTTCCAACCGAACTCAAATGCCCGAACCATTCACCATCTACGGCTCCCTGTTCGACATCCAAGAATAACCCACCAACACAGAGTCCAATGCTGACTCCGGGTGGCACCCTTTCGCGCAGCTAAAGGGTGTATTACCAATACCCCCAACCAAAAAAAAGCCGCCGGCGCCAAAAAGCACCAACGGCTTCTAAATCCCAATTCTACCCTTGGAGTCCCGTTAGAGACTTAATCTTCCGGGCTGATCGCCTCGACCGGGCACTCATCAACACAAGCGCCGCAATCGGTGCATTTGTCAGCGTCGATAACATACGTCGGCTCACCGGGGCTGATCGCCTCAACCGGACAAGCAGACTCACAAGTACCACAACATGTACAAGCGTCAGAAATTTTATGTGCCATTCTAAAGTCCTTTCTAGCAATAACTTATAAATATCAAAGGCAGATTCTCACATCCGCCCCCTAAACTTGAATAACCAACCGTCAAAGCATCGGAACAACCTAATACCCGACCCGCAATAGTATAGACGAACCACCCCCCCGGTCAAGCCATCTTTCCCTTTTTTTAACTCCATAAAAAAACCTGAATCCTTCTAATGCCGCGCCAGCTCAAACGCCCAAGCTCCCCCCTCGATCTGCCGAAGCCGTAACCCATAATCACCATCGCTAGGCATATAACCGCCAATAAACGCCACCAAATACAACCCTCTATCCACACCATCCGTCGAGTTCATCACCACCATCAAATTCCCTCGATGGTTCCGCACCTGCATCGGCTGCAACTGCGCTATCGTACCAACCCAGCAGCTATCCCCTATTATCGTCGGCGCCTGCGTAGTCCGCCCAATTGCGCAACGCAGCGTCGACGTCGCGTCAGTAACCAGCGCCTCCGCCCCAAACCGAGCAACCAACTCATCAGAAGGCATATCCCCATAAGGACCAACACCATCATCTGTCAACAAAACCACATTCCGGTTATCATCTCTGTCCGATGAACCACACCCCGCCAACAACACCATCACCACCACAACCAACGCACCATAACCACTAAACTTCAACATATAAACACCCTACCTTCCTATTATTCTGCCACCGCACCGCTATCCACTGCATCCTGCTTCACAACTCTCCTCAGCCTAAACGCAAAAAATAACGCCGCCAACAACAAAAGCACAACTGGCACCTTGAATATCAGCCCCGTCGTGAGCAACTTCACATTAATTTGCGCCTGCCAAGTCAGAAACATACCATAAACTACCGCCGCTAATAACGCCGCAGGCAATGGCACCCAACGCGCCAGAATACCCATACCAAAAAAAACTGCAAAAATAGATATGATTAGCCAATCCGCCAATTCAAAGTTCGGACCATGAATCCCCCAAGCCAACAACGAAATCAAACCTTGAATAGCACCCGCACCAATCAACGCCGCCGAAACCGGATGTTTCTGTTGCTTAATCATCATGCCTCCAATCCACAACAAATCCCATCACCTCGTAAACTCCCCTAATCCTAGAACCTTATCCATCAAACGTCAACAATATCTTACCCATCTCCATCAAGGACCGTCCAACCCCTGTACCGCCGGCATCTTGCCAGCCTCCCTGACCCCATCGCTCACAGCGCACACAGCAAATAAACCTGTCAATCCTTCTAAATTCCGCATCCCTGTCCCGCCAAATCCACACCTACCTACATATATTCCAAAACCACATTTTCGCCTCCGGCCAACCAAATCCAGTCCATCCTGTTATCCTATCTAAAACTCCCCGACCGCCGGAAAACATCAACACTCCCACCCTAACTCCTTCTAACATTTGAACTTGACGCCAAACCATCAGCTCCGTATCATTACTAAATCACCAATCCGAATCGTAAACCAGAGACCAGTAGGATGGGCTCTCAGCCCATGCGGATTGGCCCCCGACGGGGGTGGCACCCTTTCACGAAGTTAAAGGGTGTGATGGCCAATGAATGTCTTCAGTCCATGCGGATTGACTGGAACCCTTTATAGATTCGCGTAGTCCACGGAGACCCATGACAATGGCTTTTGAAGTAGTCTGCTGCATTCGACTAAAAGACTCCGTCGCCCGTCATCACCTCATGCCCATCGCCGCTAATCCTCTCGTCTCCAAACTCTGGATCATCCGTCACGAAAAACTCGACTACGGCGATATCCCCAAAGCCCAATACATCCTCGTGCCCAGTCGATTCAAACTCTGGCGCTTCATCCGCATGATCTACCACGCACTCCGGCTAGGCCGACGCAAACAAGTCAAAGCCTTCGTATCCTTCAACCCGCTGCCCTACGGACTACTCTCCTACATCGCCGCCAAATACCACAAAAAAATCATCCACTTCGGGTTCATCGGCAAAGATTGGAACGTTTACCTCCAGCACACCTGGCAACGAATCTTTATGCCCATCGTCCGCCGCGCTAACCTCATCACCGTACCAGGCCCAACCATGCGCCAAGAAATGATCCAACATCACATCCCGCCCCAAAACATCATGATATCACCCCACGGCACCGACCTCGAACGCTTCCCCGTCGCCGACCCAGACCAAGCCAAATACACCTGCGTCTTCGTCGGAGAACTCGTTCCGCTAAAACGCCTCGACACAATATTACACGCCTGGGCCCTGGTAAACCAAAAACACCCAAACACCCGTTTCTGCATCGTAGGCCAAGGCCCCCAAGCACCACAACTCCGCATGCTCGCCGAATCCCTAAAAATAACCCACGCCGTTGACTTCCTAGGCCACGTCACCGACGTCCACCCCCACCTCGCAGCATCCAAATTCATTACCATGGCCTCCACCTCCGAAGGTTTCCCCTCCGCACTCGTCGAAGCAATGTCAACCGGCCTAATACCCATAACCACACCCGTCGGATGCATCCCCGACATAATCCAACACCAACACAACGGACTAATATTTCCCATCAACAACCACCAAGCTCTAGCCCAACACATAATCGACCTCCTCGAAAACCCAAAACTATACAACCAACTACGACAAAACATCCTAAACCAACGCCAAAGCTTCTCCCACCAGCAAACCTACAACGTCTGGAACCAATGGCTTAAATCCATTGACGCATAAGCAACCAGGAAAATAAATCCAAAAAATGGAAAACCGCACCAGCAAATTCAAAAAAATGGCCACCGGAAAAACCGGTAAACAGGTAGCAGGCCTCTCAACCGCCACTCTGATTTCCGTTGCGACCGGGTTCGGAATCAGTGTCGCCAATACCAGACTGATGAACCCAGCGCAATTCGGTGCCTACAAATGGCTCGAATTTGTCTATGTCTTTGCCGCAACAATTGTAACCTTTGGCTTTTTCGCTTCCGGAGCCCGACTCCTGGCTAAAAAAGAAAATACCGATATTCGACCAAACCTCAATGGAACCATCGTTACTCTCGCACTGATAATGTCAATAATCATGACCGCCGCACTATTCGTCTATTCCTTCTTCGCACCCAGCAAAGATGGCGTAGAACTCGGAAATGTCATAAGAGGGCTCTCACCGATAGCTTTTTCTTTCGTCATGATCTTGTGCCTACCGGAAATCCTAAAAGGCGATAACAAAATCGGACGACTCTCCGCTTTGCGATGTCTGCCCCAGGTGCTGTATCTCGCTGTGGCGGCCTTTTTGGTCTGGGGAGACAAACTGCCATATGTAGCCAAAATAATCCCCGCTATCTCGAATGTGAATCTGACCGCACAAACCGCTCTGCTCCTGCGATACGGAATATCAGCTATCATCCTGCTGTTGGTCGCAGCATCCATTAGACCGAGGTTGAGTAAGTGGCGAAAAAACTTAGCTATGATCTGGCAAGAAAACCGTATTTTCGGTTGGCAAGTCTATTTGGGTACCCTCGCCGGAACAACTACAACACAACTCGGCGGTGTCTTGATCGGCATTACCCAAGGAACAACCGCGTCCGGACCCTTCGGATTGGCACTCAATACCACTATGCCTTTGATATTTATGCCCGGAATCGTCGGAACGGTATTATTCAAAAGATTCGCCAACTCAAACTCTATCCCTAAACAAACCATCGCTGTCTCCCTCACAGCTTCGCTCGCTATCTTGGCCTTCTACCAACTAGTTATTCAATGGCTCTTCCAACTTGTATTCCCTGATTATATGAACGCAGTCATCCTGGCACGAATATTGGCCATCGAATGCACTATACGCGGACTAGGTGATTTAGCACAACACTTCTTACGCGCCCATGGAATAGGTAAAGCCATTAGAAATACTTTTATAATTATGGGAATTGCCAATATAGCTGGATACGCCATATTACTCCCAATATACGGAGCAATGGGAGTAGTTATAACACGCACAATAATGAGTTCAACATATTTGCTGTTAATGTGGTATCATTGTTCTAAAGTACAAAAAAATCGTCCGTGATAAAAAATACCATCTCGATCAACAGCAACCGCTTTCGTCAACGGAGAAAATCTGTGCCAAAAACTGCAAAAAACGAACCTAATGAGCAAATCAACAAACTCGCTCAATTGCTCAACCGATCCAAAAGAAACGTTCAAGGATATATTCAAAACTTCTGGGGACCATGCCTCAAATTCCTGCACAATGCCAATATTCTCGACGTAGGCTGTGGACCCGGCGCAACTACCTTTTCCGCTGCCATCTGGGGAGCAAAACAAGTCATAGGACTAGAACCACAAGCCGCCGGCAGCTCACAGGGATCGCAAACAACTTTCAACAAAATCAAAAACGAACTTAAACTCCATCAGTGCAAACTCGAGCCTATAGACTTCCTAAAATACAACCCCGATAATCCCTTTGACATCGTTTTGTTTTATGACAGCATCAACCATATTCGCGAAACCACTGCCGACATTCGATACGACACCGCCGCAAGGCAAGAACAAAAACAAATCATTGCTCATGTTCGTCAAGTAACCGCAACCAACGGATGGGTCATTATGTGTGATTGCAGTAGAAAAAATTTCTTCGGAGATTTCGGAATCCCATCGCCGGTAATGCCCACTATCAATTGGAAGACCCATCAGTGCGCCGCAGCTTGGCGCAGCCTCTTACAGGAAGAAGGTTTTGGAAATTTATCCATCAATTGGCGAGTCCCACCGAGAATTAAATGGGCCAAACCCATTCTTGATAACGCATTTGTCAATTATTTAACCTTCAGCCATTTTATCTTAAGAGCACAAAAACTCCCGTAACCACCACTAAAAAACAACAGATAAATGCCATATGATCACGAAAAACATGATCAAACCTAAATACGCCGACAGCAACAATGCAATACGCATCCTCCACGTCGTTACCATTATGGATTGCGGCGGCATCGAAACCCGCACCATGGAACTAATGCGCCACATCGACCGCAACCGCTACCTGTTCGACTTCTGTGTCCACAAACCCCAACCAGGCTATTACGACCAAGAAATCACCCAACTAGGCGGAAAAGTCCACAATTGCGGCCCCCTCAAAAATCTCCCCATATTCGCCTACCGATTCTATAAACTCTTGAAAACCTCAAACTACGACGTTGTCCACTGCCACGTACCCACCTTCGCCGCCGTCTGCCTGCCAATCGCCAAACTCCTAGGCATAAAAAAAAGAATCGCCCATTTCCGCTCAACCAGCAATATAAAAAAACAAAACTTCTTTCACAAACTCAGCCGCAAGTTCCTCGCCCGTATCGCCTGCGCTAATGCTACTGACATCATCGGCATCAGTAGCGACGTCCTAAACAACTGGTTCGGCAAACAATATTCCCAATACTCCCGGATTCATCTAGTTTATAATGGTATCAATCTAACCCCCTTCACCTGCCCCCGCCAACCCGATTGGCTCAGACAAGAATTCGACATCCCCCAATCCTGGCAAACCGTTATTCACGTCGGCCGCTTCGACCCTCCCAAAAACCACCGCAAAATAATCTCCGTCGCCCAAGCCTTCCTAGCCCAAAATCCTAAAACCTGCTTCCTCCTAATCGGCCCCGGCCAAGGCCAACTAAAGCAATCCATCAAAAAACTCGTCCAACAAAAAAACCTAACCCAAAACATCCGCTTCCCCGGCCTACGCACCGACATCCCCCAAATCATGCGCAGCGCCGACGCTCTTCTGTTCCCTTCCACCTGGGAAGGCCTGGGCAACGTCGTTATCGAAGCCGCAGCCGCAGGCTTACCGATGGTCCTAAGCGATCTACCAGCATTCCACGAAATCCTCGCCGTCGCCGGCCGCGCCGAACTGCTCAACCCAACCGCCCCCGACATCGATTGGGCCGCCGCCCTCCACAACGCCCTAGCGCAAAAGCCCGACGACACCGCCCTCGGCAAATTCCAAAACTCACCTTTCGCACTCCCCAACTCTCGCCAAGCCCTACTAAGTATCTACCAAAGCTAGGAGCTCAACCGTGTCCCAACGCATCGTCATACTAGGCCCCACATACCCCTACCGCGGAGGCATCGCCCACCACACAACCATACTCTGCCAAACCCTCCGCCGGCTCGGCCACCAAGTCAAACTAATCTCTTACACCCGCCAGTACCCCAAATTCCTATATCCAGGCCGAACCGACCAAGACCCCAGCCAAACCCAACTCAAAATCGATGACACCCAATACCTCATCGACTCCGCCAACCCGCTCACCTGGATCAAAACCGCTCGCGTCATCAACAAATTCCAACCCGACCTGCTCATCCTCCCCTGGTGGGTAGCCTTCTGGGCACCAATGAACCTCGCTCTACTCAGCCAAATCAAAAAACCAACCCAAATACTCATCATCTGCCACAACACCCAAGAACACGAATCAAACCGAGTCAAAGCCTACCTTACCAAAAAAGTCCTCAACCACGCCGATCATCTCCTCACTCATTCACCCGCCGAAACCAAAAACCTCCACGACATCCTAGGCCCCCAAGCCAACATCATCACCGCCTTCCATCCCACATACTCACCCCTCGCCCAATCTCCCATCACCAAAGCCCAAGCCCAAGCCCAACTCCAAGTCTCATCTCCCTGCCTCCTCTTTTTTGGCTTCGTCCGCAAATACAAAGGACTCGATATCCTCCTCGAAGCCTTCCGCCAACTCCAACCCGAAACCAACCAAAAAAGGGGACTGGCTCTGGAGCGTCAGCGCAAGTGCCTGTCCCCTTTTTCACCCCAAACCCAAGCCACTCTCCTAATCGTCGGCGAATTCTGGAAAGACAAACAATACTACCTAGACATCATCAACCGCAACAACCTCCAACCCCACATCCGTCTCATCGACCAATACATCCCCAACGAACAGATCGCCCAATACTTCACCGCCGCCGACCTCGTCGTCCAGCCCTACCGCTCCGCAACCGGATCCGGCATCTGCCAACTAGCGTTCGGCCTAAACCGCCCCGTCATCGCTACCAACGTCGGCGACCTCAGCCAAGTAATCCAAGACCACGTCAACGGCCGAATAGTCCCCCCCAACAACCCCCAAGCACTCGCCGCCGCTATCCGAGAATCCCTAAACCCCCAAACCCTAAAAACCCTTACCCAAAACGCAGCCCAAACCAAAAACCAATTCTCCTGGCAAAAACTCGCCCAACTAATAACCCAATCCATCTTCCCCAAGTAGGGTGAGCCATGCCCGCCATCCCTGACTATGCCCATTAGGTCTCTTTGGTCAATGCGCACATTAACGTTTCGCCAGAGGACACCCGCCACCCACGCAATCACCCGCCGAGTCAATACCACAGCAAGGCCTGCCATCACCGCAAGCCGTACGGTTGCCCGAACTATGAGCCGAAAAAACACTCACTTGCCGGTTCGCCTTTCCATCACATTGCGGACACCTCATCGTCCCACTAGACTTCATCGATGCCACCAACTTCTCAAAACCATACCCGCACTTCTCACAAACAAATTCATAAATAGGCATACTGCAATCTCACTAAAAAATATAAGCCTTTTGGTAACCGTTCAAACTCTCGCAACCACCACGCCGTCACGCCCAACTCCATAGCCGCTTTACGGTAGGAATAACCTTGCTCGATGATTAACTTGCAAGCCTGTAACTTGAATTCCTTACTGTACTTCTGATTCTTTGCCATAACGAACACTCCTTATGCCAAGCATTATAACCTCCCAGCAAGTGTCCGTCATCTGTTTAGCACCTAACCCCCGCCCCTGGCAGCTAATCCTTATTCGCGATTATTCGTGTCCATTAGCGGTTCTCTCAGATCATCGCCCCACAAAACGCGTCGTGTAATTGTTGTTTGCTGATGCCGTAACCAATCACCACAAAAGACGTCTCATCCAAGTCGGCCTTGGGAGCTTTGTCGATGGCTTGACCGCTTACCATTTCGACAAAACGAACCCCCAGGCCAAACTTGATGTTGCCTTTCAGACGCAAGATGCGCTCCGCGTGTTCCCGCAAAACCGCGTCAAACAACTCCTTATCGAAAACCTCCCCGCCCTCAAAAGCCACCGCCACAATATTGCTCGGCGCCTCACTGCGCATTCTGCCGGCATCCACCCCGCCTTCGTGCCGCAGCGACAGCAAAAACTCCTCCGAAATCACACCATATTGCGTTGTCGTTATCGCCGCCCGCGGATTGATCCCCCGCAACACCTCCTGCAACTTCTTTAGTTCATCCGAGTCAGCCAAATCCGTCTTATTAATCACAATCCCATCAGCAGCAGCAGCCTGATTCGTCGCCGCTTTCAGAAATGCCGCCACCTTCACAAAACTCACCGGATCAACCAAACACAAATTCGCCTGCAGAGCGAAACGCCCCGCTAAACCCGGCTCATCAAAAAAACTCTCCAAATCCGCCGTCTCAGCGATACCCGTCGCTTCCAGCAGCACCAGGTCACAGCTATCCGAATCCGCGATTTCCTTCAAAACCTTCACAAATTGCGTTTTCGTGCAAACACAAAAAACACTGCCTTTGTTGATCTCATACTTGGCATGTCCCGGCGAATCCACCATCTTGCCATCCACCCCGAGAGGCCCAAACTCGTTGATAATCAACGCCAACCGCTGCGACGCGATCGCGGGCAAACCCAACAAATGATTCAACAGCGTCGTCTTGCCCGAGCCCAAATAGCCGGTCAACAAAATAACGGGAATAGCCTCTGCCATCCTACATATCCTTTATCCATTCCTTGATCACCGCGATGTCCGGCGTCGTACACGTTGACTTCAATCTATACGTAGCCATAACCACCGCCGGCGTCTGAACCATCGCCACACCAAACGACGCTATGCTCTGCTCATCGCTGATCGTCGTCACCCGAGTATCAGAACCCAACTCAGCAATCGCCTTCTCCAAACGTTCACGATAACGAGCCGTCGCTTCATTATCAGCACCCAACAGATAAAACTCGCCCCGCCGACGCTGAATCTTCATCCGGAACTTCTCGTTAATACGCTCCTGAATCGCTGCGATCAACTCATCCCTAGGCGGTATCCGAGAAACAAACTTTATCTGACCATCGATACAAATCGTCGGTACATTATGAACCATCAGCGAGGTCATAAACACCAACGATTCTTTGTACTTGATCTTGTGTTCCCGCCATTCCACAATCCCCTCAAACTGAGGCGCAACCTTACGCACAGCGTCCACCATATATTGACAAGGCGCACAAGCTTCGCTGTCCAGCGTTATAATGTCCACCACCACCTTGCGAAACTGCCCGTATTCCTGCAAGTCCAGCTTGTCACCCCCGTCACTTTCAACCACCATCGCCTTGACGATATCACGCTGGTAAGGATCGGTGATCATCAACGGTATCGCTTCGAGATTCTCCGGCGGTGTAGCGTAAGGCAAATCACAACCTGGCGCCAACAAAAACCCCTTCTCCCCAGCAACCTCTAAACATGCGATAGCGTTCTTTTGCGCATCCACTGGCTTACCCAAAAGCAAAACACTCGTCAACTGCAAATTGCCCCCAAAGCTCACATTGTTCGCTAAACACGTTTCACGTACAAAATCCAATGGTATATTTTCATCCACCGATACATTGTCGCACTTGCAAGCGCACATTTCCGGAATGTTCTGCTCCGCGTGCCCGCACACAAAAAACGAACTCAAAGCCCCTTTTTCTCGAATGCTCTCAAAAACCGGTGTCATGAACGGCCGCACAAATTCGCGAAACTGGTCCGGCCCAATCTGACTCGTCATCGGATCAACCAACGCTATAACATCACAACCAGCCTCAATATAATAACCCGCCATCGCCGTAGCGACATCCCGACAAAACTCCATCAACTTGTTGACATATTCACGATTGTCGAACATCTTCATAAAAATGTCCGTACCCAACAAGTGCAGCGCCAGCGTAAAAGGCCCCGTAATCAATCCATAAACCGCCACGTCCGGTTGGTTCTTCCGTATCCGCCGCGCCGCTTCTAAAGTCAAACCGATGCGCCCTTCGTCCGCTCGCGGCACCCGCAAATCTTCCAGCTTCGTACCGTTGCCCAACGGATGGCTCACCACCGCCGGAGGATTATCATCCGCCCATTCCAATCGGCAACCCATAACCTCAGCTTCCATCTGCAAATCAAAAGTAACCGGCACACCATCCGCCTTATAACGCTCCACCGCCAGCTTAGCTCCTTCAACAATCAAATCACTCGACTGTAAATACTCCGTAGCCGTAACCCCCTGCAACGCCCCCGCGTGGCAACCCACAAAAGGAACCCATGGCACACGGTCAACCGAATCACACTTGATCGCCTTCGTCACCCGTTCCAAACTTGTCATCTGCAAAGTCATATTGTCCCTCTAATCTATCTTCTTGTCTTGTACAACTGTATTTTCCAGTGCCGAACGCGATATAAGCGAATCCGACAAATCACTTCGTAGGATTGAGCTGTCCTTGCTCCCGCACTGCCGTCCAGAAGCTTAGAGTCCTTATAGGCTCTTACCACCACAGCTATAACGTAGGATAACGAACAATTGTCCGCCGGCCTGATCTCCCCGTCTCATGCTGCCAAATCAATGTTGTCTCAAGCCGCAAGCATAATAACCAATCATACCACTTTCAATTGTGACACAAGTCACGTCGGCTGGCAATTCACTCCGCCAATGAACTCTTTTTTCAAAAAATACCTGCTCCGACCCAACAATGCCTGACAAATCAAATTTGCATATCCCGTTGTAACAGCTCAACAATATCCCCATATCCCTTCCCATATCCCCGCAACCCTACTTCGGCCATACCACAATAAATACCCATATTCATGCCTACCTAACCCCGTTTGACTATGGGTAACAATGTGATATAATTGAAATATATTGGTATATATGGAGGACTTTATATCAGTTCCAGACACTAAAATCGCTTTTCTGCTCAAAAGGAAGGAGGTAATAACACCGCTGGAAAAGCAAAAACACCATTGCGGTAACTGGGCCCTGTCGAGTGGGGCAACAGCGACCCAATGTAAAATAACCCAATTAGAGTCGCTATACCGCAAGCGACCCGCACAAACACCCTTATACGAGAAGAGGTGAGAATAATGAGACATAAGATGCTGTTAATAATTTGCGTAATCGCGGCCTTTGTCGGTTCCGCTATGGCGGATCCTGTCTGGGTTACCACGCTGCAGGATCCACACCAAGATAGCTGGACAATCGATGGTGAAGTCGAAGAACTATCCACCGCGCCCCATAACCGGGAAATGCAGTTAATCTCCGCGACAGACCAACCTTGGTCCGGAGAACACCCCTGCCCAGTCGATTATGATTCTGCCCTGCAACTCCCCGACATTTTGGTCATGATAACCAACCAGACCAACCGATTCTTCAAAGACCTCTATTATGTCGGTGACGTTCATGATGACGGATCCTTCGAAACCACATTCACAAACTACGATGAACTCGTCGCCGACATCACTCCGTACCACAACAACAACGCGCCCGGCCTGGCGTTCAAGATCGATGCCGTTGGTGCCAACCAACCGCTTGTATTCGAAAGCATGACACCAGACCAAGTCTTCGAGCCCGGCGAAACCTGGCACTTCGTCATTCAGCAGTATTCAAACATGTTTGGACTCCCAGCCTCAGCTCTCGGCAGTGTCGGCCCCACACCATGGGGCGCTGTCGCCCAAGCTAGCATGATGGATACCGTCTCCTCAGGTAGCATTATCACCCCCGAGCCAACAACGCTCTGCCTGCTTGCCCTGAGCGGTGTAGCGATTCTACGCCGCAAAAAATAAACTCACGCCCCGAATTAACATTATGTGTCGTTAAATTCGTCGCGCGAGTGCGATTGTAGAAAAACAAGATTTTACATGTCAGGGCCGAACCTGCCGGCACACAACAGCCCCAGGCAAGGCCCTTTCCTTTTGCGCATTCCACCCCCCACACACTCAATCACCCATAACCCCTGTGCCCGATACCTGCCTTTGGCAAATTCTAAAATCTGCGATAATCCGCGCAATCTGCGGATTAAACCTCCCTGACCTATCCGCCCTCACCGTGCCCCCGACTAATCCCCCTGTGCCATATATCCGCCCCCGGCAGCTAATTCTTATTCGAGAACATTCGTAATACTATCCCACATTTTCTCGTTTTTTATGTGCGTTTTTCATCTATCACACCAGACAGTATCCTGTTAATCAAAAACTTATGACCAAACACCAAACGAACCAACTTGGACGGTAGGGTGGGTGATTTTGAACATCT
>JAFGKT010000006.1 GCA_016928435.1 Sedimentisphaerales bacterium | reverse complement strand
CGTACATCTGCTGCACCTGCGCGCCCGTGTTCCAACAACTCTCTCATTTCCGCTTCGCACTTCCGCGCATTTTTGCTACCCTCTTTCCTTCGTGATCTTCAAAAACTTCGTGACCGACTCTTTCTGCCTTGACCTTCTGTACCGTTTAACCTTCGAATACTTCCGTGTCACGCGAACTGCCTTTGGCAAACTTTTTTCTCATCTTCGCGTTCTTCGTGCCCTTCGTGGTGAAATCTCTTCCCCGTACTCAATTGTGGCACTGACCAACGGGAACGTCATTTCCCAACCAAGCACCGTCGGTCGATCTATCCACGGCGATTCGCCGCTTCGTGATATACCTCCAACGTTCGCTCCGCGATTTTCCCCCACGTCAACTCCCCTGCCAATTCCTGCCCCGCATCCGCCAACCGTTGCGCCAACTCCTCATCCGTCAACAATCGCTCAATTTGCTCTGCCAAATTCGTTCGCTTGCGATTCGTCAACAGCCCCGTAACATCATGCCGCACAATTTCCGGAATCCCACCCACCGGCGAAGCCACCACCGGCAAACCCGCCGCCATCGCCTCGATCACTGTCAAAGGCATCCCTTCATTCAGCGAAGCGTTCACCAGCAAATCAGACGCCGCGTAAAACTCACATATCTCACCATGTTGCACCGGCCCGCTCCGCAGCAGCCAAGAACGTTGCGGAAATTTCGTGCCAGGCACCGCCAACAAACGCAACTGACCAAAACGCTCCGCCAACTCATCAAACGCACTCACCACCGCCGCAGCCCCCTTAACCTTATCTTCGCTCCTCCCAATGAAAAGCGCTACATTATGTGCCGCACTCAAATTAAAACGCTGCCGAATGGCTGTTATCGCGATAGAAGAAGGCTTTCTATAATTATGACCATTCCCAATAACGCTAACCTTATCACCCCGCAAACCAAAAACGCTCCGCGCTCGCCGCCCAATCTGTTCACTCACCGCGATCGTATGATCACTCAAATGGCTAAGCAGCCCCTCTGTTAGCGTCGTCGTATAACATCGCCAGTTGTGCCAGGCCCCGCAGTTCAGCAAATAGTCCACCGACACCCCGTGCAGCGTATGAACATGCCGCGTATGCTCTCGCCACTTCCGCCGACGCCTCAGCAAACTAGGCCACCAACCCCCTGCGTGCGTATGCACAATGTCATATTCACCCAGATCGCACTGCCCCAACCGACGAAAAGGCAAATCCACTTCACCTTTACCTAACGAAGCCCCGCCCGATGCGCAAAGCGTAACGTCCTGCCCCAGTTCACGCAAAGCTAGCGCCAACTGCGTAATGTGAACTTCCACACCACCCGCCGCCGAAAGATCCAAAGGCGTAGCGATCGCGATTTTCAAAGTCTCTCTAGCCATTCATTCCTACCCGGCCCTTCGTCCCGCGCCGCGTTACGCCAACCTGCCCAATAACCCCGCAGCATATCACCAAGATAACGAAACCGACCCTGAACATAATTGTACCGCAGCACATCAAACAAAAATCCCAAACTCCGCAATCGCCCGTAACGAAAATGCCGCCGCACAAACACAACATGATTATGCGCGATCCAATACAAACGACTGCCAACGCCCGGCCCATGCCCCCCGCTCTGCACAACATGATGCTTTATTCCAATATCCGGCAGATACCAAAGCGTATGCCCATCTTGCCGAACCCGCGCGTGCAAATCCGACTCCTCCCTAAACGAATGCCCCCCGTTCAAACCATAAATCCCATCGTATCCGCCCAGCCGTTCCAGTATCGCCTTGCGAATCAAATAAACCTGGTTCCCCCATTCGATCACCCCCCCCTCAATCGACGCCGGCACCATCTCACCACTATAACACGTCGGACGAGGCAACGAAAAATCACTCTCAACTACTCCATCCTCCCCGTGAATTACATCGATCTTCCGACCAAAAACCGCACCTACCTCAGGATGCCCATTCAACAATCGTACCGCTTTGCTGATATAGTCATCGTTCAGCAATTCAATATCGTCGTCCAGCATAAAAACAATCTCACCCCGCGCCGCCGCGATCCCCTCATTACGCGAAGCCTGCGCCCCCTGTGACCTCTCATGCCGAATAACCCGAACGTTCGCCCCCTCTAACTCGTAAGCCGGACTCGAACCGTCATCCACCACGATAATCTCGCAAAGCTCCTCCGGATAGTCCTGGCGACGTAAATCCCCAACCAGTCTCGCCACCCATTCCGGACGACCCTTGCTCGGAATCACCGCCGAAACCATCAGCCCTGCCCCGCCTGCTTCATTACACTGCCGACTAACCCCATCTGCCATCGTCTCGCCCCTGGCAGCTAATTCCTTATTCGTACCCATTAGTATCCATTCGTACTTCTCTTCTATTGTGAACGCTTACATGGTTGCTAACTTACTATTCACAAACCTTTTATCGGACAACCTAACCAAAACGCATAAACACCCAACCAAAAAATCCCCGCCATATCACCCCTTCTAAAGCCGATAAACGCCCCACCCACAACATTTTATCTCCCCAATCACCGTTTTTTCACCCCATAATTACGGCCCAAGCCCGATTTTGCCGATGCTTTACTTGGTTCGACTCTTGGAATAAAATCATCTGTACACATCCGGAGAATCACTTAATGAGCGATTCCAAAAAAACTATTGTTAAAATGAGACTCGCGGGCCAAGAATTCGAGGCCGAACTCAACGATACTTCAACCGCCCAGGCCATCGTTGCCAGCCTCCCTATCGAGGCCCTCGCACAACGCTGGGGCGATGAATTCTACTTTGGTACGCCCGTAGAACACGAACTAGAGGAAGGTGCCCGCGAAGTCTTGGCCGTAGGGGAAATAGGCTATTGGCCTCCAGGAAAGGCCTTCTGCGTATTCTTCGGCCCAACACCCATCTCCGTCGGATCCGAGCCCCGCTCAGCATCCGCCGTCAGTATTATCGGACGACTAAGAGGCGATTTCTCAGCCCTAAACGAAATCGAAGACGGTTCTCGTGTAAAACTAACCCTACCCGAAGATTAACCCCCCAAAACCGCCATTCAATAGCCCCCGAACGTAAGTAACATTTATGTTACTCTAGCTCGGGGGTTCGAGCAAATTTGCCCCCACCAATCCCCCGCACCACCATAATCCACATATCCTCTCACCGACCAACAACGTACCGTCGGCATCCCTGCCGGCTTCCCCAACCTCACCAATCCGCGGTTTCAAACTCCCCGCCCCACCCCAAAAACATGGGCACACCCCCAAAAAATTCCACCCCTTTTCGCCTTGAGATCAAACTCACTTGCCACTAGAATACATAGCCTTTGTGCGTATTGCGGCGGACTCGGTACGCCGTACATGAAGGTACCTTAACAGGGTAAGAATATAGTTTTGTGATAGGAGACTGCCAGTGCCATTAGTAACAACAGAAAAAATGTTCAAACAAGCATACGACGGCGGATTCGCCATCGGCGCTTTTAATGTAAACAACATGGAACTCATGCAGGGTATCGTCGATGCCGCCAAGGAAGAGAACGCTCCCTTGATCCTTCAGATTTCCAAAGGCGCCCGTGAATACGCCAACGTCAAATACCTCCGCGCTCTCATCGACTGCGCCATCGAGGACAGCGGCGATCTCCCCATCGCCATGCACCTCGACCACGGCGATACCTTCGAAATCTGCGAAACCTGCGTTAACGACGGCTTCACCTCCGTTATGATCGACGCTTCACACCATCCCTACGAAGAAAACATCAGCCTAACCAAGCAGGTCGCTGATTACGCCCACAAGAATAACGTCGTTGTCGAAGCCGAGCTGGGCCAATTGGGCGGTATCGAGGAAGACGTCGTTGGCGTCAGCGCTGAGGATGTAATGAATCATCTTACCGACCCCGACCAAGCCGCCGATTTCGTCAAGCGAAGCTGTTGCGACTCATTGGCGGTCGCCTGTGGTACCAGCCATGGCGCCTATAAGTTCAAATCCGAACCCAAGCTCGCCTTCGATGTCATCGAAAAGATCGGCAATCTGCTGCCCGGCTTCCCCTTGGTTATGCACGGCTCCAGCTCTGTCCCCAAGGAATTCGTTGACCTCATCAACAAATACGGTGGTAATATGCCCAACACCATGGGCGTCCCCGAAGATGCCATCAGCAAGGCCTCTAAAATGGCTGTCTGCAAAGTAAATATCGACACCGATCTCCGGCTCGCCCTAACCGCCAAGATTCGCCAGGTCTTCAGCGAGAAACCCGCTGAGTTCGACCCGCGTAAGTATCTAGGCCCAGGCCGCGCCGCCATCAAAGAAATGGTACAACGTAAGCTCCACGTCCTAGGATGTGCCGGCAAAGCAGACATCTGCCGCTAAAACGCTTTCAAAAACCATTTCTGCAATATCCAACAAATGAACCCCCTGACCTTCTCAGGGGGTTTTTTCTTGCGCTCCCCTACAAACCTTACAACCTCCAATTATCGGACCACCTGTCAACCCAAACCAAACTTCAATCAACTATTATGCCCCCCTCTTAGAACCCCCAAAAAACGCCAATTCGCGGGTTTGCGCTAATTAATCGCCGATTTTACCACCCTGGGCCCTTAAATGGGCGGCCCTACTAATTTGACCCGCCAACACAAATATCCCACCCATCATTTTTTTCCTCGTCGTCCCGTTAATAAGCTTAATACACCCCTTTAACATGCCGATTCTACCAGTGTCGGAAGTCATAAGAGTGCGAATGTCTTATGAATGGCTCCGAAAAAGCCCGGGAGGCTAGAAAACTTAGAGACGTGAGGGGTAGAGACTTGCAGAAGGTCTAGGTTTAGAACATGGACAAAAAACACGACGTACTAACTACAGGACAAGTTGCAAAGATATGTAATGTGGCCCCACGAACCGTATCCAAGTGGTTCGATTCGGGCCAGTTGCGGGGCTATCGAATCCCCGGCAGCCGCGATCGGCGGATCCCACTCGACCAATTGGTTCGCTTCATGCGAGCCCACGGCATCCCCCTCAACGGAATTGACGGCGGTATCACCCGAGTCCTGCTCGTTGATACCAACGCCGAAGCAGCCCAAACCATCATCGACGAACTCGAGAAAGACGGCCGATACGAAGTCCGCGTCGCCGAATGTGGTTTCGACGCCGGAGTCGTCGCCGAACAATTCAGACCACATGTCGTATTCATCGATATCATGATGGAAGATATCAACGTTAAACGCATTTGCTCCCTCATGCGGGAAAACCCCGAACTGCAGGGAACAAGAGTCGTCGCCATATCAGGCCAACTAACAATGGGCGAAGGCCAAGCACTACTGCAACAAGGCTTCGATTCATATATCTGCCGCCCATTCGATGTACACCAGTTCACCGAAGCCGTCGAGGACGCCGTAGCTATTATTCATTAAAATATGCGAAACTTTTTCGGCTCGCCATCGTTTGGAGGCGGACGCAAGTCCAAAAGGACGGTGAGCGGGATCCATATAGGTTCAGGGTCGTTACGCAACAGCGCAGCGACCTTCCTTTTTGCGCCAAACCCTAACAGTCTTTACATCCTTATTGTCATGCCGACGCAGGTTGGCATCCATCCCTGACCTCACCGCCCTCATTGTACCAAATAAAGGGGACTGGCTCCGGAGTGTTAGCGCAGGTGCCTGTACCCTTTATTTTCGACCAATCCCCCTGTGCCTCCGCGTTCGCCCCTGGCAACTAATTCTTTTCTTCGTGTTCTTCGTAATACTATCCTACATTTTCTCGTTTTTTATGTGCGTTTTTCATCTATCAAACCAGACAGTATCCTGTTAATCAAAAACTTATGACCAAACACCAAACGAACCAACTTGGACGGTAGGGTGGGTGATTTTGAACATCT
>JAFGKT010000059.1 GCA_016928435.1 Sedimentisphaerales bacterium | reverse complement strand
CACGCCTCTGGCAAAAATCGTGTTAATCCTGTCATCCTATCAAAAAAATCTCTGACCCTTTGGTTACGGCTTGACCGCCCCAAGCCCTTCATGGTTAACTCTTTTGGGTTGCGGCCAGACCGCCCTATGCCCCTTGCGATCTTTCGCGGTAAATATATAACTGCTATCCTGCCGCCTTCACTCCTCCAAGCACCCCTAACGCTACCCCCACCCCATACATATAGAAAAAGCCCACTTCAGGAAATACATCCCAAAGCGGGCTTTAATCTCAAATCTCGCCAAGCGCCTCTAAGCTAAGAACATAACGCTCCAAAGCCTAGAATTTGCCTGACTCTCTAACCGAGACAGCTTACTTTCTGCGACGGATCAGACCCAAGCCGCCCAGAGCCAGCAGGCTCATGGTCATGGGTTCCGGCACCAAGGTGAATTCTTGCATGCCATCAGAAGGACCATCAGCTTTGTGAACGGTACCAGAAGATACACCGGTCTCATCAACCAGGTAGTAAGGAGCCGCATCGTAGACGGTGTAAGGGGTCAGACGGCTGCCAACCAGAACGTCAAAACCAATCGTCATACCAACTGCCAAGTCAGTGGGAACGGTCGTGGCGCCGCTAAAGCCGCCAAATACTTCAAAGACAGGAATGCTGACTTCGTAGGTGACAGTGTTGCCGCTGACGCTTACAGCACCAGCCATACCGGTGATCGGAGCACCTTTCTTGTAACCCATCTCGATCCAGCACTGTGAATCATCACTGGCCATCGGGCTCATAACGTATTGCTGAGCATCTTGCATATTGCTATGATACGTTACATTCTGGTTGTTCTCACCATGAACGAACCACTCAACGCGGTCGGTGGCGCACCATTCCGTGAAAGCATCCAAATGTCTTGGATTGCTGTCAATAACTTGCATGACCGCGTAAACGTTGTCGTTGTCATTCCAACGGCAGGTCCAACGCATGTTGGCCAGATCCAAGTCTTCATTGCCAGCAACAGCGCCGCCGGTGTAGTAACCCATTTGCAGCGTGCCTGTACGCCAAGCAGCGCCGGCCCAATCAGAAATGTCGCCGTCAATCGTAGCAGGTGCGCCATAAGGCATATCGCCGGCGTTAGGACCAGCAAAAGCAGCACTTGCCAACATCGCAATCATTCCAACCAATACAACCAATTTCTTACCCATGTTTTCCACTCCTTTCAAAAGAGTCTCTCAAGATGACGTATACCGCATACGCCTATCCCAATTTGCCGACGTACACTATGATACGTCTATTCCAAACAATAGCGCCAACTCTTGGCGCGTAAACAACCATGAAAGACTTTATTAGGAACCGAATTTAGACAGCCAACCTCGCCGACTGCCCTTCTAAAAGAGATGATTTTCCTTATTCCTTTTAGCGATCCCTATTCCTTAGTGATCCTTATTCCTTTTTGCAACAAGTGCTTTATACCAGATCAAATACCTGCCCGTCAAGCAAAAAAATTCACTTCTGCTGAAAACAACAAACTTTATGGCAAATTTAAGTCCGATATAACCAAATCACATACTAAAACACACAAAACATTCTAGATACAGAAAGAATAGACTTGAAAAACTGTTACTAGAAGCTCCTTTTGCCACAACAATCTACCTCACTTATACAAAAAACACCCCCCTATGTCAAGAATATCCCACATAAACACGATTTATGAGCCCAAGAAAACCAAAAACCAAACAACTCCATCGCAACAAATAAACCTTTGCTGGAAAACCACTTAAAACGCGACACCGCAAAATGGACATCCTCCCCCAAAATATCCGCCCCATCGCTTATTGTCAGCCTGGTCAGTTCCGCCCTCCCCAAGAACAATGAAATAACTTCTTCAATTGACAGCCCCGTCATCCTGGAGTAAATTGCGAAAGGAATCCCCACCTAATAAAGGAGATACAAATGTTCTCAAGAAGCTCCATGGGAAAACTTACCGGCTGGAAGGCGCTACTCGCCCTAATACCCATCCTAGTGATCATCGGCTTCAAGGCTTTCAACGCAACCCCCCAATACCGCCAATTCCTCTCCGAATCAATAAATGTCCCTCAAGGCGAATCAGGAATCTTCGACTTCGAACTGCCCCAGTCCGGCAAAATCCAAATCAACATCGCCGATACCTCACAAGGTGAATACTGGCTCTGCCTCATGACCGAGGAATCTATGAACGACCTGCAGGAAATCCTCGCCTCCGGAACCGGTAGCGTCGCCGACATCTCAACGCTCCTCGATAGCCATTACACCGGCAACCAAACCATAACCGACATCTCCCTACACTCCGGCCACTACTACCTCCTCATCGAAGGAACCACCGAATCCGGAATCACCTGCAAAGTAACACTTTCCGTTTACCGATAAAACAGGGACACTCAACCGCATTCCTTATTAACTCTAGGCCGCCCCGTATCAAACAGCCAAGTCGGCAGACTCTTCACCAGCCCCCGCCAATTGTACAAACTCTCCACTTCTCCCCTGCAATTGTACCAACACTTATAGCACTTATTCGCCTTGGCCCCCTGTTTCAACCGCTTCGCAATCTCCGCCGGCCCGTGTTCATACAAATTCGCGATCGGCCGAGCCCGCTCCTCCACGCAAATCGCGATATCCCCCGTACTATCGATATTGAAAAACGCCTTACCCGCCGCACAATCCCGCACCCCGCCGTTCAGCGCCTCATCATAACGCGCTAAAAAACTCGGATTACTCAAAAAGTTCGCGTGCTTCTTCCGCAGCCCCACCAAATACTCCCCAATCTTCCCATCCCCCCTAGGCCGATACTTCATCTCCCCCGTCTTCAATTCACTGTAAGGTTGAATCATAAAATACGCATCATGCTCCGCCGCCAACTTAATCAGCTTTTCCACCTCATCCAGATTATCATCCAGTAGCACCCCCATCAAATTCACCCGCTGCCAATCGTACTGCCTCGCCGCGCTGAACATCTCCAGCGCCTTCACCGCGCGCTCGTATGCCCCTTCTCGCCCCCGTGCCTCATCATGCCGTTCCGCGTCCGCGTAGTCAATACTCACCGAAACCCCCCACAACCCCGCCGCAAACAACTCCCGCGCCAAATCCTTCGTCGCCAAATACCCATTCGTCGTAACAAACGGAAAGTGCCACCGCCCCACCGCTCGCACCACCTCCACAATATCCCTGCGCAGCAACGGCTCGCCCCCCGCCAGACTAATCAACAAACTCCCCCATCGCGCCAGCTTCGCCGAACCTTCCGCAAACTGCTCAACAGTCTGCTCAGGCAATTTCCCCATCTCATCATGCCAATACCCGCAAAACCGACACCTAAAATTACACCTGTACGTCACCTGCCAAGTACACCAAACCGGATGCCTGCCCAAGTAACTCCGCAGCAACCGCATCTTCTTCTCTTGCGCCGTCGTCATCAATAATTACCAATCTGTGTCTTAACCAACCCAAAAGTAGGATGGACTCAGTCCATGCTGTCCTTCTTCGCCCTCCTGTACTCTCGCCTAAACCCCCAGCGCTTTCTCCAACCCCACCCGCTGCTCCGCTGAAGCGATAAATATCAAATGCATCCCTCCCTTGATCTCCGTCTCACCCTTGGGATTATAAATCAACTGCTGCGACTGCTCCCATCGATAACTAATCACCAGCACCCCGGTCTTGTCATACAAATTTTTCAATGTCTGCCCCACAAACGAAGAACCCTCCGGCACTGTCAAATCCTCGATCCGTACCCCCGCGTCCTGCGTACTCCGCATCATCCCGTCCAAAAACGAAACCACCTGAGGCCGCAGCAGCTCCGAAGCTATACGCAACCCCCCTATCCGGTACGGACAAACCAAATGCTTCGCACCCGCCGCCGCCAGCTTCTTACGCGCCTTGGGTGAATTGAACTTCGCCGCGATCTCGATACTCGGATTCAGCTCTTTTGCCGCCAAAACCAAATACAAATTCTCTTTGTCATCGTCCATAGCCGCGATTATCGCCTTCGCCCGTTTGATACCCGCCTGCTCCAAAACATTGTCATCAGTCGCGTCACCCTCAAGCCAAACCAGCGAAGGTATCTCCTGATGCAACGAAGCAATCGCGTTAGTGTCCTGCTCCACAACCACGAAAGACCTCTTGGTATCCTCCAGTTCCTTCGCCGCGAAAACCCCAATATCCTTTATACCGCAGATTATATAATGCTGATCCATCTTTTTGATCCTTTTCAGGAAGGTCTTCAACTGAAAATACTTCTTTATGCGCCCTTCCACCAAAAACGCCGTAAAATTCGATATCGCATACGCCACAACCACCATATACAAAAATATCATGCAGATCGTGAACGTCATCAACAGCGTACTTTCCGTACAATGCAGAGGATCCTCATAACCCGCCGTCGATATCGTGATCGCCACCATATACAAACACTGCAGCAGCGAAACATTCCGGTCTTCAACGTGACCCAGAACATAAAAAACCACCGCCGAAACCAATACCAGCACCCCCAAAAGCTTGATCGGCTTCAATATCTTCTTTATCTCACGATCCATACACTTCGCTTCCGTATAACGTCAAAAATAACAGAATCGCAACATTATAAACCCCACACCCCCAAACCTCAAACCTCAAATTCCCCTCAAATCCTTATGTACAAACACATTGACACCCACCCCATTCCATGCTAACCTACAATTTTGCTAACATTAGGTGCCCCTATGACTAAGAAACGCCAATCTAGGCAAAAGACCAACCTCAATCACCCCGCTCCGCCCACCAGCGAACCCGCACCCAACGCTCAACCGTTCTACTGCCGCTATTTTTGGCACCTCGCCCTCGTCATCATCCTTCTCACCGGCCTATTACACACCGGCTATCCATTCAGCCACGGCATCACCCGCCCCTACAACGGCCTGCACAGTTGGGACGAAGCCGCCGCCGCATGGATCGCCCGATGCCACGTCAACTACGGTCTCGCTTACACCCACGGCATCGCCACCATGGAGGTCGGCAACCCGCCCAGCCCCCAACCACTCCAATACCTGAACCACCCCCAGCTAACCCCCCTCGTTGACGCCGCCTGGATGTACATACTCGGCCCTCACGTCTGGGCACTACGCGTCGAACACCTCGTCGCTACCATGCTCACGGTATTCCTATTAATAAAAGTCCTCCGCCCCCTATTAGGCCCCGGCGTCGCCCTCATCGCCGGCCTATTCTACGGCATATTCCCCATCACCGCCTACTTCGGTTCACGCGGCTGGGTTTTCGCGCTAGCTCTCTGGGCCCTTTGGCGTTATCTAGGCCTGATCGGCCAACTCCCCCAAGCAGCACCAAAAAAACGCCTCCGCCCTCTCGTCGAACTCGCACTCTGTCTATTCCTAATGATCCAATTCGATTGGACCGGCGTATTCTACGCCTTCACCATAGGCCTCCACTTCGTCTTCCACACCATCTTCCAATACGCCCGCGCCAAAACCAAGCCCATATGGTCCCTCTTTGCTGTAATAGTATTCTTCCCCATCGCCGGCATGTTCGTTAACTTCCTCGTCATGCTCGCCGGCAACAATTGGCAAATCAAAAAACTCATCGAACTCTACCAATGGCGCTCAGCCGCCGCCGAACACGAATCGTTCTCATGGTCCGATTGGTTCATCCAATTCCGCAATTTCACCATCAATGACTTCACCATCATCGTTTCCGTCATCACCTTAATATACATCGCCTACTTCATCATCGCCCAAATCGTTCGCTTCATCAAAGGACCAACCGCCAAACCCTGGCCCCGCATCCTGCGACCCTGGTGGTTCCTACTACTGCCAGGCGTATTCTTCATCCTCGCTTTCAAAGGACTAATCTGGGAACATCAATTCTGGTTTTGGCCCTTCGCCGGATTCTTCGCCGTCACCGCCGCCTGCGCCCTCGCCCTCGTCTTCGACTTCTTCAGCAAAATCTCCTATCGACCCATCGCTTATATCGCCGGCACCCTCCTATTCGCCGCCTGCGCTTTCTATTGCGCCAAAGACACCCTCGACTACCATCAAGTAACTTGGCAATCCCGCCGCACCCTGCAAATGTTCCAACACCTCCAAGACCTGATCCCCCCCGACCAATCCCTCCTTAGCTTCAAAAACTTCATGATTCAGCAGAGTGACGCCAAACTCGCCCACTATCGCCCCGAATACGCTTGGTATCTCGACCGCCCCATCATCGTCGCCCAATCAATCCCCGAAATCCAAACCCAAGCAGCGACCGGCCGATTCCCCTACTACTTTATCCCCGACATCGAACAACCACCTTACCTTTTCTACCCCCAAGCCGACCGCGATCTCCTGCATAGCCTAACCGATCAGCAATTGTTCGCCCGCATGAACCTCGCCGCCCAACAAAACGACCAAAACCTTTTGCGAACCCTAAACTACGAACGCTACGACCGCTACCGCCGCGCCGTCATTGCCCAACTAAAACTCCTCTATCCCTACGAACACATCGAACAAGACCCCCACGACATCTGCGGCCGAGGCAACACACCATGCTACATCTTCGACCTCCGCCGACCCCTAACAACCACACCACCATCGACGGAGCCCCAATAAATGTCCCGCAAACGCCCCAACAAACAAAAAGGGGTCAGACCCCTTTTTTCCAACACCACCACTGCCCCAATCGCTGCTGTCCCCGCTGAACCCGCCAAAAAACTCACCATCGCCGTCATCGCCGTCCTACTCGCTTGGGGCATATATCACTCCGTCATCTATTACGGCCTAGCACCCTTCCCCCACCCAGACTCCTGGGAGTTCACCCAAACCGGCCACGAACTCCTCAACTTCCAAACCCCAACCTCATTCAAACGCGCGCCCGTCGTCTGCGTCCTCCAAGCCGCCATCAGCAAACTCCTCCCCATCGATCGCCCAGACATCCACGCCGGATGGCTCCTAAACGCCATCCTCCACCCCCTAAACGCCGTACTCCTCTTCCTCGTCGGCCGACGCCTGATCGGCAAAGCCGCAGCATTCCTCGCCGTAGTATTCGCCGTCAACCCCTGGACACTGCTCCGCCTCACCGAAGCAATCGCCGAAACCACTATGCTCTTCTTTATCCTCCTAACCTTCCATCTTCTCTGGCGCCGTTCACGCTGGGCCTATGTCGCCGCCGCTTGTGCCATACTAACTCGTTACGACCTCGCAGGCCTCGCCCCCGCCGTCTTTTTCGTACTCGTCATCCACTGCAACAACTGGCGCAGCCGCGCCTACCATCTGCTCTGGGGCTTCCTCTGCGTACTGCCTGCAGGACTATGGTTTATCTCCTCCAAAATTCTCTTGGGCCCCGAGCAAACTAACTATTACCATTACCGATACCTGGAGCAGGATAAACACTTCTGGCATTACTTCCTCCTAATTTGGCAAACCGCCTTTCGCCCTTTCATACCCACCATGCCCGTTTGGCAACGCCCATCCGACCTCCAAGGCAATTGGGCTGGCTGGGCCGGGCAACTTCACTTGGTAGGCATCTGGCTCAAACTCGCCGTTGTCTCTTGGTTCGTTACCGCTTTCGCCTGGATCACCGGCCTAATCCATGGCTTTGTCAAAAAACGCGCCGAAATCGTCTCTATCCTAATCTTCCTCATCGTGTACCTCGTCGCCCATTTCGGCCGAGACAGCAACAAAGACCGCTATTACGCCCCTATCTTCTGGATCGTCACATTAATCACCATTATGGGATTCCAAACCTTTTACCGCCTAATAACTTCCAAGTTACACCTCAAACCTATCGTCCCCACCATCCTCTGCCTCATCATCTTTATCGCTGCAATTATCGCGTCCATCGCCGTATATTCCTCTTATCCCGAAGAACTCGCCCAATACAGCCCCAAAAGCGTCCACTTGCCCTTGCTCGGCATCACCGCTCTAATCCTAATCCTCGTCGCCCATCGCTTGTTCAGCCAAACCAAATCCCTCCTGCCCAACCTAACCATCGCCGCCGTCGCCGCATTATTACTCATCAGCAACCAATTCACCCTCGCCACTACGGTAGGCAATGGTTGGCGCGACCGTGAATTCATCGACCTCATCCAATGGTATCGAGACAACGCCACCCCGGGCCAAACCATGGTAACCACACTACCGCAATGCATGGCCATCGCCGCCCCCGACCTCAAAGACAACTTCATCGACATCAACGACATCCAAGCCGACACCGAAGCCGAATTCGCCCTCGAATGCCTCCGCCGAAACATCACCTACGTCACTTGGGATTCCCGTCTCGGCGCCGCCCGAGGCAACTCCTACTACTCTATGCTGAAACTAGACCGCATCCTTCGTCTCAGCAATCCCCAATCCACATATATCCCCAACGCCCCTCTATCACCAACCAACCCCCGCCCCTACGCCGTCGCCTACTACCAAATCGTAGGCCGAGTCGGATCACCCCAACGCCACATAAACATCTACCACTTATACCCCATCCCCCAAAACCAATAACTCCTTGCATCCCGTCGGTCCAAACTCACTGTACTTCAACATCCAACTAAACTTTAGCCACCCATCAACGCCGCAAACCCCTTCCCTAATCTCCACCATAATACCGCAAATTCACCACTCATGCTTTGACAACCCACACGGACAATTCTCCAAAAACAGATTTTTCTTAAAAAATCCCGTGCAACCTTTTTATTGCCTTGACACAATAAACACTATTATCGAAAATGCCCCCCGATTAGCACCCAGCCAAAACACCGTCATATGACAGCACGATCATATTGTGCGAATAAATCCCGCAAAATACAAGTAACCCAATTCAATCACACGAGGCAACCAGACATGGTTAAAATGACCAGCTACGAACGTATGAAAAACACTCTCGAACTCAAACCCGTCGATGATATCGCCATCGCTGTCACGCCTTGGAGCAACACCATCCAACGCTGGGTCAAAGAAGGGCACATGGAAGAAGGCGAAGACCGCCTCGTTCATTTCGGCCAAGACTTTCGCGCCAGTGGTTGGCTCAACAACATTGCCAATCTCGACTTCGAGCCCCAAACCATCGAAGAAACCGAAGAGACCATCCTACAGCTCGACGGCAACGGTGCCACCCTACGACGCCACAAACTCCATGACACCACCCCCGAACACGTTGACTTCAACGTCAAAGACAACGCTACTTGGCAGGAAATCGTTCGTCCGCACCTGCTTGATGTCGATCGCCGCCGTATCCCATTTGAACTATATCGCGAGGAAAAAACTCTCGCTGCCGAGCAACAACGTTTCTTCTTATGGCACGGCATCGCCCCATTCGAACAAATGCACCCCGTCGCCGGTCACGAAAACATGCTTATGGGCATGGCCCTCGAACCCCACTGGGTCGCCGACATGGTCGACGTCTATTCCGACCTCACCATCAAACATCTCGAAGTCCTCTTCGCAGAGGAAGGCAAACCCGACGGCTTCTTCTTCTACGAAGACATGGGCTTCAAAAACAAACCTTTCATGTCCCCTAAAATGTACGAAGAACTCGTAATGCCCGGCCACAAAAAACTGTTCGACTACGCCCATTCCCTCGGCTGTAAAGTCATCGTTCACTCCTGCGGCTTCGTCGAACCGCTAATCCCAGGCCTAATCAAAGCCGGAATGGACTGCCTCCAAGCCATGGAAGTAAAAGCCGGCATGGATATGCCCCACCTCTTCGACCTGTTCGGCGACCAAATCGCGTTCTTTGGCAACATCGACGTACGCACCCTAATCAGCAACGACCTCGACGCCGTCGACCAAGAACTCCAAAAGAAAATCATACCCGTAATCAGCCAAGGCGGTTCATACATCCTCCACTCCGACCATTCCGAACCACCAGAAGTCAACTACCAAACCATGCAATACTTCCTAACCCGAGGCCGAGAAATCGCCCGCCAAGCAATGCCGCGGTAATGTGTCCAATACCTGATAAGTGTAAGAAAAGCGGCCCCACGTTAAACAACGCGAAGTCGCTTTTTTATTGGCGAATGGGTGACTAGGGTATTACGCTATATAATTAGTGAACGAAACATGGGGAAGCACTAATAACAAGAAAGGGATAGGCGTTTTATGGCAACCAAGAGCCGATATGAGAATATGAGATATAATCGTTGTGGTCAGAGCGGGTTGATGCTTCCGGCAATTTCGCTGGGATTGTGGCATAATTTCGGCGGTGTAGACACTCAGGTAAATAGTCGTGAGATGATTCTGAAGGCATTTGAGCTGGGCATCACACATTTTGATTTGGCGAATAATTACGGTCCGCCGCCAGGGTCAGCAGAGGAGAATTTCGGACGAATACTGAAGGCGGATCTGGCGCAACATCGCGATGAATTGGTGATATCGAGTAAGGCGGGATATCGGATGTGGGATGGGCCTTACGGGACTGGAGGGTCGCGCAAGTATCTGCTGGCGAGCTTGGACCAATCGCTGCAGCGAATGGGCATTGATTATGTTGATATTTTCTATTCGCATTGCCCGGACCCGGAGACGCCGATGGAGGAAACGATGGCGGCCTTGGATCAGGCGGTTCGGCAAGGCAAAACTCTTTACGTGGGAATATCTTCCTACGATGCCGATCAAACCACCCACGCTGCGAAGATATTGCGGCAAATGGGCACCCCCTGCCTAATTCATCAGCCCAGCTACTCTATCCTGAACCGATGGGTAGAAGACGGGCTGTTGGATGTACTTAAAGCCGAAGGAATCGGCAGCATCGCCTTTTGTCCGCTGGCCCAAGGACTGTTGACAGACAAATACCTGAAAGATATCCCAGCGGATTCGCGGGCAGCGAAACCACATGGGTTCCTCAAAAAAGAAAGCGTAACCGAAGACGTGCGAACGAAAGTCAAAGCAATGAATGCACTAGCGCAAGCACGCGGTCAAAGTTTGGCACAGATGGCGCTGGCGTGGGTGCTGCGAGAAGGCAGAATAACCTCGGCACTAATCGGGGCGAGTCGGGTGGAGCAAATCGTGCAAAATGTAGCAGCTTTGGATAATTTGGAGTTCACCGAAGAGGAACTAAAGAAGATTGACGCGATAGTAGAATAGCCAGCCAAGCCATGCCGCAGTAGCGCCCCCACTCTCACAACTCATACGGCCAACCAAACCGGACTCAACTGGGAGATCGCAGTTTCCCGATAATCAGTTCGGCTAGCTCCTGGTCTTGACGACTTGGTACTTTCACACGCAGTGATTGCGCGCCCCCGCCGAACCGATACGCACCCGTCAAGCGCCATTTCTTTAACTTCGGAGGCATGCCAAAGGCCAACAGGAATACCAGGAAGAAACACAACTCACAACTCCACACTATCCCAAAGCCGCTTAAGTACAGAAACAACAGCAACGGTATTCCCGTGAGTAAGATACAGATCGGCGCAGTGTAAACCTTGTCGTATCTGGGTATGATCAGACGGCCCGTAAAAATGCGCCCCATCAAGCTGATGGGCGGCCTGTAGTTGCATGTATAGACGGCCATCCTGAATAATGCCATAAAAACAGCCAAAAGCATAATCAAACTCATATTGTAAGGCTTGTCAAAGCACCAGCGAATAACATGGAGCCACCAAGTCAAAAGCAAACTCAATATGAAGGCTCCCCAAAAAGATATTCCAATCGCATCAAAAACATTAAGAAATTTGAACGGCCAACCGAGTACATTCTGCCTCACGGCCTGCTTCTTGAATTCTTCTACAATGTCACCTTTCCAATATTGGCTGTTCCAAGGAAAATTCCGGAAGGATCGATAGAAACCAACATAGCAAAATCCATATAGAAGAACCAACACACCAGCCGCAAAGTACAAATTCCTCAATGGATAAATAACAAACGGCGTAATGAAGAGGACCAGAGTAATAATAACAATCTGATCTCCTTGCAAAGCAAGAAAGGCCATTGCTATATATGCACCTAAGAAAGCGACAATAGGCACAATTGCCAAAAAGGGCATGTTAGAATAGGCCAACAGTGTCAACACCCCCAATATCACCACATCCACCCATATAAGATGCACCGGCCCCTGCGGAAGCGGCTTATCTATGGACCAGGGACTCAAGCACAGCCACTGCCAATACTTGGCATTACAGCAAGGATGAAAAAGCCAAACCCGATATAAACCATATAGGCCGGAAGCAATACCCAGCATCAATATTCTTGTCCGCTTAATTTCGTCCGGAACTGCAATGCCCCACCGAATAATGTACAAATCGAAAAGAAGGTACGTAAGCAGATAAATCACGAAAAACGCAGCCGTGATATACACCGGCGGTAAAACCTGACGCCATTGCCTGTTCATGATACCCTCCCCTGCAAATAATCTTCTATGTTCTCAAACACATCGGGATGTATCAGCTTCTCAAGAACGTTCGGCAACGCTCCGCTACACCCGGCGGTTTCACGCAGCCCATCGGCGGTATCATAAGCAAGTATCTCCCCCTTAACAACAATGGCTATCTTGTGCGCCAATGATTCAACCAGCTCCGGCACCGGCACCGCCATCACCACGGTCACATCTTTGCGATCCGCCAGCCGTTTCAAAACATGACTCAAAGCCATCAAGGCTGAAGAGTCAAGCCCGCCGGAAAACGGTTCATCCAGAATCAGAATCGGGGCTGCACTCACCAAGGCTGAACATATACCGATTTTCTTTTTCTGCCCGGTTGAATAGGAACGAATAGGCGCATCAGCATTGCCCTGCAAATCGAACAGTTTCAAAAGATGTTCCGCATGATCCAGCAAACGTTGTTCCTCAACCTCGTATAGTCTGCCGACAGCAAGCAAGAACTCCCGTCCTGTGTTGTGTAGCGGAAGGTAAGGAGTATCTGGCAGGTAGAGGACTTTCTTGCGAATCGCGATTTCCTCTTCAACAGAATTACGCCGCCGATGACCGTCGATTTCCACGTAACCCTTGATAGGCCACAAGACACCCGCCATCAGTCCAAGCAACGTACTCTTGCCCATACCGTTGGGCCCCATTATCGCGACCAACTCACCGGGCACGATCTCTAACGAAACATTTTTCAGGATCGGCTTAATACCATAGTGATGCCAGACGTTTACGATGTTTATCATATCCGAATACTCCTCAAAAACACTGCCCATTAGAGCAAGTTTGCTTCCCATCAGCCTCCTCAAAACCGCACTTGGATAAAGTCGGCCGAACTACTGGCTCGCACTTTAAGCCAAATCATCGCAAATCGCAAGAAAACAGCCCAGCAAATTCCCCCGCCAATCTGCCCAATCCCACAAAAAAAGCCCCGCCATCGGCTCTCTTGAACCAATCACGAGGCTTTTTATATGGGCCGGGTTGGATTCGAACCAACGTAGGCTCACGCCAATGGGTTTACAGCCCATTCCCTTTAGCCACTCGGGCACCGACCCAAACAACACCAGCTCGCCTCACCGGAACAAACCAGCTCAGCTAACTAGGTCGAGCTTCATAGTTTAGCCCCTGGCAGCGTGCTTTTCAAGCCCAGAATTCAAAAAATCTCTTTACACCAAATCCTTGTTTCAACAATACTTACAACGGCCATCCCAGCCCCGGCCATCTCAGAACATCTTATTTAACCCAATATCCCCCTAAATAACCTGCCAACCCCAATTTCACACCACACCGCCAATCACAGCCCGCAAACCCAAATATCAAAAATTTCACCAAAACTCTTGGTTGACAAACAGTAACGATAACTATAAACTACCGACCTACAAAATCGCCGGGCGATTAGCTCAGTTGGCTAGAGCGCCTGCCTTACAAGCAGGAAGTCACAGGTTCAAGTCCTGTATCGCCCATTCATATCTCGCTGCAATTTCATGGTTGACGGCAAATCATTCCTGCGTTACCCATCCGGGCGGGTTTTTCGTTGCGTTTATAACCGCACTTTTCGACCATCGCTAACAGCTCGGACAGATAATTGTTATTCTATTTCCAAGATGCTCTTCAGTTCGCTGAACTGTTCTTCCACGGCTGCCATTAGAGTTTCCAACGCTTGGGTATCATTGGCGTTGCAGGCTTGTTCCATACTGCAAGCGGTTTCTTGCAACGCTGTCCCAGCTACGTTTGCCGCGGCGCCTTTGATCTGGTGGGCTTGACTGGCAACCATTTCTATTTTTCCTTCTTCCAGGAAATGTTTCATTATGCGTATTTGTTTGGGCATATCCTCAAGGAAGGTGGCAATTATAGAATCTGCGAGATCTTCGTCGTTCATGAATCTTTCCATTAATTCGTCGCGATCAAAGATTTCGGCTTGTTGCTCATACTGATTTGATGCGTCGGCATCCTGCGATGTGTTTTCCTGATTGGCTTGTTCTGTTGAAATCCATTTCTCGAGTTCAGCAATAAGTGAACCAACATCAATTGGTTTGGAAACATATCCATCCATACCAGCCTCGATGCATCTACTTCGGTCATCGGACATGGCATGAGCGGTCAACGCGATAATGGGAATTTCGTGATTGAGAACTCTTGAATTGGTATCTCTAATTATCTTCGTTGCTTCTATGCCATCCATTATGGGCATTTGTACATCCATCAAGACAAGGTCGTATTCGCTGGTTTCCATCACTTTGATCGCTTGTTTACCGTTATCAACCGCATCCGCGCTCAATCCCAGCTTCTTTAGGATACTGATGGCAACTTGCTGATTTGTCAGATTGTCTTCAGCGAGCAATATACGCACCCGACAATTAGCAAAGATATTTTGGAGCTTAGCTTTATCTGGCTGCGTGAGGCTATCTGATCCATGCATTATAGCATCACCTCTTTGCGTTGTCTCTTGCTGAGCTTGCATTGCAAGGCGAACGGTAAACCAAAACTCCGAGCCTTGCGCCTCGACGCTTTCGACGCCGATTTCTCCGTTCATCATTTCCACCAATTGTTTAGAGATCGACAAGCCCAACCCGGTGCCACCAAATTGGCGCGTGGTCGATGAGTCAACTTGTTGAAACGCGTTAAATAGTAATTCGAGTTTTTCTGTTGGGATTCCGATACCGGTGTCTTTTATCGCAAAGCGCAAAACAGCTTCTTGGGCCTCTTGCGCTATTAGATCGACGGATATCGAAACCTCACCGGTCTTGGTGAACTTAATAGCATTCCCGGCAAGATTAGTCAGGATTTGTCGTAAGCGGTTCGGATCACCCTTGAGCATTGTGGGGACTTCAGACGACATTTTGCAGGACAATTCGAGGTTTTTCGCCTTGGCCTGGAAAGCGATTATCGTGGTAAAGTCTTCCAAGAGTTCCTGTAGGTCAAAATTTAATATCTCTAAATCCAGTTTCTTTGCTTCTATCTTTGAGAAGTCAAGAATATCATTTATCACACTTAGCAATGATTGGCCGCTGCTAAGGGCCATTTCAGCAAATCGATGTTGTTCCGGGTTTAGGGGTGTGTTGAGCAAAAGCTCTGTCATACCGAGTACCCCATTCATTGGTGTTCGGATCTCATGGCTCATATTTGCCAAGAACTCGCTTTTGGCAACATTCGCAGCCTCAGCCTTTGACGCCAACTCATTCGCACGAGCGTTAGCTTCGATCAAACGTTCATTTGTATTTCGCAGGGCGTCTTCGGCTAATTTACGTTCGCTGATATCCGTGTCGCTGCCTCGGTAGCCTTTGAGGTTTCCTTGGGAATCAAGGATCGGCAGACCATTGGTATTAACCCAGATGGTTTTCCCTTCTTTGGTCTGTATCTGGTTTTCCATATCTTTAAAGGCTTCTTTTTTGTTGAATACTTCAAACGCAGCGGCTTTGAACGCTTGGCGCCCTTCTTCCGGATGCAAGTCATAAAAGTACATCTTGCCGATAAGCTCGCGGCAATCGTACCCGCATACTGCTTTAGCTACATCGCTCGCGTAGGTATATAGGCCTTTAGCATTGACTTCCCAGGTAAATGTGCGGCTTTGTTCAGCTAGCGTGTCAAAACGCTCATTGCTCTCTCTCAGTTGTGATTGCTGTGTGCGTATGCTGTTGTCGGTACGTACAAGCAGAATATACATATAGCTTAGGAGGGTAATCAGTATTCCGCCGCCCACCGCGAAAACTATCGCGAATTCACGATTAAACGCTTGGTGCAAATCTGACACGTCGCACATAATGAGCAGTCTGCCGACGGTCTCGCCGGAAGCATCAGACAATGGCACAAAAGTGTGCCTCCAACGATTGCCATCCGCTCTTTCCACTGCATCTTCGGATTGACTTCCCGCGTCTTGACGGGCATCTTCTAACAGGACTTCTTCGGTAAGTGAATCATTACTCGTATATATTACGACTTCTTGGTTGAAGCGGTCCCAGTCGGTATTACGCCCCAGCATCCGCATTCCGTTTTCCCAGTTTTCGCGATCTAGATATTCTTTGCTGATGGTCCCGGCAATCTCGACATTGTCATCTTGATGCAACACAGCAAACGCGTCTTCGATTTCTCTACCAAGTTCCACGTATCCTATTAAGTTACCATCACGAAAAACCGGTTGAATCGCCCGCAACGTAAAGGTGCCAAGCGGTCCCAGTTCTATTCCACTTGCAATCTGTGCGGTTTGTTCAGCTTCCCGAACAATATACCGGTCAATTAGGTCACCACAGCGACCAGGATCATGAACCCGAAGCAAGTTAACGCGGTCTGGCTCATGAAAGTAGAAGTGGGTTATTGCAGCTTCAGCTTGCATTCTTTCGAAGATAGGCTGCCATTTTTCAAGTAAGGAGTCTCTGTCATGGTTCTGCAGCGCGTCAAGCGTGGCTTGATCAGAAACTATCGGCTGGATTGCCCCAATAAGCCCTCTGGTTTGCTCATCAAGAAGGAAAGTGAGGTCGCCAAAAATATTCTCTATGCTTGCGGTGGTTCTCTCATCAACCTCTTCGTGTTTGTTCATCCATAATTCGATGGCAAAACCCGCGGCAATAAATACAAAAACCCCTGCTAAACAGGGCATTACCCGTCTTACCACGAGTTTTGGTGAATCATCAACAGGTCTCCGTGCAAACAGTACCAACAGCAGCACAATGATTACCGCTATTGTCAGAACCACAGGCGGCACGGCAGCGAAAAACAGACTCGAACTCCAGTCTTTTGCATCCACATCCATGCCTAACATCGCGATAATGTCGCCGGTTGAACCATTGATCGGCACTAGTGCCGTGACCCAGTTCCCCCAGCGGTCTTGGGATGGGCCGGTCACCAAATCACATTGGAATTCAAAGGCGCACAGATCCTCAGCCGAAATCTCTTCGTATATCTGACCAGCAGGTGACTCATCCTCGGAACCAATAGGTTCGCTATCTACAAAAAAGAAAACAGACCCATCAGGGTTGCGCCCCATCAAATAGATGAATTGGACGTCGCTATCGGCGGCTTGGATCGCGGCAAGCTGCTCCTTGAGTCGCAAGTAATCCGGCAATCCAATATCGGACTCGGTACCTGTCAGAGCCATAAGGCGTTCGCGGTCTATGGCCTGGGCAATCAATTGAGTTTGATGCAAAAGCTTATTCCGCATCTGGCGATCGGCACGATCCACAGTCAGCCATGTCAGAATTGATCCAACAACTAGTGTGCCTACGAATAAAAACCACCATGCTGGAACCTTGCTATTGGAGATTATTTTCGCTGCTAATCGCTGTGCTAGGCGCATGCTTTCTCCTTTGTGCTTGAGTCCCAATACAAAATACACCTGTTCAAAACCATGCAGCCCCTTATGGCACACCTATTACACATTGATCAATACCAGCGTTTCCATAGGTACAAGAGCCAATAAATTCGTTGATACCCGTTAAATAATTCTTATCCTGAACGCATGCATCGGGTTAATACAATTGATAGAACCAACCTTTCTCGTCTTCGACTGCTGTCGGAAACAACTTTAGCGAATTCACACAGGTCTTATGCAGCAAAAGGGGTTTGAAAGTGGCCTAGGGACTTGTTTTGGTCCTTGTGACAGTCGTGCCAAAGATAGACTGAAAGCATGAAAAATAGCTTTAGGATAAACCCCAGCCAAAAACAGCGCGAGAGTTGAAAAAAATAAAGGTTATCGGTCGATCTTATGCGCATAAACCGACCACCTCAACCTAGCTATGCCCGCCGCCCCTGACCCTACCGCTTTTAGTGGCTGTCCCGCCCCATTTTATAACGATAACCTTATGCCGGAACCTAGTCAACTCACCGCAGAGAAAACGTTATAACGCGTGACTGAGTCGGCGCTAGATTTATGTTGATCTCTGCCTCTCCGTGTTGCAATTGACGTTGAGGATTCTCGACAAACATCTCCCGGCAACTTGTTACGCCTGCGGGCAGAGGAATCGAGGCATAAGCGGGGCTGTCATAAGACACGTTCGATATCATAACCAATACTTGGTTTTCGTATAAGAACGCACGCCAGTGTAGATCGCCCTCGACTTGCACGCCGGCCGGCATGCCGGGAACATCGGTTCCGAAAAGAATCCAAGGCTTCATCGCGACCGCACGGCGGCCTATCTCGGAAATGCAATTCCAATGATTATTACGCGCAATACTATAAGGCCACCACATTACGCCCTTTGAACCATGGCTGAACGAAGTCAACATCATGGTCCAGAACTCAGAATCGGTGGGGTATCTGCCGGGGGCGCCAGCGAATTCATAATAGCCAAATGCTTGCAGTGTGTTCCAGGACGCTAAACCATGTGCTTGGGCGGCTTGGACGGCTTTGTCGGTCCAATTGGGCACCATCGCCAAGGAACTATTAGGCACAGGATAAGGATCAGGTGAGATTATGTCCGAGCAGAGGTGATAGTTTTGGAGCATGTCGGGAACATTGGTGGTGTTCATTACGGGATGACAGGGGTCGATAGTTCTGATGATTTCGTAGGCTTGGCTGAGGAACTGCGGGGTTTCGCCGTGGCTTTCGGGTTCATCCGACAAGTACCAAGCGAGAAGACCGGGTTCATTTTTGATCCGCGAAACAGCGTCACGGATGCCATCAAAATCATTGTTGCCTCGTAGGTAATTACAGATGTGCAGGAGGACGTAGCCGCCGTTCTCCGCGGCGCTGCGGCATGCGGCAATTCCGCGTTCCAGGTTGTTCTCAGTGCCCTCTATCGCCAAGATATAGCCTGCTTCGACGGCTTCGGGAGTCACTCCGCCTAGATAGAAACCTAGAGGCAAGATCGCTTCGCCATCAACATAGCAGACGCCATTGTCGTCGATAGTGACTGAACGGGCAGTGCCCTCGGCTTGGTATTTATGCAGTTCTCTATCAACTAGGGCGATTTGCTGACAGTTGTTGTCGGTCAGTTCGAAGGTGACGTTGTAGTCGCCTAGAGCGAGGTCAGCGACGTTTAGAACAACTTCGATATCTTGCTGGGCGGCGATAGGGCCTTGGCTGATAATGGTGTTGTCGGCGTCATCTTTGAGGGTGACGAATAATTGAGCTGTTGCTATATCCTCCGGGGCGATATTAAGTTTAATATCTATGGGCAGCACGGACTCGGTTGAAACGTTGGGCTGCTGCATGGTTACTTCCATGGGTGATACATTTTGTTCGGTGACGATTCTGCCCACCATGGCCCGGCTAACAGTTACGCCCGTGTTTTTGTCACGCAAGGAAGCAAGCAGATGATACATATCAGCATTGTCTAAACGGTAATCCACAATCATTGAATCAGCGTTTTCGTCCTCGGGCCAATCCAATATTGTCATTCGAGGCCGCATGGTCTCAGAGGCCTGGTGAGATTCCAAAATATACCGCGACTTAGCCTGCTGAATTGTCAATTCCAGTTCATAATTATCCCGATCGATACCAGCGGGCCAAGAAACCAAAACCTGATTGTCACCTATGATAGGATCGTTCACAAAATCAATATTGACTGCGGGCAATGCGCCATCGACAACGCCAACTAGTTCAATAGTGCCAAAACGTTCTAAGTCATGGAAGCCGGCGCCATCCAGACAGCTCCACGATAGCAGTCTGGCCAATTCCAAGACGGTTCTGTTTAGTGAGAGGCCCCATACCTGGCCATCCTCAAGCATTGGTTCGTTGTCCATTTGGTCGATGGGGATGGCGGCTTCGAGAATCCAGCCTTGGCTGGTTCGTATGGCTACGGTCTCGGCGTGTGAGTCGTAACTAGGTCCACCTTCGGCTCGGCGTTCATCAAAAATAGTACCTATTTGATTGGCAACTAAGTGGTAATAAATGTCAGTGTTGGGCGATACGAGAAAGACCTCGACGCTTTCGCCGGCATAGACATTTGAATCGTGGTCAACAGCAGCGGGAGAGGTTTGGTCCGCTCCGGGCATTTCGCATTCGACAGCGACATAGAAGTGTTCGCTATCATAGCAGAATCTAAATGTCGTTGATCGGCCTTGAGAACGCAGCAACACCCTTTCGGAAAAACTGCTCAATCGCTGCGCGTTTTGCCATGCGATCTCGTCAAGGCTGCCGTCAATAACTATAGGCTCGGTAATCCGCGCCATTTGTGCCAACGGGGTATCGGGCAACCCCGTCGTCTCAAATTCTACTCCTAGAATATTCGCCCCCATCGCGTCTTCAAAGTCCTCGACAGCAGCGTTGGTTATTTTGACAAATACATATCTAAATGACATGAATTCGTTCAGGTTGAACCGCCGCCACATCGCGTTGCTGTCGCCCGAGGCGACATCACTCGCCAGTTCAACATATCCCTGGCCATCATAACTGGCGCTGAGGGCAAAGCTGTTGGAAAGATTAATATTTAGTTCCACATCGGTCAGGCCGGCAGTATCCAAACGATAAATAACATAACTATCCGCGCTATTCAGATGACGCACCGATCCAACAAGCTGCGAATCATTCTCGAATAGATATGTACTTTCGATCTCATCGCCCGGCACGAAACTAATATTCTGAGTGGCTCCTTGGGCCGAGACAACCAAAATGCCGCAAACCGCCATAACCATTGCACAAATAACCATACGATAGCGATAAGATGCCGATTTAAGCATTATGAATCTCCCTGGCAAATTTCTTAGAATTTGGATTTTCTTTGGATTTATACCGCTATAACACTGACTTTATTATGGTATATACACTTTGTACCGTTGTCTAGCAAAAAAAATCAAACGGTAATTGCTGGACGTACGCCTGAAGGTTGGGTTGAAGGAATCCAACAGAGGCGAGTGTGGGGATGAATATGGTGCAACAAAAAGCCTCGCTTGCATTGTTATCAAGCGAGGCTTTTGTCGCAATTATTCGGATGAATTGGCTTAAAAATCTCTGGTCCCAGCCATAAACGCGTCCCAGTCAGACCACGCGCCCGTGCCGTGGTAACCCTGATCCCAAGGAATATAAGGTCCGCCTGATGCGTATACCTCTCTTTCAAACGGTGTTCCGCCGGGCACCCACTCAGCGTGGCCGTCAAGATAGCAT
>JAFGKT010000058.1 GCA_016928435.1 Sedimentisphaerales bacterium | reverse complement strand
TGAGCAAATGTTCTCCTTATCTATGGTGATAAGGATTATAATATATATTTTAATGGAAGTATAGGCTGTTTGGGCAACACGCCCTGAAGCCCATCCTACGGTTTGGCACATGGATAATATATTTACCCGATGTTGTCTTAGCTTCAGGGATGGACTCCTGCCTGCGCAGGGGTGACAATATGCATAATTAGGGACAGGCGAGGTGCTAGGGCTGGTTGGATTTTAGTTAGGCGTCGCAGCGTTGGTGGTATCGTGGTGAGTCGCCGCGGCCGGTGCCTACTGTTCGGCCGATAGATTCGATGCGGGCTCTCATGCAGTTTTGACATTGCTGGGCGGTTTCATTGATGCAGGCTTTGGCGGGGTAGATTTCGTAGAGGGCGCGATACTGAGTGGGAGTAAGGTTGGGCATTACAACATTGGCTCCGCGAGCGAGTCCCAGTTCGCGACCTTGAGCTAGGTTTAGGGTTGCCAGGGCGGTGGTGCTGGGGATATTGGCATTGGGACAAGCGATGCGGGCGAGTGCGAGTGTTTTGTAGGTCATGAGTTCGGTGTTGGGGACTTGTTGGTCATGGGGCGCGGGTTTGACGTTTTGGCCTAGCGGGGTGCTGGGATGCGGGATAAATGGGCCGAGTCCGATCATATCGAGGTCGAGTTGAGTGAAGGTTTGGATATCGTTGGCGAGATCGTCGTAGGTGGTTCCGGGTATGCCGACCATTACGCCGGATCCGACTTCGTAGCCGAATTGGCGGAGTTTTTTGAGGATGGCAATGCGGTCACAAGGGCGGTCGCCGAGCGGTGGATGAATGGCGTGGAAGATTTCGGAGTTAGAAGTTTCAAAGCGAAGGAGGTATCGGTCGGCACCAGCGGCGCGGAACTGTTGGAGTTCGTCGTCGGTGCGTTCACCGAGGCTGAGGGTAATGGCAAGATTGGTTTCGGCTTTTATACGGCGGATTAGATCGGTGATGAATTGGGTGGTAAGAGCGTGGTCTTCGCCTGATTGGATGACGACGGTTCCATAGCCGTATTCGACGGCTTGATGGGCACAGACGAGGATTTCGTCGTGTGACATGCGATATCGGTCGATCTCTTTGTGGTCGGCGCGGAGGCCGCAATAAAAACATCGGCGGGCACAGTGGTTGGATATTTCGATTAGGCCTCGAAGGTGAACGGCATCACCGACGTTTTCGCGACGAACGGCATCAGCGGTTTGCCAAAGTTCACCGAGACGATGGGGGTCATTCTCTTGAAGCCAGGTTTTTATTTCTTTGTGATCCATTGTTCTCGCATGTGAGGCATAGCCTACCATTTTTATGTTTAGGTTTTTGCTTCTTTGGGGTCCTGCGCTTGGTCGGGTTGATGTTGGTCTGGGTCGTACACAGCATGTTTGGCGAGGGTAGCGGTGAAGGTGCTGCCTTTATCTGGGATGCTGGTGACTTGGATGTTGCCCTGGTACATAAGAGCGAGTTTTTTGAGGATTGACAATCCTAGGCCGCTGCCGAGGGTGTTTTTGGTTTTTTCGTTTTTGATACGGACGAAATCTTGGAAGAGCCGGGCGGATTCTTCGGGTGTCATTCCGATGCCGGTGTCGGCGACGGCAATAGTGACGTTTTCGCCTTGGTCGGTTAGAGTTATATCGACATGGCCCTGGTCGCGATTGTATTTGACGGCATTGGAGATAAGGTTATTAAAGACGATTTCGATTTCGCCTTGGTCGGCGGTGATTTGGAGAGTCTTGGGCGCGTGAAGTTCGATGGTGATTCCGCGTTGGGCAGCTTGGGCGGTGAAGGTTTCGAGCGCAGCTTTTGCCTGGGCGACGAGATCGAGGTTGATGAGTTCTCGTTTTTTCTGGCCGGACTCGATGTGGGTCATATCGAGCAGGTCGAGTATCATTTTTCGCATGCCTTCAAGGCGTACAAGAGAACGTTCGATGACCCGGTCGTAGTCGGTGATGTTTGATCCGAGGCCGTGATCGCGGGCTATGTTGAGGTAACCTTCGACGGCGCCAATAGGGGCTTTGAGTTCGTGGGCGAGAACAGAGATGAATTGGAAGCGTACTTGTCGTTTTTCTCGGGCGAGTCGTCGAGCTTCGTAGGATAGGACAAGAGTTTCAGCGGCTTTTCGGACGACGGCTTTTAGTTCGGCGGGAGTAAAAGGTTTGGCGAGGAAGTCGTGGGCTCCGCGTTTGATGGCTGTGACGGCGGTATCAAGGGAGGCATAGGCGGTGATCATGACGGTGAGAATTTTTTGGTTGCCTTGGCTGAGATTTTCGAGGACGTCGAGACCACTGATGCCTGGGAGTTTATGGTCGAGCAGCAAAATATCGGGCGTAGTGGTTTTGATGATTTCGAGGGCTTGTTCACCGGACTCGGCGGTATCGATATTAAACGCGACTTGGGTTTGAAATTCCGGCTGATCGAAACTGAAATTGCGCAGGGCCCGTTCGACACCAAGTCTCATTCCGGGCTCATCATCCACAACAAGAATTCGCAAAGGATCCATAGTATGCAAATCTTTCTACCCAAGTGCCGATTCCGGTTAGCCAAGGCTTATCCTACAGGGATATCATAGGCATGTTTTCGGGGTTAGGCCACTATTTTATTAGGCGTTTAATTTCGCGTTGGAGTTGCTCGAACCTGACAGGTTTGGTAAGCAGGGCGTCGGCCTTGATCCAGGATCGTTCTTCGGCGGTTGCGGTGTCGAAATCGAGACCGGTCTCACTTGCGACGGCGGTAACAATGATAACAGGGATATCCGGGCTACGTTTTTTGATGTGGTAACAGAGGGCGAAACCACCATCAGCGTTTTCCATCATTAGATCGACCACCGCGAGATCGGGCAATTGCTGTTTAAGGAAATCTTCGGCTGCCTTTTGGGAATCCGCGGTAATGACATCGAAACCGGCATTTTTCAGAAGCAGTTCGTGTTGCAAAAGGAAATCTGGATCGTCATCAACAACAAGTACGGTGATTTTTTTGTTTTTCTGGTTCATATTGAAGAATTTTTCAAAAAGAGATTTATTATCAGAGAAACCGCCTTGGGCGGATACTATTTTATGCTGGATTCGGCGCCTTTGGTGGCATAACAGCATTCTGGGAACTATCGCCGAATTTCATCGGTATTTTTTAATGTTTTTTCGGTCTAGCGATTGTGATTTTATTCCTTTCGTGCTTTTAGAGGTAAAGTGATTGCAAAGGTTGTTCCGGTGGGACCGGCGTTTGGGTCGGCGTTGGATTCGGTGGTGATATCGCCTCGGTGCATTTTGATAATTCCATAGGTGACCGCCAATCCGAGTCCGGTGCCTTTGCCGATCTGCTTGGTGCTAAAGAATGGTTCAAAGATTTTGGAGAGGTTTTCGGGCGGGATTCCGGAGCCGGTATCAGCAACGGCAAGAACGAGATTTTCTTGGTCGGTGTTGATAGTAAAGGTAATGGTTCCGCCTTGAGGCATAGCGGCGATGGCGTTGGTGGTAAGGTTAGTGACAACCTGGATGATCTGATCGGGATCGAGGTCGGCGACGGGGTTATCGGTTTTGGTATCTATATTATAGGTTATGTTATCGGGGAAGTGGATAACTTTCAGGGTTCGTTCAACGAGGTCTTTCATATTGATGGGTTGGAGGGTGACTTTGTTTTGGCGGGCGAAATGCAAAAGGCCGGACACTATTTTTTTGCAACGGTCCGCTTGTTCCACGACCATAGTAAGGTCGTCACGGAGTTGTGGATTATCTTTTGCTTCATCGAGCAGCAGATGCGCATACATAAGCACAACGCCGAGCGGGTTGTTGACTTCATGCGCGATACCGGCGGCCAGTTGGCCCATGGAGGCGAGTTTTTCGGAATTGAGCAGCGCTTCTTGAGTATCGGCAAGCTGTTCGTTGGAGACGGCCAATTCTTTGACGGTGCTGCGTAGTTGTTCGATGGTATTGGGCAGGCACATTTCGGATTCAGCCAATCCTTTAAGTATAGCGATAGCGTGATCCACACAAGTTTCATAACCACAAGCGCCGCAATTAAGTTCATCAGCAGGGCAGAATTTTCCCATTCGGGCCATGACTTCGTTGATTTTTTCCTTTGAGGGGATTGGCAGGCGTTGATCATCAGAATCGGCGAATTCGCGATGCAAGTCTATTTTGGTGAATCTATGGATATCACGGCGCCAGGCGTTTTTATCGAACACTCTGAGTCTTTCCCGAACATATTGCGAGACACGGCTACGTCGAGTGAAGAGCGGCGCGGGGTCAGACATTCCGGCGCCCATAATACAACCATTACAACAAAGTATATCGAGGAATCTGGCATCGAGCGCGCCATCGGCGAATTCTTTGATCGCCTCGACAATTTCTTTATTGCCATCGGTAGCGACGATTTCACCGGCGACAAGGTCCTCGGCTGCATTAGCGGCCTGTAACAAACCACGACTCAAAGGGAAAAGGGCTCCGAGATTAGGATGTGGCGGCGCAAAATCTTCGGGTATAACATCGGCGGGCCTGATGCGGTTTTCATGAAACATCGCTCGGAGTTCAACAAAGGTGAGTACCGCATCGACTTCGCCCAGGAGATGCAGGCTTTGCGCTTCGCATTTTTTGGCGATACATGGTCCAATGAAGATGATTTTGACATCGTTGCCATGCAGTTCGCGTACAACTCGTGCTTGGGCAATCATGGGTGAGACAATAGGTGTTAAGGCATTAGTTAGAGCGGGCACATATTTTTCGACATAAGCGACTACGGCGGGACATGGTGTGGAAATGTAGCGTTTTTCGGGGTCACCGTTATGTATTAGATTTTGATAGGCAACGGCTACAAGATCGGCCCCGAACCCGACTTCGAAGACATAATCGAATCCAAGCGCTTTGATCATAGCGACCAGTCGGCGATAATATATATCCGCAAAATCAGCGGGGAACGAAGGCGCGACACAAGCGGCCACCTTGGCATCCGAGGCAAGGATTTGACGGGCATGCGTGGTGGAATCGACGGGCAACTTAGCGTTTTGGCTGCAAACCCGGACACAATTACCACACGCGATGCATCTTTCGGCTATAACCTCGGCTTGGCCGTCCATAATACGTATCGCTTTGGCGGGGCATTCGCGCACGCACGTATAACAAACGCGACAACGTTCTTTTATGGTTTGAATAAAAGATATTTTGCTGGGGCCAACCATATTATATTACCTATAGACAGACCTTAGTGCATCACTTCTCTGGGCGCGTAATGCGTATGGAGCAGGTGGTGGCTTTTTTCGCCAAGCGGTTTACCGAGGAATTCATCGTAAAGTTTTTGGACTTCCTGGTTTTTATGTGAGACACGGAGCGTATCATCGCGATCGATAGTATAGAGGGCTTTCATACGTTTGGTTACCGCGTTGATATCGGCATTGAACGGTTGTCCGCCGCCCGCGATGCAACCGCCAGGACAAGTCATTATTTCGATAAAATGGAGGTCATCTCGTCCATTCTTTATTTGTTCGAGCAGTTTTCGAGCATTACCAAGTCCACTGGCGACGGCGACTCCGACATCAAGATCGCCGATCTGGAATCGAGCTTCCTTGATACCTTTGAGTCCTCTTAGAGGTTGGATTTTGAGTTCGGACAGTTCTTGGCCGGTAAGCAGAAAATAAGCGGTTCTCGCGGCGGCTTCCATAACACCGCCTGAAGCACCGAACAGTTTTCCGGCACTAGATCGCTGACCAAAAGGTGAATCGGCATTTTCGGGTTTAATCGCATCGAGGTCGATTCCTCCGCGGCGGATCATAAGTGCCAGTTCACGGGTTGTCAAGACGGCGTCAACATCGGGAATATTATCATTGAGCATTTCTGGGCGTTGCGCTTCAAATTTTTTCGCGGTACAAGGCATTACAGAAACGCTAAAGATATTTTCGGGCATAAGTTTTTTCTGCTGGGCAAAGAAGCTCTTTATAACCGCCCCCATCATTTGCTGCGGGCTTTTACAGGTTGAGAGATTGCCAATGAATTCAGGGTAGAACTGTTCGACAAATTTGATCCATCCTGGCGAACAGCTAGTCATCATGGGCAGTGTTCCGCCGGTCTGTATTCGTTGCGCCAATTCAGAAGCTTCTTCCATGATTGTGAGGTCGGCGGTAAAAGCGGTGTCGAACACATAGTCGAATCCCATAGCTCGCAAAGCGGCAGTCATAACTCCGCAGACATCGCGTCCGGGTTTCATGCCGAACTCTTCGGCAATACTAACGGAAACAGCGGGCGCATGTTGGACAACAACCACTTTGTTTGGATCATTTAGAGCGTCCCGGACTTCCTTAATATGATTTTGTTCTCTCAGGGCGCCGGTCGGGCAGACGTTGACACATTGGCCGCAATTGACACAACTGGATATATTAAGGCCTTCATTGAATGCGGTGCCGACGATGGCGCAGCTACCGCGATTGATAAAATCAAGAGCAGATACGCCTTGCACCTCTTCGCAGACTCTGACACAACGGCCACACAGAATACATTTATTGGGGTCGCGTACGATGGAAAGGCTGGACATATCGGCTTTGTATTCGTTTTTAGCTCCAGTGTAGCGACGTTCGCGGACTCCGAGTTCTTCAGCGAGTGATTGGAGTTCACAGGTACCGTTACGGGAGCAATATAGGCAATCATCAGGATGGCTGGAGAGGAGCAGTTCAACGATTGCTTTACGAGACCGCACAACACGTGGGGAATGGGTTTGGATTTTCATTCCTTCTTCGACCGGATAAGCACAACTGGGCACCAATCCCGGCCGGCCTTCGATCTCGACGACACACAAGCGACAAGCGCCAGTTGGCGTAAGGTCTTCCATATAACACAGAGTGGGGACTTTAATGCCTGCGCGATTTAGGGCTTTGAGAATAGTCTCGCCTTTTTTAGCGGTTATGCTTCTGCCATTGGCTTCGAAATTCAGCATGATAAACAACCTTTTATGTAAACGATTATACGTGTTGTATTTTGAATCTTAGTGCTTTGATTTTGCGATCTATGATTATTCAACCTTTACAGCATTGAATCTGCAGATATCGACACAGGTTCCGCAACCGATACATTTATCAGGAATGATATAATGTGGTACTTTTGGCGAACCCATAATCGCATCGGATGGGCATTTTTTAGCACATAGCGTACAGCCTTTGCAGAGATTGGGGTCGATGGAGTACTGGAGCAGATCGGTACACGCTCCGGCTGGGCAGCGTCTTTCATAGATATGTGCTTCGTACTCATCGCGGAACCATCTTAGAGTGCTGAGTATGGGGTTAGGCGCGGTTTGCCCGAGGCCGCACAGACTAGTGTCCTTGATAATTTCGGCAAGACGGGTCATATGCATAACGCCTTTGAAACGTTCGAGTGCTTCGATAGGTTTCTCATTGCGTCTGCTGGAAGTAACGCGTTTTAGGATTTCGAGCATACGTCTGGTGCCTTCGCGACACGGGATACATTTGCCGCAGCTTTCGCGTTGGATAAAATCCATAAAGAACTTGGCGACATCGACCATGCAATTATCTTCGTCCATAACAACCAGTCCGCCGGACCCCATCATTGCGCCTACGGTTTTTAAGGATTCGTAGTCGATTTCGATATCGAGATGTTGGGTTGGTATGCACCCGCCTGACGGTCCGCCGATCTGTACGGCTTTGTAAGCTTTGCCGTTTGGTATTCCGCCGCCGATATCGAATATGATTTGGCGAATTTTGGTACCCATTGCGACTTCGACGAGTCCGGTGTTAGTGACTTTGCCGGACAGAGCGAACACTTTGGTCCCTTTGCTGGTTTTGGTGCCGACGGCATTAAACCAATCGGCGCCGTTGGCAGCGATGGCGGGAAGATTAGCGAGGGTTTCGACATTATTGATGATAGTAGGTTTGCCGAACAGTCCTTGTATAGCAGGGAACGGCGGGCGTGGTCTCGGCATACCGCGTTTGCCTTCGATGCTATTGATAAGAGCGGTTTCTTCGCCACACACGAAAGCGCCGGCTCCCATTTTAATAACGATATCGAGTTTATATCCGCTGTTAAAGATGTTCTTTCCGAGCAGGCCGTATTCATGGGCTTGGGCGATAGCATCCTTAAAACGGCGAATGGCGAGTGGGTATTCGGCCCGCAGATAAACATACGCTTTGGAAGCACCGATAGCATAAGCGGCGATTGCCATGCCTTCGAGTAGTCGATGCGGATCGCCTTCGATTACGGCCCGATCCATAAAGGCTCCGGGATCGCCTTCATCGGCATTACAGATAAGATATTTTTGGTCGGCGGCGGCATTGAGCGCGAATTTCCATTTTCTGCCGGTCAGGAATCCACCGCCTCCTCGGCCTCGCAATCCACTTTGCTCTACCAAGTCACACACTTCCGGGGGAGTCATTTGTCGGATGATTCGAGTGAACGCTTGGTATCCGCCGTGGACAATGTATTGTTCGATACTTGAAGGGTCGATGATGCCGCAATTGGCCAAGACCCAACGGGTTTGGGGAGCGAAGAAAGGATGTTCGTCGATAAAAGGCACATCGGGCCAAGGTTGGAGCTGCTGGTTGCGATATTGGCCGATGATAGGATGCTTGGGCATTTTTTCGGCTAGAACCGCATCAAGAATATTACTGACACTGTCCGCATCAGCATGGGCAAAAGCCACGCGGGTACGGCCAGGCAATTGAATTTCGATGATAGGTTCTACGGCGCATAATCCGACACAGCCAACTTCAACAACATCAATATCGGCATCATGGAGTTGAATGTAATCTCGGATGGTTTTGAGAGTTTTTCCGGCTCCGGCCCCCAGGCCACAAGTTCCGGTACCGAGAAAGATCATAGGACGAACCAATTGTCGGCCGTCAAGCTGGGCTTGAAGCTGAGCCAAGGTCGTTTTTTGTTCATCAGAAAGAGCATTCGGGTCAGCTAGATGCGCTTTGAACAGTGCGCGTGTGGCGACGCTATCACACGGTATTTCGATGGTACTGTTATTATTCATTGGAGTCTTCACCGTTGGCCTTTCTTTGCAACGAGACAATGATGTGTTTGACTTTTTCGGGGGTCAGGCTGGCGTAAAATTCACCATTAACACTGATAACCGGCGCTAATCCGCAGGCACCAATACAAGCAACGATTTCCAGGCTGAATAAGCCGTCGCGAGTGGTTTGGCCGGCTTCAATACCCAGTTCATGCTTCAAGGATTTGAGTACTGCCGCTGATCCTTTGACATGACAGGCGGTACCGCGACACACTTGTATGTGGTATTGTCCCAATGGCTGGAAACGGAACTGATTGTAGAATGTTGCTACCCCGTAGATTTTGCTAACCGGGAGGTTAAGATGTTGCCCAACTTGTACCACAGCATCGCGTGAGAGGTAGCTGAACTGATCTTGAATTTTTTGCAGTATAGGAATCAAGGCATCGCGTTGCGCATTGGGATACTGCTGCAGTATAGTATCGATTTCATTGATTGTGGTGGTCACTTTTTTAGTTTCCTAACATGTTGCTATAGTGAATTTAATCAGCCTATTCGAGCGAAGTAGGCTGCTTTTTCCAGACTCACGGCCATGTCCAAAACTTCGACATGGACACCAGTGGGCGTCTTAAGAGTAGCGGGCGCGAAATTAACTATGCCTCGAATTCCCGACGCGACCATAGTATCGCACACTGCTTGCGCTTCCGAACCCGGTACAGCGATGATTCCGACCTCGATTTTCTGCTGCTGCACTTGGGCAGCGAATTCGTTCATGGGATAACAACGACAGCCATTAATTACACGGTTGACTTTGACAGGGTTTTTGTCAAACGCGGCTACGATGCTGAGTTTTGGTCGTCGGCCGCTCAGATACGTCAGAACAGCTTGCCCGAGATTACCCACACCTACCAGAGCGACATTCTGTATCTGCGGAGCATCCAGAAATCTCGAGATACTATCGTTGAGCTGGTACACATCGTAACCATGAACGGAACTGCCGGAATACCCTATCGCCATGAGATCACGACGCACCTGGGCAGCGGTAACACCAGAAAGCTGGGCAATCTCATGCGAAAAGACATTGACCTTTTCATCAGCCTGCAACTGATGTAAAAGGCGGCGATACAGACTTAGCCGTCCGATGGTCCGTTCTGAGATGTGGCTTGTCTTGATCATAGCAAACCTGCCCAAGCTCGTGTTATTACCGTAACGCTGTTATTTTTTTCACAGTTATAATACAATATTTAGTAGTATTGTCAAGTTCCCAATTTGCCGTGCAATGACAAATTGGGATTTGATAAGTAAGGGGTTATGACAAACAGGCGGACAATTTAAGAGCATAATTAGCTGTTTTTAAGGGACTTATATATTATAGAGCATTGTTAGCAACATTAATAGACAAGGGGAAAAGTTTTTCTAAAAGGAGCTGATTTTTTGACCGTGCTGCGATCAAGCCGTGCGGCGTATGGGCGGCTTTTGCTGTGTCTGCGTGCTGTCTGAGCGGGTTACTGGAATTGCATATGGGCGATGCATACAATGATAGCGTGGGGATATATTGGCACTGAAATGATGCTTGGCGTCTAGCGAAGGCGTTTTTGCCTGGCCAGAACGGCTCGGTTTCTCTATATTGGGCGTTTTGTAGATTCTGAATGAATGTCGACAATGGAGCTGAAACTGAATGTTTGAAATAATTGCCAAAGAAACTGTGGGGCCCAATCTGACTAAATATGAGATTCTGGCACCTTGGATTGCCAAAGCTCGGAAATGCGGGCAGTTCGTGATGGTTCGGGCCGACCAGGAGAGCGAACGTATTCCTTTGACGATCGCTGATGTTAACCGGGAGACTGGGACGATTACGCTGATCGTGCAGACCGTTGGCAAAAGCACTCTGCGTATGACGCATTTGGAAAAGGGGCAGTGTTTTGCGGATGTGGCTGGGCCTTTGGGTATGCCAAGCCACATTGAGAAATATGGCACGGTGGTGGTTGTGGGCGGCGGCTTGGGGACCGCGGTGATTTATCCGCAAGCAGTGGCTTTGCGCGAGTTAGGTAATAAGATTATCACGATTATTGGCGCCCGGACGAAAGAGTTGGTGATTCTGGAAGATATTCTGGGTGAGACGAGTGATAAAGTCATTATTACAACTGACGATGGGTCGTATGGTCGCAAAGGGTTGGTCACGCATGCGTTGCAGGAGTTGATTGATGATCCGGAGACGAGCGTGGACGCGGTTTACTGTGCGGGGCCAGTCGTTATGATGAAGTATGTGGCTGAGGTTACGCGAGCAAGCAAGATACCTACGATGGTGAGTTTGAATCCGATCATGGTTGACGGCACCGGTATGTGCGGCGGATGCCGAGTTACTGTGGGGGGTGAAACTAAATTTGCTTGTGTGGACGGGCCTGAATTTGATGGGCATATTGTTGATTATGATGAGCTAATAGATCGCCTAACGACTTATCGTAATCACGAACAACGCTCCTTGGATCATTTTAAGCAACACCACAAGTGTAAGTGTGATGGATCAAGACAGAACGTTGATGACTGATTAGTGAATATGATGATGATAGCCGTTTGCGGCTATGCTTCGATGTTTCGATTAATGACAAACAAGCTAACCCAGCATATGCGAGGTTTTTGAGATTATGACTGAGACGAATCCAGCCAAGACTTTGACCGCCAAAGAACGTATGGCGATTCCGCGGCAAAAGATGCCGGAACGTGACCCGATAGAGAGAGCGAAGGATTTTGATGAAGTGAATTTGGGTATGACTGAAGAAGCAGCCATACGTGAAGCCCAACGCTGTCTGCAATGCAAGAACGCCAAGTGTGTATCGGGTTGTCCGGTAGGCATTGACATTCCGGGGTTCTTGCGGCTGGTCGCGGAAGGTGATTTTCTAGGGGCGGCGGCTCTGGTTCGCCAGGATAATAATTTGCCCGCTGTTACAGGTCGGGTTTGTCCGCAGGAAACTCAGTGCGAAGCGTTGTGCGTATGCGGAGTCAAGGGCGACCCGGTGGCGATCGGCTGGCTCGAACGTTTTGTGGCAGATTACGAGCTTAAGCATAGAACGTCACGCGCGACTGTGAATAAACCGAAGACCGGCAAGAAGGTCGCATGTGTGGGAGCGGGGCCGGCTGGCATTACGTGTGCCGGCGAATTAGCCAAGATGGGACATGATGTGACGGTGTTCGAGGCGTTTCACAAACCGGGCGGTGTATTGGTTTACGGCATTCCGGAGTTTCGTTTGCCCAATATGGTAGTCGAAGACGAAGTGGAAACGCTGAAAGCATTGGGCGTAAAGATTGTAACCAATATTATTGTCGGGCGGACGTTGACAATTGAGCAGTTGATGAACGAGCAAGGTTTTGATGCGGTGTTCATTGCTAACGGTGCGGGGTTGCCTAGCTTTATGAATATACCGGGTGAGAATCTCAAAGGTGTCTATTCCGCCAATGAGTATTTGACACGTACCAATCTGATGGGCGCGTTCCGGCAAGACAGTGACACGCCTATTATTCGCGGCAAACGTGTGTGTGTGGTAGGCGGCGGGAACGTGGCGATGGATGCTGTGCGTACGAGTAAGAGGTTGGGGGCAACAGAGAGTATTATTATTTATCGCCGTGCTTTGGAGCAGATGCCCGCTCGTGTGGAAGAAGTTTATCATGCCCAAGAGGAGCAGATTCGTTTTGAAATGCTGACGAATCCTGTGGAAGTACTCGGCGATGATGAAAATTGGGTGCGTGGTTTGAGGTGCATTCGCATGGAACTGGGTGAACCGGATGACAGTGGTCGTCGTCGGCCGGTTCCGATCGAAGGGTCGGAATTTGAGATTGACTGTGATTTGGTTATCGTCGCGATTGGTGTGAATGCCAATCCATTATTGACGCAGGCGACCAAGGAACTGACAACCAACAAGTGGGGTTATATCGAAGCGGATGATAAATTGATGACGAGCATACCGGGAGTATTTGCGGGCGGAGATATTGTTCGTGGTGCCGCGACTGTTATTTTGGCAATGGGCGATGGCAAAACCGCCGCGGCCAATATTGATGAGTACCTAAAGAAGAATTGACAATAAGGGTCAAGGGGCGAGCTGCGGTAATGGGTCGGGTATTTGGTCGATGGTTTGCGTAGCGTAAAGTAGGGCTGCTAGTTCGGCCATGTTCTCGTTGATGAAGGTCAGCAGTTCGACATCATCGACGGGGTCCCAGTCGTACTGCACCATTTCGGCATAGGCTGTGGATGGTGCAGCGTTTTCGATAAGCATTCGATAACATGCTATCACGCCGCCGGTCCGCTGGCTGCCCGCAGCACAGTGTATCCATACCGGCTTGTTGGCTTGTTGAGCTTCAACAATGGTTTGGATTGCCCCGGCATAGTTGTTTATATCGCCTGTGCCATTACCTCCCAAAGGGAAACTTACTCGTTCGATACCCAGTTCTTGAGCGGCTTGCTTTTCAGCTTCTTGCTCGGCATGGCCCGGCTGGTCGCCGGTTAGATCTATGATTACTTGAATGTTGTGTTCGGTAAGCACATCTTTGACCAATGCGGGGTGCAGCCGACCGCTGCGGTATAGTTGCCCTTCGACGACGGTGCCCCAGCGTTTGGGTATGAAGCGATCTTTTAGTACATCTTCCCAGAGCCATAGTCCGCCGCCGATGGCAAGCAATAATATGGCAATAATGGTACGCAGGTGGGAATTGCGATGCGGTTTGTTTTCGCTCTGTGCGTTTTCATCAGCAGACATTGCAAAGCTCCTCGATGAATAAATGGTTTCGACAGATGTCAGTCTATTTATAGCCGTTCCCCGTGCATATGTCAATTGTCACTCGCCGTGACGGGCAGTATATCGCCCAACGCGTAGTTGTGGCGCTTTTGTCGCAGGTCACTCGCCGTGACGGGCAGCTATTTCGCTTTAAGCGCAGCTCTGAATCTTTTGTCGTAGTGATACCATCCAACGCGCAGGTCCGCAGCCGGACGCGCAGTTATGCCGCCCAACGCGTAGTTGCTGGCCGTGGGGGCAGTTATCTGGCGATTTTGTCATAGCTCTGATGATTTAAGCGCAGGTCCGAAGCCGGACACGCAATTAGCCCGCCGAAAGCGCAGTTCCAGCGCTGCGGTTTTTCTGGGGTGCGAACCGCACGGGTGGATTAACCAACGATAGATGGTTGGGGAATAGACGCTACCGCTATCCGCCCGCCACGGCTAGTGGTCGCTGCGGTAATGGAGACAATAAGGTCGGGGAATTATTAACCACGAAAAACACGAAAAGAATAGTTTGTCAATGGCGGGGTGGTGAAATATACACGGCCGTGCTTTTGGGGCACGGCCGCGCTTGGCTTTTGGTAAAAGTTATAAGTGTGTTCTTATTGGGATTGCCAATATTGGGCTTCCATTATTTCTAGTTCATCTTGGAGGTTGTATAAAAATTCATAGAATTCCTCTTTGGAGATTTCATCTTG
>JAFGKT010000057.1 GCA_016928435.1 Sedimentisphaerales bacterium | reverse complement strand
CGCGGTTAAATACTCCCTGACGCCCCGTCCCCATTGTACTCCCGACTAAACCTCTGTGCTCTATATCCGCCCCTGGCAGCCAGTCTTTTTTTTCGCGTCTTTCGCGTCTTTCGCGGTTAAAACCTCCCTGACCTTTTACTCCAATTGTGCCATCGCCATATCCCCCTGTTCTATCGGCCCGCCTCTGGCAGCTAATTCTTATTCAAGAATATTCGTGCCCATTCGTGGTTCTCTTATTTTCGCGTCTTTCGCGGTAAATTCTGCCCCGTCGCGCAGAAATGCTACCGACCAAACCACCCAAAATCAGCCACCCCAAAAAACTTCCGGATTTCTGAAAATTCCTGCCTCATTTCTGACCAAAACTGATCAAAACCGCTGAATTTTCGTTCATTTTTGAACGACCATCCTCACTCGTCCCACCGTTGCGCGCTACCACCGGCCTTTCGCTCATCTCACTTCCCGCCCCGCTGCGTACAATTACTGCGTCTGCGCGCCCGTATCTCACCAAATCTCTCATTTCCGCTCCTCAATTTCGCGCGTTTTTGCTACCATCCTTCCGCTTTGTGATCTTCAAGAAAATTCGTGGTTAATTTTCTCTGTCGCATTCCCTGTGGCAGCGCCCACCGCCCAGCGTTATTTTCCAGCCATCGGCCGGGTGGCACCCTTTCGCGCAGCTAAAGGGTGGTCGAACACCAACTAAGTCTCATTCTCCAACTAACAACTTTTGTTCTATCTACCAATGCGGTTCGCATGAAGTGTGGCCGGCGTCAGGGGTGGTTGGTTACTGTGTGGGCAAGTCCGCGGTCTGGCTTGGCAGAACGTCAATCGCGGCAGTTCGCAGCTCAGCCCTGCCGGTCCATGGATAGATCAACAGCGTGACGACCTCGTCTTCGGTCGCCAGTTGTATTAATGCCGCGTCGGCTGTGCCGTCTTCATGGAAAGTGATGCAGATTTCATTCTGCCTGGTATCAGAGTCCCCAGCCACACGTACCACGGCAAAACGAACCTTGGTGGGCAATTGACTTGGATTGGCGAATTCTTCGGTGACTATCGCTTGGTCCGCCGCATCCGAGGCATCCAATTGGGTCACCGGTATTCCGCTTTGCTGTGCTGTGAGCCAGTAGCGCCCATCGGCAATATCAATATGTAATTGACAACTGCGATGATGTTCAGCCGCGGACAGACGGGCATAACGCACGGCATTCAACAGCCGACGGCTGGAACTTGCCAACGCTGTATGATCGGTGCGGTGGTATATTGCCAAGCCGGTCAGAACTGCTGCCATCGCGAAAATGGTTACTACCAGCAGAAGCTCAATAAGTGTAAATGCTCGACTACGCATTAGGCGGAATCTGATATAAATATAGAGGCGTTGTGTAATACTATCCCAAGACTTATTGCTACGCACCTCATCCTGTTGATCAAAAACTCATCACCAAACACCAAACCGCCTCCGGTAGGGCGGGCCATGCCCGCCGTCCCTGACTCAGGTGACCGCCCTAAGAGAGTTTCTACGCGTCGCTCCAGCGATCATAGAACTCCACAAAGTTATCTTTCTTGTCGCTGCTTCGCAGCTCAATCGCGGCCCGAGGATGCTGGTTGAAATGCGCCGTGATTAGATATGGTATTAAGCAACCCCATTCAATCTCTTGACGCAATTCCAGAAAATGGTCCTGAATGCACTTTAGAACCGCACGCAGGTTGAATTTCGGATTCCGCAAGAAACTCAACAGCAGCTCCAATGGGCAGTTCCCTGCGCCTCTGCCGATGCCGTAGATTGTCGCGTCCAAGCGATTCACCCCGCAGATAATGGCTTCGATGGTGTTGGCGAACGCCAGTTGCAGGTTGTTGTGGGCGTGTATGCCCACTTCTTTGCCTGTGCCTTTGGCGAACTTCAAGAAACGTTTGGCGTAGTCACGAATCTGCTCGGAGTAGAACACTCCAAAGCTGTCAACAATTACCAGTGTGCTTGCCGGAGTGTCCGAGAGAATATCCAATGCTTCCAGCAGTTCATTGTCTTTAACTGCCGAGAGAGCCATCAAGTTGGCGGTTACCTCATAGCCTTTGTCCGAGGCGTCTTTTATCATGTCAACCGCTGTAGGTATCTGATGGATATAAGTCGCCACCCGAATCTGATCAATCACGCTTTGGTCTTTGGGCAGGATATCGCGTTTGTAATCGGTTTTTTCCGCGTCAGCCATTACCGATATTTTGGTGGCCCTTTCTTCTTCGCCTACGATGCGTTTTAGGTCGTCTTCGTTGCAGTGTTTCCACGCGCCGAATTTGTCGGGCGCGAATATCTTCTTGTCGCCTTTGTAGCCAACCTCTACATAGTCGATCCCCGCTTCGACGCAGGTATCGAAGACGGCCTTTACGAGCTTGTCATCAAAAAGATGGTTGTTAATCAAACCACCATCTCGAATGCTGCAATCCAATACCTTGATTTCAGGCCGATAGCTGACCCACGGAGCTTTGTTCATCAATCCATTCCTTACTAATCGCGATTCTAAAAAGGAGGTGCTTTTTGCCCATCACACACAATTATGTCGAAACCTTTAATATAGCTTTTTAAGGGGAATTATGCAAGCCTACAGATGCTTGTCAGGGTTTTTGTCTTTTCTCTATAAAAACGGTAGGCTTACTTAAACACTTGTTAAAAAGTCACTTATATTGTTTAAGGTTGCGATTCCTTTATCTGAGCCATCATATTAGTCACCAGTTGTCTCGTCTCATCCAGCCAAACACGCCTTTGAGCCTCTGAGCTGACCACAAGAATGTTGAACATTCGTCTGTGAAAGTTTCTTACCCCGCAAAGGTCGAAAATACAGTGTCGCCAAATTCGCTCCAGCGGGTCACCAAATACTTCTTGCTCCCGTTGAGTTTCAGTATTGGAGGTGTTCAGCACCAAAACCGCTTTGGCACGCAAGAGCCCCCGTGGGACTCCCTCGCCGCTGTCATTGTCCAGGAACTCGTAAGCTACCCCGGGCCGAATCACTCTATCGACCCAGCCTTTCAAGATCGCCGGCGGCTGTCCCCACCAATTGGGATGGACGATAATAATCCCGTCTGCGGTACTTACTTCTTCACAATGCTGTGCGATAATCGGGGGCAAAACCGCCTCGCGCGGTATTTCCTCGGCCGGCAGTATCGGGTCGAAACCCTCAGCATACAAGTCATGAAAGCATACTTGGGCCTTCGCTTCCTTGAGTGACTGGACCGCCGTATTGGCAATGGCGTGATTGAAACTTCCTTTTTGCGGATGAGCCAGCAGCACAAGTATATTCATAAGTCTATTCCTCAATTACTCGAAGTCTAAAAAACCGTTGTTATGATCTCTGTGGCCTATTCTATCGAAAAAACCAATATGTACAACAAGCCCTTAGAGCCTGGCTGTCCAAATCACCGCGACCGCTGAAGCCATACCGTGTCCAAAGCGGATGAATCGAGTTTTACCCGCTAGCAATAACCCCAGTGTTTTTAAGGGCGTATTATGATTGGTTTTTCTGTGGGAACGACCAGATGTTTGTTTTTGTTATTGATTCCAATATATGGGCTTTAGGTTTGACACTGACAGGCTTTTCAGTTACACAAAAGAATTCTGGATCATTATCAAACTAATAGATTGCTCATCATAAATAAGAAGGACTTCACTGAGGCTGTTTATGGCTACAACCAATTGTTCTACAAAGACTTATTCCGCTCACTATATCTCCGGCACCCATTGGGACCGCGAATGGTATCGCCCCTTTCAAGAGTTCCGCATTCTGCTGGTTGATATGGTCGATTTGCTACTGGACCTGATGGAGCAAAAATCGGAATTCAAGTATTTCCACTTTGATGGCCAAACGTGCATGTTGGAAGACTACCTCGAGATCAGGCCCGAAAACCGGGATCGCCTGGCAAAACTCATTACTGATGGGCGCATTCTTATCGGACCTTGGTTTACTATGCCGGACCTTTTCGGTCCCGGCGACGAAGCGCTGATCCGAAACCTATTGCTGGGAAGAAAAATAGCCCAGCAGTGGGGCGTTGAGCCGATGAATGTCGCATATACTTGTGATATGTTCGGCCATCCTTCACAGATGCCCCAAATCTACCAAGGATTCGGCATGCAAGACTGCGTTCTGGGACGCGGTACCAATGAACATACCACCCCGGCGTTTTTCAATTGGCAAGCCCCTGATGGCAGTGAGGTCTTTACATTCAAACTGCAAGACCATGACGGCTATGGCGCTTTCATTCGTTGTCGCAACGTACTCGAAAGTATGGGGGATAGTCCTGACGAAGATACCGTCAATCGAGCCAAGGAAGAACTGCGCAAGTATGTCAGTCATGAAGAATCCCGGTCGAATGTGCCGGTCCTATGCCTGATGGACGCTTTGGACCACACGCTGCCGGCCACTGATGCCCCGCGGTATCTGCAAATATTGCACGATGCTTGCCCTGATGTCCAGGGTTGCCATTCAACCCTCTCAGCTTTCTTTAACGAAGCGCGCGCCAAGTCCAAAAACTTGGTAACCAAACACGGCGAACTACGCGAACCCGCCAAAGAAGGCGGCGGATATTTGTACCTTATCCCAAACTGTCCATCATCACGCGTACGCATGAAGCAGGCTAATGACCGTTCGCAAAACTTACTCGAAAAATGGGCTGAGCCGTTCTTCGCTTGGGCCCAACTCGAAGGCGACACCACCTCTCCTGCTTTCTTGGACGTCGCTTGGAAATATCTGCTCCAGTGCCACGCCCACGACAGCATCTGCGGCTGTTCTATCGATCAGGTCCATCGCGACATGATGTACCGTTTCGACCAAACCCAAATCATTGCTACGCAAGCGCGTAATCGCGCTTTTGGCGACCTCACCGCGTCGTGCGCCGACTTGGCTCAGACTGAAGATGAATTTACCATTACCATCGCCAATCCGCTGCCTTATGCTCGCAAGGAAGTTGTTACCTTCAATGTCGATTTGCATCACAAATATCCAACCAGTTTCTGCGACGGTTTCCGGGGTCATTTTATCAAATCCTTTACGTTCTCTGATATCGACGGTAATGATGTTCCTTACCAACGTTTGGTTTGCCATCCTGACTCGATAGCCCGTACTAGTTATGCTGTTCCGGCTCGTGATGGGAGTTATCTGTTTGATCGATACGTCGTCGCCGCGGAAATCGATCTGCCTCCGCTCGGTTTCACCTCGTTGCTCGTCAAGCCGTCGAAAAAACCTGTACGTCGCATGACATCTTTGCGGACCGGTCCCAACTCAGCCGAGAACGAACACCTCGCCGTCAGCATCGCGCCGAATGGTACCGTCACACTAACCGACAAAGCCACCAATGAAATCTATACGGACCTGCTGACCTTGGAGGACCGCAGCGAGGTTGGTGACGGCTGGTTCCATGTTGATTCGGTCAATGATGAAATCGCCCTGTCTTCCGCTTGCCAAGGGCAAGTTTCGGTGCTTCATGACGGACCTGATCTGGTTACCTTCCGGATCGCGGTGCCTCTTGATTTACCATGTCGCTACGATTTTCACAAACAAACGCGATCACAAGATCGCTTAGAGATGACCGTCGTGCATCTGGTTACTCTAAGACGCGGCGCGCGTGTGGTTGATGTAGAGACTACTTTTGACAACAACGTCGAAGACCATCGTCTGCGTTTGTTGCTGCCTACTGATGCCGACGCGGACAGTTATCTTGCTCATCATCCGTTTGATTTCGTATCGCGGCCGATTGCTCTGGATACATCCACTGCCGGCTGGCGCGAAGCGGAACTCTCCGAGAAACCGTTCTTGTCGATGCAAGCCGTCGGTGCGAAGAATCGCGGGTTGGCGTTCATTTCCGAAGCCGGGCTTCATGAAGGCGGCGTTTTGGATGACGCCCGGCGGACGATGGCTGTTACGCTTATGCGGTCTTTCCGTTTGACTGTCGCGACCAATGGTGAAACCGATGGCCTGGAACTTGGTCAACACTCATATCGTTTCAAACTAATGCCGTTTGCCGGGCAGCTGCCGCGCATCCAGGCCCTCAACGAACTGGCTAAGCTGCAAACCGGCACTCTCACGCGCCAAACGCAAAACGGAGAGTTTGAATCCGGCTACCCAGCGATGAACGGCACAATGCAGCCTCGGCGTTCTTTCCTGAGCTTCCAAGACAACAATCTGGTTCCCGCGGCGATCAAGCCTCAAGACGCCGGCGGTAATCTCACAATCCGACTGTGGAACCCTTGCGAAAAGGCGCAATCGGAAACCATTAAATTCTATCGTCCGCCCAAGAAAGCCCAATACACCGATCTCGCTGAACGCGCCATCGCTGACAGCGAGCCCCAGCTCAAAAACGACTCTGTTACCGTCACCGCCGGACCCCATCAGATCATCACCATTGCGGTCGATTTTTAGCTGTTATTAGCTGCCCGTCCAGCAAACTATGGACATAAATCCTTGCACGAGGTAAAATTCGGCCATGAAAAAGCTAGCCAAAAAAATCGTCTCTCTGCTTATCGTTGTGCTGATTATCCTGATTATCTTGGGATTTGTAGTCCTTTGGCATTTCGATAGCATTGTTCGCTATGGTACGGAAACCGCTGGTTCTGCCGCGCTGGGCGTGCCTGTAAAGGTCGAAAAGGCCCATGTGGGCTGGACGGCCGGTACCATCCAATTCGATAATTTGAATATCGCCAATCCGCCCAACTTTGAGACCTCACATCTGCTCAATATAGGCAATCTCATCACCACTGTTGATCTAGGCACGATTACGTCGCAAGAGATAGTGGTCAGCACCGTAAGAGTTGAGAATATGAACATTGTCTTTGAGCATAACGGCACCACCTCAAATATCCAAACCATCATCGACAACATCAAAGAACTGCAAGGTGAAGAGGAGCCCGAGGAAGACAAAGAGCCTTCCCGCACGATTCGCGTAGATACCGTTGAACTTATCAATCCAAGTATTACGCTGAAGGTTCTGCCTATTTCAGGCCAGGCCGACGCTCTGACTTTCGAGCTGGGCGATATCATTATCGATGTCGCTGAAATGCAGGATAGCGAAGCGCGGGCCGCGAAGGTCCAATTGGTAGTCCAAGAGGTTCTTGTCGCTGTGCTGTCTCGAGCGCTCGAAGCTGTCGCCGGAGAGCTGCCTGCTGATATCGCTGCGACGGTGGGCCCGCTCATTCAAAGCACGCAAGAAGCCCTTGACGGTGTTCTGCAGGAGACTCTCAATCAGATTACGGATATAATCGGCGAAGGGGGCGCCGGGTTGGAACAGGCCGGCAGAAATATCCTTGAGGGAATCGGAGAATCGCTGCCGGTGCTGCGTGATCCATGTCGCCGGCCATAGTAGAGTGTGCAGCTTGTTTGCACACGCAGAATTACGCCTGCTTAATGTGCTTTACCATTTTATAGTCGTCCATCACGTAGCCATTGCCGATATCCTGCAGCAGCTCCCCAGATTTACTAAACCCCAGATGCTCGTAAAAGCCGATCGTTTCGGTATTGTGCCGATTCACCGTCAGCCACAGCCTGTCAATGCCCAGTTCCTTGCAGCGTCCCTCCACAAATTCCATCATCGCCTTGCCTAGCCCGCTGCCGCGTTGTTGCGCCTTGACGTATATTTTGCTGAGCATAGCTTGGTCCTCCTCGACCTGCGGTACTAGCGCGAAATACCCCACCGGCTCATCATCCACCCGCACCAAATAATACTCATACCCCGCCGCGATCTGCTCCTCGATTGCCCCCACGCTCTGGAACTTGCCCAGCATATAATCCACCTGTCCTTGGCTGATTATCCCGATGAAATGCTGGTTCCATATTTCTTCCGCCAAGGCCGCGACTACCGCGATATCCTCGGCGTCTTTGACTCGTAGTATTATTTGTGTCATGACAAGTCTAGAATAGTATTATTGCTTAGCCTAATCAACATGCTTCTTTCCGCAAAGGCCTGGATTTCTCCGCTGATTTCCGCTATCCTATTGCCCAGCTTAACGTAGAAAACAAAAAATGACCATTAAACCCACGAGGGCCTGAAAATGTCGCTATTAGTCACCGGTTCCATTGGCATCGATACTGTTACCACTCCCTTTGGCACGAGCGAAAACTGCATCGGCGGTTCCGCGGTTTATTTTTCCATGGCTGCCAGTTTTCTGACCCCCGTGCGTTTCCTCGGCGTGGTCGGCGACGATTGCCCGTTCGATCTGCATGAGGTCTTTCAAGGCCGTGATGTTGACCTGGCTGGGTTAGAAGTCCGCAAAGGCTCCAAGACCTTTCGCTGGTGCGGCTCCTACGCCGGCGCCATGAACGATGCCAACACCGATGCCGTCGAACTAAACGTCCTTGCTGAGGCCCCACCCGCTGTGCCTGATGCCTTCCAAGACAGCCAATACGTCTTCCTCGCCAACACGCACCCCGCCCTGCAAATGCAGCTTCTCGAACAACTGAAGTCCCCGCGGTTTGTCGTCGCTGATACCATGAATCTGTGGATCGAAAACGAACGTGACGCACTTGTTGCGCTGCTGGGCAAAATCGACGCCCTGGTTCTCAACGAAGGCGAAGCCCGCATGTTCACCGGCCAAGAAAACCTCGTTGCCGCGGCTAAAGAAATAGTAAAGCTCGGCCTGGAATTCGTCGTCGTCAAAAAAGGCGAACACGGCACTCTGTTAATCACCAAAGACAATCAATGCTGTGTACTGCCAGCCTATCCCACCGACGCAGTGAAAGACCCAACCGGCGCCGGCGACAGCTTTGCCGGGGGTATGATGGGTTATCTCGCCTCGGTCAACGCCCAACCCAACGACATTGATCAACTCCGCAAAGCCCTAGCGCACGGCACAGCCGTGGCGTCGCTGGTGATCGAAGACTTCTCACTTAACCGTTGGTCCAATGCCGCCCGCGCCGATATCGACAATCGCCTGGCAGAACTGAAAAACATCATTCAGTTTTAATTTAGAGATTAGCCCCCTGACCTGTCAGGGGGTTTTGGCTAACTCTACGACAAGGTCTTAGCAATATAATCTTGCGCGGTTACCAATGGATCATCATCTAATAAGTGCGTTATTGAAAGGTCCGGCAGTGGAATACAAAATTAGACCGATTGGTGTGATACGCACGGAGTTCAAAACCAAGGAGCAATGTCCCATCCAGGGGAAAACGCAGCCGGATAACAAAGGGCAGATTGTCGTATTTGATGAATACGCTGACGGGTTGCAGGATATTGAGCTTTTTTCTCACATAACGCTGCTTTATCACTTTGACAAAGCTGGTGAGATCAAATTGGTTCGGCCGACCTTTCTTGATGATGCGTGCCACGGCGTTTTTTCCAGTCGCCATCCTTGCCGACCTAATGGCATCGGTCTGACAACGGTTAAGCTCATCGCCCGCAACGGAAACGTTCTACAGGTAACCGGCGTTGATATGCTGGACGAAACCCCCTTGATCGATATCAAACCCTACATGCCGCGCTTCGATCGCTTTTCAGATGCCAATAACGGCTGGGCTGAAAATAAGAAGATGCGTCCTAAACCCGCCGACAGAGAATAATAACCGTAGGCTATACAACTAGGGCGAACCGGGTGGCACCCTTTCACGAAGTTAAAGGGTGTGCAACTAGTTTGAACACGCCGCCGACTAAGCATGTCATCCCCGCAACACTCTAACCAAGCGTGTCATTCCCGCGAAGGCGGGAATCCAGTATAAAATAGTTTCCGCCGTAGGCGGTTTCCTACTATTTGCTTTATATGAAAGAATGGTACAACCTAAACTTTGACTGTCCCTTGACGTTTATAGTTCCTTTTCACCATTCCAACACATCGCCCGTAGTTTTTCGCTTCATAAAACGGCGCTACTGATTCATCGCATACTATATCGATAGCATACATATCTTCCAGGCTTTTGGTCATCCGCTCCAGCAATGCCGAGCCGATTCCTCTTGCTCTGTATTCCGGCAAAACTTCCAATAGGGGAATGTAGGCATAGAACACGCTGTCAGAGATGGCGTTGATAAACCCTATACACTTATCCCCGTCGAAGGCAAGCCAGACCTTATAGCTGTTTTGCAGTATTTCCAGGTGTTGTTTAGCATCGGGGCGATTTGGCCAATCCGCAAAAAAACCGGCAAGTTGCGCTGCCTTAACGCCGTTGATATTATCTGTATATTCTATCATAAGATTGCCCCTAGCTCTGAAATGCGGGGAGTATATCATACGGCAGAATTGTCTTACGACAGAGTCTTAGCGATATAATCTTGCGCGGTCGTCAATGCTTCGTCGAGCTTGGCGGGATCCTTGCCGCCCGCTTGGGCCATCTGAGGTCTGCCGCCTCCGCCTCCGCCGACGATCGGCGCGATCTGCTTTACGATGTCCCCGGCCTTTAGTCCTTGCTTGATGAGGTCGTCGCTTACCGCGGCGAACAGCAGCACTTTGTCATCTTCGGTCTTACTGCCGATCACGATCGCGCAAGTAGGGGCTTTCTTACGGAACCAGTCTATTTGACCGCGAATCGCGTCCACGGAAGTTGTCGGGAATTCGCTCACGATTACGGTAGCGTTATTGATGGTCTGGGCTTCATCGAGGCATTTTTGGCCGTGGGTTTTGAGGTCCGCGGCGGCACCTTTTTTGAGCTGCTTCTTCAGTTTCTTATTATCCTCTATGAGGCTGTTGACTCGGTCATATAACTGCTCGGGCATCGCCTTGAGCAGTGTGCAAAGCTGTTCCACCTGGTTGGCATTCTGGTAGAGCATGTCGTTGAGAGCCCGGCCGGTAAGGGCGGTGATACGCCTTACGCCCGTGGCCACGCTTTCCTCACGGATAATCTTAAAGCCGCCGATCTCGCTGGTATTATGCACATGCGTTCCGCCGCAGAACTCCCGGCTAAACGCGTTGGCCAACTCATCCTCGGAATCAGCCCCGATAGCCAGCACCCGCACATGGTCGCCGTACTTCTCGTTGAACAGTGCCATGGCGCCCAGCTTCTTAGCTTCATCGATTGGCATAACCGTAAAGCTCACCGGATGGGCTGCGCTGATATGGTCCCGCACGATGCGTTCGACCATGTGCAGTTCATCAGCGGTCATCGCCTTGGGATGCGTGAAGTCGAAACGTAAATAGTCAGCACACACCAGTGATCCTTCCTGGTGGGCGTGTTTACCCAAAACCTGTTGTAGTGCCGATTGCAGCAGGTGGGTTGCTGTGTGATTCCGACGGGTGTCGTCTCTTGCTGGGTCGATAGTGATTGTGACTTCTTGGCCCACTTGCATATCTTCTGTGTCAGTTGTGCCAAAGTGAGCTATCGCGGAGCCGATACCGCGGGTGTCGCTAAAGGTGAATGTCTTGGAGTCCACGGTTATAGTGCCTCTATCGCCCACTTGTCCGCCGCTCTCAGCGTAGGCGCAGGTGCGATCCAGTACCAAACCAACTTCGGTCTTGGGTGGAACCGCGCCTTCGGTAATATAGCCGTTATCGTCCACATAGCCCAGCAGCTTCGCCTTGAGCGTGGTTGTGTGATATTTCTGTGTATCGTCACAATCCGGAAGCAGCTCCGCCAGCGTGTCAGCCTGATACGAGATGTCTTTCTGCGACGCCCGGGCTCGGGCCCGTTGCTGTTCCATGAGTTCATTGAACCCCGCGACATCAACGGTCAAATCGCGTTCCTCGGCCATTAGTTGCGTTAGGTCCAGGGGGAATCCGTAAGTATCATACAGACGAAATGCCTGTTCGCCGGGCAGTTGGTTTTGATTGGCTTCCTGCAGTTCGGCTACGGCGTTATCGAATATTCTGATACCCTGTTCGAGAGTTCTGCCGAAACTGGCCTCCTCCGCCTGGATAACGTTGGCGGCGTGCTGTGCCCGGCCGGCGAGTTCCGGGAACGCTTCACCCATATAATCCACGATGGTCGGCACGAGTTTATAAAGGAACGGCTCGTGTATATCCAGCAGCAACCCGAAGCGAATCGCCCGCCGCAAGATACGACGTAAAACATAGCCACGCCCGTCATTGCTCGGGGTCGCTCCGTCAGTAATGGCGAATGTCAACGTGCGAATATGGTCCGCGATAACCCGAAAGGCGTTGTCGGTTTCATTGCCGAGCTGGCCGTTATATTTTTTGCCCGATAGCTCAGCGATGTGATCGATGATCGGCATGAACAAATCAGTATCATAATTCGACGATTTATTCTGCAGCACCGCCACGACACGTTCCAACCCCGCGCCGGTATCGACATGCTTCTCGGGCAGATCGTGTAATTTGCCGTGTTCGTCGCGATTGTATTGAATGAACACCAAGTTCCAAAGTTCGATAAAGCGCGCGCAATCGCCGTTAACGCGACAAATGTGCCCCGCCACCCCCTTCTTGTCGCACGCCTTTGGTCCCAAATCAATGTGGATTTCGCTGCAGGGGCCGCAAGGTCCGATGTCGCCCATTTCCCAGAAGTTGTCCTTGCGTCCGAAACGCAGCACACGCTCCGGTGGTATGCTGCTTTTCTCGGGCCAGAGTTTCTCGGCTTCGGTGTCGGCTGGGACTCCGTCGGCGGTGTCGCCGCCGAATACCGTCGCCCACAGAAGATTGCCGTCGATGCCCCAAACTTCCGTGAGCAGTTTCCAAGCCCATTCAATCGCTTCGGCTTTGAAGTAGTCGCCGAACGACCAATTGCCCAGCATTTCAAAGAACGTATGATGATAGGTGTCTTTGCCGACTTCTTCCAGGTCGTTGTGTTTGCCGCTTACCCGGATGCATTTTTGGCTGTTGACCGCTCGTTTTTGAGGCGGCACCTTAGCGCCCAGGAAAATATCCTTAAACTGGTTCATTCCCGCATTGGTGAACAGCAGTGTTGGGTCGTCCAATGGCACAACCGGACTGCTGGGGACGAACTTGTGGCCATTTTGTTCGAAGAATTCGATGAAGTTTTGACGGATTTCTTTAGCGGTTTTCATGTTTTCTCTTGCTTGGTTCTGGGTGAAGTCCGGCGTTCCACACGGATCGCTTGTGACCTATCGCGGTAATCGGGTAGTAACCCGAACGCTGTAATATGGTGCAAATGGGTGGTTTTGTCAATGGCTAACCGTTTTTGGCGTAGCTCCGGGTGCGGTATAAGGGCTGGAACCTTACCTTGGACAAAGAAACAGCCGGGTCGTTTTGTCGCGGCCCGGCCGAGTGGGATTTGTTTTCTATGCCAATTGGCTTATTGGAGTTGAGCTTTTAGCTTTTGGCGGTTTTCTTGGGGTTCTTACCGCTATCAGCATCGCTGGGTATTTCCTTGATCGATGAGCCTTCAGGGGCGGCCTTGGTGGTGGGCTTTGCGTTCGACTTCAACACCATACCGAGCTTAGCCAGGATTTGATTCTTGATTTCCGCGGCGACTTTGGGGTTGTCGCGCAAGTACTCCTTGGCTTTTTCGCGGCCCTGGCCGATCGTCTCACCGTTATAACGCAAAAACGCGCCGGATTTTTGGAGGATGTCATTATTGGTTGCCAGATCGATCAAATCGCCTTCGATACTGATACCTTCGTTGAACATAATATCGAACTCGGTCTCGCGGAACGGAGGCGCGATTTTGTTCTTTACCACGCGGGTACGAACATGGTTGCCAATTGCTCCGGTGTTATCTTTGATCGTGCTGATTCGTCGGATATCCAAGCGTACTGAGGAATAGAATTTGAGCGCTCGGCCGCCTGGTGTTGTTTCCGGGTTGCCGAACATTACGCCGATCTTTTCTCGTATCTGATTGATAAAAATAAGGCAAGTACGGCTTTTATTGATATTGCTGGTGAGTTTACGCATTGCCTGGCTCATGAGCCGGGCCTGCAATCCTACATGCGAATCGCCTATTTCCCCTTGAATTTCCGCTTGGGGTATAAGAGCCGCCACCGAGTCAACGACGATCAAATCGACGGCATTGCTATTGACGAGCATTTCGACAATATTGAGCGCCTGTTCGCCCGAATCGGGCTGCGATACCAACATAGCTTCCAGATTGACACCGATTCGCTTAGCCCAAGATGGATCCAGCGCGTGTTCAGCGTCGATGAAAGCCGCGACACCTCCGGCTTTTTGCGCTTGAGCGACGGCTGTGAGGGCCAGAGTTGTTTTGCCGCTAGATTCCGGGCCGAACATTTCGATTATTCTACCGCGAGGCAAACCGCGACCGCCCAAAGCGATATCCAGCGAAAGAGCGCCGGTGCTGATACCCTCAATATGGGCCACGGCGTTTTCGTCCAAGTGCATGATCGCTCCTTCGCCAAACTGCTTTTCGATTTGGCTCAGGGCACGCTCCAAGGAAGTGCCTGATGTTGATTCGGTTGTCTTGGCTGCTTTGGTCTTCTTGGCCATGGGTGGCTCCTTTTTCTGGAATTTGTATTACTGTTTTAGTATATGGATAACATTAATCTTCCTACCGACATCGGCTATGTTACGACAAACCGGGCTTACGTCAATAGATAATCGGCAAAAATGTTCGTGATTTGTTAGGTTTTTTAGTCTAATTTGAATTTTTGTTAGATAATTAGTTAACAAGAATTCGGTACGGGTAACAACGAGGTGCGTAAATGCGGTGCGGGAAAGACTTTATCTACCTAGAGCGACGTGCTGCATTGGTGTGTAGATAGACCCCTGGCGAGTTAGTTCGCTCTGAAAAATGGTGATTTCAGCGACTTCTTGGCAGAGAGTGTTGCTGGGAGGCTGCTCGGAAATCAGCTTTTGCACATCCCTGCCTAACTGCAATTGACGGATACGAGCCAAAGTAAAATGACAAGAAAACCCGCGATGTTCCGGCGGGAATCCTATTTGCGTCAATTCATGATCGACGCTCTTTTGCAGTTGCATCAGTGAAGGGCTCGGCTCCGCCAGACCGGCCCATAGAATTCGCGTAGGCTTGTTGGGCGGAAAGCATCCAAGCCCCCCAATAGAAATATCAAAAGGCGTTATTCCCTCGGCTGCGCATTTCACGGCTGTGCAAACTTCACCCACCGCTGAGTCATCGATATCGCCCAGGAACTTTAACGTTAGGTGAATATTCTCCGGCACGACCCATTTTATGCTGTGCGGCTCGTAGCCCAGCTCTTTGCATAATTGTTTTCTAAGGCTCTCTTGGACCTTTCCTAACTGCTGCTGCACCGCCTGCTCCAGTTCCACAGCGATAAAACAACGTATTGTCATGCTTTACCCTTTACTTGGATTATTCCGGCCGGCCAAAGTAATCAAATTCTTGAGCCATTGTTCGGTATGTTGGGAAGTAACCGCGGCGGTGGGGCGGGCGCGAAGATGGATCTTTTTCGGTTGAATGTAAAGCTCACGCAGGCCTAAAAGTTTCTGTTCGCTCAACAGTTGAGCGATGGCTTGTTTGTATTCACTTCGCTGTAACAGGTTTTTAAGTTGTTCTTCATTATCACTGTAAATACGCAAATGCTTTAGAACCTCGTCGGCCAGTTCTACCTGCTTGCAACCACGCTGGGCCAATATAGGCTTGGCTGCCCCAATCGCGGCGTTGAAACCAATATCAGCTTGAACGTAAATATTCAACAAAGCATGCTGCATCGCCTTGGGCGGTATGAACTCGGCTTGCACGGAACATCCAGCTACTTGGCCCTGAAATTTTCGGCCGACTACCTGGTAATTTTCGCAAGTAAATGTTTCCTTGGTGAAGGGCTCGAGTAAGCTTTGCTCCAGATTGCCACTTAAACGAAGGGCGCGCACTATGTGGATCGTTAGCGTGACAAGGCCGATCAGAGCCAGAATTCCCGTGCTAATGGCCGCGATGAGATTTCGCCCATCACTGCGAGCCTCGGGCAACGGTCCAGGCAAAGGGACCAACATCACCAACAGCGCAAAGCCGAGCAGTATAATCGGAGCTGCGAAAAGAATCAGGATTATTCGCATAACAGCTATCCTTTTCTCATGTCCCCCAGCCAAGGTGATCGTCGAGGGTGTTTTTCACTCTAAAGCCGTTCTAGCACCACTTGCCGCATTATGTCGGTGGGGGCGTTTTGGCCGGTGAACAGCTCAAATTGCAGGGCTGCTTGGTTGACGAACATTGTTAGGCCGTCAATTGCTACCGCTCCGGCTGCCCGCGCGTAGTTCAGTAATTGTGTCTGCAACGGATTATAAACCGTATCAAACACGATCATGCCTGGTTTGATCGCCTCGGCGCCGACGCAGCACTGATTCGTGTTTGGCGTCATCCCCAAACTGGTGCAGTTGATAATCAGTTTGGCGTCTAGATCACCAATTGCTTCCAAGGGGGCTGCCTCACAGCCAAATTCCGCTGCGAGTTTTTCCGCCTTCTCTGCTGTGCGGTTATAAATTGTTACGTTGGCTCCCAAATCCGTTAGGCCAACTACCAAAGCCCGCGCCACGCCTCCGGCGCCGAAGATAGCTGTGGGCAATCCCTTAAAGTCACCTTGACCCATCTTTGCGCCGTCCATTATCGCTTTGAGAGCGCCGGGGTAATCGGTATTGCAGCCGCTGACCTCACCATTTTCACTGAATATCATTGTGTTGACCGCGCCAATCTTAGCGGCTAACGAGTCGATTTTTCCGTTGATCGTTTGCAGGTATCGCAGCGCGTTTTCCTTATGCGGTATTGTTACGCTCAACCCTCGCAGGTGCAGCCATTGGCGTCTGCAAAAAGCGTGGATCATCCCCTGGAACTCGGAAAAATGCGGCGCAACTAATAAAGGGACGTAGAGACCGTCAAAGTCTGTCTCTGCAAAGGCTGCGTTGTGAATCGCCGGGCTCATCGAATGCCCCACGGGACAGGCCACCACGCCGAACAATTTTGTTTGGGCGTTTACTGCGTCGAATCGGTATAACTGCCGTATGTCTTTGGCTGTTACCTGTCCTGGCGCTGTTGCTTGTTCATCACCGAGGCTGGCGAATGTCAGAAAAGCTCCGAGTTTCTTCGCCAACAGTCGCGTTATTGTTCCGGCTTCGCCCATCGCCATGGCGATAGCTGAGTGTTTTTGCTGCTGTTGGCTATGCAGCCAATCCAATGCCGCGAAGCAATCGGTAATTTTGTTCGCTTTATAAGCTATCTTTGCGATATCGGGTTGTTGCTGAGCGAGTCGGGCCAATCGCTTGTCCCAATCGCCGGGCAACTCATTAAAATCATGATTGCTGCGGATCAACTTGGTTTCCGTCTTACCCAGAATGGATTCAATTTGGATTTCCCCATCCGCTCGGCAGGCTGATTCGATATCGACATAGTCCGCGCCGGCCCGTACTGCTTGTTTCAGTATCGCGTTACGGCCCTTTTCGCTGCCCTTGAAGCTGCCGCCCTCCCAGTCCGCCCGGCAGGTAGCCAATACTTTACATCCGGTCTGTCGGGCCTCGGCCACGACCTGGCGTACCGCGTCTGCGGTCGGTATTGTCAGATAGTCCAAACGTAGTTCGATTATGTCCGCTCCGGCCTGGGCCGCCTGCGCGATCAAATCTTGCGCCACGGCTGCGGATTCAACTTTTATAGGTATTGCTAAGTATGTCATGGCCAAAGCTTAGCATGTTTTGATTGTTTCCACCAGAGCTTTTAACGCTTTAGGGATTGTTCCAGTTTCGGTACGCCAACGGGGTGTCTTATGACAAATCGCTTGTCAGTGATGCTGGTAGCCACTATAATCTGGGTTTTTATTACAGCCTTCGCGTTGAGCATTTCTGTGGGCGCCAATTGCGACGGTTAGTTGTTGTTTTTACACGATTTAACTAAAGTATCCAATTACTGATATCAAGGAATGCCAATGTACAATAGTATAGTTATCGGTGCGGGTCCCGGTGGTTACGTGGCGGCTCTCAGGCTGGCCGGCCAAAAGCAAAAGGTCGCCATCATCGAATCCACCTACCTCGGCGGCACCTGTTTGAACACCGGTTGTATCCCCACCAAAACAATGCTCCATAGCAGCGAGATTGTCGCCAATATGAAAGCCGGGGCTGAACACGGCCTTACCGTCAAAGACTGGAAGTTTGACCTGGCCACTCTCATCAAACGTAAGAACGGCGTTGTAGCCAAGCTGCGCAGCGGTGTGGCGGGGTTGCTCAAAGGTCGCAAGGTTGATGTCTTCAGCGGCAAAGCCAAGCTCATCGACGCCAACACCGTGGAAGTCGCCCTTAACGGCGGCACCACCGAGCAGTTGAAGGCAGAGAATATTATTATCGCCAGCGGTTCCGAACCGGCGGTGCCGGGCTTTTTCCCTCAGGATCGCAGCAAGGTTATGACCAGTACCGAGATTCTTGATCTGGAGACCATGCCCAAATCGCTGCTGATTGTAGGCGGGGGCGTTATCGGCTGTGAGTTCGCCACTGTTTTCGCTGAGCTAGGCTGCAAAGTCACCATCGTCGAAATGCTCGACCGTTTGCTGCCCATGGCTGACAAAGATATTTCCAAGGCCATGACGAAGCACTTCAAGGAGCAAGGTGTTGATTTGCATATTGGTGTGGGTGTGGAAAAGATGGAACTGGGCGGCAAAGGGGTCCAAGCGAAGTTGCAGTCCGGCGAAAAAATCGAAACTGAATTGGCTCTGGTTTGCACCGGTCGCAGGCCTGTCTCGGCTGGTATTGGTTTGGAAGCCGCCGGGGTTAAAGTCAACGACAAAGGCTTTGTCGAAATCGATGAGTTCTGCTGCACCAATGTTCCCAATATTTACGCCATAGGCGACGTGACCGGCAAATGGCAACTAGCTCATGTGGCTTCGCGTCAAGCGGCTGTGGCTGCGAATAACATCTGCGGCACCGAAGACAGCGAAGACTACGCGATTGTTCCCTCGGCTGTATATACGCATCCGGAAGTCGCTTGGGTTGGTCTAACGCTCGAACAAGCCAAGGCTGAAGGTTTTGACGCTCGCGAAGCTAAGTTCCAAATGGCCGCCAGCGGCATGGCGATGGCCTATGACGAAACGGACGGCTTTGTCAAGGTCGTTGCTGATGATGAAGATGTAATTCTGGGCGCTCATCTTATGTGCCCGCACGCCGCTGATATTGTCCAAGAAATCGCTGTGCTGATGAAGTCCGAATGCACCCTGCATGAACTGAACGCCACGATTCACGGCCATCCGACGTTCTGCGAGTCCTTGGCGGAAGTGTCCGATGCGCTGCTGGGCAAGCCGTTGCACGGCCATTAGAGGCAGTGGACGCTTGCCAATAAGCCGTGAACAAGGACGTTAATTGTTCACCACGATAAAGGATTATCGATGGGTCAAGTTACCGCCAAAGTTACGCTCGTTAGTTCCACCGTGGACGCTGAAGCCCGGGTTGCCGCGGCTGGTAAACTCTGCTATGCCTCTGATACCGACAATATCCTGGAGCAGGATAAAGACGATGCTGAGAAGTTCATCGACCGTGTTATCGGCATGGGGCATATGAGCGTTATCGAACACGCTAATTTCACGTTTCTTATCGAAGGTGTTTCCCGCGCGATGACGCATCAACTGGTGCGTCATCGTGTGGCTAGTTATTCCCAACGCAGTCAGCGATACGTTTCCCATCAGAATTTTGACTATGTTGTGCCGCCGCAGTTTGAGGGTAAGACCGTTGAGGTTGACGGCCAAGCCCAAGATGCCCAACAGTTTTATCGCGACACGATGGAACTTATCGGCAAGCGTTACGGCATTCTCCAACGAGCTCTCGGTGCTAAAGGTGAAAAGAGCAACGAAGACGCCCGCTATGTTTTGCCCAACGCCTGCGAAACCAAGATATTCGTTACCATGAACGCCCGCGAACTCTGGCACTTCTTGGAGGAACGGCTGTGCCAACGGGCCCAATGGGAAATTCGCGGCGTGGCTGAGCAAATGCTCCAACAACTCCGCCAAGCGTGCCCGGCCATATTCAACCCCGTAGGTCCCAAATGCATCCGCCAACACGGCTGTCCCGAAGGCAAACTAACCTGCGGCAAATATCAAGAGATGAAACAACGCTACGGCAGCAGATGAATACGCCCCAATCGGCAGAGAAAATCACAAATAGCTGGATTTGATGTGGGGGATTTTGGTATAATAACTTCTCTAATGGTTATGATGTGAGGCGAGCGGGCGGGTATGTGTGATCATAATGGTCTGACATTGATGGATATTAGGCCAAAAAACGCATTTAGTGCTGTTATTGAGGGAGCCTAAGTGATGAAAAAGATCATTCTGCTTGGTGCTGCGGTTCTGTTGGGGAGTGTTTATCTACTGTATGCTTGGACGGCTTTGGTGGTGGAAGATGATGAACTTCTGCGTATGCCGGGCACGCAGCCGGTGCAGGCTGTTGTGTTGGAGGCACCGAACCGTTGTTTGAATTGTCATTTGGATCCGGCAAAGGATGTTACGATCGGCAGTGATTGGATGGGGTCGATGATGGCCCAAGCGGCACGTGATCCCATCTTCTATGCTTGTCTTACCGTAGCTTTGCAGGATTCGGTTTGGGCGTTGGGTAATCCCAATGCCGGTGATCTTTGCCTTCGTTGTCACTTTCCCGGGGGTTGGCTGGCGGGGCGATCCGACCCTACCAACGCGACGCTGATGACGGCTGAGGACTTCGACGGTTTGCATTGCGATTTTTGTCATCAGATGTATGATCCGTTCCACGAAGGTACTTATGCTGGCACACGTGAAGGAGACGATTGGGTTAACTATTGGGACGAAGCGGGGAATACCGATCCGGTGAATAATCCGACGTTGGCGCAAAACGAAGCTACCACGACGTATTTGGCGGACCAGACTTTAGCGGCGGCGCTGCGGACTTTTTCCGGTGATCCATTCTACAATAAATTCAATCTGCCTATTTACTCGACATATACTGAGAACGCTTCGGGGCAGTATTATGTAGCGGATACCGCGGCGAAGCGTGCGCCTTTTGCGGATCACTCGGCGCGTCACGACGTTCGGTATTCGCGTTATCATAGGTCTCGTTATTTTTGTGGAACGTGTCATGATGTATCGAACCCGGCATTGGCGAATCTGGGGTTTTCGGGTTTGCCGGACCAATCCGGGGGCGTTCATTTGATAAGCGAACAATATAGCGCTTTTCGGTACTTTCACGTTGAGCGTACTTTTTCGGAGTTTATGCTGAGTGATTACGCGGCTCAAGGGGGCGCGGCAACTAATCCGGAATTCGCGGCATTGACGCAGATAAATTCCGTGGCGGCTTGTCAGGACTGCCACATGCGGGGTCGCGTGGGGTTGGGGTGTAACAAAAATGGTACTCCGATTCGGCCGACGCAGAGTACCGAACATCCGCATAGCGGGGTGCCGTTTCATGATATGACCGGCGGTAACGCTTGGATATCTCACATACTGGCGTCGCTGGACCCGACGGGGCCGGTGTATGACGCGACGAACGCGGCTTTAATGTCGCAAGGGCCCGCGGTGCTGACGCTTGATTTGACTGCGGGCGAATCGCCGACGGGGCGCGGGGCGGAATTGGCGTACGGGGCGAGCCGGGCGCTGGATCAGTTGTCAGTGGCGGCGACGTTTAAGAATTTGAGCTATGATCCATACAGCGGGGTGGTGGAGTTTGAGGTGCAGAACAATACGCCGCACAAGCTGATAAGCGGCTTTCCAGAAGGCAGGCGGATGTTTGTGAACGTGCGTTTGTATGCCGGGGGTGAATTGGTTTATGAGGTCAATCCGTATGACTCGACGGTTGGCACGCTGAGGGGATTGCCGCACTCGGCTTCGTCGCCGGCTTTGGCGGATAATGAAGCATACGTGGATGAGTTGGTTTATGAAGTTCATCCGAGCAGTACGCTGACCGGCGAGGATCATACCTTCCATTTTGTGCTGGCTACGGGACGTTCCAAGGATAATCGTATTCCGCCTCGTGGTTTTGATGTGGCGGCCGCTGTTGATAGGCTATCAGAACCGGTGTGGCATGGTGAGAGTGCGCCGGAATATTTCACGGCCGTGGAATATGCCGGTGGTTACGACGCTGTTGAGCTTAGCTGTACGACCGGTGCGGACCACGTGGAGGTTTCGCTTTACTATCAAGGAACATCGCGCGAGTACATTGAATTTTTGCGGGACGAAATCAACGGCGTTGGCGGAACATTGCCTTCGCCGACACCTTCGGGCGAACCTGAAGCTTATATTATTCAAACGGATCCATTTTTCGCTCAGTTGCGAGCTTGGGGTGATACGATGTGGCAGTTGTGGTACCATAACCATGGTTTGGATGGTTCGGGGGCTTCGGTGCCGGGCATAGTTCCGTTCGAGATGACAAGTGCTGATTTGGATGTTACGGTTACACGTATTCCGGGCGATGTGCATTTTGACGGCAAGGTTGACATTGTTGACTTTGCTGTGTTTGCTTGGCAGTGGCTCAACGAACCGTGCGATGAAAGCAATTACAATTGTTACGGTTCGAATCTGGACGAGACGGCCAACCGCGTGGATCTGAATGATTTCGCGGTTTTGGCGGCCCATTGGATGGATTCGGCGCTGCCTTAAAAACGCGGATTGGGGCTTTGGAATTAGGTTTTTCGGGAGGGAATTTAGTGCTTGCGTGTTGGCAGGCAGGGGGATATTCTTTGGGCCTGTAAATTTGACTGTGGGTATTGTTTTTATAGATAAGGATAAGGTTTATTGAACAAGATAAAACGTGGTTTTGTATTGCCTAGCGCGGCATTTAGTTTGAAGCGGAGCCAGATCAGGTATTATGAGCCGATGGAGCGGGTGCCGGAGGTGGGGGATGTTTTTTATGGCGAAGTGGTGAACATCGGACAGCATTCGGGGTTAGAGAATACATCGGGGCGGATTCATCAGATACACGACGGGACGAAAGCGATATTTGTTTTTGGGAATCGCTATGCGCCGGATTATTACGAAGCGTTGATGCCGCAGGAGCCGCTGGACGAGGTTGACCTGACAGCTCGGTCGGGTTTGGCGGGGGTGGTGATTTGTAAAAACGCGCTGATTAAGGATCCGACGCGAATAAAGGTGTTGGGTTATGTTTGCGACGGCGAAGGGAAGGTACTGAACACGCGGAATTACCCGTTGGTGCGAGCGAAGCACCGCGAAAAAAGGGGTAAGCGGTCGAAGATGATTTTAGTGTGCGGGACGTCGATGAATTCGGGCAAATCGTTGGCGGCTGCGGCATGCTGCAGGGCGTTATCGACGCGCGGCATTGGTGTGCGCGGATGTAAGGTGACGGGCACAGCGAGTCTGAAAGATATTCTGCACATGAACGACGCGGGGGCGAGCTACTACGCGGACTTTACGTATTTGGGGTATCCGTCGACGTATATGCTGTCGGAAGAAGAATTGCTGCACATATTCGATGAGTTGGATTTGAAGTACGCCAACAACCCGGAGAATTATTGGGTGGTGGAGTTGGCTGACGGCGTGATCCAGCGAGAGACAGCGATGCTTCTGCGGTCGGAGGAAGTAAAAAAGCGGATACATCGATTCGTTTTTTGCGCAGCCGACGCCTTTGGCGCGATCGGCGGTTTGGATATATTGAAGAACCGGTTTGGGTTGACGCCTGACTTGATCAGCGGCTTGTGCAGCAGTTCGCCTTTGTTGGTTAAGGAGCTGCAGGAGTTCACGACGGTGCCGATTTTCAATAGCGCTATGCCGAATATCGGCAGATTGGTAGCGACGTTGACAGGGGAGGCGGCGAACAGCCACGAATAGATTGACCGAGGATTGGTTTTGCGGAGTGCCTAGCGGAAATCGAAGGCGACTTTGATTGCTTGGTGTTTTGCTTTGTTGATTGCGACGTTTAGGGCTTGTCGATATTGGTTGAGGCTGAATCGATGGGTCAGCAGGGGGGTGAGGTCTAGTTTTCCCGCGGTGATGAGTTCGTGGACCAAGGCGTAGGTGTTGATGGTTTTGTGGTTGTAGTTCTCGAATTGTCGGCCGTATGCTCCTTTGATGGAGAGTTCGCGGAACCAGATTGGGGTGAGGTCGAGTTTGCCGCCGTGGCCTGTGCCGACCATGATGAATTGTCCGCGGGCGGCGGTCCATTTTAAGGATTCGTTGATGGTTTGGGTGGAGCCTACGCAATCGAAGACGATATCGTAGCCGCCGTCGAGCATTAGGTTGCCAAATCGACTGCGTTGGATGCGGGCTTTGGTTTGCTGAGCGATGAGCTCGAAGCGAGCGGTTTTGTTTTTGGGGGGCAGGAGGAATTTATCGGCGCCCAATTGGCAAGCGAGGTTTTTGAGATAACCACCGCGGTCTAAAGCGTCGATGCGGGCGGTACAGCCGATGGCTCGCAGGCAGGCGATGATGGCGAGTCCTAGTACTCCGGCGCCACAAACTAGTATTTGTTGGACATCTTTGAGGTCGGCGCGAAGCACGGCATGAAGGGCGCAGGCGGCGGGATCGGTTAGAACGGCTTGTTCGTCGGAGATGGAGTCGGGGACGGGGATAAGTTGGCTTTGGTGGGCGACGAAGTGGGAGCCGTAGGAGCCGCCGGTGCGATTGTTGTAGCCGATGCTGGTTCCTGGGGGCAATTGAGCGGAGCCGGAGGCATTGTCGGAGAAGTTTTCGCAGGCGCCGAAAGCGCCTTGCGTGCAGGGTGGGCAAGGGGGTTGGATGCCGCGGGCCTGACAGCCGAGAGTGGGTTCGACGCAGACACGGCGGCCGATCCATTCGGGATCTACTTTGGGGCCAACAGATTCGACCACGGCGAGGTTTTCGTGGCCGAGGAGCATGGGCATGGAGCTGTAGCATTGCAGAATTGAGTTGGGCGGTTGTTTCTGGGCGATGATGGCGAGGTCGGTGCCGCAGATTCCTCCGAGCAAGGTGCGCACGCGAACCCAGTCATCAGCGGGTAATTGGGGGGTAGGGATGTTGCGGAGGCTGATGCCGTTGATTTTGGAGAAGAGGCAGGGGGGGTAGATCTTGCTGAGCCATTTGCAGGTAGCCCAGCCGATGGGGCTGACGTTATACACAAGGGCGGAGATATTTTTTGCCGAGGCCTGTGATTGGTTTGACGGCTGATTTAGGTTATCTGTGTGTGCGGGCGCGGAAGCAGCAGGTCCCGTCGCCTTTGGTTGGTCGGCAGTCTGGGTTAATTTAGTTGTCATTAGAGTTTTGGTTTAGAGGGGTGGGCTCAGCGACTTTTCGATAGCCGAGGGCCTTGGCGATTTCGAGGACTTCGGTGAAGGTAGGAAATGGTCTTCTGTTGACCTTTTTGTATTCTTCGATGGCTTTGATGAATTCAAATTGTTCGTCGTTCATTTCACCTTCTTCGGCGGCGCGTCGTTCATCGGAACGTCTAACTCCCGGCCCTCGTCTTCGATCCCATCCACTGCGGCGATCCATTTCGGCGGTTGATCGGCGGTCGGTGCCGCTACGACGATCTTCGCCTTCGAAGGGGACTTGGGCGACCCTCCGATCGGCACCTTGGCGTCTTTCCTTCTGTTTGCGGCGGTCCGCGTCGCAGCGTTGGGTTTGCGTCTGTTGGCTTTCGGGCGGGGTCGATTCAGTCATTAATAAAGTTCCTCAAGGTTATCATCGTCAAAACTGTCGTCGTATTCTAATTCATCGTAGTCGTCGTGATGGTCGTCTTCGTCAAAGAGGTCATCGTCCATGAGGTCGGGACCGAAGCCATCAAGCTCGTCCTCGTCCTCGTCTTCGTCCTCGCCGTCGAATTCCTCTAGATGATCGGCGAACTCACTATCAACGATGGTTCGTTCTTGAATTACCTCTTTGGCGTCGGCGAGCAGTTCGGCGGGCACCATGATAGCGATGCCTTTGTGTTTATCCGCAACAGGTGGAACATCTTCGGCGCTGACAGTCACGGGGATGTCATGGTCTTCGAGCAGAACACGCAAGGTTTCAGCTTCCTGGGGATTTCGTGCGTAAGTTACCACTTGTGGGGCATCTTCATCCAAATCTTCAAATTCATAGATATCGTTCATATGGCAGTCCTGGAAAAAAACAACCAAAGCACATCCGAGGGCGGTAAAAAGCCCGGCTTGTGTATTTCTGGATTCCCGCCGGTGCGGAAATGACAATATTGGTATTTTTGTATTCGGCGTCTGATTGGTGATTACTCGATTATGGAGCGATTATCGTGTAAATTTGAGCCTGCTCTTCCGGCAGAACCGTCAGACGGAATCACCAATATAATGCAGTTGAGGGGCGATGGAATCAACTGGAAAAATAGGTTTTTTTGAGTGTTTTAGGGCAAAAAAACCGACGGCGGATCGGCAACGAGCAGCGATGTTGTCTCAAGGGGATTCTTTGTTGTTAGTGTAAATATTATAAAGGTTTACGTTAGAGTAAAGAATAGTGGTCGATTGGGGGTGGACTAGGATTTTCAGATTTTTCGGTTGTTTTTAGCTATTTGACGCGACTGCTACGCCTTGGCCGGGCGGAGAGAAGCTGAAGAATCCGGATGTTGTGGTTCAGTTTCGGCAAATTGATTTGGGAGCATGTGTCTTCAGGTGCAGGTTCGGATTCTCATGAATTTTCAAGGTTGGCTTATTGTTAAGGCCGACTTCTCATAGTATAGCACAAAAAACGTGCTGAGATAGGCGGATAATTAGAAGACGAAGTTAGGAATTGGTTTTGTGGTTTTGCTTAACTAGTTTTTGGGTGATGAAGCCTTGACGCGATAGCTTTTGGGAGGTTTTTGGGGTATCAAACAACTGTGTTGTATTGTATTTTAGAGGGGGTTTCAGGGCAAAAGTGGTTATCCCAGAAGTCTAATGTGGTCTGAAATTAGGGTTTTAAGGCAAAATTTGAGTAGATTGGTATTTTTTTTGTTGCTTTTAGGCGGTTTTCGGGGCACACTTAGGCAGGATTATGCGTGTAATCCAAATGATTCTGTTCCCCCTTTTCGTTTAAATCACGGAGGACAATTAACACTATGGCTAAGAAAAAGAAAGCCACGAAAAAGGCCGTCAAGGCCAAGAAGAGTGCCAACAAGGAAGTATTGGTAGTAGCAAGCAAGGTTAAGGCATATGTCAAGAGCAAGGGATGCATGTGCAGCTCTGAGATCATTCAGGCAGCCTCAGACATGCTGTATTGCGCTCTGGACAAAGCGATGGCTCGTGCAGATGCCAATCGCCGCCGGACAGTAAAAGGGCAGGATCTGTAGGCGTAAGTGCCGCGAAAGGACAAATACCCTAAGGCCTATGGGCGTCTGAGCTATTGAGTGAGGCGTCTTGAGATATTTGCGTTTTGGCGTAATTGTGGAAACGTGATTTTTTAGCTTTGGCGGTGTTTGATTACAGAACCTGAAACGGCCGTGCCGTCGTCATCGTCGGTGCGGCCGTTTTTTTTAACACCCATACTGTTGTTAATTTTGTTCTGAATCGCAGAGTTGCTGTAAATATTGCTGATTTTGGGGGGTGTTTTCGGGGGCGGTTGGGATCGAGACCACAAAGGTTGTTCCGGTATTGGGGTTACTTTCCAGGTGTATTTTGCCTTGGTGTTTATCGACGATAATGGACCGCACGATAGCGAGGCCTTGGCCTGAGCCTTTTCCGATGGCTTTGGTTGTGAAAAAGGGTTCAAAGATTTTGCTTTGAATATTTGGCGGGATGCCTGGCCCGTTGTCGGTAAAGGTTAATTGGGTCCATTGGTCTTGTTGGCGGGCGGAGATGGTAATGTGTCCCGGTTCGCGATTGGGTCTGCTCTGGAGGTCTTCTTCGATGGCATCGACGGCATTGATGACGAGGTTCAGGACGACCTGTCCGATTTCACTGGGTAAGCAGAAGACTTCCGGTAGATCGGGCTCGAATTCGAGTTTGATCTGAGCGACGTTTTTCCAGATGTTTTTGGAGACCGTTAGGCTGTTCTGAACGATGTCTTCGAGATTGGCGTTGGTTTTGGCGTTTTTTCCCGGGTGGGCGAAATCTTTCATGGCTCGGACGATCTGGGCGATCTGGTCGATTCCTTCGAGGCTTTGTCGTATGGCCTGGGGGATTTCCTGGAGCAGGAAGTCGAGATCGATCTGTTGTGCGAGTTCTTGAAGTTCGGTTCCGACAAGCTCGGCAACTTGATCGGATTGAGCGATCTTCTGACATTGTTGGCTGAAGTTTGTTAGGTCCGCGAACGCTTCTTGGAGGAACTGAGTATTGTCGCCGACGTATTGGGTCGGGGTGTTGATTTCGTGAGCGACGCCGGACGCTAATTGTCCGATGGCTTCGAGTTTTTGGGCTTGCAGGAGTTGGCTTTCGAGTTTTTTGCGTTCGGTGATGTCTTCGATAGTCATAACGATATTATTGACAAGGCCTTTTTCGTAAAGCGGAGAGAGGTTGATGCTGACGAAGATGGGGTGACTGATACGTCGAACCAATTCAATTTCCAATTGGGATACAGTATTTCCGGTATTGCGAACGTCTTCGAGATGTTTCTTGACATCATCTTGAAATTGTTCTTCGAATAACATCAGTACCGGTTGCCCGATGAGTTCGTCGGCAAGATAGTAGGTTAGTTTGGTTGCGGATTGATTGACCATGGTGAACCGGCCCTTGAGGTCGAGTACACATATAGCGTTGGGTACGCTGGCCATTACGCCTTGGAGGCGTTCTCTGCTGTCTTTTACAGCGGATTTGTCTTTGCTGCGTGCGATCGCGTTGTTTAATCTGTCAGCGATCTCGTCGAGGAGTTTCTGTTTGGACAGGACGAGTTGAGGTGGACAAGAATCTTTGGGTTCCAGGCCGCAGACTTCTATTTTTCCTACGATTTTGTTCTCTTGTATTATCTCGGCAGCGATACAGTTGTTGTGCTGATCGAAGTTGTCCCTTAACAAGAATTCCTTGTCTTTATATTGAATGCGGACATTTACGTGTTCGGGATATTCATAGCCGGACGGGGTCAGTTGAACGGCTTTCTTGAGCAATTCTTCGAGCGGGATTTCGGTTGCGGAGGTGAGGTTGGATATGTCGTAGATGCATTGAATCTGTTTGGCTTTTAGGTCGAATTCTCTAGTTTGAAGGCGCAATTTATTTTCGATTGTTCTTCGGTGAGCCAAGTGTCTTCTGGTGTCGAGCCAGCGGCGTATTGAGAAGATTGCCAGGCCGAAGATAACAGCTTGGACACCGACAAAATACTCATCGAATTCAAGGTCTTCGTGCTGATGAAAAAATTGCACCATGTGGTCGAACGCGTCGAGATATATCGCGATCACAGTACCGATAACTACCGGCAGCAAAATAATGACGAACTCCCAAAAGATATTGCTTGGGCTGGTGGTGGTCGGTTTTTGGGAAATTTTCGTCATATGTTTATCAATAATTGCATAGGTATTTAGAAGCACCGGCTAACGGGTAGTTCCAATAACTGCTGTGAATTCGCATTGCTGTGTAATCACGCTGTTGGTTTGTGATACAACTCTATTTTTCTCATTATTTGCGTAAGTCATTTGGCAGACAGGGATTACTAGTACGGTTGTACTTGTGCATTCCTTGGTACTGCGACATGATCTTACCAATGCCCTAATCGGCAATCTGACGGCTTGAATATGTAATTCTTTGTGTCAGGTTGGAAATGCTCTGGGCTTGTGAGATTTTGGAGGAAAGTTGGGGTGACCGTTAGGGGGTGGGGTTGTCGGCGGTTGAAAAAGGTGGGAGCGGTAGCAGACAACGCGCAACATGCTTACGTAGAAACACGGAAGGCGGGTGATGCCTTGGTGTTCCTATTCTATGCTGACGCGGGTAAAAAAACTGGCAGGTCAGAGGGCCGACGTTGTGGTTGCTGATGAGCGCTGAACGTTGGCTACGGTCTGAGCAATTGCAGTTGGGCGTAGTCTTCGTTGCGGTGATAGCTGGTTACGGACAGAGATGGCGCCATGCTAAGTTCGGGATTTGAGAGATACCGGGAGTAGTTGTATCGTGCCACGAGAATGCGCCAAGGGTCGCCTTCGGGCGCGAAAGTATCACCGAGAGCGGTGAGGTCTTGAATGGGCATGGCGAACTCAGCGATCCATGATTGGTCGCGGTCGTTCCAATCGTTTAGAGTGCCTTGGCACTGGGCAGCGGTCTGAAGGCCGCAAGAGTAGTCTTCGACGCCGGGCAGGCCTAAATGGCCGCGTCCGGGGAAGAAGAAAGCTGTTTTTCTGCCGTTGGGCGTAGCGTACATTTCCCAATACCATGTCGAATTAACCGGCTTGAGAAACAGTTCCGCGACATCGCCGGATTTGTAATGATGGGCTTGGTCTTGGTTGTTCTGAGCGATGATATCGGAGTCTTGGAAGTAGATGGCGACATAGAAGAAGTTGTCGTCCCACGCGAGACGTACTTCGCCGGGCTCGATGACAGTTTGGCCGGCGTCCAGTCTATCGGCGCTTAGAGCCAGCGGATAAGCCACGGCATTGGTCCATGCGGCATCGTTAAGCGCGCCGTCGATTATCACCGGGGTTTCGGTGTAGCGAGCGATCATGGTGGGGCGTTGAGGTGTGGTTTCCTGCGTCCAGGGCAGAGAATCGCAGCCTGCGACCAGGCAGACACTGATTAATAGGCCCAATGACACTACAACGTTAAGCATGGCTTTCGAGCTTGTTTTCACGGCGAATTTCCTATTCATTGTCTTGGTTATTGTTTTGATTATTAATGTCTTCATCGAGGCCTTTTTCATGGAGTATCGCGGCGTCGTCGGCGGAGACGTGGCCTACAACACGGCCGTCATCGAGGATGTTTTCTTGATTCGCGGCCAGGGACCTAAAGAGGTCGCGCAGTCCGAAAATACCGCCAATGGTGAACCAAACCGTCGATACTACCCCGATGGTTCCGGCGATAATGAAATTATTGAGGAAGAACCATATCGACCAGCCGTGATTGCCCCATGGGCTGATAGCATTCCAAATAACCACGCCCACGAAGGCGCCGCCGAAGCCCCAGCCGAATGACCAGATAAAGACCGACCAAGCAAGAATCTTGTCGCCGGTGGTATATTGGTTCGTGATGCCGATCAAGCGGGGAATTATGCTCTTGAATGTAAAGCGTTGTTTTTCAACTTGGGTTCCTTCGCGATGGTATATGCCTCGGTGCAGCATGCGGTCCATATTGAACGGTTTGCGACAGGTAATCAAAGAGATAATTACATAAAGCGCGATGGACAGCAGCATGGTGAAGCCGTAGATTTCTTGGGAATTGATGGGGAACTTATCGCTGTTCATTCGCCATTCGATGATAGGTTCGAACGGTGCCGATAGGGTTCTTAGCCAAACGGCAACGGTTTCGACCATTCCGTGTTCAAAAAGCCACGGATATATATAACTGACCCAGTTATTTTGGAGTATGATTCCGCCTACGGCTAATGATGATCCGGTAATCAGCGCGACCCAAGCCCCGGCGGTTGTTCCTCGTTTCCAATACAATCCGCCGACGATTACGGGGCCGCAACCTCCCAGCCAAATCGTTCCGGTAATGGCGAAGAACATTAGGATATAATCAACCTGGCCGAAGAAATAGCTGAAGAAGAAGGCGAAGATCGCCACACCCGCGATCAGAAGTCGCAGCAACCGCAGTTGCTGCTTGGGTGTGAAGGGTTTTCTTCGGATAGGCAAGATAATATCTTGTGCTACTATACTGCCCCAAGAGTGCAGATATGTGGTATCGGTGGAGATCATCAAGAAAATACAAACTGCGCAGAAGATACCTGTGACACCGATGGGCAGGATATATCTCAGAGCCATGGGCACACGCATTTGGCCGAATATAGTAAGGAAGGTTTGTGACCCGGCAGGATCGACGGCTTTGATGGCGTCTCTGGCAGTTACGACTCGTGCCTCGCGCGCCGCTTGACGTTCTTCGGCGGTCAAGGTGTCCACGAATGGTTCTTCAGCAGTAACTTCCGGCTCCGCTTCACCCTCGGCGACGTATCTGATGTTCTCCTTTTCTTGTTCTTCCAGGACTCTAGTCTCTTCGGTTTGGTTGAGCCAATCTTGTATCGTGGGGGTGACTTCACCGGTGTTGATGTACTGTATGACTTCTTGGCGAACCTGAACGTTCGCTGGGCCGGAGATGACGTCATTTACGGATTTGGTAGCCAGTTCGGTTCGACAAGAGACCGCGCCGGTAGGACCGCTTTGAAATTTGTCAGAGTTGAGGTAGGTGAAAGCCGCCACAGCCAAGAGTATGTACATCATGCTTGAAAAACCGGAACGCCAAGTACCAAGCACGCCTCCGATTTTCTGCTCATGAGCGTCTTTAGCGGCGGCATTATACCCCTGAGTTCCGGACCACCCCATTCGGTTGATAATAGCGCCTATAATGCCGACAATTACCCAGAAGATGTTAAAATCCCGTAAATTAGCGATGTCAAAGGGATTGATAAGGCTTTTTCCCGGGTCTCGGTCGAGCATTACCGGTGCCATGTCGTTGAACCAAGAGAATCTGGAGAGCAGGAAGAAGACGATGACGACATACATCGGATAGCTTAGGATACCTTGGATGCAGTCGGTGGTCATGATGGTGATCTGCCCGCCCAGGGTGGAGATGATTACCGCCACCGCCAAGAAGGCGGCCATCAGCAGGGCAAAAGTCGGAAAGACCCAACCTAGAACCTCGAGCTGGGCTGGGAGTCCGCAATAGTAAACAACAAATCTGGCGCCTACCGCGGGGAACAGGGCATAGTTTATGATGCCGGAAATGGACTGCAATATTCCCGCGAAGATTCTAAAATTGCGGCTATAGCGTATTTCAAGAAACTGCCCCATTGTCATAGCACGGGTTTCGCGAAAACGATAGACGCAGTAACCGGTCATCGCCAATACGATCAAGATCGGTGATGAGATCGCTCCCCAGAAGCCGTAGGCGAAGCCTGACTTGTAGAAACTTTCATACATCGCGACCAGACTGATCAGGCCCATTGCGGCTTCACCATTGGCGACGCAGAGTACATATCGCCCGGCAACACGCCCGGCGGTTAGGAAGTCCGAAACACCCTTAACATACTTCTGCGTTTTGAATCCAATGTAAATCACCACCAACACAGGCAAAATCATAATCAGCCAGTCAATTAGATGCATGAATATCTTCCTAAAAGAAGTTTATGGGTTGCCAGGGTATTTGTTACGGCAGAGCTTGCCTCGACAGTAATATCAGTTAGCTGCCCGGTTCCGTATTTGAGACAGGCATTTTCACAGTATTCGATAATTTAACTCTGACTATCGTTTGATAGATAATATCGCAAAGCAATTAAGTGTGCATAGGGTGTGCTTATTAAGGCAGGCGATGTTGCCGAACCCCCCAGATGACAACTAAGTCCTGGTTGTATCTTGGCTCCGCAAGTTAACGGAATCGTGTAATGCACAATGATGTAGTTTCTATTGTTCCAGGCTCTAAACGTACCGTTTTTTTGGGGGCAATGCAAGTTTTTTGCCAGTCGCGACCGAGTTTTTTTATGCTTGATGATTCCGTAGGGCCATTAACAGTTGATAAGCTCAAGTGTTTGACGGGTATTGGTTTAGCTTTGGTGTTTGACGGAGCAGTAATGAGGTTGATGGCCCTGGGAGGACGCTTAGGGCCCGGCCCGCGGCGGAGGTGTCCGGTATATGCGGAAGCAGGCGGTTACGACTAGCCTTTCTACCTGTTTATACTGAAAATGATAGGGGCATGTGGTCCAATAATGCCTGCCTTTGGTTTGTATGGGTAATTAGCGAGGGGGGCGTGGCAGGGGGGTGGCCTATATAAACTCATGCTTAACAATGATTTATGGTTGATTTCGGGAGGTGCAGAGTTTTTATGAAGGGGTTTCGGATTAATCTGATTTGCCCATATGGCGATATGCATATTGGCTGAGGAACACTTTTGAAGACAAATAGTGTCTATAAAAAGTGATTGATGACTTTGTTGCTGCTGAATCAGGAGCGATGAGTCGAAGCTAGGCAGTTATGTGATTTGGGCCGATTCGAGCCTGCGGGCCGCTGAAACCCGTGGCACGAACGATGTGTCGAGGAGCATAGGAGGTTACTGTGCTATCTTACAAAGAGTCCTCGGATTTTTTTGCTGTTCTGGATTGCTTGCCGGTGGGCGCAGTGATTTTGCGCGCGGACCTGACAGTAGTTGTGTGGAACAAAGTTCTGGAGGACTGGACCGGTGTTTCGGCGTGGCGCATCGTGGGCAATAGCATAATTGATTTTTTCCCTAACTTTGATCAACAGCGTTACCGGGATTGTTTCAATGATGTTTTTGTGGGCCGGGGTCCGGTGATTCTGTCCGAGCAGGAATACGGCTGTATTTTGCCGAGTGATGTTTCCTCGCAGAGAGAATGTCAGCAGCAAGGGAGACTGGTTTGTCTATCGATGGCTGAACCAGGTGGTCCTTTGGCATTGCTGACGGTGAAGAATATCAGTGATTGGGCAGTGAATAATATCGAAGGCGACCATGCTGCGGAGGTTAAGGCGGCGTTGGAGCGAGTTGAGCAGCAGAACCGGCAGTTGTGGTCGGTTGTTGATCTGTCGCTGATAGAGATTGATCGTGATTATCGGATTGTCGATATGAATCCCACCGCTGAGCGGACGCTGGGCATACGCAAGTGCGATGTTATAGGGAGCTTGGTTAACGAAACGGGATTTGATTGGGATTGGGAGCAAGTGCGGGGTTCGTTGGATGAGTGTTGGGCCAACGGCGGCACGGTTTGCCTAGGCCGGATGTGTTTTAGCGGGTCCGCAGGGAAAACGGGCGTGATGGATATTTCGATCAACCGAACATCGGCGATTGGTGACGATCAAGCCGGATTGCTTTTGGTTGGTTCGGATGTTTCAGCGTATGCGGTTTTGGAGGATCAACTCCAGGAACACAGCAGGTTGGAGGCGATCGGTCAGTTGACCTCGGGGATAGCGCATGAGATTAATACGCCTGTGCAATATGTTGGTGACAACGCTCAGTTTGTCGGCGAATGTTTCGATGACATTGTGGCGTTGGTGGGGTTATGCCGAAAGCTGCTGGATTCGTCCGGGCAGGGGGATGGTGATCCACGCTTGTTGAAGGAGATGCGACAGTTTCTAGAAGATATTGATATAGACTATATGCTCAGCGAGGTTCCAGCGGCGATCCGTCAATCGCTGGAGGGGGTGCGTCAAATATCGAGTATTGTGGGGGCGATGAAGGAGTTTGTCCATCCGTGGGGTGCGGAAAAGAACAAGGTTGATCTTAACGGGCTGATCCAGAGTACAATCACCGTGGCTCGTAACGAATGGAAATACGTAGCGGAGGTCGAGACTGATTTTGACAGCACATTGCCTCCGGTGATGTGTATGCCCGGTGAGATTAATCAGGTTATCTTGAATTTGATTGTTAACGCTGTGGATGCCATTGGAGACGTAGTAAGCAACGGCGAGAACGGCAAAGGTGCAATTCGCATCAGTACCAAATGGGATGGTGACTGGGTGGAAATTCGAGTCGCTGACACTGGCGCGGGGATTCCGGAAGATGTTTACGGTCATATTTTTGAACCGTTTTTCACAACTAAGCAATGCGGCAAAGGCAGCGGGCAAGGTCTGGCGATAAGCCGACGTCTGATCGTTGAGAATCACCAAGGGACTTTGGATTTGGAAAGTGAAGTTGGCAAAGGAACAGTGTGCATTATTCGTCTGCCGGTCGGCCACGGCGATAACGATTTAGATCAAGAACTTTTAGGAATTATAGGAGACAAGAGATGAAGGCAGGCTGTGTTTCATTAATGATTTTATTATCAATCAGTATGTGTGTTTGGGCGGGTGATTTGGATTCGGTGCGTGAAGCGGGCGTGTTGCGTCACATAGGTGTGCCTTACGCCAATTTTGTGACCGGTACGGGCGGGGGTTTGGATGTTGAGCTTATGCAGCGTTTCGCTCAACACTTGGGCGTTCGTTATGAATATGTTGAAGCCAACTGGGGTAATGTGATTCAAAGTTTGATAGGGTCGGAATTTGACAGAAGCGAGCCGAATGTGGCATTGGTGGGTGATTATCCAATGCGTGGTGACGTAATAGCGAATGGTTTGACTTTTCTGTCTTGGCGAGACCAATTGGTGGATTACTCGACCCCGACGTTTCCGACTCAGGTATGGTTGGTTGCCGCGGCCGATTCCGAATTGACCCCGATAGAACCGAGCGGCGATGTCAATGCGGATATCGCGGCGGTACGGGCGCAGTTGGCTGATCGTCGGGTATTGTGTAAATCCAATACGTGTTTGGACCCGAGTTTGCATGACTTGGCTGGTGCAGGCGCGGAACCGGTGGATTTTGAAGGGGGCCTGAACGATATGGTTCCCGCGGTGCTGTTGGGAGAGGCTGAGGCCACGATTATCGATGTTCCGGATGCGTTGGTAGCCTTGGAAAGATGGGGCGGTCGTATGAAGATAATTGGTCCGATATCCCAACCGCAAGTTATGGGTGTCGGTTTTCGCCCGGATTGTCCGCAGTTGCGTCAAGAATTTAATGAGTTCTTGGACGAAATTTGGGCTGACGGCACTTATTTAGAATTGGTGCAGGAATACTACCCAGCGGTATTTCATTACTATCCGGAGTTTTTCGCGCTTGATGAAGATATGTCTGAGACATCGGTTGAATGTGCGAATGAATGTGAAAACGGCGTTCAGGCTCAATAGTAACTTCAAGGTTGGTATCAATTGGTAAACAAGAGAGCAACAAAGAACATGGGTCGCAGCTCCAGGTATCGTATATTGATGGCTGGGGCTGTAGCCTTAACGCTGGTGGGTTTCATAGGCTACCTATTAGCGGATAATTATATTGCGCATCAAGGGTTGCGTCGTGATTCGCTGGAAGACCATCGTTACTATTCAGAGGAGGTAGCAGCGGCTCTGGGGTATTTCTTCTCTGAGCGGGTTTATGATCTGAATAATCTGGCGGTCAGTCGAGAGTTAGCGACTTACTTTGAAAATCGAGCGGTGGGCATGACCATGGCTTACGGTCTGCGCGCCAGCTTGGTTGGGGTAGCGGAGCGTTTTGATTATATTCAGAAGCAAACGGAGTACGGGGGCGTGCCGGTTTACGACCGTTTGGTTTTTGTTGATGTGGACGGAGTTCGCTTGGCGGACACGTCGGATGGATTGACATTGACGCCGGAAGACCAATGGTTGGCGCTGGTTGACGAGGATTCTTCGGAAACGCGGTTTGATGTGGTTGGCGTTGGAGATGATTTTGATGTATTGATTTCGATCCCGTGTTATTTTGACGGAGTGCGCGTTGGACAGTTACTTGGGTATATCGAGGGGCATTGCATAGCTTTGCAAATGGTCGATCCTCGCGCAGCTCACCAGAGCCGTGCGATGTTACTCTATGAAGACAGGCCTTTTATTTCTGATAGCGGTAATTCTGGTGATGATGAGTATTCGATGGAATTGCGGGAGAACGCGGATAAGAGCATATGTGAGCCGTTTGTGTATGAAGGTTTGGACAATTATGGGCGGTTGGAAGAAATGGTTGGCGTGGTTGTTCCCGTGCCCTCATCGCCTTTTTACTTGGTATGCCGGACGCGAATGTCGGAGTTAGTTAGGGGGACAGCTCCGTGGCTTGCATTTATGGGTATGGTCGCTTTGGCGTTGGTGTTGGTGGGGGGCAGTTTTTACGCTTTTCGCGCAATGGCGCGTAACTCGATTCTCAGAACACTTCTGGAAGAGGAAGAATATCATCATCTTGAAGTTGAGAGAAAGAATGAGATGTTGGGTATCGAGATTGCTGAACGAATAACCGCCGAACAGAAATTGGAGCAGTACAGTCGCAATCTGGAAAGCATGGTGGAGGAGCGCACAGCGGAGCTGCGTAAAGTTATAGATGATTTGCATAGAACTCAGGCTCAACTGGTGCAATCGGAGAAATTAGCTGCGATCGGTCATTTGGCTTCCGGCATCGCGCATGAAATAAACACTCCAGCCCAGTATGTTGGTGACAACGCTCGCTTTTTGGATGAAATATTCGGGCAAATAGCGAAATTGCTGAACCGCCAGCACGATCTTCTGGGTAATTGCGAGAATGATTGCAACGCTGAAGCCGTTGTAACGGAAATCAAGAGCATGATTGACGAGTTGGATTTGGAGTTTCTGTTGCAGGAGGTTCCGGATGCGATTCATCAGACATTGGAAGGTGTGGGCCACGTAGCGGATATTGTTTTGGCGATGAAGGAGTTTTCCGGGTCCGCCACAGAGGGGCCTACGCCGGTCGATATCAATCAGGCTATTGCCAATACGGTAACGGTAACGCGTAATTCCTGGAAGAAGATCGCGGTGATGGATGTGGATTATGATCCGAATCTGCCTTTGGTTTGGTGTTGTTTGGGAGATTTCAACCAAGTAATGCTGAATTTGATCAGCAACGCCTGCGACGCGATAGAGAAGGCAGGGAACGAGCCGGGCATACAAGGCAGAATTGGTGTCAGTACGAGATATATAGCGGATCACGGTGAAGTCGAGATTCGCGTCAGTGACACCGGCGGCGGCATAGCGGAAGATATACGCAGTCACATATTCGACCCGTTTTTCACGACGAAGGAAGTTGGTTCGGGTATGGGGCAGGGCTTATATATGGTTCATTCAATAATAAGTGAAAGGCACGGCGGCTCGATCCGCTTTGAGACAGAATTGGGCGTGGGCAGCACTTTCATAGTACGTTTACCTTTGCAGCATGTTGTCAAGAGCTAAGGTGGTTCTTTGATGAAGAAGCAAATACTATTTGTTGACGACGAGCGTAATTTCCTGGATGGATTACGCCGTATGCTGCGCGATAAACGCGATGAATGGGATATGTATTTCGCTTCTACAGTTGATGAAGCTATGGGTCACATAGAATCAAACAGTGTTGATGTTATTATTTGTGATGTGTCGATGCCGGGCCAGGATGGTTTTTGCTTTTTACAGAATCTACGTGAAAACTCAAAGACCTGCGACATACCTGTGATTATTCTGACAGGTAATAACGATCGGGTACTGAAGCGTCAGGCATTGGATGCCGGGGCGACGGATCTGTTGAATAAGCCGGTTGACTCAGCTTATCTGTTGGCGCGTTTGCAGAGTGTGTTGCGTCTGAAGTTTTACCAAGACGAGTTGAAGGACCAAAATCACATATTGGACCAGCGGGTTGCCGAACGAACCGCTGCTTTGGAAGATTCACGCTTGGATTTGATTCTTCGTTTGGGTAAGGCATCGGAATACCGTGACGAAGCCACAGGATGTCATATTGTGCGGGTGGGCTGTTATTGTCGAGCCTTGGCTGAAGAATTGAAGATGTCACGGGAGTTTATAGAGACGATATTCCTGGCGAGTCCTCTGCATGATATAGGTAAAATTGGTATTCCGGATACTATCATGTTGAAGCCCGGCGAATTGACCCCGGAAGAATGGAAAATAATGCAGAGGCATTGCGAGATTGGTGTCAATATTTTGCTGCAGGAGCCGTCAGGTATGAAGCCGTTTCTGCGTTGGCATCGTACTCGTTTGAATAAAAAGGTTCAAGACAATCCTCTGCTGATTATGGCCGGTGTGATATCGAACTATCATCATGAAAGATGGGATGGCAATGGTTATCCGGAGGGTCTCAAGGGCGACGAAATACCCATCGAAGCCCGAATTGTGGCGTTAGCCGATGTTTACGACGCGTTGCGTTCGCATCGCCCATACAAGGCCCCTTATAGCGAAGCGCGAGCGACCCAGATTATATACGAAGGAAGCGGCAGTCATTTTGATCCGGTTATAGTTGAGGCCTTCAGAAACGTGCGCGAAGTATTCCGTGAGATTCACGATCGGTTTTCGGAGGAGCTGGCGGTGTCAGTCGAAATATAAGCATCAAGATGGTGCTGCAGAGGTATTAATGAATATCATTTTTGCCATTGGTTGCATATAGAAGAATCCAGCGAGATTCAGGAGATAAGCTATGCAGAAACGCCAAATTTTATTTGTGGACGACGAGATTCGCATACTGGATGGTTTACGCCGTATGTTGCGTTCGATGCACAAGGAATGGGAGATGCATTTTGTGGCGGGAGGGCAAGCGGCGCTGGATTTCTTGGCGGAACATAAATGCGATATTATTGTTTCTGATATGCGCATGCCCGGCATTGACGGCGCGAAATTGATGGAACATGTTCGTTCACAGCATCCAAAGATGGTGCGTATCGCTTTGTCGGGGCAGACATCCAAAGAAATGATATTGAATTCGGTTGGGCCCATCCATCAGTATTTGCCCAAACCCTGTGACGCGGAAACCCTCAAAAGCACAATAACCCGCGTTTCTTCGCTTAGTGGTTTGCTGACAAATGAGAAGCTGCAATGCGCGATAGCGCAGTTGGAGTCATTGCCTTGCCTTTCGCGATTATATACAGAGTTGATGGGTGAGCTGAAATCTCCAGATGCTTCCATAGCTAAGGTTAGTGAGATCGTCACTCAAGATGTCAGTATGACAAGCAAGATTTTGCATTTGGTGAATTCAGCCTTTTTTGGTGTTAGGCAGCGTGTTACAGATATTCAGCAGGCAGTGAGTTTACTGGGCCTGGAGACCATGTCGGTATTAGTGCTTTCGATTCGGATTTTCGGTCAGTTTGAAGACGGTTTGGCCAAGGGCTTCCCGCATTCGCATTTATGGGATCACAGTCTGAGGGTCAGCCGTTGCGCTCGGGCCATCGCGGAGGCAGAGCAAGCCTCAGCGGAGATTGCGGCTCAGTCGTTAATAGCTGGGACGTTGCACGACATAGGGAAGATTATTCTGGCAGCGAAGACGCCTGTGGAATACCAAACAGTACTGCGATTAATAAAGGAAGATAGCCTAAGTTCCTTGGAAGCTGAGCGAAAAGTCTATGATGTCACTCATGCCGAGATTGGCAGTTACTTGCTGGGACTTTGGGGTTTTGATGATTCGGTAATCGAGGCGATCGTGTTTCATCACAACCCGCAAGCCAGCAACAAAGATGAGTTTTCGATCATCACGGCGGTTCATGTTGCCAACGCCATTGTCAGCGAGAGCGAGGATGCAAGTGTATTGGGCGATAGTAGCGAGATTGACACAGCTTATCTGGAATCGATAGGTTTGGCGGATCGGATGCCATGTTGGCGTGAAGCATGCTCGGAAGTCGGGGCAGTTTCAGCCCGGTAGTGAAGTATTCTTAAGATATTTATTCTAAATCTGCCGGCAGTATCAGCGATTTGATATGGGTAATGCGATAGGGCTGGTTGGATGAGGAGTTTTGTCGGCGGTACTAACGTATTGTGTGATATGGGATGCAATACGCGATGTTTGGAGAGGAAGATGAGGATTGTGGTCGGCTGATTGTTTGTGGCTGACCTAAAAGATGGATGGAGATCAGGTAAGGAAAGGTAAGGTATTCTGCTGATCGATGATTCCCTGTGTATTAGGGAGTTATTGTGGGTTTGTACGTTAAGGTCCAGGTCAAGCTGTTTTCGGACTGGGCGATCTTTATGCGGTGAAATCACTGTATGATGGGTTAACGCGCAAATCGTTTTGTGGGATGCCGGCAATGTAAATCGAGGGAATTTGCTATGCTTCACAAAGTACTATTTGTTGACGATGACATTAATCTTTTGGAATCGTACAAACGTCAGTTCTATAAGGAATTCAGCATCACTCTGGCTCAAGGAAGTGCCGAGGGTTTGGAAGCGATAGAGAATTCCGAGACACCGTTTGCTGTCATAGTGGCGGACCTATGCATGCCGGGGATGGATGGGATACAGTTTCTCTCGCTCGTGAGAGAATTAAGTCCGGATACTGTTCGGATAATGCTCACGGGTAATGTCGATGTGCAGACGACGGTTGACGCGGTTAATCATGGGAATATCTTTCGTTTTTTGACCAAGCCTTGCCAGTCAAATCAATTGGTCAAAGCGCTGAGAGCAGGAGTTGAACAGCATCATTTAGTTATCGCTGAGCGGGAATTGCTCGAACAGACTTTGCGGGGAAGTGTTCGGGTATTGACGGAAATATTAAGTGTCGCCAATCCCACGGCTTTCGGCTGGAGTTCACGCATAAAGCGTTATGTTTCGCATATGGCGAAGGTGTTGGGTTTGGATGATATTTGGCAGTATGAGCTAGCTGCGATGCTTTCGCAGATAGGCTGTGTGAGTTTGCCTCCTGACTTAGTAGAGAAGATTTATTCAGGTAAAGGTGGCTTGACGCCCGCGGAAAAAAGAATGTATGTGGATCATCCGGTGGTTGGCTGTAAGCTGTTGGAGAATATTCCCCGTATGGCCGTTATCGCGGGAATGATAAGCAACCAACAGAGCCATTTCAAGAGCAGGCCGGATGATGAGGATAATTATCAACTGGATAATATCGAGGTGTTGGGAGGCCAGATGCTGAAGCTGGCGTTGGATTTCGACCAGTTCTATGCTGGGTCGATGTCTCACGAGAAAGCGCTGACGCAACTGAGGCAACGTGAAGATGTGTATAACCCGATATTACTTGATGCTCTATCGAGTTTGCCTCTTGATCCAGAGGATATTCAGATTGTCGAAGCAACGGTAAGGGACTTGAAGATCGGAATGGTAACTGACCAAAATGTGTATTCTCATAATGGTTTGATGTTAGTTTCCAAGGGGCATGAAATAACGTATGCCATTCTGGAACGGCTGAAAAATTGCAGTGCCCATGGGGGGGTCGGTGTTCGTGAGCCGTTTCTGGTTCGGATGCGGGCGGCTGACGCGGCTTTGGTGGGGGTCTAAGAGACAAGGACTGTTCTAGAGGGGATAGTGGGGGATTTTTGATTGGCCTACCTTAAAAAGGGGGTCATTCATTGATTGACGCCCTAAAATTGAGGCTCAGACTTGATTTTGTTGGGCTTTAGGGGGATTTCTGCCTTGCAGTCAACGCCGTTGTGGTTATATTGGGTTGTTTGGTAGAGGCTTGGCTGAAAAAAACCAAGCGAACCAAGATGATTTTGAAGCACGGAAAGCGATTCGTTTTTGAAAGGATGTAGAAGTGGCTGACCATTTTGCAGATCGCCTGATGCAGGGTGTTAAAGATAAAGGTACATGCGCAATTGTCGGGATTGACCCGGTTTATTCTTCTTTGCCGAAACAGATAATCGAGCGAAGCGACCTGAATGACGGGCAAGATCTGGAAGCTGCGATAGACGCTATTTTTGAGTTCAGTACCAAGGTATTGCGGATAGTTGCTCCGTTAGTTCCGGCTGTTAAGTTTAATATCGCGTTTTTTGAGCGTTATTATTGGGAAGGGGTCGAAAGTTATTTTTCGCTGCTGCAGGAAGCCGATGAACTGGGCTTGGAGACGATAGGGGACGTGAAGCGGGGTGATATCGGCTCGACCGCGGCTGCTTACGCGGAAGGTCACTTGAAGAATCCGGAGTTTGTGGATATGGAGTCGATTGTGGCTCCGGACGCGATTACGGTAAATGGTTTCGCGGGGCTGGACGGGATATTGCCCTTCGCTGACTTGGCGAACGAACAAGGCAAAGGGATATTTGTTTGGGTGCGGGCGAGCAATCCATCTTCGGCGTCGTTGCAGGATATGGTAAACGCTGACGGTAAGAAATATTTTGAGGTTTTGGCTGAGCAGGTAGCCGGTGTTGCTTGTGAGCCGAAGCGGGTAGGTACGTGCGGCTTGAGTAATGTTGGTATGGTGGTAGGCGGTACCGCGGCTGAGCAAGCCAAGCAGTTGCGCCAGCAGTATCCGCAAGCGATATTTTTGGTGCCGGGCTATGGTGCGCAGGGCGCCGGCGCAGCTGATTGCATGCAGTTTGCCAAAGATGACGGCACGGGCGTACTGGTGAGCGCTTCGCGTTCGATTATTTACGCTTACAATAATGACAAGTACAAAGAACAGTTCGGGGACAACTGGGAAAAGTGCATCGAACAGGCTTGTTTGGACATGAAAGCGGAATTGAACCAAGTTGCCGGTGTTTAGAGTCGCCTTGGGTGGGGTGGACAGAGTTTGTCGCAAAAGGATTTGAGGTGAACTTAAGGTGTCTAACTCGCTTAGTGGTAAACGGGTTTTAGTGATGGGATTAGGGCGTTTTGGGGGCGGTGTGGGTGTGTGTAGATATTTGGTGGGGCAGGGGGCGAAGGTTACCGTTACGGATAAAGACCCGGCTGAGAAGTTGGCGGGGAGTTTGGAGGCGCTGGTGGGGTTGCCGATCGAGTTTCATTTGGGTGGGCATGACGAAGCGGATTTTCGCAACGCGGATGTAGTAGTGGTGAACCCCGCGGTAAAGCGTGATTCGCAATACTTAAAGGCTGCACAGTCAGGCGGGACGGAACTGACCAGTGAGATGAATTTGTTTTTTGCACGCTGCAATGCCTACAAAGTGGGTATAACCGGCAGCAATGGTAAGAGTACGACGACGGCGATGATTTATGAGGTGCTGAAGGCGGGCAGTGAAGCGGGGCGGTTAGCGGGTAATGTTTGGTTAGGGGGGAATATTGGGCGGGAGAATCTGCTTTGTAAGATAGATGAAATTGGGGCGGATGATATTGTGGTGCTGGAGCTGAGCAGTTTTCAGTTGGAGGATTTGGGGCGGATGAAGGTTAGTCCGCAGTTGGCGGTGGTTACGAATATTTCGCCGAACCATCTGGATTGGCACGGCAGTATGAAAGCGTATGTTGAGGCGAAACAGAATATATTGCGTTATCAAGGCCCGGCGGATACAGCGGTGCTGAATCGACAGGACGCAGCGCTGGCGGATTGGGCAAGTTTGACGGCAGGTAAGGTGTTGTGGTATCCAGCGGAGGATTGGCGTGATATTGAGTTAGCGGTGCCTGGCGGGCATAATCAGTTGAACGCGGCGGCGGCGTGGGCGGTAGGTGAGGAATTGGGTTTGCCTTGCGATTTGGTGCGGAAGGCGTTGGCGGGGTTTAAGGGGTTAGAGCATCGGTTGGAGTTGGTGGGGGAAGTTGACGGGGTGCGATATTATAATGATTCGATAGCGACTACGCCTGAAAGTGTGATCGCGGCGATAGAGGCTTTTGAGGAAAATAAGATTTTTATTTTAGGTGGGTATGACAAAGGGGTTTCTTTCGCGGCATTGGCGAATCGGTTAGTTGAACCGGGCGCGAAAATAAAGGCGGTGGTACTGTTGGGGCAGGTGCGGGGAAAGTTGTTGGCGGAGATTAACGCAGCGAAGGAATGTGTTGGGGGTAGTGATTTGGAAGTTGTTACGGCTGATGGGCTAAGCAAAGACGACTTCGCGGCGGCGGTACGTTTGGCGGCGGAGCGAGGCGGGGCGGGTGATGTGGTGCTGATGTCGCCGGGCTGT
>JAFGKT010000056.1 GCA_016928435.1 Sedimentisphaerales bacterium | reverse complement strand
TCTATTCTGGTAGAAAATAGACGAAAAGGAACGCCAAGTTGGGCAGTTTGGTTTTGGGGCATAAGTTTTTGATTAACAGGATGTTGAACTGCGCAACAAATGGAAAACGCACATAAAAAACAAGAAGTTATGGGATAGTATTACGAATTTTCGCTAATAAGAATTAGCTGCCAAGGGCATGATGGATACATAAGGGGTTTTAGTCGTGAGTGCAATGCAGGCGATGGGTCAGAGACCGCGTGGGTAACAATCGGGTAAAATGCCCGAAATTACCCACCCGGGTTTAAAAAATCCCGGCGCTTACGCTTGGGGCTCTGATTACGTGTTACAGGAATAATAAGGATAGTTAAGCTAGGGAGCACGACATGGTGGTAGATGCGGCGGCGGTACTGAAGGAATTTAAGCCTAGACATAAGTTTTTTATTGGGATCGATTCGGACGGTTGCGCTTTTGACACGATGGAGATTAAGCACAAAGAATGCTTTACGCCTAATATTATCAAACATTGGAAGTTGCAGGCGATTAGCAAGTACGCGCGGGAAGCGGCGGAATTTGTAAATTTGTACAGCAAGTGGCGTGGTATTAATCGTTGGCCGGCGCTTACGATGGTGTTTGATTTGTTGGCGGAGCGGGAAGAAGTGCAACGGCGCGGCGTTACGATTCCGGCGGTGAAACCGTTGCGCGATTGGATCGAACGGGAAACGAAGTTGGGTAACCCGGCGTTGGCGGCGGAAGTTGAGAAGAGCAATGATCCGATTTTGGCGCAGGCTCTGGCTTGGAGTGTCGGCGTTAATGATACGGTAGAGGAGATGGTGGAAGGTGTGCCGCCCTTTCCGTATTTGCGGGAGACGCTGGAGAAGGCAAAGGACATGGCGGATATGATGGTGGTGTCGCAAACGCCTTGCGAAGCCTTGGAACGCGAATGGCAAGAACACGATATCGCGAAGTATGTGGAAGTTATCGCTGGGCAAGAGATGGGAACGAAGACGGAACATTTGGCTTTCGCGACGAACGGGAAATACGATAAGGATAAGGTGCTGATGATTGGTGACGCGCCGGGCGATATGAAGGCGGCGAAGGGTAATGATGCGCTGTTCTATCCGATAAATCCGGGTAATGAAGAGGCTTCATGGAAACGGCTGCACGATGAGGGATTGGCGAAGTTTTTCGATGGCAGTTACGCGGGTGCGTACGAAGCAAAGTTGATCGCGGAGTTTGATGAGTATTTGCCTAGCACTCCGCCTTGGAAGTGCTAGAATTCCGCATGGGCTGATGAGCCCATCCTACATGACTGCGGCAATGAAATATATAGGTAATTAGAATGTGGGACGCAGTCAAAGACGGCGGGCACGGCCCGCCCTACCTATGAGAATCCCGTCGCTTACGCTTCGGGCTCTGATTGAGTAATAATAGGTGATGATTATGGAATATTTTGCAGAAGGATCAGCAGAGGCACAGATTGATTTGCGGCGTGCGGGGGAGCTGTTGGATGAGATGCTGGCGCAATGGGGTGATGTGCGTCGGGTGTTGCTTTTGCCTCCTGATTATACGCGGGCTCATTCTTGGGCGGGTGAGTTGACGGTGCTGCTTTGGGAAGCATTGCGGGATAGAGCTGAGGTGGTGATTATGCCGACCTTGGGGACACATGTGCCGATGACGGGAAATGAATTAGCGGCGATGTTTCCGGGCGTGCCTCGCGATGTTTTTCGGGAACATGATTGGCGTAGGGACGTGGTGCAGTTAGGAGAGGTGCCGAGTGAATTTGTTCGCAAGATCACGGACGGCAAATTAGACTATTCGATTAAGTGTCAGGTGAATCGTCTGCTGGTGGAAGGGAAGTGGGATAAGATTATATCGATTGGGCAACTGGTGCCGCACGAGGTGGTGGGGATCGCGAACCAGAACAAGAATATTTTTGTGGGCGCGGGCGGACAGGACATAATAAACAAATCTCATTATATTGGCGCAGTGTGCAACATGGAACGGATTATGGGGCGGGAAACCAGTCCGGTGCGGGATGTGTTCAATTACGCGGAGCGAAACTTTGCGGGGGATTTACCGATAACTTATGTGTTAACGGTGCGGAAGAAAAACGCGGCGGGGAAACTAATAACTTGCGGACTATTCGCGGGCGACGATGAAGCGACTTATTTGCAGGGAGCGAAGCTGTGTCAGCAGGTGAATTTGGATTTGCTGGACAAACCGTTGCGTAAGGTGGTGGTGTATCTGGATCCGAGTGAGTTTAAGTCAACGTGGTTGGGGAACAAAGCGATATATCGTACGCGGATGGCGATGGCTGACGACGGCGAATTACTGATACTGGCTCCGGGCGTAAAGGAATTTGGGGAAGACGCGGAGATCGATCGGCTGATTCGCAAATACGGCTATCGCGGGACTGACTATATACTAAAGATGGTGAAAGAGAACGAAGACCTGGGGGCGAATTTATCGGCGGCGGCGCATTTGATACATGGGTCATCAGAAGGACGTTTTAAGATTACTTATTGTGCGGGTAAATTGAGCCGGGAAGAAATCGAAGGGGCGGGGTTTGCTTATGGTGAATTGGCTGAGATGACGCAGAAGTATGATCCGACGAAACTGGCGGATGGGGTAAATACGTTGGCGGATGGGGAAGAGATTTTTTATATATCCAATCCGGCATTGGGTTTGTGGGGTTTGAAAAAGCAGTTTAACAGTTAGTGTGTTTAGGAGTTTGGATGTTATGGCAAAGAATGTTTTGGTGGCGCAATCGGGTGGGCCTTCGCCGGTGATTAATAATACGTTGCGGGGGATAATTGAAGGTTGTCGGGCGTATCCAGGCATCTTCGGTACGATTTATGGCGGTTGGCACGGGATTGAAGGGGTGCTGAAGGAAGAGCTGCTGGATATCTCAGCGCAAAAGGAAGAAGAGATACAGTTGCTGCGGGTTACGCCTGCGGCGGGGTCGATAGGCACTTGTCGATATAAGCTGAAGGAGCAGAATCCAGAAGATTTTGATCGGGTGATCGAGATTTTGAAAGCTCATGATATTGGTTATTTCTTTTATATCGGCGGCAATGATTCGATGGACACGGCGCATAAGGTTAGTGAGCTGGCGCGGAAGAAGGGATTGGAGTTGATCGCGGTTGGTGGGCCGAAGACGATTGACAACGATGTAGGTGATTCGGAGTTTCAGTTGATCGACCATACGCCGGGCTACGGTTCGACGGCGCGTTATTTGGCGCAATATATTATAAATATCAACGAAGAGAATATGGGGTCCTCTCCGGCGGACCCGGTGATGGTAGTGCAGGCGATGGGGCGCAAGATTGGTTTTATCCCGGCGGCGGCGCGATTAGCGGATCCGAATCGTGAGATGCCGTTGCAGATTTATATGACCGAATCGCAACTGTCATTGGAACAACTGGGTGAGAATGTTGTGGATTATTTGAAGCGTTACGGCCGATGTATTGTGGTGGTTAGCGAAGGGTTCGATGTGGGCAGCTTAGGGGAAGTTAAGGATAATTTTGGGCACACTTCGTTCGGGTCGTCGCAAATGACGGTTGCTCAAGTAGTGACGAATTATCTCAACGGATTGAAGTTGGGGGTGACGGGTAAGGCGCGTTATCAGATACCGGGGACGGACCAGCGTAACGCGGCGATTTACGCTTCGACGGTGGACTTGGACGAGTCATATAAGGTGGGTGTGAAATGCGCTCAGATTGCGCGAGAAGACGGCAATGGTTACATGGGGACGATTTTGCGTGATTCGGGGGATGCTTACAGCGTGCGGTATGACAAAGCGCCGTTGGAGCAAGTGGCTAATTCGGAGCGATTCTTCCCGCAGGCTTGGATTGCGGCGAACCGGTACGATGTTACGGACGAATTTGTTAGATACGCGATGCCGTTGATTGGCCAGGATTGGCCTAGTGTGCCTTTAGTGAATGGTTTACAACGTTTTACGCGTTTTGAGACGCTCTTCGCGGAGAAAAAGCTGGCGAATTATGTGCCTCAGGCGTATCGTTAAGGGTTCCGCCAATATGGTTTAGCCATTATGGTTTAGCTGAAGCTAGGAGCAGAAGCTGTGGTAACAAAGCCATATGGAAAAGAAACTCACAAAAACGTATGCGAATAGGATGAATATGATTGGTTTTCACATAGACATGAACGTGGCCCAGTTCACTCGGGCCTATCTGGAAAGATGGCTGAAGGAAATCGCCAAGCGCGGATACGACACGATAATTTGGGAGATCGAAAATAACGTTAAGTGGGACACATGTCCGGAATGTGTTAGTCCGGATGCTTTTACGAAAGCGGAATTCCAGGAGATTCTGGGGTTGTGTCGGGAATTGAAATTAGAACCGATTCCGCTGCTTCAGACGATTGGGCATTGCGAATATGTTCTGAAGCACGACAAGTACAAGCATATGGCTGAGGTCGCTGATCGGATTGACCAGTACTGTCCGCGGAATCCGAACGTGGTGCCTTTTTTGCATAAGTGGATTGATGAGTACTTGGAGTTGTTTGGGGATGTGAAGTATTTTCACATTGGAGCGGACGAAGCTTGGACGCTTGGACACTGTGACGCATGCAGTCTGTATGCTCGGAAACACTCGCTGAGCGATCTGTATATTGATCATATAAACGCTGTGAGCAGCCGGTTTAAGGCCACGAATATTACGCCGATCATTTGGGCGGATATGGTTTTGCATCACAACGAAGCATTGGACAAGCTGTCTCGCGACATAATGCTGTTTGACTGGATGTACGATATTCATCGGGGCGACGGGCAAGTCAAGATTTGGGGCAGAGGCAAACATAGCGTTGATGAGCTGTCGAAAGAAGAATTAGATAAGTTTGGAAAACACCTATTCCCCCATGGCGACGAGCCTGGTCGTGATCCGGAGACGTTCTACACGGCGGACTATTTGGCGGACCACGGGTTTAAGGTGGTTATGTGTCCGAGCAGCGCGAGCGCAGGCGACAGCATATTTACGCCTCGTCATTGGTTCCATGTGGTTAACACTTTCGACTCATTCCATAAAGGAGAATCGGACCATCTTGCTGGTGCGGTATTGACAAGTTGGACGGTTCGGCTTCATCCTTGGGAACTGCAAACATCGGCCATTGACATACCGGGTTTTTTGGCGGCGAATCCAGACGCTAATATCCAAGACTTTCAAAAGTCATACTCCAAAGACCGATTTGGTTTGGATGACAACAGCATTTGGGAGGCATGCGGGTTGTTATCCAAAGTATGTTCCTTGATGGAGTCATATCAAATCGGCTTTGAGAAGCACACGCTTGCGGTTCCATCTGATACCGTTCAACGGCAGATAACTGAATGGGCTGATAAAGATGAATTGAATTCTAGATTGCGCGATTGCGTAAGCTATGGCAAGGAGTATCGACAGGGATTAGAAAAGCTAAAGGACATTGCTGGGCGAGCCAAGAAGGGTCAAGATTTGTTGGCACTATGGATTTTGGCGGCACAGAACTTGATTAACCGCTCTGATGTTACAGCATTCTTATTGCGTACTGAATTATCACAGCGATTGGGAATTGACTTGGCTGAATCGCATTGGCAGAATGGGCGGGCACTGTTGGATCAGATGCGGGAATTGAAAGCTGAAACTGAGGTGATGTATCGCGACAGCCTTAAGCCGACGAGGCGAGCGGAAATTATTTCGTGGATATACGACTCCACGGAATACGCGATGGTGTCGTTATTGCAAGCATAGAAAAAGTTTTGCAGAATAAACTCGAGAAATTGACAAGACGAACGGATTTGAAAGGAATTGTGATATGAGTAAGGCGGATATTGGCCTTTGGGGATTAGCGGTGATGGGCGAGAACCTAGTGCTGAACATGGAAAGCAAAGGCTTTACGGTGGCGGTTTATAACCGTACTGTTGAGAAGGTTAAGAGTTTTGCTGAAGGTCGGGCAAAAGACAAGAAGATTATTTGCACCTATGACGTTAAGGAATTTATTGATTCTTTGGCGGCGCCTCGCAAGATTATGATTATGGTTAAGGCGGGTAAGCCGGTTGATATGGTGATTGAGCAATTGGTGCCACACCTGGCAAAGGGTGATATCATCATTGACGGCGGCAACAGTCATTTTCCGGATACGATTCGGCGTACGCAGGAGATGGAAGAAAAAGGATTGCTTTATATTGGCACGGGAGTATCCGGCGGTGAAGAGGGAGCTTTATTGGGTCCGTCGATTATGCCTGGCGGCAGTCCGGCGGCCTGGCCTGCTGTTAAACCGATCTTTCAGAAGATTTCGGCGCACACCGAAGACGGTGAGCCTTGCTGCGATTGGGTAGGCGAGAACGGCGCGGGGCACTTCGTAAAGATGGTGCATAACGGCATCGAATACGGTGATATGCAGATGATCTGCGAGACGTACCAGATGATGAGACAAGGTCTGGGGATGTCGAATGAAGAAATGCACAAGGTATTTGCGGAATGGAACGAAGGCGAGTTGGATTCATACTTGATCGAGATCACCCGCGATATTTTGGGTTACAAAGACGAAGACGGTAATGAAGTGGTGGACTTGATCCTCGATACGGCTGGTCAAAAAGGGACGGGCAAATGGACGGCAATCGCGGCTTTGGACTTAGGGCAACCGCTGACGTTGATTGGTGAAGCGGTGTTTGCCCGCTGTTTGTCGGCATTGAAGGAAGAACGCGTGGCTGCGTCGAAGGTTCTGAGCGGCCCGGCTGACAGCTTCGCTGGTGACAAAAAGACGATGATTGATGACTTGCGACAAGCTCTTTATGCTTCGAAGATTGTCAGTTACGCTCAAGGATATCAGTTGATGCGGGCGGCGGCGGCGGAATACGGCTGGAATCTAAACAATGGCGGAATCGCTCTGATGTGGCGTGGCGGCTGTATTATCCGCTCGGCATTTTTGGGCAAGATCAAAGAAGCATTTGACAATAATCCAAAATTGGAAAACTTGCTGCTGGATCCGTTCTTTAAGACAGCGGTAGAAAACGCTCAAGCTGCTTGGCGTCGCGTGCTGACAGCTTCGATACAACTAGGAGTTCCGATGCCAGCCATTGGCGCAGCATTGGCGTTTTTCGATGGCTATCGCAGCGAACGGTTGCCGGCCAATCTCTTGCAGGCTCAACGCGATTATTTTGGCGCGCACACCTACGAACGCGTAGATAAACCGCGTGGTGAGTTCAGCCACACGAATTGGACCGGGCGTGGCGGGACCACGAGTGCTTCGACCTATGTAGTGTGATTTATTAATACCAAAGTAAAGTCTTAATCATTAGAATACAATATAAACGACAGGTCAGGGACTGCGTGGGTAACATTGAACATGAATGTTCAAAATTACCCACCCTACGGCCGGTCGGTGCGAATCGCACATATAGATAGCTCGTTTGGGGCTCTGATTTTGATTAGCTTTTGGCGCACCCTTTTTCCGAGATGGGATAAGGGTGCGTTTTTTTTTATTTGCTAGAATGGCTGGGGAAATTTGGGCTTGGGATGGGAATCGGGCTTCTGGGGGAACTCGGTTTGCATATCACGAAGTTGGGAAAAATCAACCAGAGTGTGCAGGGCTCGATTACGGGTTTGGATGCCGATTTCCTCAGCGGCCGCGAGCGGATTGAGTCCGCCGGCGACAATAACACCAACTCGACCATGGCTTACGGGAATATCGAGCAGAGGCTGATTAGGTCTGCCAATCATGAGTACGCAACCGAGACCTATTTGTTCGAGCCTCTTGGCAATTCGCTTGAAATCGGGCAGGGTAACAGTTGGGATTTCGCGAAAGCTGGCGCCGATGATTCCGGTGCCGGTCATTGCGGCCATGCGGACCGTTGTCATGCCGCTCTTTATAAAGATTTCAATAGGATCCAAAGTAGTGGCATCGTAATTAATGATCTGGCTAAACCGCACAGGGGTGAATTCATTTAGTTCTAATAGTCCGCCAAATCGGCTGGACATGGTAATGCCGTGGCGTAATAACACACCATTCATGGTTATGCTGCAAACGGTGGCAATGGCAAAATGGTTTTCAGGGATTTCAATGCCGGGGACGTTGTCTTGGGGGGAGGCAATCAAGAGATATCGTCCCATGCCAAGCCGGGACCGCATGGTGGTGAGTATCTCGTGGCGGGAGCGGTTAAAATCGGAGGCCTCGATGATGGATACATTCAGAATGACGGTGCCGGCAAGGCTCTCTTCGTCGAAGGTCATCTGATAGATGAGTTCATCAACCCTGGCAGCGACAAAACCTACCTTGTCGATAGCGAGCCCGACGTCAATTTCCTTACGTCCCAGATCGGTGATGACCCTGCCCCGGCGTCCGAGATTCTTGGTCATACCGGCTTCATCGGCAATCGAAAGATAGTAGCGAACCATACGTTCGCGCAGTTCAATTCCTAGATTAGCCAGATGGGAACTGAGCGCAGCGGCGCCCATGGGCTGGCCCTCTTGGCGTAAAATTCTGAGAATCGCAAAAATTTTTCTCTTGGTCGCAATGTCCATTTTTTGTCTCCGCGACGTTGATGATACCGAATCAGCATCAAAGCGTCAAATACGGCAATGCGGCAGAATGACAGGGCATTTTCGCCTTGGCACAGCAGATACGGTAATCGCCTATACGGCATTATTGCCGGCTCAATGTCTTAACAATTATAGCACAGGCATGATTAAAAAGGACAAAAAAACCTGTTTTCAGGCTAAAAAACGCGGCATTTGCAGAAGGCATTGTGTGCCCGGGCGGAAATTCTGGGTTGTAACGCTGATTTTATATTGATATCATAAGGCATAGTATTGCCGGATACGTAATCCGGAAGAATCGGGCAGGATATTATCCTTATCAGCATTTCTTTTTAGCATGGAGACAGATTTATGAGCGGTTACATAGAATCAGTACTGGAGACTGTAAAAAAGCGTAATCCTAACGAGCCTGAATTTCATCAGGCGGTGGAAGAGGTGCTGGAATCTCTGGCGCCGGTAATCAACACTCATCCGGAACTTCGTGACGCAGCGATCTTGGAAAGAATCGTGGAGCCGGAACGCCAGATATGGTTCAGGGTTCCTTGGCAAGACGACCAAGGTAAAATCCATGTGAACCGGGCGTTTCGGATTGAGTTCAACTCGGCTTTGGGACCATACAAAGGCGGCATTCGTTTTCACCCATCAGTTTACGCGGGTATTATCAAATTCCTGGGTTTTGAGCAGATTTTCAAAAACAGCTTGACGGGCCTGATGATGGGCGGCGGCAAGGGCGGCAGTGACTTTGACCCCAAAGGCAAGAGCGATTCAGAAATCATGCGTTTCTGTCAGAGCTTTATGACCGAGCTATACCGGCATATTGGCGCGGACACTGATGTCCCGGCTGGTGATATCGGCGTGGGCGGTCGCGAAGTAGGATATATGTTTGGCCAATACAAACGACTCACGGGATTGTTCACAGGCGTTTTGACTGGTAAAGGACTGGACTTCGGCGGTTCACTGGTACGGACCGAAGCGACCGGTTACGGCTGTGTTTACTTCTGCGAAGAAATGCTCAAGGGCAAAGGCACCTCTTTTGAGGGCAAGACTGTAACGGTTAGCGGTTCAGGTAATGTAGCGATTTACGCCCACGAAAAAGCGACGCAATTGGGCGCCAAGGTCGTGGCGATGTCGGATTCCAACGGCTATATTTACTGCGAAAGCGGCATTGATCTGGCAGCGGTCAAGCAACTGAAAGAAGTTGAACGTAAACGCATCAAGGAATACGTCAAAATGCATAAGGCGGCCAAGTACGTCGAAGGTTGCGGCGGTATTTGGGATGTCAAGTGCGACGTAGCATTGCCTTGCGCGACCCAGAACGAATTAGACGGCGAAGCAGCCAAGACGCTGATCTCCAACGGTTGCATCGCGGTTGCTGAAGGCGCGAATATGCCTTGCACTCCGGATGCAGCGAAGGCGTTTGTGAAGAACGGGGTATTGTTTGGACCGGGCAAAGCGGCAAACGCCGGCGGCGTAGCGGTTTCCGGCCTGGAAATGGCTCAGAATTCACAAAGACTACACTGGAACTTTGAAGAAACCGATCAGTATTTACACCGAATCATGACCGACATCTACACTAGCAGCAGCGAAGCGGCTGAGAAATACGGCACGCCCGGCAATTTGATCAATGGAGCGAACATCGCGGGCTTTATGAAGGTTTCGCGGGCCATGATGGCACAGGGTCTGGTTTGATGATCTGAAAAGACAACCGATCCAGATGTTTTCTAAATCAAAGACCAAACGCTGGGCTATTTGCTTGGCGTTTGGTTTTTTTGTAGGGAAGCGTGCGGGTAACAATCGGGGAGACGTGCGATGGTACGTAGCTGGTTGACGCCCCCCCTTTTTAGCTTCGCGAAAGGGTGCCACCCGCTTACGCTTGCGGCTCTGTTTTAAGGTTGGGAATCCGGGGTGATTGAGGAGTTGATGGTTTTTCTTGGAGCTTGTGCAGAACAGGGATATAATAGGAGATACGGGAACCAAGGTAAGCAAGGGCGGCGAGACAGCTAAAACGGGAGTTATCGATGGCTCAGCAATTGACCAGTCATTTGAGTACCGGAATTGAAGGGTTGGACCATGTGATACGTGGTTTGGTGCCGGGGGACAATATAGTATGGCAGGTGGACTCATCAAAGGAATACCAAGAGCTGGTAGTGCCGTACTCGAAATACGCTCAGGAAAGCGGTCAGCATCTGATATACTTTCGATTCGCGAGCCACGGCCCATTGGTTCCGGAAGAATGCGGGGCGCAAATCTATGAGCTGGATCCCTCAAAGGGTTTTGAGGCTTTCGTGGAAGAGGTGCATCAAGTCATCAACAAATCCGGCCGAGGCGGTTACTATGTTTTTGATTGCCTGTCAGAATTAGCGGAACACTGGCATAGCGATCAGATGCTGGGCAATTTCTTCATGCTGACTTGTCCTTATCTTTTGGATATCGAAGCATTGGCGTATTTCGCATTGTATCGCGACCATCACTCGTTTCACGCCACAGCACCGATTCTGGAAACCACGCAGCTTTTCATGGATGTATATCGGCACAAAGGTGAGATATATGTGCATCCGATGAAAGTTCAGCACCGCTACTCCCCCACCATGCATATGCTTCATGTATGGCGTGGTGATGATTTTAGTCCCGTACCGGACAGTGCGACTATTTCGGAAGTGCGCACATCTTTTCCTTGGAACAGGATAGAGGCAAGCAATCATCATTTGGGCACCTGGAACCGTGCGTTCATTGACGCTGAGGAAGCGATAAGATTATTGCAGCGGGATGAAATATCTCCGGACAGAGTACGACAATTGCATCGCAAGTTGATCAATATGCTCATCACGCGAAACGAACGAATGTTTCAGTTGATCGAAAAGTATTTGTCATTAGAAGACGTAGTGGAAGTCGGCAAACGAGTACTAGGCACGGGACTGATCGGAGGCAAGACGGTTGGTATGCTGCTGGCTCGGGCGATACTGAAGCAAGCCGACGAGTGTTGGCAAAAGAAACTGGAGCCCCACGATTCGTTCTATATCGGTTCGGACGTATTCTACACTTTTCTGGTAAAAAACGGGATATGGTGGGCACTGCAAAGCCAAAAAGACCCGGAGGCTTTCCTGGAAGGCTCCCATCGCGCCCGGCAAAGAATGCTGGTAGGAACGTTTCCCGAACATATCGAGATGCAATTCAATGACATGCTGAATTATTTCGGCCAAAGTCCGTTCATCGTTCGTTCGAGCAGTCTATTGGAAGATAATTACGGTAACGCGTTCGCGGGCAAATACGAAAGTATATTCTGCGTGAACCGAGGCCCTCGTGAAAAACGGCTGGAGGACTTCAAATCCGCGGTGCGGGCGATTTATGCTAGTATGATGAGTGAACGGGCGTTAGTTTATCGCGCGCGCAGGGGTTTATTGCAGCGTGACGAGCAAATGGCATTACTGGTTCAGCGGGTTTCGGGGTCGTTCCACAGTAATCTGTTCTTTCCACAGGTAGCGGGCGTTGGATTCTCATATAACCCGTATGTTTGGAGTGATTATATTGATCCTAATGCTGGGGTGTTGCGTTTGGTGTTCGGCTTGGGGACACGGGCGGTTGACCGGAGCGACGATGACTATGCGCGAATCGTGGCGTTGAACGCGCCGACGCGCCGGCCGGAAGAAAACCAAGATGAGGCGCAAAAATACACACAGAAACAGGTGGATGTTCTGGACTTGGAAGCGAACCAACTGGTGTCTTATGATTTTTCTGATGTAATGCGGCGCAGTCCGGAAGTGCCGATCGACCTTTTTGCGACGCGTGACCGTGAATTGGAGCGTCGGGCTGAGTCGGCTGGGATAGAAATTTTTCCTTGGATGCTGACTTTCGACAGAATGCTTAAGGACACCGATTTTGTGGCGGACATGAAGCAATGCTTGCTGACTTTGCAGAAAGCGTATGATTACCCGGTCGATATCGAATTCACTACCAATTTTCTGGACGACGATTACCAAATTAATTTGCTGCAATGCAGGCCTTTGCAGGTCCAAGGCGGCGGCACGATACCGAAGGCTCCGGCAGGTATCGCCAATTCCGATATGATATTTGAAGCTCACGGCGCGGTAATCGGTCAAAGCCGTGTGATTGATTTGGACTGGTTGGTATATGTGGTCCCAAGTGAATACGGCGAAATGGCGGTCCGCGACCGTCACGCGGTGTCGCGATTGATAGGCAATTTGATGCACAGCAAGGGCTTTGCTCAGAACAAAGAGATCGCCTTGCTGGGCCCAGGCCGTTGGGGCACCAGTACGCCTTCGTTGGGGGTGCCGATTTCTTTTAATGATATCAGTCCGGTTACGGTGCTTTGCGAAATAGTGGCGATGCGTAAAGACTTGGTGCCGGACGCGTCGCTTGGCACCCATCTGTTTAGTGAACTGGTAGAGATGGAAATACTGTATTTGGCGTTGTTTCCTGATCGTGAAGGGAATTTGCTTAACGATACGTTCTTCAAAGAAGCTCCAAACCGATTAGTGGATTTTGTACCGGACGGCGAGAACCTTTCCCATGTGGTACGCGTAATTGATGTCAGCGGCGGCGTCGGCAAGCTTTACGCGAACACGTTGGAGCAAAAAGTGATTTGCTATCGCGCGGGTAAGTAATGGCGGGGCAGGTCGAGGATTATAGGCCTAATTCAAGACTGCGTTTGCGATAGTGCATGTAGTCTGCGAGTGATACTTCTTCGGGAACACCGTGGTCGCAGGTGGGGATATAACCGCCTCGTTTTCGCATGGCGGGAAGGATGTATTCTAGATGGCGGTCGATGGCGTCGGGGCCTTGAGCGAGTACGCGTTTGTCGATACCGCCGGATATGATTAGGCTGGGCCACTGTCGGCCGACTTCGACCACATCGCAGCCGGACGCGACTTCAAACGGGCTCATCATGTCCATACCGATCGACTCACGATAGACATCGATTAAGGGAATTGAGTAGCCGTCGGTGTCGATTTGAACGTATAGGTGGCGGTTCCGGTCGAGCTGGCGGGATTTCATGTTTTGGATTAGCTGCTGGTAGTAAGGCAGGAGAAATTCGCGCATCATGTCGGGGCTGATTAACGAACCGTGATTGAAACAAATGTCTTCGCCGAGGAAGATTTCGTCGATGGTGAAATGTTTCTGATGGAATGCGGTTACGACATCAGCTAGTTCGAGCCAAGTCTGCATGCAGTCGTGGATTAGTTCGGGTTCATCGTGGAATTTGTAGAGCAGTGCTTCGGGGCCGATTAGGCTACGCAAGTACATATATCCGCCGATACATAGCTGACGTACCATTAATCCTTGGGCAACGTCTTGGCGTTTTTTTTCGAGTTGCTGGTTGAAATCTCGCGGGGGTGGGCTGGGCACTAGGCGGCGCTGGTCTAAAGTAATGAAACGGTCGGGATGCTGGGGGTCGAGGCGCCACTTGACATTTTCTTGCCAGGTTTTCATGTCGTGGACGGGATGATCAACATACTCGGGCATAAAACCGGAGCGACGGCCTTTGAAGACGATTACTGATCGGCCGGCATCATCTTGGATTAATTCGTGTTCGCCTCGATCTTCCAAAACTTTTTCTTCAAAGGCGGGGATGAAGGCGGCTTCACACCAACCAAGGCCGCCGAGATCGACTTGGCCGGGCGGTTCGTAGCCAAATACTTCCGCTAGATCAGCATCACGATCAAGACCTTCATTGTACCAACGCTCTAGACAGTAGTAGCCAAACTCACGCTGGATAAGGGGAGCATTGGGGGTGAGGGCGTAGGTATCGCGCCATTTTTTTGCTGACGGGGCCATGCGCTCACGGGGGACTATCTGATGAACGCCATCGGCAGTATCGTTTGTGTTCATGATTGGCTTCTGGGTTTTTACCTAAACGTGATTGACTAATTTTACAACTATTGATATTATACAATGTTATTAGTGGTCTAAAAGCCTTTTGTTAGTCATGAACGTGATACTATTACCCAATTTGTGATATGGAACGCTGGATAGTAGATTTTAGAGTGATCAAACCTTGTGACGCTTTGGATCGTCCGATCCGGGTGGCAAGCGAGTCGTTTTGCAGCCCAGATTACCATCAGGAGGGTCGCAATCGGCAAGACGACCAGACGATACTTTTTCTGCACACGCTGGAGGGTCTGGGTATATTTCGTGACGGAGATGGGGAACATGAAATTAGTGCGGGCCGGAGTTTTCTCTGCGAGGTGAATGACTCGGCAATAGCGTACTACTATCCATCTAATGGTACTGAAGATTGGCAGTTTATATGGATTGGGTTTACGGGTGAGCCAGGGCGAATAGTGACACGGGAATTGATTCGTCGTTTTGGAGCTGTTTATGATTTGCCTGGCGATCATACGATTATAAAAAGACTAGAGGCATTCAAAGCCTACGATGGATTGATTTATGAGATGACTCCTTTTGCCGGGGCGCAGTTTGTGATGGAGTTGTTGACAGACTTGGGGGGATCCGCTCAAGCAGACTTTGGCGTCGATGCGCAATCAGAAGTGGTTCGCCAAGCACAGCAGTTGATTAATGAGCGATTGACGGGGCCTATGCGTGTTTCTGAGATTGCTGAAGCGATGGATGTGTCGCGTGAACATTTGGCGCGAGTGTTTCGCGACCAGATCGAGATATCGCCTAGTGAGTATATTGAAAAGCGCAAGATTCAACTGGCATGTGAACTGTTGAAGAATAGTCAATTGACAAACAAGGAAATATCGGCACGTTTGGGGTTTCGTCGGCAATCGCATTTTTCCCGTTCGTTCGGGCGATTGATGAATATGCCTCCGAGTCAGTTTCGTAAGGAGGGGACGATTGGTTTGCTCTGAGTGAGAGTTCACCGCGAAAAATCGCAGAGAACTTAGGGCGGTCTGGCCGCAGCCAAAGAGAGTTAACCACGAAGGGCACGAAGGACACGAAGATAAGAATTAGTTTGCCAAAGGCGGTTCGCGTGACATGTGAATGTTCGAGGGGTAAACAGTGCAGAAGGTCAAGGAAGAAAGAGTCGGGCACGAAGTTGGTGAAGGACATAGGGCGGTTAAACCGCAACCGAGGCGTCAGAGATTTTTTTTGATAGGGTGCGAGCCGCACGGGCAGACAGACCGGCGATAGATGGTTAGGAAATAACGCTTCCGTTGGGCGCTGCCACAAT
>JAFGKT010000055.1 GCA_016928435.1 Sedimentisphaerales bacterium | reverse complement strand
TTCTTCGGTAGGGATGTAGGTGCCTTTTGCGACCCAGATTTCATTGCCGCAGCCTTGGTCGGCGCGGTTGATCGCGTCTTGTAGATTAGCGTAAGCGTTTTGCCAAGATATGCCGGTGTGCAATTCTTCATCGGATACGTTTTGGTTGACGTAAATGGTGTCGCCTCCCCAGCAGCAGATGTTTGTTGTGATGGTTTCGGTGGTGTAGGAAGTGTCGCTTTCTAGTTCGACTTCGAGGGTGAATGAACCGAGCGGTTCGGCGCCTGGCAAGACGTAGGCTTCGAAGCTGACGCAGTTGTTAGCGTCTTCAGCGACGGTGGTTAGGTTCCAAATAAAAGCGTATTCGGTCAAGAAGAAATGTTCATCGCAAGGGTCGGTTGGGTAAAGTTCGTTTGGCAGATGAGCCGTTAGCCAAGTGTTGGTTTGGTCACCTTGGCCGCCGCCGCTGTAGCAGATGGTGTATTCGATGTAACATGGGTCGCCTTGGTCGGCGGGGTAGATGCAGGTGCATGGGTCGGGGGTAATGGTTACGCCCATGATTTCCGGTTTGTATGGTCCGCCGATTACTAAGCCTGCGAGGTTGGAGATTGTAACATCGTCGTCATTTGTACTGTTGTAGATGTCTTCGTAAGTGACTACTTGATTTGGGTCAGATGTCCAACTGGATGTGTCGTACACTTCTACGCCACCAGAACTAAAGCTACACGGATCATATCGGTATGTCGTAACGTAGAGTAGCCCTGTGTTATCATTCGTTTCGATGCCGATAGCATTGGTGCCAATGTCTTTTTGGATGGGACTACCCAAATCGAGATCATGTTTGATGATGTAGGTATCGTTTGTTCCACCATAGGCTCCGGCATACATGGCGTTTTCGTATGAGTCATGAACAATGGAGACAATTCCATCATCCATGTCAATCGTCCCCTGATAACTAAACTCATCCGTTACATCATATTTGTATACTAAGGAAGAACGCGGAGCATTCTGCTGCCCAATGAGATAGTAGTAGTCGGATACATATAATATGCTTCCATTCAGCGACAATCCACAGGCATAATCTATTCCACCATCTAACTCAAAAGGATTGCAAGGGTCTGGTGTCATCGCATTGGTCTGTGCGTTCCATGAGTAGGAATACAGTTCATTTGTATTCCTTTCAGTTCCGTACAACTTCTGTTGGGTGGGATCATAGACGATACCAGTCAGGTCTGTTGGTCCTGAAAGTGTAACTGTGGTTATTTCATCAAGTGTTTTTGCATTAACGAGCGTTAATACGCTAGAACTTTCATTTGAAACAAACACGACATTATTTTCATTGTCAATTGCCAAGTCAATACCGCCATAGCCGGCTGTGGTTATGGTTTGTTGAGCTTGGAATACCAGTTCATTGTCTACGATTTCAAATACTAGAAGATTATTGGTTGTATCTGCCCCGTGGCGGACAACATAAAGAGATTCTGCATTTGCATAGGCACAAATGCCAATGATTATGAGAATTTGAACGTACAATCTCCGCACTGCTTCTTTATAAAGCATAATCAACTCCTTTTCTGGGTAATGAAAAGCGATATATTAGGTGTGTCGTCTTCTGGCACGCATGGGTATGACACTGAGGCCAAGTAAGAGCAATGAACACGGTTCGGGAACAAATTTGATCTGTTCAAAGGTTCCAGGCTCCATACCAAAATCAAATTGACTTATACCGTCAAGCCAGTATCCTGAAACCCTTCCGCCACCGATTCCTGTATCGTGATACTCATAGCTTGATACGTGCATGTTCACCACTGCCGGTTCGAGTATTCCCATGCCTCCAATTGTCCCGCCATAGAGATTTGCGGTCGCATTATTGGTAACGCTAAGACCGCCAATATGTCCGCTGAACAGATTGAGTTTGCTGCTATTGCGACAGATTAGATTACCATTAATTGTTCCACCAGTTATATTCAGCGTGGCAGTATCTAGGACTTCACCTTGCAGCAAGGATTCACCTGTAGTCAGTTCATAAATACCATCACCGTCCCAAATGACTGCCTGCGTTTGACAAGCAAGCATTAACAACAGAAGTAATACGAACGTCTTTTCCATCTCATGTTCCTTTCGTTTGAAAAATTGGTGGTTATCCCGACCCCAATTTTTTTATATCGTTTGTCGGCGAATGCTAAAAAATTAGGCACCGCCGCACAGTGCACAAGCAAGGTCCGTCAGAACCCGTTTGGGAACACTAGCAGACAGTGCCCGTACGGGGCACTGACCACTGCGCATCTCCCAAATATAAACTGACGGTTTAGCTTGTGACGCTCACTGGTTACAGTGAATTTACATATTTGGTTTTGAAAATGCCGATTTTCGGCGAAAAAGGGCCTCCTGGTAAAAACCTATATTCCTATAACACCTTAATATACGGGATAGTGCTTAGGTTGTCAAGATCAATTTACGGTCGTTTTTGGGTCCATGGAGGGCTAAGCTTGGGCCCCAACCACGCCCATGCTTAAACCCAAAACGGAACTTTGCGCCGGTTTCTATTCTCCTTTTTGGCTCTCAGTGTGTCCGGCGATTGCCTGGCTGTCCCTATTTATGCGCGAACAGTGGGCGCATGACAAAGGGCGCCGCTACACTGTGCTCACCTGAGGCCTGCAAGGGCCTTTTAGAAACACAAGCAACGGCGCCCTTTACCATAAGATAAAGGACGCCCAGTCATCAAACGCCTTCTAACCGATATCTTGCAGTTTCAGGTGAAGCGTATGATTCTTAGCATCATCTATATTAGAATGTCCCACTGCGGTTAGCAGCTTTACTTAGAGGATACCTCACGTTTGGGTAAAAAGCAAATGAAAACAGAAAGTTTTTGGTAAGCAAGGGAGACAGAGTACGTGATATATGAAACAGAGTGGACAAGGAAACGTCAGGGATGGATCCCGCATCAAGTGCGGGATTAGTTACGGATGGGGGTGAAGAGAGTATTGAGGAAAACGGTGTTTGGTTGGTGTTCTAACCCCCGAGCTAGAGCAACATAAATGTTGCTTACGTTCGGGGGCTAACGGTTGGGGGTGGGGGATGGAAAGCGGAAGAGATGTCAATGGGTTTTGAACACAAATGGCGGTTTGTGGAGTGTTCACGGTATAGAGAAGCGGCGAAAGAATTGAAAACAACCCAAGAAAAACAAGGTCTTGGCTTGGGGGGCAAATGAGGTTATAACAATGGTGTAGTTCGCGGGTTAGACACAGGGAAGTTGACGGAGCGTTGGGGCATGAGCTACCAGGGCAATTTTGCGTTTGGTGAGGGCGAGGTTTCGCCCGGAAAGGTGCAGGCGATTATGGAAGATATGCCACGGATGGGCGCGGGACGTAAAGTGTTGCTTTATATAAAGTTGACGTTGGCGATGATATTGACTACGGCTGTTGTGGGGTTTGGTCAGTTGGCGGACGTGGAGGGTTTGGCGGACGGTCCGGGTGATAGTAACGCTTTGGCGGGGGCAGAAGAGCAGGTTCAGACTTTGCTGCCTGAGGGTACGTTGATAGTGAATCGGCAGGCGAGGCTGGTCCATGATTTGGCGCACAACCGGTGGTTTTTGTGTTTTTTGCCTGCGGAGCAGAATGGTGATGATAGTGTTGCAGACGGTGGGGAAGCGACGGTCGCTGAGGTGGACTTGGATGATCCTTATTCGGTTCCGATGGAGGTTTTGCCCGGCCGGTGGCTGACGAATATGATTAATTTTTGCGGTAATCAAGAAGACGTGCGGGTGACGTTTAGGGTTTGGGGGGAAGTAACGACATATCAGAATCGCAATTATATTTTGCCTACGATGGTGGCGGCGTTGTCGATATTTGGGGAACAGGGGATGACTTCACGGCTGCCGAACCAGAATGCTGGTGCGCAGGTAAACGAAGAAGACGCAGACGGAGATGAGGCAGGCGGGGAATTAGCGGAGCAGTTGCGGGAACTACTGGTGAGTATTCCGCGGACGGCGCCGTTGGCCAGTCGTATGGAATTGACAGAAGATTTGGCTGAGGACCGAGAAGTCGGACTAACTCGGCAGGAACTGAGCAGCGAAGAACTTCTGCTGGATGGCGAGGCGATTATCGATAGAGTTGGGCATTTGGTTTATGACCCGGACGAACATCAGTGGATGTTTTTGTTTGAGGCTGACGCGTCGAGTTTGGCTGAGGCTCCGATCGGGGTGCTGCCTTGCCAGTTGTTGGAGATGATGGAACGGATGATGGACAACACCGGAACGCGTACGCTGCGGTTTCGGGTGTCGGGGCAAGTGACACAATACAACCGCCAGAATTTTATACTGCTGCGTAAGGCGTTGGTGGTTTACGGAACAGGGAACCTTGGCGGTTGAGGGGCGATGATTGGGATGGTGTTGCTGACTATTGAATTATTAGCTTAACGCGCTTGTTGGGACGTGGTGGGTTTGAGTTTGAGTTTGAGTTTGGGATTGGGTTTGGGTTTGGGATTGGGCTTGGGCTTGAGTTTGGGCTGGTGGAGGATGGTGGTGGTGGATTTTAGGATTCGCTTGGGGAAGCTGTTAGTTATCGGACCGGCTTAGGGGCAGGTCTGGTATTTGCGTTTTAGCGGTTGGTTGTGTGAGTGGTTAGCGGAGGTTTATGAGTGGGCAATAGTAGTGCAGGGTGGAAAAGGTTGTCTGGCATGGATTTACGGTTATTGTGGGGATTAGAGGGGTGTAATAGTATTTTCTTGAAGTCTGGGAGAAATTGCGTTATAGTATTGGGTCGGTGATCGTTAGGGTTGTTACATATGCCATGGGCGGGAAGGAAGTATTGAAGATGGCTGACGGCACGGTAAAATGGTTCAATGACAAAAAAGGTTTCGGGTTCATCAGCAGCGACCAAGGTGCTGATGTGTTCGTACATTTCAGTGAGATCCAGGGCGACGGCCACCGCACTCTGCAAGAGGGTGACAGTGTGGCTTACGAACTGGTTCAAGGAGAGAAGGGGTTCAAGGCCGCGAATGTAGTGCGTAAAGATACGTGAGCGAGCGAATCGCTTTAGGTTATCTGAGCAATACAATTGAATGGCTTTTGACGCAAAGGCGCGGCATAATTTGGCGGCCAACGGCGGGGTCTATCCACCTATTTCGTTTTTAGCTACGATGGGGATTGTCTGTCCATTGGGCATTGGATGTGGGGGCAGTTCAACCGCAGAGAGAACCACTAATTGACACTAATAGTCACTAATAAGAAACTATCTGCCAGGGGCGTGCATCAGACATAGGGGGTTAGGAACCGCGTGGGTAACAGTCTGGCATTCTGCCCGAAAATTACCCACCCTACGGGGGGATTGATGTTGATTTGTGGTGCGTTTGTTAGTTAGTGTGACCCCCAGGATGAACCTGGGGGCTAACGGTTGCGATTGGCGCATAATGTCAGGGTTATTCGTTGGTCCAGATTGCGGTGAAGGCGGCGAAGTCTTGGATGTTGACTTGGTTGTCGCCGGTCAGGTCGGCTTGGTTGCAGGTGTCGCAGTTTTGTTGGAGCCAATTTGCGGCTAGGACGGCGAGGTCTATGGTGTTGACGGCGCCATCGGCATTGAGGTCGGCCAGGGAATGGGGCAATTGGTAATAGAAGGCTACGGAAGTGAAGCGGGCACCGTATATACCATATCGGTTTTCGATTTTGACATCGATGGAATTGGTGAATGCTACGGCATCGGCGATGCGCCAGCGGTATTGGTCGGCGCGGGCGTATTCTACGCCTAGCTCACGATGCACGTAGAGGATGCCGTTCAAGGGGCGGGTAGCGGATTGGGGGTAGCCACCTTCGGGCTCGTTGGTTCTGACGCCTACCCAATTGTAGTAATAGCCGCCGTTGTAGGCATCTTCGAGGCCGGTGCCTAAGAGTTGTCTTTGGCCATCCACGGTGATAACTTCGTCGCCTTCCAATACACCAAAGCTGTAACTGTCCTGATCGAGATAGAGCAGTTCGCCGACGTAGTGGCCTTGGCCGGTGACGTTAAGTATGTTGTGGTAGATTTGGGTTGATTGCCTGAGGGAGCTGGATTCAAGGGCATGGAGGTAACAGTCACGGCGGTCGATGGGTTGGGATTCATATTCGAGTTTGGCGCCATCGATGCTGAGGGGCTGAGACGCAGCGTTATAGAGTTCAACTCGGAGAGCGTCGGCGAAGGGCATAGGCCAATAGCAGTAGAATCCGTCGGGGGAATCGGTGCCTAGCGGGAGGCTGGTGTAGAGTGCGCGGTTGTTGCCGGCTCCGAAGAATAAGCCGACGGCTACATCGATAGCGGGGTTGGGTTGGGTGTCATAATAGACGCGAAGTCGTAAGCCTTGGAGGGCGGGGTTGTCGCAGGGGTCGATATTGATATTGAGACGACGGACGAGACCTGGGCCGGTGACGTCGGCGAGGACAAGAGAATTACAAGGATCGATGGACTGGGCGGAGGTGGTTAAGATGGTGCTGGTAGTGCTGGTGCCGGCTGGATGTTGGCCGACGTTTTGCCAAAGGTTGACAAGGGCGTCGCGCTGCTGTTGTTGGGCGGTGGTTAGAGTACCGGTGTAATCGGGGACGGTGGTGTTGGCGGGCAAGGTGGAATAGCTATATTGGTAATAGTGGCGGTTTCTAGACCATTGGTCAGGCGGGATGGGTTTGTTTACAGTTTCGATGCGAAGGGAATTTTGGAAGTAGATTGGTTCATAGGATACTTGGCCGCCGGCGCAGGTGTTGACCAGGGGCGCGGCCATGTAAGAGTAAGAGCCATCGAGGAGGGTGTTGCTGTAGGTGTCGATGCGGGGTGTGGGTTCGTCATCGAAGTAGATGCGTACAAGGAATGATTGTTCAGCGGTGAGGTGGGGCATCCAGAAGCGGTGGATGACTCCGGGGCCTGGAATGGTTTGGATGACGGCGGGGCCTTCTTCCAGCATCAGTCCTTCGGGGGATTCGTATTGGGAGAAATCGTTGTTGAGGCCGGTGCGGTCGTAACTGGAGGCGAGGTAGGTGTCGATGCCGAGGCGCAGTTGGGACCAATTTTGCCAGTCGGTGTAGGCGTCGTAACCTACGTGGATATCGCCAAACGATACCGCGGCTATGATGGCAAGCAGGATTACGATTGTCGTGAATTTGTTGTGAAGATTGAGATTCATTAGAACACCGTGTATTGTAGAAGTCACCGGGCAACAAGTTGGGGACGATGGAGAAAGGGGTATTATAGCAAAATGAGGACGGTTTTTCAATACGCTAGAGAAAGTTACGTATTGCGGACGGTTGGGAAATTTGAAACCGCGGATTAACGCGGATTTTAGATTGGCCAGAGGCGGGGCAGGTGCGGGTGTGAGTTTTGTAGGTAATTGGAATGCGAAACGCAGTTGGTATTCGATCACCCTTTAGCTTCGCGAAAGGGTGCCACCCGGGCCGGATAGAATTGGGTTTGGTTTGGAGTGCGATGTAAGGGGATAGGTCAGGGAAGATTTCACCGCGAAAGAACGCGGGAGATCGCAAAGAAAGGGATTGCGGCGGATTGCGGCGGCTATGGTTTTAGGGTACAATTCGTGTCGGCTATTAATGAGAGTCGGCAAAGCAGATATTGAGGAGTTCGCTGAGCGGAACGGGAAAAGTATGAAGAATGACATACTATTAAAATGGCAGCAGCCGCAGATTGTTGATCAGCATGCCGGCAGTTTGCTCTTGAAAGGCGCGTGGAAGAAAGTGCTGCGTGTTACAGGACTAACGGTGGTTTTGACAGTTGCAGCGTATTGGGGGTTGAAAAAACTGAACATCGATGATGATAAGTTTTGCCGAGTACTGTTGCTCCTACCGTTGTTTGCTTTGGGATATACAATGTTCGTATGCGTGATAGTGCCGTACATGGCGAAGTTTTCCAAGACTACAATCTTTTTGAAGGAAAAGGGGCTAAGTAAAGATTCTTCTATGAGCAACGCTAAATTGATCTTATGGAAAAACATAATCGATTACTCGGTAGAGGATGATCCGGAGTTTCCGGAATTGAAAGTGCTGCAATATATAACCAAAGAGTTTTCAGTTAAGAGACGATTGTATTTTGACGATGAAGCAGTGCTGAATGAGGCTTTGGGGATTTTCGATGCTCGGGTAACCAAAAGTGAGGTGCCGGAGGAAGTGCAGTTAAACTTGAGTAAGGTTGAAATAGGCTATATTGTAGTATGGTGCGTTGCATGCGGAGTTGCGGCAGTGGTGTACTTCCGAGCGATAATGGAATTTCTGGGAGAGTGGGTTAAGATTCTCGTACCATTGACGTTCATACTTGGGCCGGGCACTTTGGCGCTGATACAACTACGTAGATTCAAGGTTTTGAAATCACGCAAGGGGTTTCGATTGGCTCTGACATTAAACCTGCTGTGGTTTGTTTTGCTTATGATAACAGGAATAATAATAGTTTTTTGGAAGGTATATAAAGAAGTCAATGGATAGCAAGGCGACACAGACGAGGGTTGTTTACTTAGCGATTGACAGGGCGGCGGTGGAGGGATAGGATTGTGTTCGCGGTCGAGTTGTGATGGTGATAACGCCAAGGGCGACTGAGGACGGAATAGCAAATCGATGTGAGACGAAATTTGGGTGGCGGATTTTTTATAGGGATTACGGCTAGCGACGGCAGGGAGTGATTATGGTTAGTAAATTCATGAAATTTGTCAAGCATGACATATGGCAGATTCGGTTGCGTGACATTCCGCGGGGCAAATCGATTTTGATTCGTCAGTTACGGATTATTTTATTGGCGATCAAAGGTTTTGACGAAGATAAGTGTCGGCTGCGGGCATCGGCGTTGACGTATTATACGCTGCTTTCGATAGTACCGATCCTGGCGATGATGTTTGGCATTGCCAAGGGGTTGGGGTTTGAATCGCGAATCGAAGCGGAGCTGATGAAGAGGTTCGAAGGACAAGAAGAGGTTTTGGCGTGGGCGATGGAGTTTTCGCGTAATCTGCTGGCGAACGCGCAGGGCGGAGTAATCGCGGGGGTAGGTATTGCGCTTTTGTTCTGGGCGATTGTTAAAGTGCTGGGTAATATCGAAAGCTCGTTCAACGATATTTGGGGTGTGCAGCGAGGGCGAAGCTGGGGGCGGAAGTTCAGCGACTATCTTAGTTTTATGCTTATCTGTCCGGTGCTATTGATACTTTCGAGCAGTCTGACGGTTTACATTAGCAGTCAGGTGGCCTCGGCGACTGAGGAGTATCGGCTGTTAAATGCGATAGGGCCTTTTTTGTCGTTTTTGTTGAGTTTATTGCCTTACGCGGTGCTTTGGCTGGCGTTTACGCTGGGTTATATGTTCATGCCTAACACTCGGGTTCGTTTTCGGTCGGCGCTGGTGGCGGGGATTGTGGCGGGGACGTTTTTTCAGGTCGGGCAGTGGAGTTATATACATTTTCAGATTGGGGTATCGCGGTATGGGGCGATATACGGCAGTTTTATGGCTTTGCCTTTGTTTTTGATTTGGCTGCAGTTCAGTTGGTTGATTGTGCTGATCGGAGCGGAGATTTCGTTTGCGCATCAGAACGCTGATACTATCGAATACGAACCGGGGTCCACATCGGTGAACCATTCGTTTCGTATGCTGCTTTCTTTGGCGGTGACGAAGCAATTGGTGGATCGGTTTTGTACGGGGCAATCGCCTTGTCAGGCGAGCGAGATATCGAACCAATTGGATATTCCAGTGCGATTGGTACGTCAGATTATGTTCGATTTGAGTCAAGCGGGAGTACTGAGCGAGACACGAATGACGGACGAGAAGACGATCGCGTATCAGCCGGCTCGGGACGTTAGCGCGTTGACGGTGAAGTTTGTAATCGACGCTTTGGAGTCACAAGGCGAGACGGTTCCGGTGGCGGAGACGGAGTGTTTGCAGCGGCTGCGTGATCGTGTGAACGAACTGCAGGAGCATATGCGTGGAGCGCCGCAGAATATGGCTTTGCGTGATATCTAGGGGCTGTCTGTCAATAATATGACACATTGGATGCGGATAGACTTTTTATTGACGGCAGTGGATTTTGTATTGTTGTTCGAGGATGATTTTGTGTTCGGTTTCTTGCTGGGCAAGGCCTCGGAGGGTTTGGGCCATTTCTTTGTGGGAGGTTTCGTTCATTAGGTCGGTGTAGAGTTGGAAGGCCATTTTTTCTTTGGCGATAGCTAGGCGGAAGATCCAGTCGGCATCGTTTTCGCTGTCGTCGGGTATGCGGGCAAGGTCTTCTTCGAGCATGTAATGCTGGAGTTTTCTGGTGGTTTTTTTGTTGGGGATATCGAGTTTACGGCGTTGCTGTTTGATGTCTTCTAGGGTGTTGAAGTGGCAGTCTTCGTCTTGGGCTAGTTCTTCAAACACGGCGGCGGCGGGTTGGCCGGTGAGTTTGTCGGCGCATTGGCGATAGAAAGCGTGGTCTTGTTCCTCCAACTGCATAGCGAAGTCCAGAAGTTCTTCTACGGTTTGGAAGGTGGCCATGGTTGGTCCTCCGATAGTATTGGGCAACGCATTGGGGGCGACATTGCCCGAGAGTTTCTATCTCTAGCTCCCTATTGAGTTAGTTCGAGTGTTAAAGTATAACACACTGGCGGGGTAAATACAAGCGGCTGGGCAAAATTACCTGGGGCGATTATTGGGGAAGGGTCATGCGATATTGCAGAGGGGACAGACCAATTTTGGCTTTGAATAGTTTGCTGAACTGGGCTGGGTCTGGGTAACCGGCTCGGCGAGCGATGTTTTTTATTGGTCGATTTAGATGGCGCAGTTCGGCGGCGGCTTTTCGCATTTTGCAGAGCAAGACGAAATCATGAAACGCATGGACGGTGTGGGCCTTGAATAATCTGCGAAAATGACTGATGGAGACATGGAGTTTGGCGGCGCAGTGGTCGGGGTAATACTGCTGGTAGGGATGATTACACATACGTTTGGCGAGACGTTTTATGGCTACGGCATGAGGGGAATCGGTTTTGGCGTCGCGTGCGGACTCGCTCAGGAGGCATAGCAATTGTTCGAGGAGTACGACTGCGCGGCTGCGGTGGTGCGGGTCGTGCCGCTGGACAATGCGAACCAACTGTTCGAAGACTTCGCTAAAAGCCAGTGGTTGAGCCACGGGCAGATAGCCTGTCTTGGACAAGGGCATTATTCCCTGTTCGAGGAATCTCCTGGCGCGGGGGCCTTGAAAAGTGACATAGTAATGATGCCAACCTTTTGAGTCGGCAGCTCCGTATTGATAGGAATGTTTGGGATGGTGCCAATGAGCAGTTGGACGGTCGAGGATGGTTTGGGGGCCATGATCTACACCGAAAGCCATGCGTCCAGCGGCAATATACTCTAAGCTGTAGATGTTAGGGAAGCAGGCATCCATTACCACGGGGCAATGAGGGATGATGTCGGCGCTGATAAAGGTTAGATCGTTGAAATAATTCATTTTATGCGCATATTTGACAACTAATTGATTAAAACTGCCATTTACATGGTATTATAAGCTATGATAAGCTAATAATGCTAGAAAATAGTTGTGCGCAATATTGATAAATTTATTCTTTCGCAGGATTGTCCATTATGAGTCAGAACCGTCTTGCTCGGAACGTTGGGTTTCTCGACAACATTTATCGTAAGGGGCCATTTGAGGGCCATGGGTTTATTTGTATAGCTTCGAGGACACCTGCTTGGGAGATGCGTGGGGGGAGTTTCTTGCTCAGCGACAAACCGGTGAAGGATTGGTTAGGGATTTTTATTGATGACTATCGTCGGGCTGAATCATTGCACGCAGTCACAGAAGACGACGGTGTGGCTTGCGCGAAGCTGGTGAGCGGCACTCATCTTTATGCGGCCGCCTTTGGTTGTGATGTTCATGTTTACGAGGACAGTCCTGCTTGTGCTTTGCCGCTGGTAAGCACGGCGGCAGAGGCGGATCAATTGGAGGTGCCAGACATTTGGAAGACGCCGAGTCTATATCGCATTTTCGAGATGGGTGACGCGTTGCGTAAAGAGTTGGGAGATGATGTGTATTTGGGTCCGCCGGACATGCAGACGGGTTTCGACACAGCGGCGTTGATCTGGCAGAAGGAAAGTATGCTGATCGCGATGATGGACCCGCAAGAGAAGCAGGCGGTGAAGCGGCTGGTGGATAAGTGCGCGGAGCTGTTTAAGGCGTTTCTTATTGAATTGCGGAAAGAGTTTGGCAATTTGAGTCCTTGTCATTGTCCGGGGAGTTGGTGTCCGCCGGACATGGGGCCTTGGATGTCTAACGATGAATGCGGCATCATGAACACAGCTATGTTCGAGGAGTTTTGTCTGCCGGAGATGATTGATTTGGCGGAGACTTTTGGCGGTATTGGTATGCACTGTTGCGCGGACGCGGAACATCAGTTTGCGTCGTTCAAGAAGATTCCCAATTTTTACGGCTTCAATCGTGTTGCGTCCAAACGCGGCTACGAACCGCTTTTGGAGCATTTTAACGGTGCTGATGCTCCGGTTCACGTTTTGGCTTGGATAGACGAGGAACGCATAGCGACGCTGATTGAGAATTCTCATCCTGACACGCGGTATATTTTCAATTTGATGGGGGATTCGGTTGACGACGGCCGAAGGTGGCTGGAACTTTGGGACAAATATCGCTAACGGGATATGGTAGTGACTGAGCGTGGTGGGTCAGGGTTTTGGGGGTAGTGAAGGGAATTTGGAATCTTTGATGGGCGGATTTTTAGATTTGCCAAGAGAATTTTAGCGCTTACACTTGAGGCTCTGATTTAGGAACGGCGTTGGGTAAATATTGCCAAACCGAAGGTTAGGAGTGTTATAGTTGCGGGTTCGGGAACGGCATTATTCATAACGGTGAAAAGGTCGGTGTTATCAACGACGCGGCCGTCCCAGTTCCAGCCTTGGGATTCGGTCCAGAAGGCATCGGCGGTGGGAATAGGACGTTGTTCAGGGATCTAATCACCGCGAAAGAGCGTAGAGAACGCAAAGAAGCGAATCGTAGATGGGCGAGGGTTCCGCATGGGTAATTGAACATATCGTTCAAAATTACCTACCCTACCTTGCTCCACAGAGAATCCTTTGTCTTCTGCTCCAATGCCGATATAATAGGCTCAGGATGTTGGGCAGGAGTTTTTTGTTTTTATCTAAATAGACAATCATGATATCTTACGAGACACAATCATTGCTGGTGCAGATTATGGGGTTGGTCATTGTGATGATATGCGCTGTAGTGATCCGTCGTATGAAACCTATGATTTATTTGTCGATTTTGATTATGTGGAGCGCTAACATCATCGGGCAGATTAAGATTATGGGCGGCGGTCCAGGAGCAGGGTTGGGATTTTTTGTTTTACCTTTGTATGGCATTGCGGTTTCCTACATTGCTATTAGAGTGATTTCAAAAAAGATTTAGCGTCTCTCTATGGCTTTGGCGAATTATCGGTGTGGTTGGGATTATTTGAACGATCTTTCTACAGAGTTTTTACGACCCCCCGACAGGTCGGGGGGCTAATTTGCCGGGAAGGTGAACCTAAACTATTGGTTTAGCGTATAATATTTTAGATGGGTCGGGTTGTTGGGAGTCTGGGATTATGATTGTTGAGTTGGCGTTTGGGGTGGTTTGATGACGGCTGGGGAGGTAGATTGGAGTTTTGGCAGTGGCGGCACGGTGCAAAATCGCGAATGGGGCGGCGGTTATTGAGCGTTTTCGCTTGAACTGTGATGGTTTTTGGGGGAGGTATCGTTGGCTGGTATTGTTGTTTTCGGCGGCGATGCTTTGTGACGGGGTTAGTACGGTTTATTTTATGGTGCGTTGGGGGCCTGGCGCGGAGGTGCATCCGGGAGTGCGTTTGACATCGGAGATTTTGGGGCCTGTTGTTGGGCCGATCCTGAGTGTTGTGTTTAAGGCTGGGGCTGGGATTATGCTGGCGATTTATTTGCGGCGTATCGCGGTTTATATTTTGCTTTTCGGTACGGGTTTGGCGGCTTGGGCGGCATGGTATAATTTTTACGGGTATCGGCTTTATACGCCTTTGATTTTGTATATTATTCCGTGCTGATTTTGACTGAGGAAGGGTTTTTCAGAACGGATACACTAACGCGAAAGGTGAGCGAAGTGACAAAAGGCAAGACATGGTTTGTGGTGTTGATTGTTATGCTGGGGAGTTGTTGCTGGGCCCGCGGGGAGGCGGAAGAGGAGTGGACGTTTGCTTTGCGGATTCTGGCGGATCGACAAACAGACCTGAACGTAGTTTCTACAGGGGAACTCACGCAAGGCCAAGATGTATATGTTAATGGTTCTGTCATGGCGCGTTGGGTGCCGATCGCGGCGGACGCGAATGATGTTGACGTGCCCTTATCCGCGGTTACACGTATTAACTCCGATATGGGAACCGAGGTACTGGTTTTGATCGGTTGGGGCGATTTTACGCAAGACCATATCGAAAGCATGATCTTGGCGCCGGCAACGAATAGTCGTGGTGTTTCCTTGCTGATTAACGCCACCGAGGCTGGTCGAGGTGTGATGGCGGCACAAACGCGCGCCCATAGTGATAGATTCGCTGCGATGGTTTGCGACGGCAAAATAGCTCGCATTACTGAGACCGGATCAATTATTAATGGGAGACTTCGGGTACCGCTGGCTGGGCCTCTGCGGCAATACCCCAATATTTTGCGGCATTTAACATCGGAAATAATTCCATGGTCGTACGCGCGGATTTTATTGATCCGGCAAATCTACGTATTCGCGGCCACGCTGTCTTGGGGTATAGTGTTGGTGATAGTGGGCAAAATCAGAAAACGACGATTGGGGTGGAGAGTATCAATCGCGGTTCTATTGGGCGGAGTATTGAGCGGCAACTTGTTCTTATACATTACCACCGGCTCTCGAAGCGGGACGTTAAGAGTTCTGCTTGACTACATTAACCAAGTTAAGATTAATTTTCTCCATCCCTATTTTCAGATATATCTCTTTTACTTGCTGGGGAGTTTGGTGGGCGTACTATTTGCCTTGGCAACTGTGCGCGTTTTTTGTGCCAGGGAAGAACCGGTGCAAGCAATTGCCCAAACATAGGCGACCGATCATGGATATCGTATTGATTTATAATTGCATCGAGATTTTTCTTTGGCTGGGGTTTTCGGTGGTGTTTTGGATACCGGCGTTTAAGCGGGGTGAGAAACATCGGTGGTTTTGTGTTGCAGGAGGGTCGGCGTTTGTTTTTGCGAGCGCATCGGAACTAGTGGAAGCATTTACGGGGGTGTGGTGGCGCCCATGGTGGCTGTTGGTTTGGAAGGTGAGTTTTGTTGCGGTTTTCGTTTTGCTGTTGGGCTGGTATATGCGGATTTTTCCGGATTGGCGCGAGAGAGTTTTTGGAAAAGGGAAGGAAACAAGAGAATGACACCCAAAACCGCGGATTAGCGAGTGTTTTTCGTTTAAGGCATTTCATTCAACGTAATAGATATTTCGCGGATAGGATTTTCTTGGTCGAGGACCATTGTGCCATGTTGCTCTTCGGTACCATCAAAGTAAACAACCTTGACGTTAAAAGGTTCGCCTAAAGGCAATGGCAGGACATTAAAAGTGCTATCCGGCGTAGGACATGTGTAGATACAAAAATGAGGATCATCACCCACGGAAGTGACCACAACCCATTTATAGTCTCTGTCTATATAAGGGGACGCCGGGATTCCATCGGCATTATAAACGGTGCCATGCACGCCGCCGGCAGGATAGGTTTGAATATCGAAGGTCATCGGCTCATCGCCTGGAGTAACAGGTATATTACGGCCATCAGCAAACCAATATTCAACCAAACGATTACTATTAGCGCGCTCCCAAGAGAGATAGCGGCCATCAAACATGGGATAGAACGCATCGCTATAGGCTACACCATAGTTTAAGTTGGTTCCTATGGGGATATCGGCGACGGCTTGTCCATCTTCGATTACGACATCGAAATTATCATAGTACTCGTAACGATACCCTGGTTCGACGACCTGCTCATCTCGAAAACCTATCAGAATGACGCCGCACGGATCAATATGGCCGTCGGGCATATCAAAATTCAAGACCACTCTACGCGTTTGCCTAGGCCTGAGGTCAAGAACCACATCGCTCCAAGAATGTTCCGTAACATCAAAATAGAAATGTTTGCCCCGTAAATACAAACCTTCCATTTGAGTGTTGATCACTACTTCACCAGGCCAGAGGCTATGCAGCCGAAAATGAAGCACGCCATCCTCAATCGTACATTCTCTAGACGATGATATCCTGCAAGTACGAACGGTATCTCCAACCGGGAAGCTGCGATAGCCGTAGGTAAGCATACGGACTTGCGGGCCCATCCAATCATATTCGCGCATCCAAGAGAGATCGCCGATTATGGTACCGGTGATAGTAATCGGCTCGCCCAACTCAATGAGCAGATCATCTTGACCTGGGGTAACAATCACAGGGTATTTCGGCCCATATCCTACGGCTCGAACAACCAATTCATAAGTGGACTGGCTATTGAACACGTCAATTTGAAACCGTCCCTGCTGATCGGTTGTCGCCACGACAGATTCCGTCGGGAGGGTATCTTCCGGATAATCATTAAAGGGAATCCATACATTATCAGTTTGGCCATCTGTGATTATTTCGACTAGCACTAGCGTTGCGCCACTTATCGGTTGGCCATCCGCTGCTGATACCACACGACCGCGAACAATATCAGATTCTTCCAGCTGCCAAACCGGCACAACACCCGGACTGAGCGTAAAATCCCGTTCTTCATATTTGTAACCGGCTACTTCAGTAATCAATTTGATCGGTAGTGAGCCACAATGCTCAATGGTGATAATTCCATTCTCATCGGAGCTAGGATATTGCAATACCCCAATTTGCGCACGATCAAATCCAACATACCATCCGCGAAAATGAGCGTTGGGGATGGGATTACCTTGAGAGTCCACAACGCGAATCTGTCCAACAAACCCTTCGCCAAGAAAAAGCTTTACGTCTTCCAACACTTCTCCAGGCGCCACCGTGAGAGGCCCTACAACCGCCGGGGCATATCTATCAAGCAAAGCAGCGGTGATATAAATCTCTCCTGAATAGGTAAACGGGATTTTGAATGTGCCATCTTCAGAAGCCCAGGTTTCTTCAGACATATAAAAATCAGCACTGTAAACATTTACAAGAGTATATGAAGGCCATTGGCTTCTACCATCGTAGGCCTGTACCGCGCCGGAAATCATCACAGGTTCAGCATCATAATCTCTGATATGAAGAGGAGGGGCTTGGGTTTCTATAATCTCCTGCATTCTTTCCACGCGTTGGGCGGGCGTGAGATATTGGGCTACGTATTGGACGGCGACTCCGGTACCTACGCCTAGTATGGCAATGACTGTCAGTGATGTAGCCAGGACCGCTAAGACGGCCATCTTGGACAGTCGCAAGTTGGGCCTATGGCCCGGCAAGATCAAACGTTTGATGCGGTCTAAAAAATCACCTGAGCTGGAAGATTCAGACAAACCGAGCGCCACCGCGGGCAATCCAACGTTGGACCGGACCTTCTCAGCGACATCGGCAAGCGCTCGGGCATAACTGTTGGGACATCCCAAAGCAGCGGCAGCGAGGGCATCGCAACAGGCTTCGCGTTCGATGCGTACCTGTCGGCTGATCCACCAAAAAGCCGGGTTAAAGAAAAAGAGCGATTCCAACACCAATTGCACACAATTGACCAGATAGTCATGACGTTGGATGTGAGCTAATTCGTGCGCGAGGACCGCTTTTAGGTGTTGCGGATCCATGGCTGAGACTAGAACCGCAGGCAACAGAATCGTCGGCCAAACCAAACCTACCACCGCAGGTGTGTTGAGCCGTTCCAAAGTTGCCAAGGCCACTGTTCGAGCTACCCCCAGTTTCTCCCTCAAATGCTGCAAAGTCCCGTTTATCTGCTTGTCCGTTATGGGCTCGGACTGGGCCCGCAATTGCCCGGCATACGACAACGACCAGGCCACTCTGACTAACATCAACAGCGTTCCAACCAACCAGACCAAAGCGCACCAGCTGGTCCAATCCGGCCGTTGACTTTTCTGTTGAGTTACAGGCTCCTGCGAATTCGCAGGGGCATTCACGTTATCCGCCGCACCGCGATGAGGATTAGGATCGACACTGCTATCAATCTCTTGCGCTTGTTCCGGGGCGGTATTGTCATCTGGCTGCGACGTCGCGACGGTCGGCGGCGATTCAGGTTGCGCTTGGGGTTGCGCTTTATAATCATATATCGCAAAGGTAGCGAACGTGGCGAATACTACCGCGGCTAAAGCTAACAAGCCTGCACAGTACCGCCGATTGGGCTTTTCGACCAAGTTGCTACGCAGGATTGCGTATAATAATAGCGCGATAATCGGCACTATATACAAGCTATGCAGCAGCGTATAAATGGCATACTTTGCTGTATCGCTGCCGAGCAATTGCACTATTGAATCCATGAGCCAATTCTCTTAACTCTCATCTATAGCATTAAAGCGGACTCGCCTTCGGTGTTATGCTTCATTCTGTTAGGGCCTTTGAGTTATTTACTTCGATTCTTCCATGCCATCAATCAGCTCACGGATATCTTTGAGTTCTTCTTTGGACAGCTTGGATTCTTTGAGGAGTGCTTGCATGGCGGCGCTGGGACTGCCGCCAAAGACTGTGGTGACCAATCGATGCAAAAAGGGCGCGAGAGTTTTACTCTTACTCTGGGTAGGACGAAAAACATGGGCTGTTCCCTTGGCGGTATGCGTCAGCAGCCCCTTCTTTTCCATGACCTGCATTACCGACAGTATTGTAGTGTAAGCCCGCTGCTTGCCATCCGGCATGGCTGAGAGCACCTCGCGGGCAGTAGCTTTGCCTTTTTCCCACAGAACCGCTAAAACCTGCAGTTCCAGGTCAGACGGTTTTTCATTAACCATAATTACTCCTACACTATCAAGAGTGAGGTTTCGTTGTTTACTACACAGACAGTGTATACTGTATGCATAGTAGTTGCAAATAAAAACATAAGAATTGGGCTTGCTGATAAAGTTTATCGGACATGCAATAATATCTAGGCGTAGTGGCGTAAAACCTTGCATTAACAGGACATGCAAGAAAGTAAACAGGGCCTTGCACTAGGTGAGTCAATCTAGTATAATAGACTCCGTAAATTCAAACTGGAGAGTTAATGGTTTTTACAAAGGAGAAAGAGAGCATGCGTTTATTCCCCCAAGTTCTAGTATTAGTTGTATTGTTGTGCGCTTCAACCGTCCTTGGTCAATACGAAATCGTTGATCTCGGCACTCGCGGCAGCACCAGTCCCGGCCCAGGCCCCAGAGCATATGCGATTAACGAACTGGGCCAAGCCACTGGTGCGGGAGGATTGTTTTATGATCCTGCCGTGGGAGATAGTTATATACCTATGAGTGGTTGGGGTATTAACGATTCTGGTGATGTTGCGGGAACCCACGATCAGCCGCCCATTGCGTCGGTGCATTATAATGCTGGAAACGTTGTCGACATTGCCTCCTTGGGCTTGGCAAATGATATTAACAACAGTGGCCAAGTTGCCGGGCATTACAGTACGTCTGTGTATGATCCTTATCACGCCTTTTTCTACGACCCCAGTACCGGCTTAACAACAGACATTGGTGTTTTTGGACTATACTATAGTGACGCAACAGCAATCAACAACAATGGCCTAGTTGTCGGCTACGCACGTAACGGAGAAACTACTGATTGGCGTGCGTTTTCGTATACCGCAGCCGGCGGAGGTGTGGATCTTTCATCATCGCTAGGGAACCCTAGTTTCAGTATTGCTCATGCGGTTAATGATTCCGGATTGATAGTTGGTAGAATCGGCTCGGGTTTTACTGATTGCTTGCCGTTGGTTTATGACAGTCAAACTAACACTTATCAAACGCTCGGTAGTCTGGGCATTAACATGAGTGGCGCTTTTGGCGTTAATGATCTGGGCCATGTTGTGGGGTATTATTCACCCATAGCAAATCCGCAGGAATCGGATATTCGGCCGTTCTATTGGGACGGCCAGACTATGATTGATTTGAATACGTGGCTTCCCGCCAGCTCCGGCTGGACGATGACGTATGCTTATGATATCAACAACAGCGGCTGGATTGTCGGGTGCGGGATTGCGCCGGATGGCAATCAGCACGCTATGCTTATTCGACCGGTTCCGGAACCAAGTTTATTGGCTTTGCTTGGGTTGGGCATAGCGGGTATCGTAAAACGCCGTGGGGTGAAGTAAAATTTGATCATGGATCGCGTGGGTAATGATCGGGCATGATGAGTTTGGACCCTCGGGATGTGACGTGCGGGGCTAATTGGCGGGCATGGCCCGCCCTACATAGGGAGATGTAGGTTGATTAACTGATTATAGGTGGTTGGTTTGAGCGGCATCCGTTGGTGGGGATTTTGGGGAAGATTGACAGGGGGTTGGGGGTGGGCTATAATAAGTAGTTTGGCCTTATACTGACATAAATCGTTTATTTAACTACAGTTATTTGGAACCCACAATGACTACACAACTGGAACAGGCCCGTAGAGGGGTGACGACGGACGCGATGCGTTGGGTTGGACAGCAAGAATATATGGACGCGGAAGTTATCCGCGTTGAGGTGGCTGAGGGTCGTTTGGTGATACCGGCGAACAAAGTTCACTTGGCGGGTACATTACGGCCGGTTGGGATTGGGCGGAAGATATCGACAAAGATCAACGCGAACATTGGTGCGTCGCCTTTGGCTAGTTCGGACGAAGACGAGTTGGCGAAATTGAATGTGGCGTTGAAGTACGGGGTTCATTCGGTGATGGATTTATCGACGGGCGGGGATGTTGATAGATGCCGACTGAATTTGATCGCGAATTGTCCGGTTCCGTTTGGGACGGTGCCTTTGTATGAGATGATAATCGATCGGCCCATCGAAGAATTGACGTATGATGATATTATCGAGACTTGCCAAAAGCAGGCGGCGCAGGGTGTGGACTTTTTTACGATACACGCGGGGTTACTGAAAGAGCATGTGCCTTTGACGGACAAGCGGATCGCGGGGATTGTTAGCCGGGGCGGTTCGCTGATCGCGACATGGATGGAGCATCACGGGAAACAGAATCCGTTCTATGAGTTGTTCGATGACTTGTGCGCGATTATGCGGGAAAACGATGTTTGCTTTTCGCTGGGTGACGGTTTACGGCCTGGCTGTTTGGCGGACGCGACAGACGAAGCGCAGATCGCGGAATTGCGGACATTGGGTGAACTGACGCAGCGGGCATGGGAACATGGTTGCCAGGTTATGGTTGAAGGGCCTGGTCATGTGCCGTTCGATCAGATCGAGTACAACATGAAGATTCAACAGGAGATTTGCCAAGGTGCGCCGTTTTATGTTTTGGGGCCCTTGGTTACAGATGTGGCGCCGGGTTACGATCACATAACCAGCGCAATTGGCGCGACGGCGGCAGCGGTACACGGGGCGGCGTTTTTGTGCTATGTAACACCAAGCGAACATCTGGGATTGCCCGACGAGGACGATGTAAGGCAAGGAGTGATAGCGTACCGGATCGCGGCGCACGCGGCGGATGTGGCGCTGGGGATACCGAATGCGCGCGACTGGGACGACGAGATAAGCAAAGCGCGAGCGGATTTGGACTGGCGCAAGCATTTGGAGTTAGCGATGGACTCAGAGACCGCGCGGGCGCGGCATGACGCGAAACAATTGCCTGACACGGACCATTGCACAATGTGCGGGAAACAATGGTGCTCGGTACGAATATCGAAGGGGCTGCGAGAAGAGCGGAAGACGGCGAAGAAGTAGGCGGGGAAAGGGGGCAATGGGGATAAACGATGAGTTCGAACCCCCAGGATGAACCTGGGGGCTAACAGGGACGGAGTCTTGATAGGTATGTGATTGGGGTCACAGTTGGTTCTTGACCGGGGTAGTTGATGGGGCTACACTCTGGGGGTTGATTTCCAAGCGGCGATAGAGCAGTTATTAGGTTGAGCTTTGGGGGTTGAATGAAAAATACGGGTGCAGCATGGCAAAAGAAACGTTGACGGATAAATTGGCGCGGCAGGTGGTGCTGGGGGACGGTGCGATGGGTACGATGCTTTATCAGCGGGGGGTGTTTTTGAACGCGTGTTTTGACGAATTGAATTTAACGCAACCGAAGTTAGTGAAGGGGATTCACGCGGACTATGTGGCGGCAGGGGTGGATTTTATTGAGACGAATACGTTCGGCGCAAACGAAGTGAAGCTGGCTAAGTTTGGGTTGGCGGATAAATTGGAGCAGATTAATACCGCGGCGGTTAAGTTGGCGCAGGAAGCGGCGGGCGATGAAACTTTGATCGCGGGGGCAATTGGACCTTTGGGTAATGAGATTGCGCCCTATGGGAATTTCGCGGCTGAGGCTGCGTTTGAGGTATTTAAGGGTCAGGCGCGAGCGTTAGCGGCAGCGGGGGTGGACTTTTTCATGTTGGAGACTTTTCTCAATGCGGAGGAGTTAACGATAGCGGTGAAAGCGGCGCACGAGGCGGGGGAAGGGTTGCCTATCGTGGCGTTGATAACGGTTAACCAACACGATGAGACGCCTTATGGACAGGACATCGCGGCGGCGTTTGGCGCGCTTTCGCAGATGGATGAGGTTACGGCGGTAGGGTTCAACTGTTCGATTGGTCCATCGGCTATGTTGAGCGCATTGGAGCGAGGTCGGGGATTGACGAACAAGCCGATCGCGGTTTTGCCGAACGCCGGCTTGCCTCGTGAGATTGACGGTCGGAAGCTGTATATGTCCACGCCTGAATATATGGCTGAGTACGCGAAGCGATTTTTTGAAAAGGGGGCGCAGATTATCGGTGGGTGCTGCGGAACGACGCCGGAACACATCGCGGAGATCGTCAAAGCGGTTCGAGCTTTGGACAAGGCGGGAATTGCGGCAAAGAAAGTGACTGGGCCGGCGATAAAGGAAGTGATCGTGGGGGCTGAGGCGGAAGGTGTGGAGCCGATAGCGTTGGGAAAGCGGTCGCGGATTGGCGCTAAGCTGGCGGCGGGTGAGATGATTACTACGATCGAGGTAACTCCGCCTCGCGGTTATGACTTGGGCGCGATTGTTGAAAAAGCGAAGTTATGCGCAGAGCATGGTGTTGACGCGATTAACATACCGGATGGGCCTCGGGCAAGTTCGCGCTTGTCGCCGATGGTGACGGCGATCAAGATCGAGCAATCAGCGGATATCGAAACGATTTTGCATGTTTGCTGCAGGGACCGCAATATTATTGGTATGCAGTCGGACATGCTGGGGGCTTACGCGATTGGTCTTCGCAATGTGCTGATAATAACTGGTGATCCGCCAAAATTAGGGGAGTTTCCGGACGCGACGGCGGTTTTTGATTTAGACGCGATTGGACTAACAAAGGTGGTGGATAAACTGAATCGAGGGTTGGATATCGCGGACAATAGTTTTGAGCCGCCTTTGGGTTTAACAATCGCGGTGGGTGCGAATCCGGTAGCGTCGGACATGGCACGTGAGATAACGCGGTTCAAGCAAAAGGTTGAGGCTGGGGCGGAATACGCGATTACGCAGCCGGTGTTTGATCCGCAGATGCTATTGGATTTTATGGAAGCGACGAAATCGCACGCGATACCGTTTGTGGCGGGGATTTGGCCTTTCACGAGTTATAAGAACGCGGAGTTTATGGCGAACGAAGTGCCGGGGGTTGTGGTGCCGGGTGCTTTGCTAGAGCGTATGAGTGAAGCGAAGACGCGCGAGGAAGGGCGTGTGCTGGGGGTACGGATTGCGCAAGAGATGATGGAGACGATAAGGCCTTACGTTGCGGGGTTCGCGGTGAGTGCGCCGTTTGGGAATGTTAAGATAGCGCTGGCGGTTTTGGGGAAGATCGATGTGAGTGAAATCTAGAGCCAGATGACTCATTATGAACGCACATTTGTGAAGAGGTTGCGGAATCATGTTCAAGACAGAAGAGACGCTCAGTGAAAGTCAGCTTCAAGCGGCGTTGAAGAACGTCATACGGGATGGGGTAGCGGCACAATCGATGGCGACATTGACCGGGGGAGCGTTTTTGGTGGCTTTCGCGATCAAGTTGGGGGCATCGAATTTTGTGATCGGCTTGCTGGCGGCGATCGGTCCGTTGTCACAATTACTGCAGTTGCCTAGCATAGTCATAGTGGAAAAGATACGCAATCGGCGGCTGATAACGGTGCTTGCGGCGGGTGTCAGCCGGGTTTGTTGGCTGGTGATCGCGCTGATTCCATTTTTTGTTCCGGCGAAAATCGCGATTGGGGTTTTGCTGGTCTTGCTGGTGGTGATTTCCGCTTTTGGTGCGATAGCGGGTTGCAGTTGGAACTCATGGATGCGGGATTTGGTTCCCGAGAAGATAATGGGAGGCTTTTTTTCGAAGCGGATGCAGATTGCTGTCGGGGCGGGGATTTTGCTTAGCATTTTGGCGGCGGTTTACTTGGACTTATGGAAGAAATTTTTGCCCAGCCATGAACTTCTGGGGTATTCGATTTTGTTTATTGTTGGTTTGACGGCGGGGATAGTGGGTCTTTTTTTCTTGGGCAAGACCGCCGAGGTACGGATGCCGCCGGCGCAGGCCAGCGACAAAATACTGAAGTTGCTGGCACAACCTTTTAGAGACGGCAATTTTCGCAAGCTGATAGCTTTCATGTGTTCGTGGAACTTCGCGGTGAACCTAGCGGCGCCGTTTTTCATGGTTTACATGCTTCAGCGGCTGGGTTTGAGTATGTCGTTTATTATTGGGCTTTCGATTGTAAGCCAGATTGTGAACTTTCTATTTTTGAAAGTCTGGGGCAAATACACGGATCTGTTCAGCAACAAATCGGTGTTGGCGATATGCGGACCTTTGTTTATTCTGTCAATATTGGCTTGGGTGTTCACTACGATGCCCGAAAGATATTTTCTGACAATACCGCTGTTGATCGCGATTCATGTGGTGATGGGTTTGGCTTCGGCGGGGGTGTCTCTGGCGGCTGGTAACATTAGTCTGAAACTGGCGCCCAGGGGTAAAGCTACAGCATATCTGGCGGCGAACACCGTGGTAAATTCAATCGCGGCTGGACTTGCTCCGATATTGGGCGGGAAGTTTGTGGATTTTTTTGCGGGCAGAGAACTGGACTGGACAATTAAATATACGAGTCCATCAGGGGAAGTATCGTTTCCGACATTGAATCTGCAACAGTGGGACTTCTTTTTCGTTTTCGCATTTGTGATAGGTCTTTACGCTTTGCATCGTTTGGCGATGGTCAGAGAGCAAGGCGAAGTAGAAGAGAAGATTGTGATGCAGGAGCTTTTCACTGAGGTTCGCAGCCAAGTGCGCACGTTGTCTTCGGTTGACGGGATTAAGCAGATGGTTGGTTTTCCGTTCGCGAAATTGAAGGAAGTTCGGTGGTTTTTTCGTAATACTCCCGTTCGTAAGGAAGTTATTTCGGATGACAGCGATTCGACGGGGCTGCCGGGAGAATAGGATCGCGGGTGTGGGATCGATGTTGGGAAGAGTCGGGCGGTCGGCGGCGGGAATTACGTTTATTTGAAAAGTTATGGAAAAGGGCGTTCTCAGGCCTGATACCGCGTTATTTTCGTGTCTTGGTGGTGTCTTTTATAAAGTCTGGGGGCGATTTTGCCGATGATGGAGACAAGTGCGTTTATAAGGCGATATTATGGATATGAGTAATGTGACCAACTCGCTGGTTCAGAGCCAATTGGCTAACGCGGCATTGTACCAGCAGATCAATACCAAGGTCGCTGCGAAGGCGATGGATATTGCCAAAGTACAAGGTGAAGCGGCGATATCGCTATTGGATTCGGCGGCGCAGATTGCCAAAGCGGCGAATACCGAGAAACCTACCTTGACGCTGGGGGCACTGGCATCGGGGCTGGGACAGAATTTGGACGTTTGCGGTTAAGCCCCCCACTTCTTCTTATCTGATACTCTTTTTTGTATTAAATATGCTTAGGTTTTGCGCGTTGCGAGCAGGAAGACGACGCAGGCCAAGGCGGTGGTTGCGGCAGCGGCGATCGCAGACCATACCGCGGGGGCCAAGCCATGTTCGGGTCGAACCAGCCACCAACAAAGTGTTACATTGACAGCGAGTCCCATAGCGACAGCCACCATACGTGAAGCGAAATGCTGGGCTGCGACTAGGGCATCGCCCAATATCATAGCCATAAGCAGAACAGCGGTGGAGAGGATGGCGAGGGTAAAGATGTTATGCTGGGCAGCGTACTCGGCACGGAAGAGCAGTCGCAGGATGAAGCTACCCTGCCATGCTACGAGCAGCACCGCCATGGCCGCGACCAAGGAGGAGATCAGCAGCATTTTGAGCAACAGGCGCCAAAAGGCGGATCGATCGGTATTGAAATAGCGTGCCAAGCGAGGCAACAAGGCCTGATTGACTCCCGCTTGGATTAGTATGACACCGGCTGCTACCGCGGTGATGGTTCCAAGATAGGCAACGGCGGTGTCGCCCAAACGCAGAGCGGCGAAGTATTGACCGACCTTATCGTTAGCGTGTACGAGGGTCATAAAAACACCAAGGCTTATGCCGGCGCGCAACAATCGTGAATAGTCGATGCCTTTGAAACGAAGGCGTACAGGCTCCAATTGGCGGGCGCGTTGGTAATCGTAACTTATCACTACCAGGGCAGTGGCGACGAACCAACCAAGGAGTATAACTGCGATTGACCAGTGTTGGCTGATCGCAATGGCCAACCATAACAGCAGAGCGGTGAGCTTGAGCGTTTGCGAGATCGCTACCGACCTCATGCGTTCATGGCGTTGGGGGACAGCCAATAGGATTTCGCCCCAGCTTTCAACAATGCGTACAGCGCCGACGAACAACAATACCAAAGACTTTTGCGTGGTCCAATGATGGCGCATATACCAGCAGCATAGCAACAGCACCGCTGCCAGTACGGCGTTGCTTATGAAGCGAATGGTCAGGCAATCGCCAACGCGGACTTCTCGGGCGGGGTCGGCAGCCAAGACGATTCTCAACTCCATATTAAGCAGATAAGCAAGTGGAGTTACTATCGCCCAAGCCAAGACAAACTGCCCGACGGTATCGCTGGCAAACGACTTGGCCAGTATCACCAAGACCAAGAATCGTCCCAGGCCATAGAATAGTGAAGCGGCTGCGCCCCAGCAGACGTTGCTGAGACGGAGGGAGGAAGTTAGTTCAGATTGTGCAGGTTCATTTGGCATTACACGGTTGATTAGTTATTGTGTAGTAAAAAACTAGGCCAACCGATCGCACAGTTGGCCTAGGGTGGTTTTCGTTTTGTTTGTCCACACAACGTTTAGTTAGTTTTTTGGTTTTGCTGGGGGAGCTTTTTGGGATTTACCGGCTCCGACATAATCGTAGTAGTTTTCGTAGGTTTCGCGTAGGTATCCTCCCCGGCGTGGTTTAACTGCGTTTAGAACTGCGCCCATGACTCGAGCGTTGTTTTGTCTCAGTTCGCGAATCAGTCGCAAGACGACTCCTCGGCCGGTGGTGCCTGCACGAATGACGACAATAGTTCCATCCACTTTGCCGGCAATAAGACGCGCGTCACTCACGACCAATGCCGGCGGGCCGTCGATAATGATCCGATCATATCGATCGCGCAGTTGTTTGATAAAGGCTTGCATGGTCTTGCCCCCGAGCAGATTAGCGGGGTTAGGCGGAATTGGCCCACTGGCGACGAAGTCCAGGCCTGAGTATTCGGTTTGGTAAATTACTTCGTCCAACTGAGCACGTCCGACGAGGAGATCACTTAAGCCAGACGTGGAGGATTTTTGAGAGAGGGTATTGATTCTAGGTCTTCTGAAGTTAGCATCAACGACGCAAACGCGTTCGCCATCTCCTGCCAATGCCAAAGCCAAGTTAAGGGCAACGGTAGTTTTGCCGCAATCACCTGAGCAACTGGTAACTAACATAGTTTTCAGTTCATCCGCAGGCGCGCTAAAAGCGACATTGGATGTTAGTTGCCTACAGAATTCGCTCATAACGGAATTAGGACGTTCTTCGATTATTTTAGCGAGGCATACTTCATCGATATCTTCCTCTTCATATAGTGGCACCATACCCAGATTTGGGATTCTCAGATGCCGATGTATATCGAGGGGCATTTTCACGGAATCATCAATAAACTCAAGCAGGAACGCCAATCCAATGGAGATAAGCAAACCCAAGATAAATCCGCCTGGCAGAAACATGCTCAATTTTGGGAAGCTCATTTCCAACGGCAAGCTGGCGGGCGCGGCGACCTCCGCGAATACTCTTTCTCGGCGACTGGCAAGCAAAGTCTGGGTTGACGCGATCTGTTCGTCAAACGCGGCAAGACGATTTTGGATTTGTCTGGCTTCATCTTGTATTTGGTTATATTCGGTAAGTCTTTGATCCAAATTGCTTTGGCGTGCTGAGACTTGGCGGAATTCTTCGTTGATCCTAGCCAACTGGGAAGCGACAGTACGAATTTGCTGTTCCAATCCCAACTGTTCGGCACCGGAATATTGCTCGATCAATTCAGCCTGGCGTGCTTCGAGGCTTTGCTGATTGCTTTCTATGCGGCTTCGAATCTCCTCGACTTCACGATGGTCTTCTCCGAATCGACTTAATAGTCGGTCCATTTCTTCTGAAAGGCCGGCTATTCGATTGCGGAATCCAGCCACCTCGCGATCTTGCTCCACCGCCATCTGCACATTGCTGCTGATTCCTCCGCTGTTAATTTCGCCGGCGAGTAATTCCTGGGCGAGGCGCAGTTCCTGAAGCTGATAATTCAACCGCAGTTGCTCTTGATGCAAGGCGTTAAGTTCTTGGGTAACGACATTCTGTCCCCTTTCCCATCCAGGGACATCGGCACTTTGGGCGAGGCTGGAAAGTCTTGTACGTTGATTTCTCAAATCCAATTCTAATTGACGTTTTCGTTCAGTCAAAGCCGCTAGTCGGCTATCCAAGGGATCATTTGCCTGTTGATCCATCTCCTGTTCGAAAGCCGTCAATGCCGCGTTCAATATAGTTCGCGACTCGGCGGCATTATGCGTTGACATACTAACAACAATATATTCACTGTTACGTTGGGGAGCGGCCCCGAAGCTGTCTCGCAAGGCATTTAAGCGTTCGGCATTATCTCTTCCAAACGAAGCGTACCAACGGGTATTCATCACATCTGTACGTTCGAGAATTTTCTCTAGGAAGTAGTCACTGCGTAGGAAAATGGCTTTATTTTGCGTTTCCTGTTCGATGATCTGGGCTTGCGGGATCAAAGGATTTCTAGTAAAGACATCTTGATGCACAGGCATTTTGCAACTGATGATGCCGGTTGAAGTGTATTTGGGATAGTTTTTGTAGCAGAAATACCACAATCCTCCGGCGGCGATGATCGCGACGAAGGTAATGATAATTATCAACCACATCCGTCGCTTCAGCATGCCCATAATATCTTTAGGGGTAAGTGTGGAAGTGCTGGATTGTGGGGCCGGTCTTGCCATTGGTGGCGCCATAGCCGCTCTTGCCATCGGTTGACTAGTCATCACTTGATTCCTCGTATCTTATGCCATAGTTTACGACAAATTTATAACCATACGAATCTTGAAAAAAGCCGCCGTTCATGAGAACTCACACAGAGGCTTTACGGACGGTTTTAGCAGCATGTTAGTTTTGCGCTGCGCCGGTAATTTCTGCTGGCAGACCATTAATAAGTTCTTGGACGATCTCTCGTGTACCTTGATCGAGTGGACTATCGAGAGCCATTAGTAAATCCTCATAGGCTTCGAGATATCTCTCTAGGCCGATAGCTGCCTGGGCTCGATGCAAATAGAATTCGCCATTAATCACAACCTCTTGGGCCAAGAGACTAGCAAGCGCCCGATCTGAGATTTGTAAGGCTTCTTCATAGCGCTGCTGCTGCAAGAGAGCCAACGCGTAGGTATCCATAATATGAGCGTTATCCGGCGCCAATCCATAGGCACGTTCAGCCATGGCGATAGCTTCAGCTTCGTAGCCTCGCTGTCCGAGCAACAAATACGCCAAGTTATTCACATAATTAGGATTATTTGGAGAGGTTTCCAATAGAGTATGATATATTTGGACGGCATCATCGATCCGGCCCACTTGGCTATAAGAGACAGCCAAGAGCGGATAGATTCGTATTAGGTCTTCGGCTGCGGCGTCTTGCAGGGCCGGCTCCAAGACTTGGATCTGCATTTGCACATTTCCAGTCTGATAATACAGATTAGCGAGCAGCAATCTCATAATGCGCCAATCCGGGCGCTGGGCGAGTTTTTGCTGTCCCCAATCAATGAGAGTTTGCACATCACCGACTCCGGCGACTCCCGACAAGAACATATCACGCAGCGCTGGGGAATCAGAGACAAGTCCCAAAGCTTCTTCGAGAGTACTCAAGGCGTTTGCCTGTCGGCCCATGGCATACAGCACTTCGGCGCGTCGCAGAAGCAAGATAGCGTCGATTGGTTGTCCGGTTAGATTTTCCGCGATTCGATCCAAGGCCTGCTGATATCTTCCGGCCTGTCGCAAGACGGTGGCCAACAACGATGCTGCTTCTACCTGTCTTCTTCCTTCGGCTCGTGCCAATTCCAGCGCACGACTGAGCAACGGTATAGCTTGACTTCCGTATTGATTGGCCCCGTTACGATCGCCGGTTTCAATAGCATTTTGCATTCTTCTGAGGTACATTTGTCCGGCATCTAAATGCCAATCTAGGCTATCGGGGTGCATCTCAAGGGCTTGCAGATAGATTCGTTCCAGATTGTTCCAGCGTTGCTGAATTTCCAACAGTCGCGCCAAACGGGCACGTATGGCATCGTCTTCAGGTGTGTTATTCAAAGCGACTTCCAGCTCGGTTACAGCTTCACGTTGGCGATTGGTTTGCCAATATATCTGCGCCAGCAGAGATCTTCCCAGATTACTCTCGGCGGGCAAGGTACTACGTAGATCAAGCAGAACAGTCAAGGCTTCTTCCAAGCGACCGGCGGCATACAGCGACTCGGCCTTTAGCATGTTTGCGACAGTACGGGCATTGTCGTCTTCAGCTAGTTGCAAGGCCCGATCAGACAATGCTATGGCTCTATCATACTCACCTTGTATTCGGGCTTGTTTGGCTCGCAACATCACAATCCAGACTCTCTCTCCCAACTCTGCCTGCGACTGATCGAGCAGAGCTTGCGACTGATCGAAAGCGCCGGCCATTATCAAGGATTCGGCTTCTCGGGACATAAGAGTTTCATCGACTTCATCACCGCGCATATCACGAAAGACATTAGCGGCTTCCAAGTAACGATCGGTACCAAGATAGACATCGGCAAGCATGGCCTGGGCTTGGCGGTTTTCGGGTTCTTCGGTTAACACTTCATTTAGCAACGCTTCAGCTTGGGGCAGTTCATTAGCAATCATGTGTAATTGACTGCGTTGCAGGCGTGCTTCGGTAATATTATCCGCTTGGGCATCGGACATCATCGCATCCATAACCTGCTGAGCGGCTTGTTCTTCTCCCAGAGACCTCAGAAACAGGCTGTAGGAACTTCTGAGTGTAATTTCAGTGGGATTCTCGGCTATTGCCTGTTCGTAGGCTTCTTTAGCAAGGTTGTTCAGTTCGGTGATAGGTTGGACTTGGTCTTCTGGAATAGCTTGGGCGAAGCCACTATATAAGCCGGCCAACCGAAGCCAGTTTTCCACATCGGAGGGATTATCATTAATCAATGCAGCACAGACCATAATAGCTCCGCTATACAACTGGTTGATCTTTTGGAGGTATTGGCTACGTATTTGATTGGTTTCCTCTCCCGCGGGCAAGGTGCGGAGATAGCGGCCGTAGTAGTTCGCCAGCGCTGGATAATACACCAATCGGAATCCCAATTCGCGATAAGTTGGATCTTGCGCGGCTACGATATCAGAAGCGCGGATGACTTCTGTCAAATCATCTTCTGTCAGCTGGTTGACATCAATTTGCTGATGCAAGGTATTTAGAGTCAGCGCCAGCACTCGATTGGCGGGGACACTGCGCGGCTGCAATTGAACCGCTTGGCGTGCGGCAGCCACGGCTTGATCGATCTGGTTCAAATTATAATATGCTTGCGCCAAAGATATATAAGCCCGAACCGACACTGGGCGATAATCCAAATACTGGTTCAATATAGCTATGGCATTGGTCCATTGTTCCTGCGCGATAGCAAGATCAGCTTCGAATTCAAGTTGGTCGATTTCCGAGCCGGCTCCGCTTAAGAGTTGTCTTGCCCTGGTCCAATCCTCATCAGCGAGTACAAGACTGAACAACTCCCTTAGCACGGTTTGATCGCCGGTCGCGGCAGCTTGAGCGGCTTCATAGTGTGAACGAGCTTGAGTAAGCGACTCACGAGCAACTTGCTCATCGGTAGTTGACTCCGCCAATGCCGCGTAGTACGCGCCCAATTGGGATTCGCGTTGAAAATCATCCTGAATATTTGAAAGGATATCGAGCAGTATTTCCCGATCCCGTTCAGCAGTTATATTATTGGGATCGTCTTCTTCCAATCTCCGCTGCATTCTGAGCAGGCCGATATTATCCGGTTGGAGAGTTAATGCTGTATCCACCATTTCTTGGGCTCTATCATAATATGATGGGTCTTCGGCACCTAAGGGTATATAATAACGATACAGAGCCATGATCGCACCCAAATCATCGGGATAATCGGTCACATATTCTTCGAGCGCGGCGACGCGCTGTTCAGGGGTTTCATAACTCTGAGCCCTGAGTGACTGCCATCGCGCGGATCGGTCTTGTACCTCATCCAAAGCTTGAGCGGCCTCGGCGTATCTTCCCAGTCGCAACAGTGATTCCGCCTTGATCATATAGAACACATCGTTCAGAATGCGGGAATCACCGGCGTATTTTTCCTCAAAGGCATTCATCATATCGAGTACTTCTTCGAGTTGGCCTGGAAGAGGATTGAGCGCAACTACCTGTAGGTATTCCAATACGTTACCGGGGGAATTAAGGCCACTAGTAATGGCCGATTGACCGAAGATTATAGCCAAGTCATTGTATGGACCGCCTCGCAGGGCTCGGAACAATTTCATATCAAGGCGCGCATCACGTGCTCCAGCAGCCATTACCGCCTGACGCGCGTGAAACAGGGTTCGGACCCCCTCTTGCCAATTGCCTTCCGTCAACTGTACGGTGCCTTTGAGTATCTGAACCACCAATTCCTCTTCACCGAGCGTTTCTTGGAATTCAGTTAGATAGCCTCGTGCTATCTGCAGATAGTTATCATGTTGGGCTTGATCATCGGTCAGGGAAGCCAATTTTGTGGCTACATCGATCATCAATTGCATTGAATTAAAGCGTAATTGGCGCAAGCTTTCCCCTCTGGGTCCAAACACATCGGGATCAAAGACTTGCGGATCATACAACAGCTTCCACAACACATTAAAAGCGGATTGCAGATCGGGTTGTGGTTCAGTGGTGAATTCCGACCGGCGTCGATAGTAATCAGCCAAAGTTTGGCACCATACGATATCGGCGTTGGGGCAATCCAGAGACGCCTCGACAAGATCGATGGCTTGGGTAAGAGCATCATAGGTTATGCCGGTACGTAACAGCACCCGTGATAGGCCTGTTTTGAAACGCGCATCTTGAGGAAAGCGTTCGGTCATTTCTACGACGCTTTCTAAGGCTTGTTGGGCGTATTCCTGTGCAGCGGCGATAACTGCCGTGCGTTCGGCCTCTCCGGTCACATTCATCACCAATTGATACTTTGAATCAACAACAGGAAACAGATAATACTGCATCAGATTGAAATAAGCATCGGGGTCATCGGGGTTGGCTTCAATAGCCGTGGTGAGCAATTGCAGGGCTTGCTCTTGGAATTGTCTTCGTTCTTCCGGTAAGATCGCCCTATCAGCGCGAACCATAGCCAACTCAGCAAGCTGACGACAAGCTTGCACATTTCCTTCGTCATCAGCCATGACCTCTTGCAATAGTTCATTAATACGCTCAATATCGCCGGTGACATCTCGCGACAAACCGACGGTATATTGCTTTAGAATAGCATCAGCCAACATGAGCCTGGCATCCATATCATCGGGCTTCAACTCCAAGAGTCCTTCGGCGCGGGTTCGGACTTCGGACCAAACCTGATGCCAACCTTCGCGCGGGAAATTAGAAGCAAATTCATAGAAATAATCCGCCAAGGTACGGGCTGCGTCATAGTTGGTTCTATCTTCCTCCAAGATAGCATTCCAGGCCGATCTCCACCCTTGGTAATTGCCGCGTTGCATATAGACATCGGCAAGTTCATGCAGAGCTTCCAGCCTAATAGCCACATTGCTTCTGGAATGCTGAACCGCCTTTTGCAGCGAACGAATACAATCACGCCAATAATCATCTGTACGTTCTTCCCGCAGATGCTGTAGGGAATAATGCAATGCGCAGGGATCTTGGATATCAGCGACTTCCAAGGCGATCTGACTTTCGAGTTGCTCGGCTTGGGTCTTTAGTTTAACTCCCTCTTCAAGATGAGGCACGGGGTCTTGGAACTTATAGAGATATGCTACAATTCCGCCCGCAACAATAAGTACCACTAAAACCGATACTAGAATCCAAATCAGCTTTTTATTCAGTTTAGCCATGTAAAATCTAACTCCTAGGTATTCTCCGCGCCGTCGTGCGTCACTTGTTATGTTAAGGCCCAGTTACTGAAGCATAACTAAAACCCTTTTATTGAACCAACTTAAACATTCTTATTATGTAGGCGATTATTCGCAGCGATCGATGTTTTGCTGGTAATCACCTGAGTAAAAACACAATCAATTTTCAGGCTGATCTTCTTCGACGACCGGCCAAACCGGCCAATGGTCGCTGACTAAAACCGGAACCAGTCGCTGCGCCAAATGTTCCAGAGCTTCGACAACTTGCTCTCGTGTCAAGTCTTGCTGGTCGAGCAGGTTTAGTTCCACTTTGCTAAAATAAGCGTAACGATCGAAAATCCATGCTTGGCGAACGCGTACTTCATCACGAGTACAGCGATAATCGCCATTAACGGAGAAGAAGTAGCCCACGGTCTTGATAACATTGGAACGCGTGTTCATCCAACGAGAAGGAAAAGATATTTCCAGTATTCTCATTGACAACTGATCGCTGTCGGTACCATTATTGGGCACGGTGATTTCGATGTTCTCGGTGTCAGTTATTCGTCCGCCCGAGCCCACATAGCACCAATCTGGGACATGCGGGACTTTGTCGGGATTGCCGGTATAATAGGTAATAAAGATGGTTTGTATTCGTCTGGGATCACCTTCGGGGTAGCTCAAGTCAGCCACGGTCCACTGAATATAATCTCGAGTTCCCAGTTCTTCCTCGATTTCGGCTGGGATACGTCTCGCTTCGAGCAGTTCGTATCCGGGCTCATCGCCAATTCGCATCTTAGATATATCCAATTCATCCAAAGGATGCTGCAGAGGCACTGCGCGTTTGCGGAATTCGATTTGCAGTTGTTCGGCGGCGATGTGGAGGCCGCCGGCGCATATACCAAGCACCAATACGCAGATTACAAAGCTAGGCCGACGAAACAATCGGCTTAAAGGACCAAATATATAATCATTCATTTGTCATTTCCCCCTTGCGTATCTGAAGCAGCGGATTCCGCTGCTTTTTGGCCGACGACCAAGACTTGCTTTTTAGTTTCTGATTCATCCACAAACAGATTATTCATCAGCCAGGCGAGCAGGCCATATAGCCCAAACGCCACAACCAGCATTGCCATACCCAAGAGCGTGTGCAAAGTGCCGGTCGCATAATCAGCGCCGATATATATGTGTATAAATCCGGTTAGCAGAACTCGCAGCATATTACAAAATATGGCAATTGGAATCGTACTGCAAACCAAGACTACGCGATGGGCAATGGGTCGTTTTTCCAAATACGCCATGGCTACACCTAAAGCCAGGAACGCCTGCAACAAGCGCATTCCACTGCAAGCCTCAGCGACATTAAGACTGAAAGGTTCAGCCGCGCCATCGGCGCCCAAGTGCGTGCCGTGTATTACGACTCCGGTAGCTTCGACCCAATCGATATTAGGCATTACATTCAAAATCATCGTGGCGGCGGCGGAAGCCAGCTCTCGCATGGGCATGGATATTTGATAGTACATTCTGGCCGGCAAAGGCATAGCGAATATCAAAAACAACACAGGCAACAATGACAACCAAAAAGCACGCCAGCCTCCCAGAAGCAGTATTGTTCCCAGCAGTACACCCAAAATGGATACTTGGCGGGGATATCCCATGCCAATATAGAAGAATCCGGCATACATGAACAGACTGCCAAAAATCAGCAGTAGTCCCCAAAACGACGGCTTGGCTTTTAGTTGGCTCCAACGAAGGCGGTCCTGGTACAAGAAGTACAAGCTGAATGCCGGGATGAGAAATCCGTGTGACTCACTGGCGTCGCTGGTCCAGCGATTCCATAGAGACAGCAGCTCTTCGCGGAACAATATCGCGTAGAGGCCTCCGATAATAATTATGGTCCAGACAAGATCGATCCGGCGTTTGCGCCTTTGGCTGGGATCGATTGTCTGAACTTTTGCTTCTACCATATTACACCTATTCTGCGCTTTTCTCGACGGAAGTACCAAGACTGATTGTCTTGAGATTATTGTTGGGTTCGACTTTAATTGCCAACGTCCACATCCGCGAGATTACGGTCATACACAAATCCAAAACCATAGGTTGCGCGGAAGCTCTGGCGTACGACAGCGACCCAACGCGAAACCGGATGCGAACCGACATTGATAATATCATTAGCTTTGATAAAGACATCTGGGGCAGTGCCGGCAAACAACATTTCTAAGTTGACGGCATAAGTGACTTCACGATCGGGCCCGACGCGTCGAATGATTTCGCACCGGCTGGGCCAAGCCAACGGCGACAAAGGTCCGGCGCCGGCGATGACTTGCTTCAAAGTCTGACGATCGCCGCTCAACGAATAAGCCCCGGGCCTTGCTACCTGTCCCATGACGTGATAAACGCCCATCGAGTTCAAAGGCACTTGGATATCGTCACCGGGTTTGATAACGATATTTTGATTGCCATTGCGTAGTTCGCGCAGATCAACGCGTATAACTTCCTGGCTATAACCGGTCCCCCCGGCGGTACCTTCGAGGTCGGCGGAAAACTCATTCGCCAACGGCGGCAGGAAATTCAAGCCTTCATCGGTATCACCGGGTGTAGTTTCACCGGCGAGCCAATCATCTGCGTTATCATCCGGCATTTCGCCGTCTGCGGGTATTAAGCGGAAACCACTTTCATCATGCACAACGCGCAAAGGTCGGCCTTGGTGTACCGTTTCCGGTTCTTGCATAGAATCCGACAAAGAGACCATTAGCATATCATCGGAATCGGTGTTAAGTGACAACGGCTCGACACTCTGGAGCAATTCCTGGCGTTGGTCGATTGGTTCGGCGGGCACAGTGGTTGATGGCTCTATATTATTGCCGTTTTGAGTTCCAGACAGAGGCGGCCTTGGAACAGCAAATGGTTCTTCTTGGGTGGCAGTTTCGGTGGGCGATCCCATGGATGCCGCATCGATTTCTACGCGTCGGATCACATATATGGAATCGGCATTACTTTGGGGGGCACCGCCAGCCAACGCCAGCGCATCGGACAGACGAAAATCATTTCTATTGATAGGATACTGCCCTGGTGCTTGAATGGCTCCGGATATTGAGAAGATTCGATCGCGTGAATAGGTCACCACAATGCTGACTTTGGGATCCCGAATGATCGCGGGGCTTAGCACATTGATGACATCCTCGGTGAATTCCAGTTCGGTACGGCCGGCCGCGGTGAGGGTGCCGACAACGGGCAATGTGATTCTGCCTGTTTCTGAGACTTCCTTCTGGCCAACCCATTCGACATTGGTACTGAACAATTCAAATATAGAGATATTGAGATAATCTCCGGGGCCAATGACGTATTCGTCGTCTGGGGCGACAATATCTTGGACGCGGGGATCGCGCGCATTGGCGAAGACCGCGTCCTGTTCATCGACCACACCTAAGCTGTCCAGTATAACAGTGGTTACTGGCGTAGCGCGAAAGCGTCCTAAGTCTTCAGGATCGGTACAGCCCACGGCTGTCACGATCAATGCGCAGCACCCCAAACTCAACAGCAACCTTCTGCAGTAACGATTCTTCCATGTTTTCATTATCGCGGCCTCCCATATCGAGAACGCTTTTCGTAAACGTTTCTTGCCAACAGACTAAACATTTAATGATATAGCTGAAGAAAGCTCAAATCCAAAGCCTCTTTCACGCTTATTTTGAACAAAATCACCTTGTAGTGCCACATGGTTACACACAGTCCCAGCGACAGAAGAACCAAGAGCTGCTTATGTGGATACAGCATGCCCACACAAACGGCACATTCCTCATAATCATCGGATTTTGCCAGCTATGCGCTTAACCTCAAATCTGACATAAAACTCAATCTAACCAACGCTTATATCAATAGTAAGCGTTACTGAAGTGGTGTAAAAATCATCAAGATCATAGGGCCCGACAATGCGAAAAACACAGCATCGGCCTTAACAGTACTGCAAATCGAGGTGTATTGGGTTGGTATCTTTGTTAGGTAGCACCAAAAGTAGTGTGATTAGGACAAAGAAGCAGAAATCAGTTGTTGGTGATAACACTATAGTGAAAGGGGTAAAATGGACTTTAGGAGTCGGTTATAGCTTATTCGCGTCATGGGCCCTCCAAAAATAAACCTTAAAAAAACTTACATGTTTCAAATCTTTCCAGTTTTGTTGCCTGTTGGGCCGATTAAGTTAGACAGCCCTTATATTGTAGGGACTATTGCATATGACAAATATGCGTGGTTAATTGTTTTGTTTTGGCCGATTGACTTCGGTCGACAGATACTTCGGAGCAGCCATGAAAATCGCTATTGTGGGTGCCGGCGGGCACGGCCGGGTCGTACTCGACATCATCAACAGCGACAATCAGTTTTCCGTTAGCGGATTTCTTGACGCTAATTCGGCGTTAAAGGGCAAATTCGTTGATAAAGTGCCAGTATTAGGCGACTTAAGCGAAATCAGCCAATTCGCGCAATTAGGGATAATCGCGGCGGTTGTAGCCATAGGCGACAACGTAACGCGTGACTATTACGCCCGGGCGTTGACGGGAGCCAATGTACAGTTGATCAACGCGATCCACCGTTCAGCTAACATCGCAACTACCGCCAGCATCGGCACTAATGCTGTAATTGCTTCCGGTGTAAACATTTGCGCCCATGTTACCGTTGAAGATGGGGCGATTTGCAACACCGGCTGCGTTGTGGACCACGAATCTCACATCGGCTATTGCAGTCATATATGTCCGGGTGTTAGACTTGCCGGTCACGTTACTGTTGAGCCTTATGCCATGATAGGCATCGGCGCGACGGTAATCCAAGGTATCACTATCGGCCAAGGCTCGACGATAGGCGCCGGGGCGGTAGTATTGGATGACGTGCCGCCACATAGCACGGTTGTTGGCGTCCCTGCCCGAATTGTAAAAGTTCGTCAGCGTGCGTGCCAGGATCATACACTGCTTACTCAGGAAGAAATAAACCTGGCTGCTTCACTGATGAATCCAAAAAAGATCAGATCCGAAATAGAGCGATCGGCTGAAGCACTCGTATGATCCCGATTGCTTCACGCGAAACACATCACTAGCAATAGTGCCCAAAATATAATAGAGCCCCACCTTAAGGTAACATGATCGGGGGACCCGCAATATTAGTTGCAGGCACTACCTGTATATACTCCCCTCAAGCCGATTTGTTCGGCCCATCCGGGTATTTGCCCACCCTTTATCCGCGTGAAATGGTGGGGACACAAACAGGGATAGGAAGGTGGATGCGATAGGTTTGGTTAGGGAGATTGGACCCCCGAGCTAGAGCAACATAAATGTTGCTTACGTTCGGGGGCTAACGATTGGGGTAGCAAAAACGCGCTGAATTGCGGAGTGGAAATGAGAGAGTCGGTGAGATACGGGCGCGCGGGTGCAGTGACTGCGTGCGGCGGGGTGGGAGGTGAGATGCGCAATGGTTCGTTGGGAGTGCGCCGGGGTGGGAAGTGGGAAAAAAGGTGTTCAGAAATCGACAGAAATGAATGAGTTTTGATCGGTTTTGGTCAAAAACGAAGCAGTTTTTTTCAGGAATTCAGAGGTTTTTTGGGGTGGCTGATTTTGCGTGGTTTGGTCGGTAGCGTATTCGCGCAAACGGGGAGGAATTCACCGCGAAAGATCACAAAAGAGAACCACTAATGGGCACGAATATTCTCGAATAAGAATTAGCTGCCAGGGGCGAGGCGATGGGGCAGGGGGATAGGGCGATGGCACAGTTGGAGCAAAAGGTCGGGGAGGTTTTAACCGCGAAAAACGCGAAAGGCGCGAAAAAGAGAATCGCTAATGGACACGGATAATCGCGAATAAGGATTGGCTGCCGGGGGCGATCGCACGGATAGATTGACCAACGGCAGATGGTTGGAAAATGGGACTTGGTTGGGAAAAGAGGTGCTAACGCATAAGATGGTTTATCAACGGGCTCAAGTCCACTTCTGTCCGGTAGATTTTTCGGGTTAATGCTTCATTGAGTTGGGCTAAGGTTTCGGCTTTGATTGGTTGGCCACGGCCATCACGCGGCTGCAATACCGCTACGTTGCAGTGCAAAGCAGCAGCTAAATCGGGCAAATCATAATGTTGGAGAATGCCGGGCACAAAAGCATCGGCGGGCCAAGAGTAATCGGCATGTTCCAATAGCTGTCGGAAGCTGAACAGGCCATCCCAGGTGATGACGCCGGCCACAGCTTGGTCCAGTAAAGCCACGTGCAATGCAACCAATGCGGCGTTGCCGCAACCGGTGACTACGATGTTTTCCGGGTCAACTTCATCTCTACTACGTAAATAACAAAGAGCCGCAAGACCATCGCGTACGCGCATAGCCATGAGTGAATCACCCAGCGCGGCGGCAGCATAAGATAGGTAACGGTCGCGACTACCCCAAGCAGCTATTTCGTAAGGATACATGGCGGTTTCGGTATCGCCCCATCCGCGTAGGTCGAGGCTGAACAAAGCATGGTGCGGGTTGGTTTTGTTAAGACTCCCGGCGGCTTGAGCTAATATGCCGTTGGCTTCCAATAGACGATTATGACCAGCATCATCAAAATGCAGTATCGCACCGGAGGGATTACGAACGGGCAAGAGTAAAGTGCCGGGCAGTTCGATGTCGGGGGCGACTTGCAGCAGGACATTTTCCCAAGTATGGGTCCAGAGCAGGAAAGGAGCAGAATTTTGTGCTGGGGGCAGTTTCGTAATCTTGTCACAACCGACCCAAGATTGAGCTGCGGCACGAATGGCATCCAAACTAGTATCGCGAGAACTTTGCAACTCGAGGGCACGATCCAAAGCGAGGCTGCGCATATTGACATTGGTTTGAGGATGACAACGCAACTGCTCGGGATCGTCGAGTACAAAAGCTTCGTCGGGAAGTTGACAGATAGCAGCATTGGGATCGCGGCGGAGATGCGTGTTCATAAAAGCGGTGAACTGCCGGGCTTGGTTGAGGGAATAGCAATGGCCTCGCGGGTCTGGATCGACATAGAAGTCGAAGCAATTAGCGGCAAGGGCATTTTGATAGAATTCTTGAACCTGTTGAGCCAAACGGCGAGTGTCATTGATGCGAAAGACAGAGTCGTGTTCGCCAGCCATGAGCAACATCGCTTTGCCGGTCGCGGCGCAGAGCAGATCGACCTCGTCGATACCGTATCGATACCGAGCCCACATATGAGTTTCGGGGCAGCCGCAATAACATTGCGTAATGTCGAGGTCCGCCAAGGGAGTGAGACAACATGAAGGGCCTAGAACGACCAATCGATCATCAATTAAACCAGCCAAGGTGGTAGTTGTTCCGCCGCCGCTAACGCCGGTCATCGCCAGACCGTTGGCGCTATCGACGTCATCGCGCTGAGCTAGGTAATCGACACAACGCAGAGCATCACCAATGAAGTATTTGCTGGAAGTTTCGCCGAGCAGATAGCAGCGTACGCCGTCGATGAAATGATCGTTGCCCTCTTTTTTTTCACCGGATTGGCCGGGCGGGTCAAAAAGAGCCACGACATAACCACTGCGAGCAAAGAACTGCGCGGGTATCTGATAATCATAAAACTGTTTGCCGCTATGACCAACGGGTACGACTACGCCGGGCCACGGACCTTTGTCGTCAGTTGGAATATAAACACTGGCGTTGACTTGGTAACCAGGGAACGATTCGAACAGAACATTTTCGACACGATAGCCATCACGTTCAAAGCTGCTGACTAGCTGAGGTTTAACCGGGGCGGCGTTGGGACCAACAGGCAATTTGCCGTAAAATCGAGCCACCGCATCGACTATGGTATTTTTATAGGATTGAATGTCCCTAGTTTTTATAGCATCTTGGCGGCGTTTCGCGGCTTTTTCCATATAATCGAGGGAACGACGAATGATATGACTGCGGAGCATATCGCGCAGGTCCAGGGATGGTTTTAGGGGTCGTTGAGGAACATCATACTTCATAATAGCTACCTCCGGCCTGCGGGGCGGTATCCGTTTCTAAGAGTGACTGCGAAGCGTTTAATAGACACCATATTTGCGGAATGCTTGGCACATGGCAGCGATTTTTTCGGGGGTATGTTTTACGGCTTCTGGGGTGCTATAAGCCATGCTGATGAGACCTCCGCGATGGTTACCAATGGTTGCGATCATACGCTGAACATATTGCTCGATGTCGGCAATAGTTCCGTCAACCATAGTTTTTTGGATATCGACGGGGCACCAGAAGGCCATTTTACCACCTACGGCTTTGTCGAGATTTTCCAGTCCCATATTTTCTTGCTGGTCCATTTGGATGACATTCAGGCCGGCTTCGCGGAGCATAGGCAGCACCTCGATGATATAACCGCAACTGTGCATCCAGACATCCATACCAAGATCATGAGCAAGGGACCAATTCTCACGATAATGAGGAATGAAAAATTCTTCCATCATATCGGCACTAATCATAAGGCGTTCTTGCAGGCCCCAATCGTCGTAATCCATGACGCCATCGCAACCATACTGGGCCATTAATTTGATGGACTCGCGCTGAGCGGCGGCCATGCGAGCGATCAACGCTTTTAGATCTTTGGGATGCTCGTAGAAAGCCATGAATGTTTTGTCCAGGCCCATGATTTTATGGACTTCCTCAAACAAAGATGAAAACGGCATGACCGCTAAACAATACAAAGGATTTTCAGAGGCGTTATTTTCGACGATCCACTGCAGAGCTTCTTGGTGATATTGGGAATCGTTTCTGGGGGGGAACTCAAACTCAGCTTGTTTGGTGATATCGGTGATTGGTTGCTGGACGGATTCTCCGAAACTGGCTTCTTCGGCGCGTTCCCAGACTACGCCCCAATCATCGATTCGCTGATCGTGTCCGTTCTCGATACGGTGCCATTCTTTTTTGGCGGGCGGTCGGCCGAACCACGCCCAGAGAATATCGTTCGGTTCGTCATCCGGTAGATAATGAGCAATTCGTGGGGCATTGTCACAATGCACAACACGTTTTACCAATTCCTTGGGAGTCATCGAAGATTCCTTAAATAATGGTTTTTTACTGTTTTAGTTTTCGTTTTGAAAAATGGCTAGATAGAAGTATTTCGAGACCTCGATCTGCTTGAATAATGTTAGGCCGAGTGTCTGCTGTAATTCTTCGGGGGAGAACTTAAGTTCCATTGGCGGGCCGAACGGCATTTCTTCTTTTTTCATCTCTAGTACAGCCAATCGTCCGTTGGGTTTTAAGAGCCGTTTGACTTCGGCGGCGAACCCAGCCATTTGCTCGCTGGCGAAACCGTGTACGACGGTTGAGATGTAGATGAGGTCGAGCGAACCGGCGGACAATTTGGTTGGTTGGGTTATGTCGCTGAGGAAAGGTTCGATGTTACTGCCGACGGTTTCTTGCTGGAGGATTTGGATAGCTTGCTCGTCGGGGTCTAGGGCGTAGATTTTGCCGGTTTCGGTAACGAGCTTGGCGAACTCTTTGGCCATGTATCCGTTGCCGCAACCGGCATCGAGTACCGTATCGCCGGGTTGCAAGTCCAATTGCTTGAGTATGAAATGTTTGTCGACGCGTGCCTCGGAAGACCGGCCTTGATGGCTGTGATTTTTTCGCGCGCTGTCACATTTGTCACATTCCGACATATCATGCTCCTTTGTCACAAAGGAAGTTCAAAACGGGCAAACCCCACTAAACCGCCCCTTGATACCCTATATTGGTTAGAAAAGCAACCCCTCTTGGAATGTTTCGTTGGCGACGGGTTCGAGGATGACGGAGGCAGTGGATATTGGCGAGCGACTTGGGGTTTTGACGTAGGGTGCGACGGTGGGCAGATGGATGCGGAGGGATTTTAGGTCTTCCAATTGTCGGATACGCTGCTGACGGCGGAGTTTTAGGATGCGGCGGACGGCTATGGGGCCTAGGCCTGGTACGCGCAGGAGCATTTCGCGGTCGGCGGTGTTGAGGTCTATGGGGAACAGCTCTGGGTGGGTATCGGCGTAGATACGCTTGGGGTCTTTTTCCAGGGGGAGGCGGTCTTGGGTATCGAAGAGGATTTCATCGCGGGCGAAACCATAACGACGCAAGAGGAAATCGACTTGATAGAGACGATGCTCGCGCATGAATGTGGGGGCATCGGCGGCCGCGGGGCGCTGAGAGCGCAAAGGTTGGGCATCTTGAAACAATACGCCTGATTGCTCTTGGGGCGCGGGTGGTTGGTAGGCGGAGAAGTAGGCGCGTTCTAGCTCGTAGGCTTGATAGAGGCGATCGGTGGCGGTGATGATTTCTTTGTCGGATTCTTCGGCGGCGCCGACGACGAATTGGGTGGTGTGGCGGCAGGTGTTTTGTCGGCCGAGCTGCCAACGGGCTTTGTTGATGAGCTTGATGGAATTGACAATGTCTTCGTGAAAACGCTTTTTGGCGGAGAGCCGGGCGAGACGCTCGGGGGTGGGGGCTTCCATATTGACCGATACGCGGTCGGCCAGTTGGACGGCGCGGGTGACGGCGGCTTCGGAGCTGCCGGGTATGATCTTGAGATGGATAAAGCCTTTGAAGCGATAACGCAGACGGATGATTTCGACGGTGGCGAGCATTCTTTCCATGGTGCTTTCGGCGTCGCGGACTACGGCGCTGGATAAGAATAGGCCCTCGACGAGTTTGGCATGATGGAGTTGGCGAAAAGTTTGGGCCAGGTCGTCGGGTGCGAGCGTTACCCGGCGGGAGTCTTTTTGGCAATTGAAGGGACAATAGCTGCAATCGTTGACGCAGGTGTTGGTTTGGAGGGTTTTGAGCAGGAACATCTTTCGGCCGTTGGGCAGCGCGGCGGGGTAAATCCAACGCCCTTCTACCCCACGGACGCGGCCTGGCTCATCCTTGGGCTTACAGGCACAAGCCAAGTCGAACTTGCTGGACTCGGCCAAGATGTTAAGTTTTTGTTCGGTATCCATCAAGCGGATTTTAACCAGGGGCCCTACTCTGACGCAAGATAAAAAATCGGCTGAAAGCAGAGCCTTACGAGGTCCCGCCATTTAAGGTCCGATAAGATAACAGTAAGCGTTCACCGCAAAGAGAACCACTAATTGACACTAATATTCACTAATATAGCTGCCAGGGGTGCGAATCGCACTTATAGATTGACCAAAGGTAGGTGTTGGGAAATGGCACTTGGCGGTGGGGCGCTGCCGCGATAAAACAAGATAAACATAGGGCGGACTAGCCGCAACCAAAGAGAGTTAACCACGAAGGGCTTAGGGCGGTTGAACCGCAACCGAGACGTCAGAGATTTTTTTGATAGGGTGCGAGCCGCACGGGCAGACAGACCGGCGATAGATGGTTAGGAAATAACGCTTCCGTTGGGCGCTGCCACAAT
>JAFGKT010000054.1 GCA_016928435.1 Sedimentisphaerales bacterium | reverse complement strand
TTCGGTCGGATCATAATGATTAGCAAAAGGCATCGTATTGAAGAAATTCCAGAATGGAATCCCTTGCGCCAGCGAAACCTCACGCATAATCGCGAGATTCTGGCAATACGCCTCACGTCTATCAACGTCAGGCGTCATCAGTGGATAGTGATCCATGCTCAAAACATCAGCATTGACTTCCTGGACAAAACGTTCTAGATACTCGTGGTAACTGCTAACATCCCACTGTGCCGGCGAAGCGTAATTGGGATACAGGTTTATGTAAGCAAGCTTGCCTGGATTAGTCTCACGATAAGCCTGCACCCTCACAGCCAAATCGGCGAATTCGTCCACGCCGGGTTCATCTCGAAATAACTGTCCCCAAAAGGCTGGGCTATTATCCATCAATTCTTCCAGCTCCGCGGTGGGGTTGACAGGAGGAGTGATTATAACGTTCAGATCATACTGCTCACAAAGTCTAATCTGATGGGATATTTGCTCACCATTCCTCGGACCAAATCCGCCCACAACCAACGTGAAATTCGCCTCAGCAATTTCTGCGTAACGCTGCTCAAACCTCTGGTCATACGGGGGATCCACCCAGAATCCAATAGCGAAACGATCCTGCTGAAATCTTTGGACATCCTGCGAAGCTTCCTGCCCAACAGCACAACCTGCTGCGCACAACAAAATAACAATCATCATCTGAGATATTACACCTGAATACTTAACGAACATAACAAAGTCCTTTCGAATTCAAGATTCGTATAAAATACCTAACGACACAAACTGACAGCCATGATTACTCTTGAGGGAACCATCCTCGCAAAAACTGCGCCTCGGTGCCCTGATAGCGCGCTTCGCCTACAAAATCTATGCCCATCTGGTTTCCCCAGGCATAATCAATGATTAGCTGGCCCTCGTACTCGCAGAAATCAATATCTGAGTTATTAATATTTTCTGCTTCGGCTATCATCCGGCATTGCTCAGCGGTTAAATTAGGATTGATAATCTGCTTATCGGCCGGTTCAGCGCGCATCACCGGGTTCAAGGGGCTCTCCTGCCAGTGTTGGAGGTCGCGACTGCGTACCAGGTACTGATCCCATATTCCGGCGACATTCTTGAGGAAGAAATTATAGAACCACCCGTCGAGGTATCGCAAACAGTGCGGCGCGCTGTAGAATTCCTTGGTGTAATTACACTCATTGGGGAATTGCCGCCAGGTTTTCATATCGTCCGATTCCAGAAAATAGCCGGTAAAAGCATGCCCCGCCAACTCTTCCGGCTCTCTAATCTCATACATCAACACGTACCGGCCTTCGGCCTTGCACATGGAAGTATTAAAAATCGTCATTCCTTTCTGAGCAAAAACATCCCGCTGCTCCCACGTCTCCATATCGTCCGATACAAACATCACAAGGTTATCCGCTCCCCACTCTGGAACGCATGTTACGTATACCGTGTCCCCGTCCACATAGGCGTTACCCAGATGATAGCCCTTTGCAAACGCCGGCCCAGCCGCTCCCGTTTCATGATCGATGAATCGAAAGTAGCTGTCTCCGGTTGTATTCAATGGATAGTTTGTTCGTATATACTCGAAACGATAGACCTTGTTTTTGAATACGACCGGCGATGTCTCTACTAGTCCGACATCAAGCGTTCCCAACCTTTCGATTTTCGGCTTGCCTGCCTCGTCCACCGGCCCAGCGACCTGACAATTGTTGACGGCGTTATTTTCTTCAGTCATCTTGCGTATGCCCTTTCGACACAGTTGAGTATCCAGTCAAATTCGATTCTACGTAGTTGCCTGCACAGACTTATCTGGAAAATGCGAGGCGATGCTATTTGATGCTCTAACTACACGGATTGATAATGATTTCGTCAACGAACAGCAAGGAGTTGTCGCCGGCACCTGCCATACCCGGCGGAATTACTCCGGCATTTTCAGCTATCACACGAACATAGCGGGCGGTAATGTAAAAATCATCTTTTCCGAAAACCCGCGCAAAAACACCAGCCTCGGTACGCGGCACGCCATTATCTATTGTTTCCACAACAGAGAACTGTTGGCCATCGTCGGAGATGGCAATCTCAACATGCTTCGGCAGATAAATGGCAGCTTGGATGTTTTGTAGGCAATTGACACTGATTTGGCGAATTTCGGTGGGCTCGCCTAGATCAACTGTTGCCACCATATCACCATCGTCATTGCTTTGTGTCTTCGCAAAACCAAGCCAGTAGCGATGCAGCTCGGCGGGATTGCCCAACTTGCCGTCAACCAAGGATTCAGCCCCCTTCCACGTGTACGACGGATGAGGTTCGTTTGCCAAGGCAATTGGTTTTCCAATGGCTGCGTGACGAATCTCGGTAAACTCTAAGTCTTCATCAGATGACATAGGACTGCCATCGTTTTGGGCCATAAGTTGGGAAACCTCCGGCATGATCTTTTTAAATCGACTTTCGCCCTGCAAGCAAACATCCCATAGAGTGGTGTTGAGTTGCCTCAGCGCAAGTCCCATCGCACCCCAGGCAGCGCCCCAACCGGTTTCAATACTCCAACCGCCCCAACCTACATCGGCGGCACTGCCGAACGGTTCCCAAGCATCGATATCAAAGGTTCTAAACCAAGTGCCATCAAGATAAGGTAGTGAATCGCTGCGAATCTGGACACGGCACAAAAACTCAGCCAGTTTGTCTTCCGCTTCTTTGAAATAGGGATCGCCCGTTGCCGCGTAAGCCTCATGCAGGCTGACCAAAGCAAATCCGTTGCAATACAGCATATCTGTGATTGGATCGCCATCTTCCTGCAGCAAAGTTGCCTCGGTAGTGCCGTAATCCTCATTGCACTTACAGGGGCCATATCCTGTTACCACCCCCCTACCTGGCGCGCCGATAGTATCACGAATCGCACCACATGGCTCTTGGGTGTATAGCAGATTCTTAGCGACCTGATAAAGCCATTCACGATGTTGGGGCGTATCCTCGAGCCGAACCAGCCAGGCCAAGGTCAGCAAGAAGTTGCAATCTCCGGAATTAGTGGTATTCCACCTTTTGAAGTCATCCGGATAAGCAGCCATAATGCTCTCTATGTTCCGCTTGGCCTTAACCAGAAACGGCTCATGCCCGGTTAGCTTGTAAGCCATAAGAAAATGGCCCGGGGGCGAATCACTAATAGCCAAGCTGTCCAGCAGTTCGCAATAGTGTCGCCATCCGTTGGTTTCCAGTTGTCTGGTAGTCATCCTGTGACCAAAACCATTAGCGGCGGTAACCCGTTCAACCGCCAGCATAAAACGCAAATGGCGATTGTCCCAGCGGTCATCAGCCAAAGTTGTTGCCGCCGCCAATGCCGCCGTCACCTGCCGACAATCAGAAGCTAAATAAGAGGTCTTATCAGAATGCGGCGGTGTTGGCCCGTTCTGCGGCAACTGCCAGGCTGTTAGGCCGAACGCGGGATGATGGGGATCAGCCATGACGCCACTTTGAAAGTCGGACAGGAAATATATGTAATCCAGGAGATTTTTGGATGTGTCCAAATCTTTTTCACGCCCAGTGGCCTTGCCCCCCAATGCTAACGCCATAGCGGTCTCGGCATTATTATCAACTCGACGGATAACTCGGAATGGTTGTGAACCATCGTGCTTTACATAGGTCCAAAAACCTTCAGCTAGTCCAAATCGACCGTCACCGTTCGTTGGCAACCCCCCCACCGGAATATCATATTTGCCTTCCTGGTGGCGCGAGCGGAACTCATTGTCGTTCTCAGGAGTAACCAATAGCCCCGATTTGTAATGCCATTCTAAAAATCTCTCGAGTGCTTGAAGCTCGCAATCGTCAGGTAGAGGTTCGTTTTTTCCATATGCCGGACATGCTCGGGGTGTCCAATACAAAGTAGGTGCGATGCGCCCACCACTAGCCCAACCGAGAATCGATCTCCAGATAACTTGCCAGGCCTTATGCGGCGCATATCGGGCGGTGACAAAATGGCTCAAACCCGTTGTGGCGACCATCACATCATCGCTGTGTTCGTACAACAAGGGGCTGGTCTCTTGCGGCAAACCGAAAACCGCCCGATGGGTACCGGCCACTACCGCGGTGACAATGTGACTGTCCGGCGACGCTGTCCCAACTTGCCTGCAATCGTGAATAATAAGTATCGTCATCGGCTTCAAATCGCCGCCGAAAAAGTCTTCGGACTTGATCACCGCCCGGGCACGGTCGAGTTTCTCAGGCACACTGAATTTTTGATCTCCCAATGCCCCCGGGAACTCGACAAAAAGACGCAAGGACTTTGCTTTGGCTTTGACCAGAATACCTTCAGACAGCTCTAAAGGTTGATCCGGATAACCATCAGCCAAAATAAGCACGCCCGCATTGTCCGCTGCTGAATCCACCGCTTCCGCAGCACTTTCATAGCGGGCAAAGGTAAAGCCATTCGTTTTGAGAACGACATTTAGATCATTGTCGGCCCGGCAGCAAAGGACTAACGATTCATCTGCACCTTTACTCTCGGTTGTGACAGAATCCGTTTTCATCGGTATTTCCTTGTTGTCTGTCAGTCCATTTTTTGCCGGCGTCCACAGACTCGCGGGGTAATCTCCGTGCCCTCTGCCGAAGACGATTTTAACGCCTCCGGTGTTGATACCAAAGTGAAAAATCAACTACGCAGTTTTATGCCCCCGCGGCGCGCACCCCCCAGCATGATAATGAAGCTAAAGCTATCAGTCAAATTTCGCAGTTTTGAACGTCAAAATATGCACTCGAAACGTGCCTTTCCACTGCATACGTATTTTTGTTCATCTTCGATCATACCTTCGAAAGCAACAAAAACAATCAGATCACTCCAAAAGGCACTTCCGCTATGAAACCCGACAATGTAAATCAAGAAAAAGTGCGACACGTAGCGTAGCGGAGAGCCCGGAACGGAAATCGCACCTATCAAGAGGTCATATCAATTCCACCAGCGAACGGGATCGACCTGGCGTTCGTACTGCGGGTTCCACCTGAGGTTCCACAAGTCCAGCAACGGTACACGCGCGGCGGAACTATCCCCAAAAACAACGTTCGCGGCGCCAAAGTGGCGATTCATCGCGATACGGACCATATCCCCTCGTGCAAGGAAATCCCAAGAAAATTCTTGATCGTCATAGTCAGGCCAACCGTTCCACCCATCGGGCCAGGCATCCGGCATCGCGCCGTCGGCCAACAGCGGAACCTCCGCGCTCAACTGGGCTGAGGACCAGAATCGCGAGCTATCAAGGCTCACTCCCCTCGCTGCGAGACTTTGAGCGGTAATGGCAGACCATTGATATGCCCATGCGTTCCAGCAATAACTGCCGATATCGCTGCGATAGATCGGATTGACATTATCAGTATCTTCAGCCTCAGGGTTACCCCAAGCTGTGAACGTACTACCCCATTCCGGTTCTCCACCGTGGGGGTCAAGATCAATTTTCTCAGCCTCGGGACACAAACGAAGCTCTTCTGTGTTATCGTGGTATTTGCGCATCGCCCCCATGAAGAACCCATCCTGCATAGCATCAAAATGTTCTTGGTTACTTTGCCAGTCAGCATAATACGTGTAGGAGAACAACTTGCCGTCGTTGTCGGCTTGATAGAGACCTGTAGCCAAACCCCAATGATGCAAATTGCTCAGGTCAACGGCAGCGCGAGCCTGCTTGCGAGCCCGCGAAAGCGCCGGCAGCAAAATGGAAATCAACAGAGCAATGATTGAAACCACCACCAATAACTCAATCAGCGTGAAGCCGCGTTTCTCTGCCTGCTTACCTTTACACATGATTGCGTGTCCCTTCTTACTCGTACACACCATTGTGTGTCACGACTCGCTTTATAGATTATAAACTCTTGGTCTTCGTTTGTCAACAAAATCGGGCTGTCGGGGGCCATTCCAAGCCAGGCCCCCGACAACACCCAATTTTTCACGTCTTCTTTACCTAAGGGTACTCATGCACACCTAGAAAAAGAAAATTCAATCAAACTCAAACAACACTTAAGGCGTCAGACTGTCTTCCAGCCAGTTGCCGGCCATAGCGGCCAAGTCCTCTAGGTTCACTTCGCAATCAACGTTGATATCGCCGTCGATCTCAGCGTTACAAGACACGGTCAAACTGGCAACGTTCGACGTGGCCGAACCTTCGGAATTCGTCACGACACAATAGTAATCGCCTTGATCATCAGGAACGACATTAGCAACCGTCAACTGCGTCGTGGTCGCGCCGGAGATATCGCCGCCGTCACTCAACAAATCACCGTCATGGTACCAGGCGTAACTGAGGGTAGGCTTGCCTATGGCTGCCACCGTGAACTGCGCTTGATTACTTGCCACGGCCGTCACATTGGAAGGCTGCGATGTTACCTGAGGCACCGGGTAATCGGATAACTCAAACTCGAAGAACATCGGGATGTCGTCGTTCCAACCGGGGTGATTGCAACGATAAATCATACGCACCCAGCGGGCACCGCCGGCAGGCCAAAGCGAGGTTAGCTGTACACGGTTAATATTCGTGGACCCGTTGCCAACAAAGGTGCTATCATAAGTCAAACTCGTCCAATCTGTCAGATCATCCGGATCAGTTTGGTCAGGAGCCGCCAGAGACGACACCGCAATCGTTACATTTTCCGGACCATATTGTGCGTTGTGATAGGTACTCAAAACACCGATATCCATCACTGAGCCGAGATCGCAGTAAACGGTAAACTTGTCATATGGAGGTTCCGGCGTTCTTCTAACAACCAGCAATCCGCTTCCGGCTGCGCCGTAGTTCTGACCAATATACGTCAGGCCGTCGTTCATCTCGTCGCGAGAAAAATCCTTCCAATCGGCCGACCAGCCGCCGTCACCATTGACCGGATCGTAGGGTTCCAGGAAGTCATAGGTGTAGGGCAGCACCACGCGAAGTGCGGCCGTGAGCGAGTAGGCACCCTCGGGATTCAGCTCGGTCGTAACGTGACAGCGGTAGCCGCCGTTATTCGCCAGGCTGTCTGCCGAGGTGATCACCAGGCATGGATCATTAGAACCGGAGAAGTTGCCTCCGTCGCTAAGAGCGACACCATCTTTGTACCACTGGTAGGCCAGAGTCCCGGCACCACCGGTTTCCGCAACTACGAACAGAGTAACATTGTCTCCATCGTCCGCAATTTGGCTCACCGGTTGTGTGGTGATGCTGACCTGGGTGGCCGAGCCCTCCACGCCGACCAACGTCGTCTGGTCACCATCGTAAGTGGCCTGCACTACACCAGTGCCGCCATAAGCAATCAGCGAACCATCGGCGATCCAGCCGGCGATTGCCTCTTGGTAGGCCGCCATGCTAGCATAGCCGCGATAACTAGTGACAATGATCGTACCACCGGCAAGATCTACCACGCTGTTATATTCGGGAGCCGTGCCGCTGCCAGGGACCTCGTTCAGTTTAAATATGTCTGCGGTAATTGTGCCGCCGGTCATATTGATTTCGCCGTCGCTCACGGTAAAGTAGCCGTTGCCTAGGGTAATTGTACCACCAGACATATTGAGAACACCGTGGCCGAACACGCCCACATTAAAGACCGCGCCATAGGTGGCGTTGCCCAAAACAAGGTTGCCGCTTTCCATATGGAAATAGCCCTTGGCTGTTATACTCGACCCAGCGGTGCCCAAACCGATCCGCACCCACTGGTACAATGCTCCGGTGGTCATATCCAGCGAGCCGTTGAAATAAAGACTTCCGTGTTCACCATTAGCGGTCGCTATGTCGATGCGGGATGCGTTAACCGTGGTGTTTATGACGATATCATTGGCGTCAATCAACGCTGTATCGCCGGCCAGCGGAGCATAGGTACTGGGATTCCAATTGGCCGCGTTGGTCCAGAGCATATCTCCACCATTGCCGGTCCAGGTTCGGTCCACCGCTTGCGCGGCACAAGCCATTCCAAGCAAGAGCGTTACAATCATTAAACGTTTTATCATCTTTTTCATAAATGATTCTCCTCGTGTCTGATTTATTCACATTGATACGAACATCCGTACGACCGTCGCACGGCCCTTCTCAGCTTACACTCAACCAGTACGCCAATTTCCCTTCTGCGATTTCTTAACCAGCAAACCGAATCTTTCCAACGCAAATATGTTTGCCTCTGCAGATGACAACAAAACTTGCATAAGAAATTCATAAGTCTCTGCCGGCCGAGTTGAGTCCTTTGTCGTAATTCCTTTATTATATTAGCACTCTGTCGCACAGTTAACGCAAACCACTGCCCATCAACTACTTACAACCAAAAAGGCATCGCGGCCATATATGAAACAAATAAATCGTCACTTGCCTAAAAAGCCCTTAAAGCGCTGTTTTCAACGGAGTCGTACGCCGCAATACCGCAGGCTTTGGTTTATTGTCACGCAACATTGGATAGCGTGTATAAATTCGTTCTTGGTCTTGAATCGAAAGTGCGCTCAACGGCACAGGCTTATCCTGAGGCCGCGTCTGCTTTTGGTTAATTTGACCCAACAGGTTCCAATTCCTTGTTAGTAGAGATTGAGGTTCTTGCGCGGGAATGTCGTAGCGAGTAAAATCAATCACATTAGGTGGATCAACACGATTAACATCCGAAAGCAAAGCCAGGCGGAACGCCTTGTTCATAAACCAGCGAATTTCGAGATTCGGATCCGAAGCTTCCAGACCGCTGCCGCGTTGGACAAAGCGATAGTCGATATCATCGTTGTTCTTATAGTGCGATCGCCACGCATGTCCCAGCTCAGCCTGCGTAACGAGCCGGCTTGTTGGCCATTTTGCACGAACTTGCTGCAGCCAAGACGCCAAGTCTTCACTTTGGCAAAAGGCCGGCACAATAGAGGCTTCCCAACACACCGTCACCCAAGCAAAACCGTTGAGTGCAAATCCAGTGTCGAAATGATTTGCGGTGCTGAACATCATCTGCTTTAGGCCGTTCTCGGAACCATGGCTGTAGAGTGTTTCCAAAGGCCCAACACCCAATCGGCTATTAGATCCATTATCACCCGGCAGACGGGCGGCGAGAAAATCAACCGTCCAACCATCTAGGTTGACACAGTCTATGAAGTCATTACGACCTTGGGCAGGCTTGCAGAAATGCTCCTTCGAAGGATAATAAGGATAGCACAGCGAACCATCTCCGTCCTGGTTATCGATGGCGTATTGACTGAAGATATTGCCTTGGCACACGTGAATGTTTTCGTTCTCAGCTAGAAATCTCAGATTATCAGCGGCAAGAAAGCCCGCCTGAACACTGCCGGGTCTATAACCTGCGCCCATAATCTCTGAGATGCGATGGATGCCTTCATGGAGATCACGGTTTATCTGCTCTCGTGTGTTGTAAACGTTGGAGAAATATCCACCGGGGATAAAGGTAACATCATCGCCGTAAGTGTTGTGATAATCCCGGACCAGACGGCGGGCCTCAACATAATGAGGACGGTCATCGTACAATGCTTGCCACGACAAGGACCAGGTCATACGTCCGCCGGGCCAAGCCTTCGCAACGGCATCACGCAAAGCGATGATATTCTCAGGGCTATGCTGATCATACTCATCTACTCCTTCGCAGCGGTCGCGGGCGACTTCTATCTGGTTGACGCGAATCACAGAGTTCAGAGTAAGGAAGCGATTTCCGTATAGTTCTAAAGGCATTTAAATCATCTCAAGTAGTTAGGTAATGGTGAATTATTGTCGCCTTCATTTAGCGCCGATTTCTGACAGTTCATTGATCGAACCTCTGTTCTAAGGCTCAGCGGGACTACAAAGCCACACCTATATTATTATCGTATATCAAACCTTAAGAATCTATTGACATTTCAGGGATTATTGTGTACATTTCCGTCATTATCTGGTATCATATACCTATAATCCCCCCCCGCTGAGCGGGCATGAACAGCGTCATAGTAGTGTCATAAGGTCGATTTTAGCGAGGTAATCAAGTTATGTTGATTCAGGAACTCTTCAGCTCCCTGAGGGTCAGAGTTGTGCGAATCGATCATTATTGCGATGACAATTCCTGGTCCTGTAAAAACTTGAATAGTCCGGGTAATCGCCTCTATCTCACCACCGCGGGAGAGGCTTACATTTGGCACCACGACCACCAGTACCACCTTACGCCGGGCACACTGCACCTGATTCCCTGCCATATTTCCAGCGACCACTACTGTCCAAAGTACTTTGAACACTATTTTCTATATTTCGGTAGTCGCACAGCCCTGGGGATGGACCTCTTTTCTCTACTCGAGTGCAATTATCATATCAAGGCAGATAAGCAAGAACTGGCTTTGTGCGATCGTTTGCGAGAAATTAACCCCGATAAAGTAGAACAGCAATCTCATTTGCCACTGAGCAAAAAACTTGCCGTTCAAAAGCTAACCACATTTGAACCGCAAGAACTTCCCCGCGACATCCTGGAAAGTGATGGCATCATCCGTATGTTGATCGCTCCTTTCCTGGAGACCGCGCACGAGCATTCTAACAGCCAGCGAATCCAAGCAATACACCGCTTCCGAGATGTGTTGTCCTACATTGATGATAATTTGTGCCAACCAATAACGCTCGAAGAGCTGGCCCATATAGTCCATCTAGAGCAGAATTATTTCTCTCGACTCTTCGCCCAGTTTATGGGGGCTCGGCCCATCCAGTTCATCAATCGCCGACGAATAGAAAGAGCGCAATTGCTCTTGTTATCCACCGACAAAAGCGTAAACGAGATCGCCTTGGAGGTTGGGTTTTGCGACTGGGCTTATTTCTGTCGCACATTCAAAAAGTATATGAATATAACCCCCGGGGAATACCGAAAGACAGTGGTACAATAAGCTTATTCGCTAACAAGAAACTACATTCCCGATTCTTGCGTCACTGTCTATCAGAGACTTTATCAGTGAAACATAAGGAAACGCTCGGGCTGATGCATAATATTACGCCAAGCTATGGTTAATTCACTATCAGGCTGCATTCCCTGCCACATTAGTAGGACGTGATTAATTCCCATTTCGAGCTCGACATCATTGGCTGAGGCATGGCCATTAGTCAGCTCCAGAGTATCATGCAGCTTGGCATTGACGAAGACTTCGACAGTACCGGATCCGGTGATATCGATAAAGGTTAATAGTTCAGGGTTGGGCAATTCCACATTGAGCTTTTGCGACTTTCGCGGCGTAGGACTCTGAACAGCCATGTAAACAGCTATGGGACGATTAGTGTCGAATCCCTCGGCGGAACATCGTCCCTGAGCGTTACGAAGTGCCTTCCAATCAATTATATCGCGAACAACCATACTCAGCAAGCGTTCAGCACTAGGGTTCATTACTTTGCAGATATTATCAGTAGAATCAAGGTTGGCAATAAGCAGATTGTCAGGTTTGCCGTTCGAGCCGGTGAAAAGATCTTCATAAGTGCCTTCAAACAACGAAGGGCAATCAGCAGCGGGATTGAGATTTGCCATCAAACGATTATAGAAACGGCTAAGACGTAGCTGATTATTCTGCGGAGCGAACTGGTTGATGTAGATCGTTCCACGGCCGTGCTTGACCACGCCAAATATAATACCCGGCTGTGATTTTTCATTACCGTAACAGAATCGTGAAACTGTATGTGCCCGAAGTGCTTCGCTCTTGCCGCCATATTGGAAAAGTTCACGCAGACAACTGGTTTGCGGAGTCTCCAGTATGGATTCAATACCGGGAGCCGGCGTAATAGCGCATTCTGCTACAATAACGTTTTCACGGTCACGGGTGTAGGTCCAAGCCCCAATGCCGCAGATGTCCTCATTGGAGACGCCGGATATTGCGGGATGATTATTTACACGGACAGCCTGAAATATCTCGCCCGCTTCGGCTGGCTTAAGTTCCAAACCTAGGGCGTGAGACCATTTCTCGAACATGTTCGCAGGAATATTGTTAACAACGGCCGTACCGCCTTGGGCTGCGTGAATAGTAACGGCTTCAATAGCTGATACATCATTGCCCCAGACTTCCAATATATTGCAGGATTGCGCAGCGATGTATTGGTCAGCACGTTTTAGCATATTAATCAACAGGGTTTCAGCAGCAGGAATCCGATCGATCTTCTCGCTGACACGCATCTGACAGCCAATGGCTAAACCACGTCCTTCGCGGATTTCAACCAGTGGAGAATATTCGAGGTCGCCTATTCCAAAACCACCTTCTCCACTGTCTAAAATGGGACACTCAGCAAGACAATCTTTCTTCCGGTACATACGCATAGCAACGTAGCTATCGCCGGAAAACTGCGAAAATGGATCGTCGCCCCAATAACAGACATCATCAGCATTCAGTTCAGCCAATAGCGGATGATCAATAGCACGAAAGAACGATGTCAGAACCGGCTTGTCTTCCAGCGGCAGTTGTGGAAAGATCGAGAACATGCTTTCAAGGACTATTAACCGCCCTCCCTGTTGCAGAAATTGCTGCAATGTGTTTTTGACTCCATCTTCGGCAGGAGCGGAATCCTTTTCAAGAATGAGTATCTCGATACCATCAAGAGCCTGCAATGTCAGGGAAGAGACATGATTGGGATCAAGTCCCATAGCGCAAAGCTTTGGTTGGATAGTGCCGACACCAAAGACACCTATCTTTCGGTCAATTTTTAGTGATTGCTTTTCGCGTACGTGGTTGATGGCAATTTTAATCTCACGCCGCCAGGAATCAAGAACCTGGTCACCTGAAATAAATTGCGCCTGATACCGGTAGTGCCCGGGCGTCATATCTGTAGCTATATCCCATTCAATATCAAAGTGACATTGACGGCCTCGGTCAATTTGTGTCTCAAAACGCTGATGGAAAACAGAACCAGTAGAATTTTCAACCGTTACTTCCAAAACGCCCTTGACAGCATTGCAAGTATCATTAACCACATGCAGTCGCCTGGAAAGAACATCACCGCGAAAGTATTGAGTGCGATTATTGATGTCCAAAACAGCCAAGGGACGAAAAGCATAAGCCTGGATGTCAAAACTGGGCTGGGTATAGTATCCTTTTGTCTCAGGTTTCCAGAACTGAAACTCGCTGGAATGGGCTGGAACCTGTAGCGGCTTCACCCCGGGACAACTGTAATCATCATAGCTAAGAGAAATCTTTTCGGAGTCAGGCCGCAGATTGACCAGAGACGACTGGTTCCATGGACCAAAGCAACAAACCCCGACAGCACGGCCATCTTCGATAACCTTGGCAGTATCTATGCCGGCGGCCCGATCCATTTCACGGTAATCAGCAAATACTGAATCTCCGGATATGTGCAAAGTATTGTTGGGACCTTGGTAGTGGTAGGAACACATTTCTCCGCTATGCAGGGGCTTAGATTTGTCCCACCAGCCGGCACCAGAGCATTCTTTACCGTAATGTCGGGAAATAATGTCTTGTCCGGTTTCATCCCACAGGGAACTGTCGCCTTCAAAATAGGCATAGCGGCTCGGGTCCAATCGATGAAATAGTTCCCTAAGCCCCGGCATCTCCCGACGGACACTGTCATTAGTGGTTTGATTCCAACGCATCTCATTGCCGACACTCCAAAGAATGACGCTGGGATGATTCTTGTCACGTTTGACAAACCGAGTGATATGATCGGCAGCATTAGTCCAATATTCGGGTTCATCGACTCCTTGGGCATTGCCCGAGCCATGCAGGCCGGCTTCATCAGTAATCATGATGCCAAGTTCATCAGCCAAATCGAGGATTATACTCGGATGAGGGTGCGTGTGCAGACGCGTATGATTCATGTTGCCATCGCGAATCATGCCAAACCACTGGCGAACCCAGGCTTCGGTATAATAGTAAGGCGTACTCTTATGACCCCAGTCGCTAAAAAGGTGAATTGGATAGCCGTTTAGAATGAGATCTGGGCCTTCAATCCAGACTTCGCGGAAACCAAATCGTTCGAGATGTGTTTCCAATTTTGTGTCGTCTTCGACAACCTCTGTACGAATCTGATAAAGCTTGGGATTTTCAGGATTCCATAACTGCGGCTCAGACCAAGACTGAGTAATACTGAATTCGACAGTCTGACCAGCAGGAATCGCAATCTGTTCCTGCGGCAAGGCCAGAACAGACTGGACAGTTTTGGGATCGGTGGTTTTGTGCCAATCGATGATTTCAGGCTTTAATGTGACACAACGGTCACAACCTGAAAGGTTCGTCACCTCATAGATCAGCTCGACCAGTTTCTGTCTGATAGAGGTACGAATGGTTAGGTCGCTTATGTGCAGATCGCTCTTTTCGATCAACCAGACATCCTGCCAGATTCCACAATGGGTCTCGAGCACTACGTTTCCGGTGGGTGTTGTGGCACGACCGTCTTTACCGCGATGGTAGTCGATAACGTGAACCACAATTTCATTGATGCCGGGTTTGACATAATCGGTTATATCAGCCTGACACGGCAAAGTTGGATGGAGACTCTGGCATACCTGACGGCCGTTGACAAACAGCATCATGCGAGGACAAACCCCTTCCAGTAGAATAAACCATCTCTTCCCGGGCTGTATCCCGTCTATACCAATAGTACGACGGATCCAGGCGGATCGACTCTGAGACCACTCCGCCGGATAGCCAAACCCGTCGAAAAGAAACTCATCTTGCTCGGTATAATTGCGATAATCTTTGTCAACGTCAAAGAACCTGTGGCCCGGCTTCCTGACACCATCAGGTGATTTGCTCCAGAACCCCGGGACCAGAAAAGCGCTTGGACACCAGCCATCAAGGGGCATATCCTTAACATCGTCATCTTGTGAAGGACAAAAATCCCACCAGCCATTCAAACATGTTAATCCATCAATAAACTCGGGCATTTCGCATACACCTATACAATTGACACTTGTTATCATGCAAATAAACCATTATAATACAAACTAACACGTACTCAATGGCATATGCTATCATTATATTGTCATATATTATCAATGCAGTATTTTAATGACATCAAATTCGTTCGAGCCGCACATCTTGCGGGGTATCGTTGCCACCTCACAAATGTCACGCCTTCATGCTATACGCTTGAATACATCGCTGCCGGCAATATGTATTACAAGGTTGATCATGGCCCAAAGATCATTCTGGACAAACCTGCGCTTCACTGGCATTGCAAAAAACATGTTTACAATTACGGGCCTGTCGATGCGGCCGGGTGGGACCACTATTTTGTCAACTTCAGCGGAAAACGAGCCGCAAGAATTTATGAGATGGGGATAGCTAAGCTTTCTGACAAAAGTTACTGCCTGGTACATAATCCAGCCAAGTTTGAGCATTTGTTCCTCAAACTAGTTTCACATATTGAAGATGAAAGCATACAATCGCACAGCTTGGCTGTCGTTGCACTTGAAGAGATTTTGTCTTTGGCTTTCATCAGCGTCACTGAACAAGTCTATGGAAAACAACGCGAACGAATCCTTGATCTAGCAGGGCAGATAGCTGACAAACCGATGGCATTTAAAACCCTAGACCAGATTGCTCAGACAGCCAATCTTTCGAGACCTCATTTATGTCGACTTTTCAAGCAGGTAACTGGCAGAAGCGCCTATGACTATATGCTTCACTGTCGTATGCGATATGCAGCCAACCTGCTGCGAAGTGGGAAGAAAAGCACAGGGGAGATATCTCGGGAGTGCGGTTATGATGATATTGCCCAGTTTACTAAGATGTTCCAGAAAAAAATCGGAATCAGTCCAGGCAGATACCGAAAAATGATAAGCACAACCTCGACTCTAGATAACATTATGTGACGAATCCAATAACACACTATCTACTTTTAGCAATTAATTTTCGTGGTCCACACCCACCACAAAAACATATAGTAATCACAAATGTTCTGCACACTTTTGTAAAAAATCGATATATTTATGTTAGTTAACAACCAAAGAGCAGCCAAATCAAAACTCATAACAGCCATTATGTAATCCTTATATATGGCTTCAGCCAGAAAACAACCCTCTGCCAAGCAGTATCGGTAATTTACCATTCACCTTGCTCATCCGGATAACATATCCCGCAGCCAACCTCAATGATTCGACCAATCCGCTCTTCTGTTACCACCTCGTTGGTTACCGGGTAAGGAAAAACTTTGATCAATCCCAGTTAATTGCTATTGCTGTTGCTAACAAAATACTATCATAAACAGCTTATTACATCACGTCAGCGCACAGAATCCACGCAAACATAATAAGAATGGAAAATTCTCATTACGCCTCACAAGTTACAAATGAACTCTCAGCGTGCCAGGGAAACTGTAGGCGAACAATATCCCTGCTTGAACACTATACTATAAAAACAACTTTTCCTAGGTTCCCGTATCGACCACGCTAAAACATGCTGGAAAATCTCCCTTGCACGTTTAGCAACCCCATATGCTAAAATTGGTATACAATCAAAAAAGAAAGACACTGAGCCCTATAACGTCTTTATGAAGAAATGTCATTATTTTCGACAATGGTTGGTGGTTGGAAAATGCCATAGGGGATGATTTTGAAGTTTTCCTGCCAAATTTTAGGGTTGTACTCGTAGCTGTGAGGCCCGACCGCATAGGGGTTATCTTCAGGGTTGTGCAGGGGGCCAAACGCGTTGCGTCGGGAGCTGAGAAGTTTGACGGCGATGGTGTTTTTGCCTGGCTTAAGCTGGTCGGTGATGTCGAGTTGGTAATCGGGCCAGGCACTGACCAAAGGTTCGGCATTGTTTAGAGCGACTTCAACAACGGTGGCTTGACATTCGGGCAGTCGCAAAAGATAGCGATGCTGTTGTTGGGGGTCGAAGTTAAAGGCGGTGGAGTAGGTGACATTGCCGGAGTAGAAAGGCAGGCCTTGCGAGGTCCAATCGCCGAGGGTAAGCTTGGCGGGCAGTTTGCCGATTGAGCCTTTGGCGCCGTCGTTGCGAACGCCGAAGCTGCCAAGTAGATACATGATTTCGAGATTAGTGTGACGGTCGAATCGGCCTTGGAGGGCGATGATGTTTTTGCCTTTTTTGAGCAAGGACAGATCGAGAGGCACGGTTTCGATAGCGGGATCGACCCACCAACCGTCAATGAGAGAATGAGAAACGCCGCGGCCGTTGATGGTGATGTTCCAACGCTGAGGTTGTTCGAGTGCGAGCCAAACGGGCGTGGTGGTCATCGAGCGGATATTGAACGAGTAAGTGAGAGTCGTTTGGGCAGTTGGTCCGAGCGGGGTGTCTTTCGCGGCCCAGGGCTGGACCATAAAACCGCCACGTCTTCGGATGCCCAGATGGTCGCGCAGGTCGTCGTCGATGCGAAGTATTTCTTGGTTGGAGCAACGGAAATTTTTCTTGTCGGCAGATATGGCAGTGCAGTCAGCCCGATCAAGAACCAGCGCGTTGCGATCGTCTAGGGCGTAATCCCACTTGGCGGGGTCGAGTTGAAGTTTTTGACCTGTGGGTTGGAGATTGGGCCAAGCAGGCAATTCGGCAGGCTGGGCGTCGATGACAAAGAGGGCTGAGCCACTGGCAGGGATGTCGCATTGGAACTGGGCGGCATCAGCGGAAACCGCACCGGGGTAGTTGTATGCTTGGCCTGTGACAGGATCCCAACGTTGGATTTGGGCGTCGGGGTTGAGGGCTACGCCGAGGCGAACACGCAGGCCGTTGCGGCTGGTTTCGCGGTTGTTGTTGTTCATAAAGAGAATCCAATTGTCACCGTCGAGTCGGAGCTGGTAGAAGATGTCGGTGGCTTCTTGGTTGTTTTCAGTAATGATGTTTACGCAGCGAGCATTATCTGAGAGTGCTTTGACGACGGAATCGGGATCGAAGTTGACGGTTTTATCGGCGGCAAACCGGGCGACGGCATCAGAGGGTTTGGCGTCGATTAAGGGGGCGGGTGTTCCGGCGAATACAACTTTGCCGCCTGCTTGAGCGAACTCGCGGAGTTTGTCGAGGGTGGATTGACGCAAGGTAAGCAATGGGGGAACGAGAACAGCGCGATAATTCATGGCGCCGATGGTGAAAAATGGGCCTAGATCGTCGGAGCCGACAGAGCAATCAAAATCGATGAGGAGTTCTTCGTCGGCGAAATCAAAATCGAGATGATTTCCGAGGAGCCATTCGGCGAGATCGTCGTATTGTTGATCGTATTTGCCGAGGGTTTCGTTGGTGATACCGTGATACTCTTGAGGATTGCTCAGACGCGAACGATTGCAAAGCAGATACAAGGTTTCGACGGGATGGATAACTGCGAGGTCGCAGATGGGTTGGCCGGCGGTAAGAGCGACGTTGACTCGGCCGAAGTAGTCTTCGACATGACGATATTGGCGCCACCAAGGAGATTGAAAGTGAATGGAAGCGGGGTAATCGCGTTTGGCTGTGCCGGCCATGGAATACCATGAAAGATGCGGACAACGCAGATTGATGCCGAGCGCGGCTTGCCAATCGCCGCTGTGTTTATAGGTTTCGAAGGTGGTTTCCCACCCGGTACAGCCATAAAGTTCGGAGAGGACCCATGTTCTACCTGCTTGGCGGGCGACGGAAGAACAGGCCTTTACGGCGATGTATTCCATACGATACTGGGTAAGCATATCGACGCCTGGCGCTTGCATGTAGGCATAGAACTGCATAGCTGAGCCGACCGCTGTGACGTTGGCGCTGATGGGGTGTTCTTCCAACACGTGGCCGGTATGGAGCAGATTGTTTTGGCCGCACCATTGGCTGAGGAGTTTACTGAAGGCTTCGGAGAACATGCGTGATTTACAGCGATGGTAGAAATAACGATGTTGACTGAACGAGCCGTCGGCTAGGTCATAAGCGAGTTCGGGCAGATAAGGGATGATGTCATAGCCGAAGAGTTTTTGGAAAGTTTCGGGCAGAGAGTTGGTCCATGGCAGCGATCCGCTGATACTCCAGAAATTACGGAAGAGCAGGCCATGGTTGGGTTCGTCGGTGAACATGCCGGGTATGGTTTTGCCGAAATGTTCGCCGACCTCACGGCGGTAAGCTTCGTGAGTTGTATCAATAAAAGCCTGCACGGCTTGTGGGTTCATGGTGTCGAGATAAGTGCAATCATTGAACCAAGAGACGCAAGGCGCGATTCGCAGGACGCATTCGATGATTTCTTCTGATTGGTTTAGGCTTGCGATTTCTTCGGGGCCGGCGATTTGGCGATATTGGCTGATGTTATCGCCGTCGAAGGTGGCGGCAAAAACATAAACCGCTTCGCCATCGGTGGGCCATTGGTAGTCGGCCACCGGTTTGCGATCAGCGGTCATAAAACGCAAGCGATAACGTGTGTCTTTGGTGACCAATCCGCCGGCCGCTCCGGAAGGCCAACGGTCTTCATCATAGAGCCAGGCTTCAGCGTTATTTTTTTGGGCCTCGTCGATGCAAACTTTGACAAGCTGGAACCATTCGGGGCTCAGGTAAGCGGTGTCTAGGCCAACACGAGAGTGCATAAAGAAACCGCCGAATCCCATCTCGCTGAGTACACGGATTTGGCGGCGCATCTCTTTTTCTTCGAGCTTGGCGTTCCAGGCCCAAAAAGGCTTGGCACGGAACTGAGCCGAAGGCCGGAAAAACTCGTTACGACCAAGTGACATAGACATTATATAGTACCTCTGACTCAGCAGCGGAAATCTAACTGAATATTTCAGGAAACTAGCGTTCCTGGCTAATTAACACGAATTCATCCTTATACCGACATAAAATAGTTTATGCAAGGAGTAAGAGGAGGTATTAAGAGATGCGGGCTTGGACTTCAGCGGCGCAGCAGGCAGATGCTGGGAGATTGTTGGAAAACCGCAGCAGGCAAGCCGCATTGGGGCAGCGGCGATCTGGAAGAGGGAGATATTGAGTTTCTGAAGTCGTATTTTTATATGGCTTAGATGGAGTGGGAAGATGTTGTTTTGGTTTTCAAGCTCGGCTATTCGCCGGCATATCAGCAGATGTAGGCGTAACACATTTGCTGCACTTTTCGATATAC
>JAFGKT010000053.1 GCA_016928435.1 Sedimentisphaerales bacterium | reverse complement strand
ATTGCAGCATACATTGCCCTGATAAAAAACAAGGGTTATCGATGTCCTGGCCCATTTTCGGGTTAGCGATGTCCTGAACCTTGTCAGGTAGTACCTAGACAATATGCGGTTTTTGGCGTGCGTGCTGTGCCATTGGGGGCTTTATGAATGGGTTGGTTCTGGATTTTCGCGGTTTTGGTATGGCCACTAGGTTGGTTCTGACCAGGTTGGTTTTGGGTTTTATGCCATCGATATTCTAGTTTGTCGCGGCGGTTTGATTTGCTATGGCTTGATGGCTGAGTCGTCCTTTTCCGTTTCTTTTGGCGATATACATTTGCTGGTCAGCTAATTCGAGTATGGTGTCGATGGATTCCGGTTGCGAACCTGGTGAGCAATGTATCATCCCGACTGAGCAGGAGAGGTTAACGACTAACGGTTTGTCTTGGTCGCAGTTGACTTTTTGCTTGATGAGTTTAGTTTTTTTCTGAAAGACTTCAGCGATATGTATGGCTTGTTTGTAGTTGATATTCGCCAGTGCCACTACCATTTCGTCTCCCCCTTGTCGGCAGAGGCATCCTTTTTTGCCGAAGAATTTTTTCATTAGTGCCGCGAGCGCTTTGAGGAAGAAGTCTCCGGCTTTATGTCCGTAGTTGTCATTAACGCTCTTGAAATCATCGACGTCGATAAACATGACCATGATAGAGCTTTTTTTGACATTGGTTTGTTCGATGGTTTTTTGGATATATTGGACGAGTACATCTCGCGTACACAATCCGGTAAGGGAATCGGTGGTGGCTTTTTGCTGGTATTTGTTGACGCTCTGACTAAGCGCGGCGCATTTATCTTGTAGTTCGCGCACTTTAGCTTCGAGGTCCATCACATTTTTTGGTTGGTCATCTTCAGCAATATGGCTGAGCAGGCTATTAGCTTGTGCGAGCAGTCCGGCGACATTGAGATTTTCGGGCAATACTTCGGTAAAGAGTTTTGCGATACCGTTAAATTCGTCTTTGGATTCTTCGAGTATATTTTGCAGTTGCTGGGTATCCATATTGAAGACTGACTGGCACCATTGGGTGAAGGTCAGGTCTTCTTCGCTGAGCGAACCGGCCCCATGCAACGAAAGGTTACCGACGAAGTACGCGATTTGTTTTAGTTGAGTTTTATCGTCGGCGCTGGGTTTACCTAGGCTTCGGCAATGGTGGGATGCTAGCGGGGCGGCGAGTATTTCGGGTAGTTCCCATTGTTGGGCGATAATTTGCGCGGCTTGCTGATGATCGAAATCATATACTTCTCTTTCGATTTCGTTCAGGGCGGCTTGTGAGCAATCCATTGAATCCCAGATTTTCGCGTAGTCTTTGCCGAAGACTTCGACGAGTACGGGTATTCCGCAATTTTGGAGCAATCCGATGAGAAATGCTTCCTCACGACGATTAGGACAGTATTTTCCGGCGATCTGGCGAGCGATTACTCCTCGGAGTACGCATTCTTCCCAGAAACGCTCCATATTGAATCCGTCACCATGGAAGTCGTTAAGCGCATTGGCCAAATGGAATCCGAGTGAAATGCTTTTGACGTGTTTGAGTCCGATCGCGGTGATGGCTCGTTCGAGTGTGCTGGCTTGATTGCGTAGGCCGTAAAAAGCTGAGTTGGCTACGCGCATAATACGTGAAGCTAGTCCGGGGTCATTTTCGAGTACACGGGCGAAATCAGCGAAATTGGCGTTCTCGTCCTTGCACAGTGCCACGAGTTTTTGCGCCACCTCCGGCAGAGTGGGTACATTAGCTGTTTTAATAGCTTGAATTAGTTCGTCTTTGTTGAGTTTCATGCTGTTCTCAGTAGTCATGGAATATCAATATCTCGCGGCGCGAGACATTTGCTTAGACTTTATCTGACCTAGTTGCTAGGCCTTTGGCAGAGGCCCATTGGTTGCACCCTTATCATCGGATAGTATAGGGTAGGGATTGAGCCTTTTCACTGGGATTGGTGCGAGGTTATGAGGGGTGACGTGTAGGAAGTGTCTTAACGAGGGTTGTGGTGGGGAAAATAGAATTATAAGGGCGAGATTTGTGTCTGGGCAGTTATATTATCGGTCGCAGCGGCGACTCCAGCATGTCATTCGGTGACGGAACAGGTGATTTGGAGGTGAGATATTAGGTATGATAATCGGCATTGATGGTTACGTATTGCCGGGTCAGGTCGCAGGTATAGCAGAAGTCTTGTCCTTTACCTAATCCGAGATCTACGAGTACTTGATATTTTTTAGCTTTCATTTTTTTGCTGAGTGCGGCGGGGTTGAATCGCGCGGGTTTGCCGTTACGGAAGACGGTGGTGCCCGCGATGGTACAAGTGGTTTTTTGGGGATCCATTTTTGCGCCGCTGTAACCGACGGCGCTGGTGATGCGGCCCCAGTTCGGGTCGGCTCCGGCGAACGCGGTGCGGACGAGTGGGCTGTCGGCGATGGCGCGTAGAGCGCGGGTGGCGTCTTTATCGGAAGCGGCGCCGGTGACTCGGATGGTTACGGCGACGGTTGCGCCTTCACCGTCGGCAGCGATTTTTTGGGCGAGGTCATCGCAGACGGCCCAAAGCGCGTGGGCGAATTGTTGGTAGTCTTTGTCAGCCTTGGTGATTTTGGGATTATCGGCTTGGCCTGAGGCGAGTATGATAGCGGTGTCGCTGGTGCTTTGGTGGTTATCGACGGTTACTTTGTTGAAGGTGCATTTGACGGCGTCTTTTAGTGCGCGGCGGAGCATCGCGGGGGTTATAGCGGCGTCGGTAGTAATGAATGCGAGCATGGTAGCCATATTGGGCGCGATCATACCGGAGCCTTTAGCGGTTCCGGCTATGGTTACGGTTTTGCCGGCGAGTTTGATGGTTTGGCAGGCGATTTTTGGTTGGAGGTCGGTGGTCATGATAGCGCGGGCGAAGTCTTGGCCTGCGCGGGCGGAGGAGGAAAGCTGCGTGAGGGCGTCGGTGATTCCGGCGCGGACTTTGTTCATCGGTAAGAAATGGCCGATGATTCCGGTTGAACAAACGAGGATATCATCGAGGGCGATTTTGGTTGGCTGGGCGATATGCCGGCAGATGGTTTGGACATCGCGCAGGCCTCGCTCGCCGGTGCAGACATTGGCATTACCGGCGTTGACGTAAACCGCTTGGGCGTATCCGGATCGAATATGCTGACGGCTGACGACAACAGGGGCGCCGACGACTTTATTGGTGGTGAAAGTCGCGGCCGCGGGGCAGGGTTGGTCAGCGATGATTAAGCCCAGGTCGAGATTGCCACTTTTTTTTATGCCTGCTTTAACGGCGGCGACGCGGAATCCGTGGGGCGCGGTGATGGTTTGGTTAGCCATGGGTTGTTCTCTAAGGTCTGTTTATATTAGACCGGTGGTTTCGGGGATGTTGGAAATAATATTTAGGTTTTGTACAGCTTGCCCGGCGGCGCCTTTAACGAGATTATCGATGGCGGAAAAGACAGTGATTTTACCTTTAGCGACGGTGGGGAAGATATCGCAGAAATTGGAATACGCGACGTTCTTGGTAGCTGGCGGCTTAGCCAGGACTCTTACGAAAGGTTCGTTGGCATAGAATGTGTGATATAGTTCGGCGAGTTGGTCGGCGGTGACATTAGTTAGGGGATAGCAGTAGATGCTTTCAAAGATACCGCGGTCCATACAAACGACGTGTGGTTGGAAAAGGACTTGGACTTTTTGGTTGGTGAAGTCGGTGAGGATTTGCTCGATTTCGGGCATATGACGATGGGCACCAACGGCGTAGGCGAAGAGGTTTTCGTTCATTTCGGGGAAATGGAAAGGCAGTGCGGCTTTTCGTCCGGCCCCGGAAGCGCCGGATACGGCATTGACAATGATATCATCGGGCGCGATGAGTTTTTCTTGGAGCAAAGGCGCCAGCGCCAAGGACGCCGCGGTAGGATAGCAGCCGGGGTTGGCGACGAGAGTGGCACCGACGATGCTTTTGCGGAAGAGTTCAGGCAGGCCGAACGCCGCTTCGCTGAGCCGTTCTTTGTCGGTGTGTTTTACCTGATAAACTTTTTCGTAGAGATCGACATCATGGATACGGTAATCGGCGCTGAAATCAACGACTTTGACGCCGGCCTGCAGCAGGTCAGGTACGAAGTCCATAGCGACTTTGTGCGGCAGGCAACCAAGAGCGACATCGGCTTTATCAGCGAGTTTTTCGAGGTCCACCGGTTCGACGGGCAGGTCGAGTCGGCCCCGGCATGCGGGGAAGATGTCGGTGATGGGGGCGCACTCTTGCGGCAGGGCGGTGAGGTAAGTGATTTTAGTCTGCGGATGGTTAAGCAGAATACGGATGGATTCGCTGGCGGTATAGCCGGTGGCTCCGATGATGGCTACTCTTATCATGATAAAGTCCTATTTTAGGATAAAGCGTGGGCAACAAGTTACCCGCGCTACGGTTGATTTCAACGATGGATTCCCGCCTGCGCGGGACTGACAAGTCAGAGTCTTACTTTGGTTTTCAACGGCGGGCCTGGCTCGCCCTACAGGTGTAATTGTTTACTAGAGAACTATGCGTGGCTTTCTGTTGGTCTCATGGTTGGGAACAGGATGACATCGCGTATGGATGGTGAATTTGTAAGGAGCATAACGAGTCGGTCGATGCCGAATCCTAGTCCTCCGGCCGGTGGCATGCCGTACTTCAGCGCGGTGACGAAATCTTCATCCATAGTCGCCATGGTTTCATCTTGGCCTTGCAATTGCAGGCGGAAGTTTTCTTCCTGGACGGCAGGATCGTTAAGCTCGGTATAAGCGTTGGCGATTTCCATGCCGTTGACAAACAGCTCGAAACGCTCAGCGACTTCGGGGTTGGTAGTCTTGCGTTTGGTTAGCGGGCACAGAGCCGCGGGGTAATCGATCACGAAGGTTGGGTTAATAAGTTTGTCTTCGACGTATTCTTCAAAGACTTCGTTGACGACGACCATATCATCCATTTTAGCTTCGTTGATTTCTAAACTGCGCGCCTTGGCGCGGACTTCGGCGATGTTATGCATATCGACACCGACGTGTTCTTTGAACAGTTCGGCGTAGGTTTTGCGGGCCCAGGGGGTGGAGTAGTCGATTGTAGTTGCGCCAAAGGGCAATTGCATATTTTCGCTGCGTTGTTTAACCAGGGTGCTAGTGATACCTTCGATGATATCCATCATGGTGTTGTAGTCGGCATAGGCTTGGTAGAGTTCGCACATAGTGAACTCTGGGTTATGCTGTGTTGATATACCTTCGTTTCGGAAATTACGATTGATTTCAAAGACGCGTTCCATACCTCCCACGAGCAGACGTTTGAGGAACAGTTCCGGCGCGATGCGTAGGAACAGATCCATATCCAGGGTATTATGATGGGTGACAAATGGTCGAGCGGCTGCGCCACCGGCGATGGTCTGCATCATTGGTGTTTCGACTTCGAGAAAGCCTCGCTCGGTTAGGTATTGTCGGATGGTGCGTACGATGTTGGCTCGGTCTTTGAAGGTAGTCATGACATCAGGGTTAGCGAACAGATCGACGTACCGTTGGCGATAGCGTCGTTCGACGTCTTGCAGGCCGTGAAATTTTTCGGGCGGGGGCAGTGTTGCTTTGGTGAGGAACGTTAGTTGGGTGACCCAGATGGTAACTTCGCCGGTCTTGGTTTTGCCGAGCATTCCTTGGGCAGCCACGATATCGCCGAGGTCTAGCAGTTTGGCGGTGTTCCAGGAATCGCCGAGCAGTTTTTTGCTCAGGCCGATCTGGATAGTACCGGTCCAATCGCGGATGGTGATAAATATAAGTTTGCCGATATCGCGCAGCAGAATGATGCGCCCGGCCGCGGTGACGAGTTGCTCTTCGTTGTCGGGGTCGTAAAGGCCGGCCGCTTCGGCGCACGACTTGGCGCCGTCGAAACGCTGACCGTAGGGATCGATATTGAGTTGACGCAGTTTTTCGAGCTTGTCGCGTCGGGCTTGCTCATACTCGTTGATATTCTGTATGTTATCCATAACCCGTTATGATATCGCTCCGGCGGCAGGGGTCAAGGAAAAGGTGTCCAGAGGTGGCAGACGGGTGCGTTAATATTTTCGGGTGGTCAGGGAGTTTTGACAGGATAACAGGATAGACACGATTTGGTTAGCCAGAGGCGAGGTAGAATCCCCCGACAGGTCGGAGGGCTAATCTTGGTTCGATTGGCGCTTAGTATCCTTTTTCCCAATCTGGTTCGATATCGGCGGCGATGTTTTCGGAGACCCATACTTCGGTGGGCAGGGTTTGTAGGATTGATTCGGGTACCAACGGGGTTACTGGTCCGTGGAGTACCAGTCGGGAGATTAGACGTTGCCAGGATGTGCTGGTTCCGTGGATTCCGAGGGCATGGACATCGATACGGTTTTTGGCGCCGATGACTTCGGCGGGTCCGATGGTAGCTGCTTTGGGGGGCACTGCAGCGAGATCGCCGCTCTTTCCGAAACTGCCATGGAGCGAGTTTTGCGCGAGGGTAAATGGGCTCAGGGTTGCGATTCGGGGGCCCATTTTTTTCCATTCTTCCAAGGGTGCTTGGAACTCTGGGGCATCGGGTTCGATAAAAGCGAGGTGTCCGGTCCATCCTGGTCCGCTATAGCAGCAATCGGCGCCGCCGAGGTCGGCGATCATCTTACCGTAATCGTTGATGTTTTGATCGTTGAGACCTACGATCTGTTTACGCGGGGGTCGGAGGTCTTCATCGATTTGGCTGTAGAAGTTTTTGAGCATCGAATACATAAAGCCGAATTCCCAGGTTTCCGGGGCGATTTGGCCTTGTTCGTTGGCGTATTCGTCCATGTTAAATGTGTGTAGCTTGCTGCAATCAACACGGAATTTGTTGATGAGATACGCGAGTTTGCTGTAATCGGGTATTGGTTGGGGGGTGATAAGTACGAGTTGTTCATTTTTGTCGGAGGCGGTTTTGATGCGGTAGAACAAGTCCATGATCCACCGAAAAGCGATTTCGTGTTCGGGCAGGACGGTGATGTGGAACTCGGGGTTGGGGTGTTTGCATATATCCTGACGTTTTATTGCGCGCGCGGCAGCGATGGCTTTTTGGTCGCGGAAAGGTACGCACTCAGCCGGGCTGTATTGGAAATCGGTCATATTTATCATTCCTTATTCCCCCTGTTTATTTGTTTGAGTTACGCTTGAAAGCGGTGTTATTATTTGACATATATAAACACCAATTTACGGCAAGACTCAAGCAAATATATTTGGGGTTGTGGTACGCGACGGTGCGAAAACCGGCTGTAATATTAGCCATAGGATAGGCTTATAGTGTCTTACCGACAACGGAATTAGGCGTATAAATCTGTTGGTTTTATATGGTAGCGGAAGCGAAGTTAGCGGGGCGATACAAGTGGTATTATGTTCTTTGGTGGTGCATTTGTTGGTTTTTTTGGTTGTGACTGGGGAGAAAAAAGCTGTTTTTAGAAATTTTTTTGCGGTAAATACGTATATTTTGATGTGTTTGTAGTTCTTGGTCGCAGGGCTGGGATTGGTTTCTTTGAGATTGGCGATTTTTGGGGTGTTACTAGGATGTTAGAGTGGTCTTATGGGCCTATTTAGGAGCAAAAAATTAGAAAAAATGCGGGTTATACAGGATTTTGGATTTATTATGGGTGTTTAATAGGGTCTTTCGGTTAGCCGTTGCAGGTGGATATGAGTGTGAAGATCGGGAAAAGGCCCTTGCTTTTGATAGGTGAGCTATGCTAGAATCCCGTGAAATACAAAAGGTTGCCTGACCGCTGTTTCTTTTTGCCGAATGGCAGTAGAATTTAGGGGTTTGGGCATCTGGAACATGTCAGGTTGCCTGACCGTTGTTTCCGCATGGGCCATCTGCCGGTGTTGTATATTTTTTGGGCAGATATTGTTATTAAGCTGTGCTTGGTTATAGGCTATGCGGTTTTGATATATCGTTACATGGGTTCTGGTCGGGTCCCGAGATGCGAGTTCAATTCATTCGCTGAGACACAGATATTGGGTGCGAAGTTAAAGCAATGTTTGCATTTTTGATTTGATGCGTTTGACGTGCTGGGCGAGCAACTGATTTTGCTGATGTTGGTGGTGTAAGGATTGGCGGTATTCGCAGCTCACTATAACTGAGTGGGTGCTGAGTTATTTGGTTCCCACGCTTTTGTTCAAGAAATGGGGTAACATGTCAGAAGAACAAGGACAAGTAGTATTTGTTGTGGATGATGACGAAGCGGTTCGCAAAGGTATCAGTCTGCTCTTGAAATCGGTAAGTATTGAAACCGAGACTTTTGGGTCGGCTCAGGAGTTTCTGGACGCTTACAATCCGGGTCGTCCTGGTTGTTTGGTGTTGGATGTTCGCATGCCGGGCATGAGCGGTTTGGACTTGCAGGATCACTTAGCTGAGCAGGATATCCAACTGCCGATCGTTATCGTTACGGGGCATGGTGATGTTCCGATGGCGGTACGGGCGGTGAAGATGGGCGCGGTTGATTTGATCGAGAAGCCATTCCGTGATCAAGTATTGCTGGAATGCGTTCAGAAGGCGTTGCAGCTTGACAAAGAGTTGCGTAAAGACGCTGAGGAACGTGCGCGGATCAAAGAGCGTTTATCGGATTTGACGCCTCGCGAACATCAGATTATGCAGATGGTAGTAACTGGCAAGCCGAACAAGGTTATCGCGAAGGAATTGGGTTTAAGCCAAAAGACGGTGGAATTTCATCGTGCTCACGTAATGGCGAAGACAGAAGCCGGTTCGGTCGCGGAACTAGTGCGGTTGGCTCTGAAGGTTGGCGCCAGCAAGAACTGATTTTCTGCGATTATCTTTTTTCGTAGTTAAAGAAGACGTAGTCCTTGGGGTTAAGGACTATGTCTTTTTTTATGTGCTCTTCGCGCCGGGGAGAGATTCACCACGAAAGAGCGCAAAACACGAAACGAAGATTAGTGACCAGAGCTGGGGCATGAGTATAAATGGGGACAGGTGGTTGGTTGGGATTAGTATCGGCAATGAGTTCGAACCCCCGAACATGAAGTTCGGGGGCTAACGTTTGGGGTTGAATAGGGGGTTTACTGGAATAGTGAGCGGATATTGAGTTCGTCGCTATCGAGTTGGGGTTTGGTATTTTGTTTTCGTTGGGTGCTTGCGGTCTTTTTGTCTTCGTCGAGTATGGGTAGGGGATCGATAGCACTGAAGATTGGTGTTGCTGATGCCATGCCGGCGATTACGGAACCGCTTTTTAGGGCCCAGAGTCCGTAGCTAGCGGACGCAGCGCCGGCGGCGCCGACTACACTGACGGTTATGGTTTGTAGATGTAGGCTGGATTGGATTTTTTCTTCGGTTTCTTCGGCAAATGCATTTAACTGCTGTTGGAATATTTGGTTTTGGATGGTTTCTGCATCGGGATGGAATTGGACGTTGTTGTTTGTGGAGGTATTGTCGGGGATGTCGATACTGGGATTGGAAGTGGGTTGCGGATTGCGGGCAAACGCTGTGGGGAATTCGGGATTTTGGTTTTGGTCTGCTTGGTTAGTGTCTTGCGGGGTCACGGAGAGGGATTGTATGTTGGTGTTGTTGACGTGGTGATTGGCAGGGGGGGCGTTGAGCAGACAGTAGGTTTGGTTGGTGTCTGCGTTTGGTTGAGTCGGCGACACGTCGTTGTGATGGTGGTGATCGGTTAGTTGATCGTCATCAGTGGTGTCTGGATTGTTGGCGGAGGTGTTGTTGCTGGTGGATTCGGGTGTATAGAACGGGCCGAGGGGGACATTGTTGTTTTGGGGTGTGTTGTCGGCGGGGTCTAGGATGTCATCGGGGTCAATTGGTGATTCAACGGGGGATAAGGTTACTTGGGGATTGGTGTCGTCAGGGGGATTTTCCGGGATTATGGATTCGTTTTCAGGTTCGTTTTCAGGTTCGTTTTCAGGTTTGGTTTCAGGTTTGGTTTCAGGTTCTGGCGCAGGGTTGGGCTGAGTTGTCGGGCCCGCGTTGGGGATATTGTTAATGGTGATGTTTACGGTTGCGGTGTCGTTGCCGCCTTGTTGGTCGGTGACGGTATAGATGAAGGTGTCTGCGCCTTGATAGTCGGTGTTGGGGGTGTAGGTTATGGTGCCGTTTTGGTTGATGACGGCTGTGCCGTGGGCGGGACTGGTAACGGCTGATATGGTAAGGGTGTCATTATCGATATCAGTGTCGTTTTTGATTAGATGAGCGAGAGTGACGGAGGCGTTTTGGCTGACGGTGATACGATCATCGGCAGCGACGGGCGCATCGTTGACAGACAGAATGGTAATGGTGACGGTTGCGGTATCGGTGGCGCCATGACTATCGGTAATAGTATAGGTGAAGGTGTCGTTGCCGTGAAAGTTATTGTTAGGGGTGTAGTTGAATGTGCCATTGCCGGTGTTAGTTATGGTGCCGTTCGACGGCGTGGTAAATGCGACGACGCTCAGAGGGTCTTCGTCGGCATCGATGTCGTTGGTGATAACGCTGTTAATGATAAGGATGGTGTCTTCGTTGGTGGCGTACACATCGTCGTGGGCAATAGGACCCTCGTTTATGTGGGTGACGATCACGGTGAAAGTATCTTCGACCCATAGGCCGGCGGTATCGGTGGCTCGTATGGTGATGTTTGCTGTGCCGTTTTGATCAGCGGCATAATCGAGGGTTAAGTTACCGGTGGCGCCGTTGATACTTGTTAAATCGAATAAACCGGCATTGGTATTAGCGGTTATGGTATAAGAAAGATCGGATTCGTCATCTTCGGCATCATTAAAGGCGGCGAAGAGATTGATGATGGTATCCTCAGCGTTTTCGTTGACGTTAACGTCGGCGATTCCGGTGGTGGTTGGGGCGTTATTGTCGTTGTTGTCGAGGTCTATGGTGACATCGGCAAAAAGAGCGGTTTCGAGATTGCTAAAGTTTATGGTGAACGAATTTCCGCCTCCCAGATCAATAGTCATTAATCTGCTGTTGATGTTTGCGTTAGTGGAATCAAAGGCGGAGAGGTCTAAGGTATCGGTTCCGTCGTCGCCGTTTACGGTGATCACAGTGCCATTTTGTGGGTTGGTGATCTGGAACAGGTCATTGTGTCCGCCGCCGTCCATTAGGTCGTTCCCGCCGGTGCTTATGAGGACATCGTCGTGGTTGCCTCCATAGAGTTGGTCGTTTCCGGGTCCACCTATGAGGATATCGCTGTGGTTACCTCCATAGAGTTGGTCGTTTCCGGGTCCGCCGAAAAGCTGATCGGCGCCGTTGTTGCCGTATAGTTGATCGTTTCCTTCGAGGCCGTCCGCGATATCGCCACTGTTTGTACCAATATAGATATCATCGCCGGTGGTTGCGTCGGGACCAGGATTCCACTGCTGCCCCCCAAGACTCATCTGATATTGGGTCAGAACATTGACATTTACCGGTAGGTAGCATCTGGAGGTGAATTCTGTTGTGCCATTAGTAGAAGATACTTCCAATAGCCAGTCGCCACCTTGTCCGGTGATGTCATCGGAAGCGAACACGTTGGCGCCGGTGGCATCCGCCATGGTATTCAGCAGGGTCTTGCCTTGGTCGGATTCGGCAACGTTACAGCCAAAAAGATAGATATTGGTGTTTTTGGTGAAGGTTTCGCTGAGTTTGGTCCAGGCTTGGAAGTTGGAGGTGAAGGTATCGGTGTTAATGAAGTCGGTGCCGAGCTGGAATTGGCCGGTCGATCCGTGGGACACGATTGACAGCGAGTTGATCTGCGCGTCTTGATCGGCGCTGATTTGGATGGCGTGCTGAAGAATTTGGGCGGGGGAATTAATTGATCCGTCGAATTCTATAACGAAGGTGCCGCTATTGAAGGCAGCGGTAAGTATTTGATGATCGGGCAGGGTGGTATCAATCAGGGCGACATCGATACTTGGGCTGAGTTGGGGAGTGACGTTGGCGTTGGCATCAGTGGTGAGAGATAGGGCATGATCCGCGCCACCAACAGTTGCTGGTTGGTCTAGGTATTCGAGATTGCCGAAGCCTAGCGTCGCGTCTGTATCCGAAGCTGAGGTAATAACATCGTTATTTGCCTCAGTCACATCAAAGAGAGCGTCATCCCATAAGACGATAGAGCGCAGGATCCTAGTTTCCAGATGCTCACAAATGAGAATCGGCTCGGATCCGCTACCCAGGCGCGCGTCGTCATGGGCAACCTGCTTCAGCATCCTGCGGCTGAAACCACAAATTAGTTGCTTGTATCCAAACATAATAAATCACGTTTTGCCCGATAAGCAGTCACGGGCATTCCCTCATCTAGCTCCATAGAGCCAAGATAAGCATACGATACAAAATTGATCTTGTCAAACCCCACGGGTATTGTGGGTTTTCAGCGGTAGTTGCGTATAGGGTTTGCTGAGGTAGCTGGGACCGATAAAGGACGTGTGTAGATACATATAAGGCTGTTTTGTTAATATATTCCAATCTGTTGTTTGACTATTTGGACAGTCAGACGTGCCTACTTCGCCTGGTTGGCACAGTCGGCACTATCGGTGTAATTGGCAGACGACAGGAATTTGCTTCGGGTGGTTTTGGCAATAAATAACCGTTCACCATCAAACGAACCACGAATAGACACTAATATTCACTAATTGAGAATTAGCTGCCAGGGGCGGGGCATGAGTATAAATGGGGACAGGTGGTTGGTTGGGATTAGTATCGGCAATGAGTTCGCACCCCCGAACATGAAGTTCGGGGGCTAACAGTTATGGATGTTGTGTGGTGATTTGTTGTGTTTACCAGCGGTGGATGAGTGCTAGGCCTGGAGTTGCGGTATTTGGGTTGATGTATGGTTGGAGGGTTAGTTGGCCTATTCGGAGTTGGTGGTTTTGGGCGACGGCGTTTCCGATGGCGATTCCGATTAGGGCTCCGGAGATGACATCGGAGAAATTATGGTTTCCGGCGTCGATGCGTTCGTAGGCGACGTAAGCGGCGAAAGTGGTTAGGGGTATGCCTACGGTTGGGCCGTACTGGTTCCAGAGTACGGTTGCGAGGGTGAAGGTGCTGGAGGTATGGCCGCTGGGCCAAACGTTTTGATTGCCGTTTGGTGCTTCGGTGCGGGCGGCGATTTTGAGTGTTGTTGTGGCTATGCCATTGAGGGCTAAGGCGGAGAGTAGCGTTTTGGCGTTTTCGTATTGAGTGTTGTTGTTTTGGGCTAGGGCGGTGAAGTAGAGGGCGCCGGCGAGGGCGAAATGGGTGCCTGGGTTTCCTCCGGCATCGCCTACAGTGTCCCAAAAGGAATTGAGTTGATGACCGTGGCGATAATAATGATCGGCTATGGGTTCGTCGGCGTTGGGGCCTTCGAGGGCGATGCCTGCGGCGCCGGCGAGAGCGAACAGAGACCAGGTTGTGGGAGAGGCGAAGGTGGCGTGGGTGTCGTCGAAGAGGACGGGGAGGAATTCTTTGGCGTCGCGGCCTAGGGAGTGGACGGGGTCGTTTGGGTACGCTGGGCCTAGGCGTTGGGGCCAGTGTGTGTAGGCGGTGTTGGAGTTTTGTTGTTGAGTTGGGGCGCAGCCGATGAGTAGGGTGATAAGACAGAGACTAATAAGCTTTCGGTGATTTTTCATGATTGGGGATGATTTTACCACGAAAGAGCGCAGAAAATACAAAAAAAGATGAAACCTAACACCCTTTAGCTGCGCGAAAGGGTGCCACCCGGTGTCACGGGGATGGTTGATAGTATAATGGAGGCGCTTGATCAGGGTATCGCGTGGGTAACTTTGTACCATATGTTGCAAGTTACCCACGAGATTGGTGACGATGGCGATGGTTAGAGGTACACGAGAGTTAAAACCCTCCGGGAAGGTTGGGGAGCTAATCTTTTGGGATTTACGGCATTAGTGGTGGGCGGTGGTTTGGCGGAGTAGCATTTATTGGTTGGTGTTCGAACCCCCGAACATAAAGTTCGGGGGCTAACAGTAATGGTTGTTGGGTAGTTGGCGCAGGTTTTTTGGGTTGCGGTTTGTCAGGGATGGCGGGCATGGTGCGTCCGACATGGGGATAAATGGGGACACGAAGATTGATAGTTTTTTAGTCCGGTGGGTTGAAAGGTGGTTGTCCGGTGGTTGCGATTACGTCGCGCCATAGTTCGCCTTGAGGTTGGATGCAATTTCGTTGGCTGACGGCAAGGCTGATGGGGATGTGGACGAATTGTGAGTTCATTAGGGTAAGGAGTACAGAGGTTTTGCCAGCCATAGCGGCGTGGGCGGCATGGGTTCCTAGTTGGGCGCAATAGATGGAGTCGTTAGGGTTAGCGGGGGCGGCGCGGATTATGTAGCTGGGGTCGATATATTTTATGTTAACGTCGATTTGCCTTTGTTTGAAGTAGTTTTTGAATTGGTGGACGAGGTAGGGACCGATGTCTGAGAGAGTGATGTTGCCTGACGCATCGGTGGTGTTGGCTTTATCGAGATGGTCTTGGCCTGCGCCTTCGGCGACGACGATAACGGCATGGCCTCGTTGGGACAGTCGGTGTTCGATGTGGGCGAGCAGGCCATACGGCCCTTCGAGTTGGAATTGGACTTCGGGGACGAGTACGCAGTTGACATCGTTATTGGCTAGCGCTGCGTGGGCGGCGATGAAGCCGGACTGACGTCCCATGACTTTGACGATACCGATGCCGTTGATGGAATTGTAGGCTTCTATGTGGGCGGCGTCGATGGCTTTGACGGCATGAGAGACAGCGGTATCGAAGCCGAAGGAACGTTGGGAGAAGCTGATGTCGTTATCGATGGTTTTAGGAACTCCGACGACGGCTATGGGGAGTTTTTGATCGCGGACGTAATTAGAGATATTGAGGGCGCCGCGTTGAGTGCCGTCGCCGCCTATGGTAAAGAGTAGGTTGATGTTATGTTTGATTAGGGTTTTGGTGATTTCTTCGACTTCTTGGCCGAAGCCGCGGCTGGAGCCTAGGATGGTGCCGCCTTGATGTTGGATGTCTTTGACGATTTTGGGTGTTAGTTGGATGGGGGGGATATTGAAGCGTTGGATGAAGCCGCGATATCCATATTGGAAGCCGAAGATGTTGTTGACGTTGTATTGGTACCAAAGGCACATAACGATGGCGCGGATGACGTCGTTTAGTCCGGGGCACAATCCGCCGCAGGTTACGATGGCGGCGTGGGTTTTTAGGGGGTCGAAGAAAATTTGGCGTCTGGGGCCTGCCTTTTCGATTAGGAGCGGGTCGGAGTTGCAGGGATTTTGGGCGGAGGTTTGGATATCATAGATGATTTGTTGGTCATCGCTGACATAGTGCATGGGGTAAAGGGTGGCGCGACGGGACTGTTCGACGGGTGAGGGTATCTGGGCGGGGCCTAGGTTTTGGATGGTGAAGTCGTAAACTGGTCGGTCCATTTGTTGCTCCTGCTTGGCTATGATAGGGACAGAATAAGGTACTATGTGTAATTTTCGGTTTGGGCGGGTATGTTATCTTAGGAGTTTTTGGATACTGGTGTAATATAACAATTGCTGGGGGGGCGGGGGCGTACGGTGTGAATAGGGTTCTTTGTGGGTTAACCATTTGGGGTTCATGGCGTTAGGGTGGACATAGGTGGGGCTTGGTTGATATAATAATGATAGTTGCGGTGGTGGTGTGGTTGTGGGTTAGTTGGGCAGAGTAATTATCTTGCATGGCGTGGGGGAGGGGTTATAATGGTGGTGTGCGGGGCTTGTGCTGTAACCGGCTGTTTTTACAAGGATTTAGGTAAATGTTGCATACGATAGGCAAAGGGCAGCAGGTTTTGTTGGTGTTGGTGGCCCTTGGGGGGGCGGTTTTGGCATTGGCGTTGACCGGTGGGGTTGACAGCGCGTGTGCTGACAACGTTGTGGGCGGCGGCGGATATGATGTTACGGTGGTTCCGATTAGTCTGTCGGCGAATACGGATTTAATTGCTCTGGTGGACCGGTCGCACGGTACGATTTGCCTTTATCAATATCAGCCGCGTAACGATCCGCACGAGCGTTTTATGTTGTTGGCGGCGCGAAGTTTTGTTTACGATATTCAGTTGGAGAATTACAATACAGCGGAGCCTGGTCCGGCAGCGATCCGGGATATGCTGGAACGACGTGGGGTGAGGGGAGTTGACGAATCGGGCTCGACGGTAGAACAGGCGGTGGAAGAATAGACGGCGTCGCGCGGCATTTAGCGCAGAGGCGTCGCGGAATTGAAATTGCGTGTTGATGAGTTCGTTGCGGCTTTTGTACTTTATAAGATAAGTAATATTTTTCATTTGTTTTTCGTTGTTCAATTTGATGCAGGTGTTTGGAGTTTGAATCATGGCAAAGATGTTTTACAGTGCGGAAGAAGTCCAAGAGAAGCTAGGGATATCGGAGGACGATCTGAAGCAATATGTTCAGGACCGGAAATTACGTGAGTTTCGTGACGGCGCGAAGGTTATGTTCAAGGTTGACGAGGTTGACGCTTTAGCTGGTCCGGGCAGTGGTCCTGACGAAGAATTTGATCTGGGCGGCAGCAGTGAAATTGGTTTGGCTCCGTTGGGCAGTTCGGTGGGTGACGTATCGTTAGGGGACGAGAGCGGGCCTACGGGTGACGCGGACTTGGACGCTACGGATTTCAATCTTGAGTTAGCGGATGATCTTGGCAGTCCGGAAGAATTGGACTTGGGTGACGAGGCAGGTGCGAGCGGCAGTGAGATTGGTTTGATACCGATGGACACGGGCAGCCAGGCTGGTTTGGTTCCGGACGATTCGGCGGACAAAATTAATTTGGACGACACAAGCGAAGGCGGCGCGAACAAAGACGATACTGTTATCACCGAACACGGTGTTGAAGTTCTGGATGATTCGGCTGAGTTGGATTTAGCGGACCCGATGGCTCAAACGCAGTTGGCGCCGGACTTCAACGATCAAGTGGTCTTGGACAGCGGCAGCAGCGGCAGCGGTTTGTTGGATTTGACTCGTGAAGCAGATGACACGAGTTTAGGTGCGGAGTTGCTTGACGAGATATATCCGGGTCAAGACGGCGGTGGCGAAAGTCAGGTTCCAACGCAATTGAATTTGGATGTTCGTACTCCCGATGGTGAGGAATCATCGGCGACTTTGGATGTTACTCAGCCCGCGATACCGGACTTTGGCGCTGGTGGGCCGGGTATGGTTACGATGCCGGCGCCGGTTGTTGATCCGACGAGCGGGGCCTATGGTGCGGCGTTGGTGGTTCCGTTTTTGCTGTTGGTGTATTTAGGTTTTGTGACGGCGTCGGCGATGACGGGCGCAAGTGGTGATGTTTCGATGGGTCTGAGCGATTACATTTGGTACGTTGTTGGGGCTGGTGCGGTGGCTTCGATATTGATTGCTGTGATTGGTGCGGGAATGTCGAGCATGGCGGGTAAACCTAATGCCGCGAAGGGTCCGAAGAGCAAGCCGGCTAAGGCAGCCAAAGCACCGAAAGCGCCGAAGGAAAAGAAAAGCAAGAAGAAGTAACGAGGTTTCGTAGCCAATAGATATTGACAGCCATTGGATGGCAGTTGTTCTTGGTTTTATTGGTTGGCGGATTTTTGTTACCGGCGGCGGCTGAGTTAAGACAAGTCGATAGGGAAGTCGAATTCGTTTCTTTATAGGAGTAACTGTGATGAGATCTGGTACCATAGTTGTTGCAGGTTTGCTGACGTTTGTGGTTTTAATGGGCAGTGGTTGTGTTTCGCTGGAGGAGTACAATCGTGTGGTTGCGGAAAACGAAAGCTATTTGTCGCGGATCCAGGGGTTGGAAGCGCAGCAAGAAGGTTGTGTATTGGGCACAGATGGTGTTCGATCTCAATTAGCTGATTGTCAGATTCAGAATCGCGCGTGTGCTGAGCGGGTTGCGGTTTTGGAAGCTGCGCGTGCGAGTTTGCTGGCGGACATGGAGCGTTTGGCGGAGCAGGTAGGTCAAGCGGCGTTACCTGTTGAGTTAAATAATGCTTTAACGGATTGGGCGATTCGTCGTAGCGATTTGGTGACCTATGACCCGGAATCGGGTGTTGTTCGTTTCAATAGTGATTTGCTGTTTGATCCGGGCAGCGACACTGTACAGGACGCAGCGGCGAATCAGCTTCGCACTTTGGCGAACATATTGAACTCGTCCGCGGCGGAGAATTTTGATGTTTTGATCGTTGGTCATACAGATGACATCAGGATTGGTCAGCCAGAAACTTTGCAGCGTCATCCGACGAACTGGCATTTGTCGGCTCATCGCGCGATCGCGGTTGAGGACATTTTGAAGGAATCTGGTGTTCCGGAAGCTCGGATGGCGGTTGTTGGTCGTGGTGAGTTTCAGCCGATCGAGCCGAACAGGCCGGGCCGGACAGGTAATCCGCGTAACCGGCGGGTCGAGATTTATATTGTTCCGGCGGGTTCGGTTCGGATGAGCGGGCGGTAGAACAAAATGCCTGTTCAGCTATTGACGGTATTGTTAAAGGATTGACTTTATAGGACAATAGTCGTGGTAGTAGCATAGTAACGAAGCAAGGCGGTTGCTTATGAACTGCCTTGCTTTTTTTGTGGTGTGGCGGTTTGGCTGAATTGCCCGCTGGTTGGTAGTTAGAAACCGGGGGTCCGATAGTAGTAGTGATGTTGAACCCCCGAACATGAAGTTCGAGGGCTAATGTTTGGTGTTGGTTATTTTGTGGGAGCCAGTTAAGCTGTTCGCGTTTGGGGAGTTTTTGTAATGACGAAATGTGTTGGGGTTTTGACATCGGGTGGTGATACGCCGGGCTTGAACGCGGCGATACGGGCGTTGGGTAAGGCTCTGCAGGGTTGTTACTCGACGCAAATGATCGGGTTTTATGATGGGTTTCGGGGCTTGGCGCAAGACAGGAGTGTGCGCTTGGACGAGGGGGCGCTATCTGGGATATTGACGGTGGGTGGGACGATCTTAGGGACAAGCAGAGACAAGCCACACAAGATGCCGATCGGCAATCAGGTTTTGGATATGACCGAGGCATGCGTACAGACATATGAGCGGCATCATTTAGATGCGTTGGTTTGCTTGGGTGGTGGCGGTACGCACAAAAACGCAATGCGATTGAAGGAAGCGGGGTTGAATATTTTGACTTTGCCTAAGACGATCGATAATGATGTGGTGGGGACGGATGTGACGATTGGGTTTGACACGGCGTTGGGGATTGCGACAGAAGCGATTGACCGGTTGCACAGCACAGCGACGAGTCATCATCGGATTATGGTGGTTGAGATTATGGGGCACCGGGTTGGTTGGTTAGCGTTGGGGGCAGGGATAGCGGGCGGAGCGGATGTGATACTGATACCGGAGATACCCTATGAGGTGGAATCGGTGGCGGCGGCGATTCGGAAGCGCGGCCGGGCGGGTAAACGGTTCAGTATTATTGCGGTGGCTGAAGGCGCGTTGACTAAGGCGAATGTTGAGGAATTGCACAAAGCACTGGCTCAAAAGAAGTCGGCGGATAACAAAGATGAGAAGAAGAAAGCAGCGGCGGTAATCGATCAGTTGGTGACGGCGCACTCTCACAATACTTTGCGGTTAGCGGAGCAGTTAGCGGAGCTAACAGGAGTGGAGGCGCGGACGACGATTTTGGGGCATGTTCAGCGGGGCGGAGCGCCTTCGGCGGCGGACCGACTGTTAGCGACAAAATTGGGGACACGCTGCGCTAGTTTGATTCATGAAGGGCGCTATGGGGTGATGGTGGGTACGACGAAGCAGGAGACGGTGGTGGTGCCTTTAGAAGAGGTGGCGGGTAATCGAAAGTATGTGCCGTTGGATCATCCTTGGATTGACAGTGCGCGGCGGGCCGGTGCGGCATTGGGTGATTAGGTCGGCGTATAGTTGAAGTCGAGTTTCGACGAGGTTGGGGAATATTGAGTTAAAACCCCCTGACAGGTCAGGGGGCTAATTTTTGGGTGTTAGGTTTTCTTTTTGGCGGTTTTTTTCTTTGTTGTTTTCTTTTTGGTGGTCTTGGTGTCTTCGGTGTCTTCGGTTTTTTTCTTTTTCTTACGGCCTAGGATTTCGTCGGCTTCTTCGTAGGTTTTGGGTGGCCAGGTGCCTTCTTCCTGGAGTTGTTTTAGGTTATCTAGTTGTTTAATGCTGATGATGGTACGGCATTTGGGGAATTTGCCGCAGCCTAGGAATGGGCCCCTTTTGCTTTGACGGATAACTAGTTCGCCGTCGCACTTATAGCAGCGGATTCCTGACGGTTCAGCCGGGGGTGCTGGTGGCAGGATGTTGCCTTGCTTATCGATTTTTTGAACGGTTTTGCATTCTGGGTAATCGGAGCATCCGAGGAATTCGCCGAACCGGCCCCGACGGCGGATCATTGGTTTGCCGCAATTTATGCATTTATGTTCGGTTTCTTCGGGAGGGCACATTTTGCCTTCGCGGTCGATGGGCGAAGCGAATTTGCAATCGGGGTAAGCAGAGCAGGAGAGGAATCGGCCGTTCTTGCCGAAGCGATAAACTAGGGGCTGATTACAATCGGGGCAGGTGTAATCTGACGGTTGGGTTTCGGCTTTGGCGTGGGCCATTTCTTCGTGGGCACGTTCGAGGTTTTCCTTGAATGGGCCATAAAATTCTTCGAGGACTTTGATCCAATCGAGATGCTGTTCTTCGATTTTGTCGAGCTGCTCTTCCATGTGACTGGTGAACGCGACGTTCATAACACGTGGGAAGTGCTGTTCGAGTTTATCGGTGACGACAATACCTAGGTCGGTGGCATGGAATCGTTTATCGATTTGTTCGACGTAGCCTCGATCTTGTATGGTTGAGATGATGGAAGCGTAGGTGCTGGGTCGGCCGATTCCGTCGGCTTCGAGGGTTTTGACGAGTGACGCTTCGGTGTATCGCGCGGGCGGAAGCGTGAAGTGTTGGGTTGCTTGGAGTTGGATGGGGAATACTTGCTGGTCTTTTTGGAGTTCGGGGAGTATTTGGTCGCCGTTAGAAACTGTGAGGCCTGTAACTCGCATGAATCCGTCGAAGATTAGTTTGCGGCCTGAGGCTTTGAAGTTAGCGGGGCCGAGCGTTGTTTGGGCGGTGATGGTTATACTGGTGACGTCCCACAGAGCGGGATTCATTTGGCAAGCGACGAAGCGGTTCCATATTAGGGTGTAGAGTTTTAGTTGTTCGTCGTTGAGGTCTTTTTTGAGGGACTCGGGAGTTAAGGTGACATCGGTGGGTCGGATAGCTTCGTGGGCTTCTTGCGCGGCTTTGTTGGATGACGAATAGAGTTTTGGTTTTTCGGGGAGGTATTTGGGTCCGAAGTTTTCTTGGATGAAGTCGCGGGTGGTGTTGATGGCTTCGGGCGCGAGATGGGTGCTGTCGGTACGCATGTAGGTTATGAGGCCGACGCTACCGATGCCTTTAATGTCGATGCCTTCGTAAAGTTGTTGGGCGACGCGCATGGTTCGTTTGGTGGTAAAACCGAGACGATTGGCGGCCTGCTGTTGGAGGGTTGAGGTAATGAACGGTGGTGACGCTTTGGAAGTTGTTTGTCGTGCGGTGACATCGGAGATGCTGAACGGAACACCTTGCAGCGCTTGTTCTACTTTTTGGGCGTCGGTTTCGTTGTCGGGCCGGAAGTTTTCTCCGGCGACATTGTGCAATTGTGCTTCGAGGGCTTGGTGTTCGGTGAGCCACTGTTGGCGTTGCGCGACGGTCGGTGGTTTTTCGGTGAAGCCATCGAGGAAAGCTTGGTATTTTTGTTGGAGGTCGTGATTGTCACTGATGGAGAATATTCCGGGCAGTTTCCAGTATTCTTCGGGTTGGAATGCTTGGATTTCTCGTTCACGTTGGACGATGAGTTTGACGGCGACGGACTGGACACGGCCTGCGGATAGTCCTCGTGCTACTTTTTTCCACAGCAGGGGGCTGATTTCATACCCGACGATTCGGTCAAGAATACGTCGCGCCTGCTGAGCGTTAACTTTGTCGAGGTCGATGGCGCCGGCATGTTGGAAAGCTTCGGTGATAGCGGTTTTGGTGATCTGGTTAAAAACGACTCGTTTGGCGCGCTGCGGTTCGAGGTTGAGAGCTTCGCTGAGATGCCATGCTATGGCTTCTCCTTCTCGGTCAAGGTCGGTGGCGAGATATACGAGTGGCGCGTTTTTGGCGATTTTTTTGAGTTCGCTAAAGGTTTTTTTTCGGGTGGGTAGGATTTCGTAGGTTGGCTGGAAGTTGTTTTCGACGTCCACCGCCATGGATTTTCCGGGCAGATCTCGGACATGTCCCATTGAAGCTTTGACTGTGTAGTTGGTGCCTAGGTATTTGTTTATGGTTTTGGCTTTGGCCGGCGACTCGACAATGACCAATGCGGGGCTGGAGGAGTTTTTTTCGCTCATATTTCTCTAAAGTATCTTAGTATAATGACTTACACGCACAATCAGGGGTTAAAACGGTTTGATTGTGTACTATTATATAGATATCGTACGCAGTGACAGTATCGGCGGAAAGAGAAAAAATCCATTGTAAAATTGGTTATGGGGTTTGGCAGGGTTGTGTTTTTGCGGGCGGCGAATTGGGCGGTCCAGCGGATAAATAGCGATTGCGGCTTTGGTTTAGGGTTTTTTGGCGGGGCTTATTTAATGGCGATTATGTGGTTTATGGGGCTGATAATTCTTAATTGCCAAGGCTGTACGTCCGATTTATACTTTATAGTTTGGAATTGTGGCAATGACAGTATCTATATATGGGGTCTGTTTTTGTGTTTTCTGTTGATTACGGATGTTGAGTCCGTGTGTTTAGCAAGAATTAAGGATCAAGAGTATGTCGCTTACCAAGTGGTTTCGTAAGAATAACAAAAAGCTTTTGGCGTTTGTCGGTGTCGCGATCATGATCGGTTTTTTGCTGCCGAACTTTACCGGCAGCGGCCGTCGGGGGGGCAAAGACACTGTTGCTTTTGTGACGATCAATGGTGAAGAACACGAATGCACGAACGTGGACTTGAGTCGAGCGAACCAGGACATACAGATTTTGCAGGCGTTACAAGTGCCTTTGATGTATGCGCCTTCGGAGCGGGGTTTATCGGTGATCTGTCAGCTTCCGGACTTGGGTTGGATCAACGATACGGTGGTATTGGCGACGAACTCGTTGTTGTTTGGTGATACGCCGGCGACGGCTCAGATTGGCAACAGGTTGTATCAGACGGTTGTTAGTCAAGGGCAGGATTGGGCTGAGCAGGAGGCCTTGGCGGACGGTCTTGGCGAGATAATGGATTTGCGGACTTCGCGGTCGAATGTTTTGTATTATCTGTTATTGAAGGAAGCGGAGTCGATGGGTTTGCAGGCTACGAACGAACAGGTAGAGATGCTGCTTGAGATCCGGGGGCAATTGATCGCGGCGCGGTTATTGCAGCCGATTTCGATAGGCTCGATAGTAGAGCGTGTTTCGGGTACAGAAGGCAACATGAAGCTGGCGATTCGCAATTATCTGACGATCTTAGAGTGTGTTCACGCTTTGACTCGTGATTTAGCGGTGAGTGAGCCTGAGCTGCGGACGCTGGCGCGTAACGAAGCGGCGCGTAGGAATGTTGACGGGACGTATGTCGCGGTTGAAGCGGATTGGTTTGCATCTGACGTAGCGGCTCCGACGGACGCGGAGTTGGAAGCTCAGTTTGAATTATACAAATCGGTGGCTCGTGGTGATGTAACGGATGACAATCCTCGCGGTTTTGGTTACAAATTGCCGGACCGGGTTCAGGTGGAATATTTGTATGTTGATTTGGCAGAGGTTGAGAGCGCGCAAGAGTCGCAATTCGCGGCCTTGAGCGCGGTGGATCAGGAAGCTCGGGTACGGCAGTACTGGGAGGAGAATCGGGCGTTGTTCGCGGAGGCGGTCGGCCGGGACGAATTGGGTATGATTAGTTATCGCAATCCGAGTTTTGATGAAGTAGAAGAGCGGGCTCGCGCATTATATCTAGCGTCCGCGGCGTACAGTGCGGCGGAAGCGGTATTGACTTCCGCTCGGCAGTCGGCTCGTGCCAATGGGGCGGAGGCTAACGGGTCAGAGCCGATGGATTGCGCGGCGTTGGCTGAAAGCGTAAGTACTGATTTGGTTCGGGTTGTGCCTGGTGGTACGGAGTATCTGTCTTACGCGGCGATGCAGCAGCACGAGGATTTTGGTCGGGTTTATCGTATGCGGGGCGAGCAACCTGACGCTCGGTTGGTTGATTTGTTGTTTGGTTGTATTCCGTTGCTCGATGAAGAAGACGTGACATACAACAGCGGCGCGTTGGACTTGCACGATAGTTTGGGGCCTTTAACGGCTTTCGCGGGCGCGTATGATCCTCGGGGTACGAATACAGTGACGGGTTTATATGTGTTGACGCTTACGGGCGCGGACAAATCTCGTGAGCCGGTTTCGTTGGAAGATGACGGTCGTTCGGGTGGCGCGGACGCTGCACCTATCGATGGCGAGAGTACGCTACGGGCGCAGGTTGCGGATGATGTTCGTTCTTTGGCGGCTTTTGATTTGGCAGAGGCGAGAATGGATGTTTTTGTAGCGGCTGCGGCTACCGATTGGGACGGCGCAGTGGCGCAATTGAACGCTGATCTTAACGATCCGAATAAAGTGGTGTTCAGCAATACTATCTCCGCTACTCGGAGTTTGTTGGACCAAATAGAGAATGGTGTTTGGGGTGGGGATTTGCCGCGTGGGGAACTCCAGCGGGTTTATGGTCAATCGGTGTCGATGATTCGGTTGGCGGCTGACGAAGCGGGATCTTTGGGGGCAAGCGATACTGGTTTAGTTATGGCTGCGGACGAGGGTTGGGGTCGTTGGTTGGTGTTTAGGGATTTGGCGGTTGAGCCTTTGACAGCAGAGGAATATGAGACGCGTCGGGCGATGATAGCTCAGCGCTGGTTGGACCGGGCCCAGAATTTAGCGGTGGTATCGCATTTACGGCCTGATAACATCAAAGCGCGTATGGGTTTCCGATGGCGTGAAGCGGAGAGTGGTGAAGCGTCTGAGTCGGAATAAAATCGCGGAAATTGTGTAACAGTTGGGGGTCAGCGGCTTCTATGGATACTGACAGGTGTATTTTTGGTCAGTAGGCGCACTAGAAAAGTGTTGAGTGCATCTTGTGACGTTCAACACTGCGCAAGTTGGCTATTATAGAGTTGAAACTGCGAACTAGAGTTAGGAGTAAATGATGCAAAATTCAGGTAAATATTTATGGTTATTGGGTTTGGTTGTGTTGTTGGCGGTTTGTGTTGGGCCGATTTTGGCTCAAGAGGTCGAAGTGGTGACGGAGCCTGTGGCTGGGGAAGAAGAAGTCGCAGCGGTAGAGCCGATCGACCCGGATTCGTTGGCTGACGATACGGTTTTGCTGACGCTGAACGGGGAGGATTTTTATGTTTGGCAAGCTCGGGCGATGGTAGCGAATCATGCGGCGCCGACGTTGAATGGGGCGGCGAACCTGTGGGTTGAGATTCAGTTGAAGACCGCGGAAGCTCGGGCTCGTGGTTTGGCGGATGATGAAGCGACGCAGTTCATATTGGCTTTATATCAGGACTATTTTTTGTCGGGCTCGATTTTGAATGAGGCCTTGGGCGCAGAGATCGCGGATCCGACGGACGCGGAAGTCGAGGCGTATTATACAGCGAACATAGCTCGTTATGAACGCGCGATGAACGCGATGATCCAGCACATAACGATCCGTGACGGTGGCAGGCCTTTAGCGGAGCGGGTTGTGGAGATGGCCAATGCCGCGGACGCGGATTTCAATACTTTGGTTGCGGCTTATTCTCAATCGGATGACAAAGCACGTCAGGGCCAGATGCGGGGCGGGATGCAGATGTTCCAGCAGCAGCTTGGCGAAACGGCTGCGACGGCGATCGCGGAGTCGAGTGCTGGGGCGGTGTTGGGGCCTTTTGTTGGTCCTCGTGGTTTTGAAGTGGTGAAGGTTAGTGCGGTGACCCCCGCGACGGTATTGTCTTTGGAAGACGTTCGGGCGAATATCGAGCAGGAATTGCGTATGACGGCTCAGCGTGCGGCCTATGAGGCCATGATGGAACGTTTAAACGCCGCGGCAACGATAGAGAAGTCGGCCGAGCTGGAGGCTTTGGAAGCGATGCCTCCGCAGAATCCGATGATGATGCCTCGGTAGTTTTGTATCCTTATAGATTTGCACAAGCGTTTCTTGAGCGGCGAGTTTGGGATGCACCCATTCTGGCGGGCTCGAGAGGCGCTTGTTTTTTTATGCGCGGGGTGTTATGGTTATGGTGGTTTTGATGCGGCGTTGGATTGAGCGGAGAATTGGTTGGATTTTTAACCCCCGGGATGTGAACCTGGGGGCTAACGTTGGGTTTTGCTGAATGATGATCGCGGTTTTGTTGCGGGAGTGCTAGGTTATCGGTAAGCAGGGGCATTTTATTGGTGCGGCTCGATTGATCAGCGGTTTGACATTGTTGAGCCGGGTGCTGGGGTTAGTGCGCGATATTGTGTGCTTGCAGTTTTTTGGGACGGCGTTGTGGGATTGTTTTGTTATACCGTTTCAGATACCGAATTTGTTTAGGCGTTTGTTTGGCGAAGGGGCGTTATCGGCGGCGCTGATACCGGTTTACACGGAACGATTGCACAAGGACAAGGCGGGGGCGAAGCTGTTGGTGCGGCGGGTTGTTACGCTGTTGGTTTTGGTTTTGGGGGGCTTGACGTTATTGGGGATTGGTTTGGCGTGGTTGTATGGTTGGCTGCGCGGGGGTACGGGGCAGACTTGGGTATCTGTGCGTTTGACGACGATACTGCTGCCTTACGCGGTGCTGATATGTGTGGTTGGGGTATTGGGGGGCGTGTTGAATGTTCATAGGCGTTTTGGTGCGCCGGCGGCGTCGCCGATAGTTTTGAATTTATGTATGCTTGGTGGGGTATTAGGATTTGCTTGGTGGGGGGGCGCGAATCGTTGGCCGGGGCTGTACGTGGTTGCGGGTGCGGTGATAGTAGCGGGAGTTTTGCAAGTTGGTTTGCAGTTGATGGGGTTGCGGCGTGAAGGAGTGACGTTACGGCCAAGTTGGGAGGTTAAAGATGAGGGGGTAAAAGCGATAATGCGTTTGATGGGGCCTATGATTATTGGGCTGTCGGCGATGCAGATAAACGCGCTGTTAGATACCGTAATAGCGCGGATGTTGTCGGCGACTAGCAGTACGGGGCCTGGGTTTATGTTGTGGGGGCGGATGGTTTTTTATCCGGTGACGGAAGGTGCGGTTTCGGCGTTGTATTTTGCGCAGCGGCTGTATCAGTTTCCGTTAGGGGTGTTTGGGATTGCGCTGTCGACGGCGATCTTTCCGCATTTGAGTACGGCGGCGCTGCATAATGACCGGAAAGGGTTTGGGGAGGCGCTGAACCAAGGGATACGGTTGGTGATTTTTATTGGGTTGCCCGCAATGGTGGGGATGATTTTGGTGCGTGGGCCTTTGACAGCGATATTTGTGGGGGGGCGTTTTGAGGCGGCAGACTCGGCGCAGACGGCTTGGACGTTATTGTTTTACGCATTAGGGATTGGTGCGTATTGTTTGCAGCATGTGGTGGTGCGTGGGTTTTACGCTTTTAAGGATTCTGTGACGCCTGTGCGTTTGGCGGTGCGGATGATAGGATTGAATCTGGTGTTGAATTTGGTTTTGATATGGCCCTTGGGTACAGGAGGGTTGGCGTTATCGACGGCGGTGTGCGCGACGATCCAAGTGGGAGTGCTGTTGATTATATTGGTGAAACGACATGATTTGCGGATTGGAGGCGGAGTGGCGGGGGCGTTATTGCGGACAGGATTTGCGACAGTGGTTATGGGAGCGGGGTGCTGGTTGGCGATTTATTGGGTGGCGGGGCAAAAGGCGTGGTGGCAGTTGTTGGTTGGGGTGCTTGTGGCGGCGGTATTGTTTGCGGGGGCGTCGGTGGTTATGCGGAGTAAAGAGCTGCGTGAATTGCTGGGGAGGAAATAATGGGGACAGACCATGATAGTGTAAAGGTTATCGGCGGGAGAAATCTGGCGGGGTTTTTGGGGCGTCATTGGTTTTTTGTGGGGATGGTATTGATGGTAGCGGGGGCGTTTTGGTTGCCGGGCGAGGTGGCGGAAGGGGTGCGGAAGTGGAAGATTATAAAGATGGGGGTGTTCTTTTGTTTTTTCACGACTGGTTTAACGTTGGAACGAGAGGCATTGAGGGGTGCGGTTCGGAATTGGCAGCATTGGACGGCGGCGCTGGTATCGTGTTTTGTTTTGGTGCCGGTGGTCGCGGTGGGATTAGCGTGGGGGGTGTTTAGAGCGGAATCGGAATTTGTGATGGGGGTTTGCATTTTAGCGGTGCTGCCGGTTACGATCGCATCGGGGACGGTTTTGACTCGGGTGGCGAATGGGAATGTACCGTTAAGTCTGTTGATAAATGTAGGGACGAATTTTTTGGCGATATTCACGGTTCCTTTGTCATTGGAGTTGTTGCTGCGAGTGACTTTGGGGGTGGAGCAGAAGATCGATTTGCCTGTGGCGAGGATGATGGGACAGTTGGCGTTGATGGTTTTGCTGCCGACGGTGCTGGGGTTGGTGCTGCACGGTTGGTTGGGGGCGTATGCAGCCAAGCGGAAGAAGGTGTTGTCGGTGGTAGCGCAATTGATTGTGCTATTGGTTATTTTCAATGGGGTGGCCAGTTCAACGGGGCGGATCGCGGAAGCAGGTTGGGAGATTTTGGGTATGTTGGCGTTCGCGGTATTGCTGCATGTGTTGGTGCTGGGTTTGAATGTGGGGATAAGTAAGGTGCTGCGTTTGGATGACGGATCGCGGGCTGCGTTGGTGCTGCATGCATCGCAGAAGAGTTTGACGATAGGTTATATTATTTGGAGTGCGTATTTTGCGGCGGTGTATCCGAAAGCGTTTATGGTGACGATTGGTTATCATTTGGTGCAGTTAGTGGTGGATAGTGTGGTGGCGAAGCGCTGGGCGGCGACGCGGCCGGGAGTGTAAAGACGAAAAGAAGTTAGCTACAAATTTTTTTGAAGATCACGAAGCTGAAAGAGGGTGGCAAAAATGCGCGGAATTGAGGAGCGGAAAGGAGAGATTTCGTGGAACATAGGCGCGCTTAGTTGGCAGGTGGGCGCTGGGGGGCGGGAGGTGAGATGTGCAAAGATTTGCCGGGGGCGCGCGGGGTTGGGACTGGTGAGAAGGGGTGATCAGAAATGAATCGAAATTTGTCGGTTTTGATTGGTTTTGGTTAGAAATGGGACGGTTTTTTTCAAGAATCCGGCGGTTTTTTTGGGTGGCTGATTTTGCGCGGTTTGGTCGGTAGCGGATTTGCGGTGGCAAGTCGCCACGGGAAGATTGATGGACGATAGATGGTTTGGAACTGGCGCTACCGTTGGGCTTAGTGGGAATGGATACGACGGAAAAATCATGCACCTCTCTGCTACGCTGCGCTACGCAGAAAGGTGGCACCCAATGCTGATAGATTGATCGGATGCAATAGGAATAGTTTTTTTGGTGCAGTTAGTCGGTGTGACCCCCCGACAGGTCGGGGGGCTAATTTGTCGCGAGAGAACACTAGATGATTTGGGAATTTGCTTTAGAGGTTGGTTAGGAATTGGGCGGAGGCTTGTGCGCCTTTGATGAAGTTTTCGATTTTGAAGTTTTCGTTGGGAGAGTGGATATTGTCGGATGCGAGTCCCAGGCCTATTAGGACGACGGGTACTTTCAGAGTTTGCGCGAAGGTGTTGACGACGGGGATTGATCCGCCTTCTCGGATGAAGACAGGGGTATGGTCGAAGGCGAGTCGAAGAGCGTTGCGGGCGGTTTGCATGATGGGGTGGTGCGTATCGATAAGTATGGGGTTGGCGCCGAAGTGTGGGGAGATTTCGAGGTGGACGGTGTCGGGTGCTAGGGATCGGATGTAATTGTCGGCGAGTTGGGCGATGGTGTTCCAATCTTGATCGGGTACGAGTCTCATGGTGATTTTAGCGGTGGCGGAGGCAGGGATGATGGTTTTTCCGCCGGGGCCTGTGTAGCCGCTGAACATGCCGTTGACTTCGAAGGTGGGACGATGGCCGATACGGGCGATGACGGGGAATTCGGATTCGCCGGACGTTTGCGGGATGCCGATGGATTGGGCGAATTGGGCTTCGTCGAATGGTAGTTGATAGACGGTTTGGAGTTCGTTGGCGGAGAGGGGCAGGACTGAGTCGTAGAAGCCGGGGATTAGGATTTTGCCGGTGGTGGTGATGCATTGGCTTAGTATGTGGCTGAGGATTAGGGCGGGGTTGGCGACTGCTCCGCCGAACGCGCCTGAGTGGAGGTCTCGGTTGGGGCCTTTGACGGTGACTTCGAAGCCGGCGAGTCCTCGCAGGGCGTATGTTACAGCGGGGGTGGTTTCGTTGAACATAGTGGTGTCGGAGATTAGAACGGCATCACAGGCGAGTTGGGAGGCGTTTTGGGTGATGTAGTGTTCGAGGGAATTGCCGGTTGATTCTTCTTCGCCTTCGATGAGGAAGTGGACGTTGCAGGGGAGAGATGTGTTGGTTTTGAGTAATGCTTCTACGGCTTTGATGTGGGCGAAAAGTTGGCCTTTGTCGTCGGAGGCGCCGCGGGCGTAGAGAAAACCGTTTTTGATAGTTGGTTCGAAGGGTGGTGTTTGCCATTGGTCGATGGGGTCTTCGGGTTGAACGTCGTAATGGCCGTAGATTATGACTTTGCGGTTGGTGGGGAAGTTGGTTTGAGCGGAGACGATGGGGTGGCCTTTGGTTTGGATGAGTTGGGTTTGCAGGCCTAGGGCGATGAAGTGATCGATTAGCCATTGGGCGCAGGCTTGGATGTCGGGTTGATGAACGGGTTGGGCGCTGATGGAAGGGAAGCGGAGGAACTGTTGGAGTTGGTCAAGGAATTGAGGTTGGTTTTGGGTTATGTATTGTTGGGGGGTTTGGGGCATGGGGGATCGATAGATTAGTGATTTGTTTGGTGTTTGAACCCCCGAACATGAAGTTCGGGGGCTAACGTTTTTATAGTGTTTTTAATTTGCCGGCAAGATGCCGGCGGTACATGCACTACGGCGACGGCATTAGAGGATGTCGGCGATGGCTTGGGTTAATCGGTCGATGTTGGACGGGGTGATTCCGGCGACGTTGATGCGGCCTGAGTCGACGATGTAGATGGCGTACTTATCGCGGAGGGTATGGACTTGTTCTTTGGTTAGGCCTGAGAAAGAGAACATGCCGTTTTGCTTGGTGATGAAGGAGAAGTCTTGGGTGACGCCTTTAGCTTTGAGGGACTCGACGAAAGAGGTGCGCATCTGATGGATGCGTTGGCAGGCGGCTTCGAGTTCGGCGCGCCATTCTTTGGTGAGTTCGGGATCGTTGAGGATGGTGGTGATGATGGCACCGCCGTGCGAAGGGGGATTGGAGTAATTGCGTCGGATGGTGGTTTTGACGTGGCTGAAGGCGGCTTGGGTAGCGGAGGCGTCTTCGGTGACGATGGTGAAGGCGGCGACGCGTTCATTGTATAGGCCGAAGTTTTTGGAGTATGAGCTGGCGACGATGAATTCGGGGACAACAGCGGCGATGGCTTTTAGTCCGACGGTGTCTTCTTCTAAGCCGTTGCCAAACCCTTGGTAGGCGAAGTCGATGATGGGGAATATTTGCTGGGCCTGGATGACTTCGGCGATTTGCTGCCATTGTTGAGCGTTGGGATCGACGCCGGTTGGGTTGTGGCAACAAGCGTGAAGAAGAACGATGTCGCCAGCGGGGATGTTCTTCAGGGCGGCGATTAGAGCATCGAAGTTGAGGGACTTGGTGGCGGCGTCATAGTAAGGGTAGGTTTTGATGGTGAAGCCTGCGTCGCCGAATATACCTTTATGATTGGCCCAGGTTGGGTCGCTGACGTGGAGTTGGGCGTTGGGTTGGATTTTTTTGAGGAAGTCGCCGGCGACTCGCAGGGCGCCGGTTCCGCCTGGTGTATGGGCGGTGGCGGCACGTTTACCGGTGACGATGGGATGGTCGGCGCCAAAGAGAAGTTTTTGGACGGCGGCGGCGTATTCGGCGGCACCGGGGATGGGCAGATAGTTCTTGGTGGTTTCGGTCTGGAGGATTTTTTGCTCGGCTTTTTTGACGGCGGAGAAGATAGGGGTGTTGCCTTGGGCGTCTTTGTAGATACCTACGCCGAGGTTGATTTTATTGGGATTGGTATCGGCTTTGAATGCTTCGGTAAGTCCGAGGATGGGGTCAGCGGGTGCGGGTTCTAGTTGCTGGAACATTTTTTTGGCTCCTTTGGTTTCTTAGGGTTCGAACCCCCGGGATGTGACCCGGGGGCTAACGTTGGGTTTTGAATTATCTTGTGTAATCTTGCAGGGCTTTGACTTGCCAATCGGCTTTTTGCAGGGCGGCGATTGCTTGGGTTGCGGCGATTGCTCCGGTGATAGTTGTTATGGTTGGGATGTGGTGCATAACTGTGGACGCTCGGATTTTTCCTTCGTCGGTTGCGAGTCCTTTACGGGTTGGTGTGTTGATAACGAGGGCGACGTCTTGATCGGCGATATAGTCGGTGATGTTGGGTCGTCCTTCGATGATTTTTTTGAGGATTGTGCTTTTGACGCCCTGTTCTGCGAGGGCGGCGCCGGTTCCCGGGCTACAAAGCAGGGTGAATCCGAGTTCGGTGAGTTTGCGTCCGATTTCGACGACATAGGGGCGATCTTCGGCGCGGACGGATAGGAAGACATTGCCTTTGAGGGGCAGAGGTGAGCCGGCGGCGATTTGACTTTTAGCGAATGCGATGGGGAAGTTTTCGTCGATACCCATGACTTCTCCGGTGGATCGCATTTCCGGGCCGAGTATAACGTCGACGCCTGGGAATTTAACGAATGGGAATACGCTTTCTTTAACGGAGGTATGCTTGGGGATTGGCGCTTCGGTGACGCCGAGTTCTTTGAGGGTTTTGCCGGCCATGACTTTTGCGGCGACTTTGGCCCAAGGGACGCCGGTCGCTTTGCTGACGAACGGCACGGTGCGGGAAGCTCTGGGGTTGACTTCGAGGACATACACTTGGCCGTCTTTTACGGCGTACTGGACGTTCATGAGTCCGAGTACGTTAAGGCCTTTAGCGAGTTTTATGGTTTGTCGGCGGATTTCTTCGATGATATCGGGATCAAGGGAATAAGGCGGGAGGGCGCACGCGGAGTCACCGGAATGGATACCGGCCTGTTCGATGTGTTCCATGATGCCGCAGACGAGTACATCTTGGCCGTCGGAGACAGCGTCGCAGTCAACTTCGATGGCGAGGTCGAGGAATTTATCGATGAGTACGGGGTGGTCGCGGCCGACGGTTGAGGCGTCTACGGCTTGGGCCATGTAGCGATCGAGTTGGTTTTCATCCGCGACGATTTCCATTGCTCGGCCGCCTAGAACGTAGCTGGGTCGTACGAGTACGGGGTAGGTGATTCGGGCGGCGATAGCTCGGGCTTCTTCGATGGTGGTTGCGGTATCGTTGGGTGGTTGGCGGAGGTCGAGTTGGCGGAGGAGCTGTTGGAAACGTTTTCGGTCTTCGGCGAGGTCGATGCTATCGACGCTGGTTCCGATGATGGGTACGCCTGCTTCCTGGAGGCCTCGGGCGAGATTGAGGGGTGTTTGGCCTCCGAACTGGACGATAATGCCGTGCAGGGTATCGCCGAGCTTGGAGCAAATGTTGAGGACGTCTTCTTGGGTTAGCGGTTCAAAGAATAGCATATCGGAGGTGTCGTAATCGGTGGAGACGGTTTCGGGGTTGGAGTTTACCATTATGGCTTCGAAGCCGAGTTCTTGAGCAGCGAAAGCGGCATGGACGCAGCAGTAATCGAATTCGATACCTTGGCCGATTCGGTTGGGTCCGCCGCCCAGGATCATAATTTTCTTTTTATCGGTGACTCGGATTTCGTCATCGAAGACGGGCTTAGCGGTTTTGGTTTTGGGGTCCCATACGCTAAATGGGGTTTCGTGGGTGGAGTAATAGTACGGGGTGTAGGCTTCGAACTCAGCGGCGCAGGTATCGACGAGTTTGTACGATACTTGGATATTGAGTTGATCGCAACGGCGTCGGATATCGGTTTGGGAGACGTTGAAGAGGTACGCGAGTTGGTAGTTGCTGTATCCGAGCTGTTTGGCTTGCTGGAGGATTTCGGCGGGCAGTTCGGCGAGGGTATTATAGGAGGTGAGGATATCTTCGAAGTCGATGAGTTCTTTGATTTGGGCTAGGAACCATGGGTCGATTTTGGTGAGGTCTTGGATTTGTTGGATTGACCATCCCATTTTGAAGGCGTAGCGAATATAGTAGAGTCGTCCTTGGCATGGATGGGAGAGTTTTTCGCTGAGTCGGTCGATTGGTATAGGGAATGGGGTTTGCAGAGGCGCGGAATCACCTTGGGCGGATTCGGGTCGGTCGTGGTTGCTGAGTCCTCTGCGGGTGCGGAGCCATTTATCGTTGTGATCGAGTCCGAGTCCGAATCGTTTGATTTCCATGGATCGGATGCCTTTTTGGAGTGACTCTTTGAAGGTTCGTCCGATGCTCATGGCTTCGCCGACGGATTTCATTTGGGTAGTTAGGGTTTCGTCGGCTTCGGGGAATTTTTCGAAGGTCCATCTTGGGATTTTGGTAACGACGTAATCGATGGTAGGTTCGAAGCAAGCTGGGGTTTCGCGAGTGATGTCGTTGGAGATTTCGTCGAGGGTGTAGCCGACGGCGAGCTTAGCGGCGATTTTGGCGATGGGGAACCCGGTGGCTTTTGAGGCGAGCGCGGAGCTACGTGAGACGCGGGGGTTCATTTCGACGACGACCATATCGCCATTTTCGGGATTGATAGCGAATTGGATGTTTGATCCGCCGGTATCGACTCCGATCTCGCGCATGATATTAATGGAGGCATCACGGAGGAGCTGGTATTCTTTGTCGGTTAGAGTTTGCGCGGGTGCGACGGTGATGGAGTCGCCGGTATGGACGCCCATAGCGTCGAAGTTTTCGATGGAGCATACGATAACGACGTTATCGGCATGATCGCGCATGACTTCGAGTTCGTATTCTTTCCAACCTATGACGGACTGTTCGATTAGTACTTCGTTGATCATGGAGTATTCGATGCCACGAGCGCAGATTTCACGGAACTCTTGTTTGTTGTAGGCGATGCCTCCTCCTGTTCCGCCGAGTGTGAACGCTGGGCGGATAATCGCGGGTAGTCCGACGTATTCGAGGGCTTCCATGGCTTGGTCGAGGTTGTAAGCGAGTTTGGACTTGGGCATTTTGAGGCCGATATTTTCCATGGCTTCGCGGAAGAGTTTGCGATCTTCAGCTTTATGGATGATATCGCGGTTGGCGCCGATCATTTCGACGTTGTATTCATCGAATACGCCTTGGTCGGCGACGGTTACTGCGGTGTTGAGTCCGGTCTGTCCGCCGAGTGTGGGCAGTACGGCGTCTGGGCGTTCCTTGATGATGATTTTTTTGACGGCTTCGGGGGTTATAGGCTCGATGTAGGTGCGGTCAGCGAACTGGGGGTCGGTCATAATGGTAGCGGGATTTGAGTTGATGAGTACGATTTCGTAGCCTTCTTCGCGGAGGGCTTTGCAGGCTTGGGTGCCTGAGTAGTCGAACTCGCAACCTTGGCCGATGACGATTGGTCCGGAGCCGATGATCAGTATCTTTTTGATATCAGTGCGTTTAGGCATAATTCCTCGTTGTCTGGTCTTACTGTTGGGGGTTAATTTATGGTGACTGTCCGACCTATTGTTTAGTTAAAGTTTTTGCTTGTCGCTAGCGAGGGCTGGACAAAATCGCTACAGGTTAGCATGAAAACGTTGGAATTGCAACCGTGGAATTGGGGGCGCACTGGTAGATTGGCGTATGGTAGTTGGTGGGGTTCTGATGCTTCCGCTGGTTGCTGCGACAAGGGGAGGGGTAATCCGTAGATTTCGGGGGATAAAAGTTGCCGGTGGTGTTGGTTACAGTGAGATAAAACCCCCCGACAGGTCGGGGGGCTAATTGGGGTTTTGAAGTATGTTATTTATGCGGATGCGAGTTTTTTGCCGAACTGTTGGGCTTGGGTTTTGATTTTGGTGTTGGATTCTATTTCGCCTGGGAACATGGGAGCGTTGGGTACCAAGAGGGAAAGGAATTTGGCACCGGTGAACGCGGCGCAAGATTGACAAGTTTGCTCGGCGAGTTTGATTCCGGAGTCGTCGATTCCTCCGCCAGCGGTGGCGATTAGGGCTTGGGTTATCGGTTTGGTGGAAGCTGGGGTGATTTCCCCGGTTTCGAGGTTGATTTTGATGAGTGAGAAAGTTCGGTCGAGGAAGAGTTTGGCTTGAGCGTTGAGTCCCATGTAATAGATGGGTGAGGCGGTGACGATGACGTCGTATTCTGGGAGGGAAGCGATAAGAGGAGATGCTTGGTCGTCGATGACACATCGGAACTCGTGGGATTGCTGGCATGCCATGCAGGCGGTGCAGCCGTTAGTGGCGTATTTGAGGTGGGCGATATCGATGATATCAACGGTGGCGTGGGCTTCTTGGGCGGCTTGGGTGACCCATTTGACGATGGTATTAGTGTTGCCATTGGGGCGTGGGCTGGAGGTTAGGATGACGATTTTGTTTGCCATGGTCTGCTCCTTATTTTTGTCAATATGGCGGTTTTGCGGGCATGAAGTTATTGATTGGTTGGAGTTTGAACCCCCGGGATGTGACCCGGGGGCTAAGGGGGTGGGTTTTGGTTTGTTACTGATTGCGTATTGATTGGTAGATGTTTTTGCAGGTTTTTAGGAGATTTTCAATTTGGTTCAGGGGGATCATGCAGGCTGCGTCGCTTAGGGCGTTAGCGGGATCGGGATGGGTTTCGATGAAGATGCCATCGGCACCGGCGGCGACGGCGGATCTTGCGAGGACATGTGCCATGTCTGGTGCGCCTCCGGATGCGTTGCCTAGTCCGCCGGGCTGTTGGGTTGAATGGGTGGCATCGATGATGGTTGGGTAGCCGAGAGTTTGCATTTGCGGGATCGCGGTCATATCGCAAACGAGGCGGTTATAGCCGAATGATGAGCCGCGTTCGACGAGGGTTAGGTTGTGATTGTCGCAGGCGTTTGCTTTGGCGACTACGTTTTTCATATCCCAGGGGGCCATGAACTGCGCTTTTTTGAGTTGGACGCATTTTTGGGTACGTGCGGCGGCTTCGATGAGGTCGGTTTGGCGGATGAGGAAAGCGGGAAGTTGGATGATATCGAGTACTTGCGCGGCGGGCGCGGCTTGTTCGGGCGTGTGGATATCGGAGACAACGGGGATTTGGAATTGTTCGCGAATGTGCTGAAGGATTTTGAGGCCCTCTTGTAGTCCTGGGCCTCGAAAGCTATCGAAGCTGGTCCGGTTGGCTTTATCGAAACTGGCTTTGAAGACGTATGGGATTTGGAGTTTATCGGCGATGGTTTTTATGGTTTCGGCGATTCGGCAACAGATATCTTGGTTTTCGATGACGCATGGGCCTGCGACGAGGAACAAGCCGGTTTGGGGGCCTAATATGAATTGATTGGTGGTTGGTGAGGTTATGGTTATATTTTTGACGGTCATTTGTCTGGTCCTTATTTAGGAGTTGGTTTTTATCGTAATAGCCATTTACGCAGATGATAGAATCGCGCCGGCGGACGATAGTTTGGTTGATCTTTTTCGGGTGGTGCGAGCAGGCTTGCGGCTGCGGGTATGACTTTGATGTCTAGCGGCGCGGCGGGGCCCGGCTCGCCGTCGAGTTCGACTGGCACTGTGGGGTCTTGAGGTGTGATGGTGATATGGCGGCAAGTGAATCTAAGGGCGTTGGCGCTGCGGTGCGATTGTCCTAGCATGGTGAGGATGGAGTGCCATAGCAAACGGCGTCGGCTGTTACATTTGTAGATGGTGAGATTTAGCATGGAGTCGCTGAAGTCGGCGGTGGGCGAGATTTTTAGTCCGACGGCATAGCGTGAAATATTGGAGACGAACACTAGCGCGGGCTGGTCGCAGACGGTTTGTCCATCAGCGACGACTTTGATATGCGGGAAGCGATATTCCCAGAATGTTCGGCAGATAGGCCAAATATAATCGCTGTGGGTGATATGTCCGGTTCGGAACCGGTTGATTCGTTGTATGACTTCGCCATCGAAGCCTACACCGGCGACGGCGACGAAGTGTCTGCCGTTTGCCAGGCCTAGGTCGAGCTTGCGGACATGGCCGTGATCGAGGGTTCGTAAAATCATGTCGTGAGAGCCGTCGATACCGAGTTCGCACGCAATGAGATTTTCGGTGCCGGTGGGTAGGATCAATACGGGCATGGTTGACCCGGCCATGCCTTGCGCGATACTGCTGACGGTGCCGTCGCCTCCTGCGACCACGAGGGTTTGACAATCGGTTTGAGAGATCGCGGCAGCCAGTTCGGTGGCGTGGGCAAGGGATTTGGTGATGTCGATACGCACCCGGGCACCGCGACTGATTAAGGTTTCGCGCAGGAAACGGATGTTGCGAGTGTTGGCGGCGGAGCCGGACTTGGGGTTGACTACAAAATGATAGGTTGGTTGGGCCATGGGGTTGGTGTGTTATAACTCTTTATTTTTAATGAGTTTACCTATGCAGGCGGTTATTATACCTTATTGATGTTGGTTGGGCAATAGATAGTTGACGGTGGTGAGGTCAGGGAATATTAGACAGGTTACAAGGCTGGACGGGATTGGGGTTAAAGACACGCGAAATATTGATTGACAGCTTAATATGGCGGGCAAGGCGGTTGGTCGGCCCAATATAGGCTTGCAGTGGATTGGATTGGGTATATAATAGTGGGCTTGATCTTAACAGACGCGGTTCATTGGGCTTTCGGGCCATTGTTGGTTCGCTGGTTCTTTAACCACTTTTGACAGTTGTGTTTATCGTTTTTAGCGTATGAAACGGTCTGTCAGTATTTAACAGTTTAACAGTTTTGTAATGGTGTGATAGATATATGGATATTGAAGCTATTGAAGCGACGACTTTGCCAAGTGGAGGCGATTCGGTTATGGAGACAACGTCTATGAGTTCAGGTTTTGACGTGGATTCTGTTTTGCAGACTGGCAGTTCCTTGAGCGAAGATGCTTTTGACGAGCTATTTAGAGCGATTCGCAGCAGTTCTCGGATACGTGAGCAGGCGGGGCAGTCCCTGTCGGCTGCGATATCCTCACGGGGTGCGAGTCTATCATCTGAGGCGATTTCGTCGTTGAAGGTAGCTCAGCTCTATTACGCATTGGCGAATTACGCCAGTGCGGTCGAGTGGGTTGAGAAGGCAGGCGAAGGGGTTTCGCAATTTACTCTTAAAGGTCGCAGTTTGTGCCATTTGGGTGACTACGCGGGCGCGATATCAGCTTTTGAAGCGGCGGAGAGCAAAGGGGCTGACAGTTTTGACATGAAGATGGCAATTGCTGATTGTCTGCGTTGCCAGGGTGATCTTGAAGGTGCTGAGCAACACTTACAGAACTTGAGTCGGGTAGGTGAGATTCGAGCGGAGTACCATTATCAGTTGGGGCGGCTGCACGAAGCGAACGGGCGTCATGGTGATGCGATGGACGAATATGAGCAAGCGGTGGCGTTGGACGGCGAACATACGGATGCGTTGTTCCATCTAGCGTACGCGACGGATATTTACGGCGACGAAATAAAGGCGGTTAATTATTACGAGCGGTGCATCAACAGCGGCGCTGTACACGTGAGTGCGTTGTTGAACCTGGCGGTATTGTACGAAGACGTGGAAGATTATAGTGCGGCTGGTCGTTGTGTGAAGCAGGTTCTCGCTGCTCATCCGAATCATCAGCGGGCGCGGATGTTTTTGAAGGACATCGAAGCGAGCAAAGTGATGTACTATGATGAAGAGCAAGAGCGTCGGATGGACCAATGCAATCAGGTATTGGAGATTCCGATCACGGACTTTGAGCTTTCGGTTCGTTCGCGTAATTGTTTGAAGAAGATGAACATCAAGTACATTGGCGATTTGCTTCGTGTAACTGAGAACGAATTGCTGGCGTACAAGAATTTCGGCGAGACGAGTTTGCAGGAGATTCGGGCGATTTTAAACCAGAAGAATCTGCGTTTGGGTCAGCTTTTGGAGGATCGCAACAATGGTTTGGCCCCGGAGCGTCATTTGGAGGAAGAGGACGAGGAAAGCAATGACATGCTGAATCAGCCGGTATCGGATTTGGAGCTTTCGGTGCGGGCTCGGAAATGTTTGCAGCGTTTGAACATTGACGTTATTGGTGATTTGACGAAGCGTACGGAAGCGGAGTTATTAGGCTGTAAGAATTTTGGTCAGACGAGTTTGGTTGAGATCAAACAGCGTTTGAAGGAGCGTAATCTATCGCTGCGCGAATTAGACTGAGGCTTTACGGTCCTTGGTTTTCACGAATATGTTTGTTTTGTTTTCTTGCTGCGCCGGCGGTTGTTCTGTGCGGTTGTGATCAGAGCGACCATGGCGGCGGCAGTATTGATCGCTCGGCGCGTGTGGTTCATCCGGCGTTGCCGGCGGCTACGGTTCGTGTGTCCCTATTTATTGGGGATTGTGTATCGGTGGGTTGCGAGGGCGGTGGGGTAGGTTTTTGGAATCGCCGGGGGAGTGTCTGTTATTTGGCGTTGGATGCGGGCGAAAGCTGTGTGGTTCGTTTGCGGGACGACTGTTGGCAGATAGAATCGCCTGACGGGCATTTATGGGGTGAGGTACCATTAGGGGAGTCGGCGGCATTAGATGTTCGCAGCAGCGACGGGGGTTATGTTTGCGTTGGCGAATCGGAGCAGCAGCGTTACCGGGGTCAGTTACGGTTGTTGGCTGATGAATCGGGGGACGCGATTCGAGTGGTTAACATATTAGATTTGGAGAGTTACCTGCAAGGGGTAGTAGGCGCGGAGGCATACGCAAGTTGGCACATGGCAGCTTTGCGGGCTCAGAGTGTCGCCAGTCGCAGTTACGCGTTGTGGCGTATCAACCGACGAGGCGGCGCAGGTGAATGGGATCTAGGCAGTAATCAAGCCAGTCAGATGTATCGGGGGGTCGCGGGGGAAACGGTGCGGGTGACGACGGCAGTGCAGGATACGCGTGGTGTGGTGTTGACGTATGGTGGCAGTGGGTCTGACGCGGTATTGCCGGGGTATTTCAGTTCGACGTGCGGGGGGCACACAGCGGACGCACAAGGGGCATTTGGTGGAATTGAGGAATCGCAGGTGCCGCTGCGAGGCGGAGTTTGCGATTATTGTCGGCGGGCGGCGCCGGAGGGTTTGATGAATTGGGGGACGGTTGAAATCGGCAAAGCGGAATTGAGTGAGGCTTTGCTGAGGCGCTATGATGACTTGGCGTATTTGGAACGAATAGTGGATGTTGCGGTGACGCGTCAGAGCGACTGCGGGCGGGTCGAAGAGTTGGGCTTGCTTGGCAGTACAGGTGCACGAACGCGGATTTGCGCGGAGCGTTTTCGTTTAGGTGTTACCAGTACGGAGAGGCCTTTGCGGAGCAGTTGGTACCGTTTGGAAGACGGAGGTGATGTTTGGCGTTTCGCTGACGGCCGGGGGTACGGTCATGGGGTGGGGATGTGCCAATGGGGTTGTCAAGCGATGGCGGTTTTGGGTTATGATTGTGTGGCGATCTTGCGGTATTATTATCCGGGCGCGAATTTAGAGCGGGCGTATTAGATGTTTAGTTTTTCGGTAACAGCTACAGATAAGCAGACGGGGGCGCGGCGTGGTCGGTTGGTGACTGGGCATGGGGCGGTGGAGACGCCGACTTTTATGCCTGTTGGTACGCGGGGGAGCGTGAAAGGTGTTTTGCCTAGCGCGTTGCGGGCGACGGGGGCGGAGATGATATTAGCGAATACTTATCATTTGTTTTTGCGGCCTGGCGCGGAGGTAGTGGAACAGTTAGGGGGGCTGCATGAGTTTATGGGCTGGGATGGTCCGATATTAACGGACAGCGGGGGGTTTCAGGTTTTTTCGTTGAGCGAACTGAATCGGATTAATGAAGACGAGGTGGAGTTTGCCTCTCATATTGACGGAGCGAAGGTTCGTTTGAGTCCGGCGATCGCGACGGCGGTACAGAATAAGTTGGGTGCGGATATTATCATGGCGTTTGACGAGTGCGTGAAGTTGCCCAGTACAAGGGAGCGGGTTCGTTTAGCGGTTGATCGTACGATACGCTGGGCGGCTCAGTGCCTGGAGGCACACAAAAACGAGCATCAATTGATGTTTGGGATTGTGCAGGGGGGGACTGACCGAGAATTGCGAGAGTATTGCAGTGAAAAGCTGGTAGAATTGGGGTTTGGCGGTTATGCTATAGGTGGCTTGAGCGTGGGCGAGAGCCATGACGAGATGATCGAGACGGTTGGTTATACGGTGCCGATGCTGCCGGCGGACAAACCTCACTATTTGATGGGTGTTGGTACGCCTCGTGATCTGGTGGCGGCGATTGGTGCTGGAATCGATATGTTTGATTGTGTGATGCCTACCCGGAATGGCCGAAACGCGACGGCGTTTACGCGGCAAGGCAAAATGAAGCTGCGGAACGAACAATATAAGCTGCAGAAAGAGCCATTGGACGCGGAGTGTGACTGTTATACATGTAAGAATTTTTCGCGTGGGTATTTACGGCACTTGTTTCAGGTTGGCGAGATGCTAGGACCTATGTTATTATCGCTACACAACCTGCATTTTTATCAGTGGTTGATGAACGAAGCTCGGTTGGCGATTGACGAGAATCGTTATGGCAGTTGGAGCAGTCGCTGGCTGGCGGATGATTAGGTAGGTCCGTGGGCGATTGGCTTTAACGTTGGATATTGAATTTTAGTTTGGATCGATATTGTAAAGAGATCCCATAAGACGGAAGGAATAACTGATGAAGAAAATGTTGTTGGCAACAGCGGTTTTGGTGTTTGTGTTAAGCTACGTTTCGTGGGCGCAGGATGGCGCGGCAGTGGATCCTTGCGGGGCGGTGGTAGGTTCTGAAGAAGTGGTCGATCCTTGCAGTATGGTTGAAGGCGGGGAGCAAGGCGGCGGGATACCGACGTGGGTGCCTTTGGTACTGATGTTTGTGGTGCTTTATTTCTTCATGTTCCGTGGTCCGAAGAAGCGTCAGCAGCAACACCAACAGATGATGGCAGCGATGAAAAAAGGTGATAGAGTTCGTACGATTGGCGGGATTATCGGTACGATAGCGGATGTGCGTGACGACGAAGTGGTGGTTAAGATTGACGAAAGCACAAATACGAAAATGCGTTTTGCTCGCAGCGCGATCAGTCGAATAATGACGGAAGATGAAGAAAAGAGTAACTAAGTGTGCGATGTCGCACTTTTTCTTGATTTACATTGTCGGGATTCATAACGCAAGTGACTATCGACTTAATTGGCGTTGGTTAGAAGTTGTGATTTTCGCGTGTTAAAACCCCCTGAGAAGGTCAGGGGGCTAATTCGGAAGTTCAAGACCACCAAGAGCCGACGTTCTAGGTTTGGATTGGTTTTGACGGAGTTGTGGCGGTGGTCTGAAAGCGAGTGACTATGCGCAAGCAGACGGTCTTATTGGTACTTGAATTGGTTGTTCCACTGGTGCTGATAATACTCTGGGTGGCATTTGGCAGCAGTTGTGGGCCGAGTGTGGCGCAGGTGGGTGGGGTTTGTTTGGTGTATGAGTTGGAGGATGGGTGCGATGCTTTGGTGACGGGCACAGACCGAGACCGATTTTGCGATATAGTTCGCGACCGTTTGAATCCTAGGGGTGAAGTAAACCTGGAGGTTAGTTTTCTGGATGATGGCCGGTTGGAGGTTTTGATACCGCACGCATCGCTGTCGGACCGTCGTCGGCGTAGTAATTATTTATTCCAATGGGAGCGGCTATCGACGGAGTTGACGCAAGAAGAGGCGGAATCTTTGGAAGCGGTATTGGATCGACCGGGGGCGCAACGGCACGCAGTTATATCGCAGTTACAGCAGAGTCATCAGGATTTGTGGATGGCTCTGAACAAGGTGGTTTTGGCTTACGACGCTTATGCGTTGGTTGCTCAGCGTTTACGTTTGGATGATCCTTGCGAAGTGACAGCGATGTTAGCTGGTCGGGGGCAGTTGGAGTTGCGGGTTCTTCCTTTGGTCAATGACATGGGCGACCTGAGTGATTCAGCGATTGTTCGTGAGCGCCAACGTTTGCATGAGCATGGTAGTGATAATTGGCGTGCTGTTGGTTTGGATCAGGGGTATTTATGGTTGCCGATCCGGCGGCGGGTTGCCGAACTAATGCCAAACGCGATTAACGGCAGTTATTTAGGTGACAGATATGTTTTGGTGTCAAACAATCCAGCAGAATACGTCACTATCACGGAGGGGGGTTGGGAAGTGGAATCCGCGGAAGTTGATTTTGATAATGAGGGTCATTGGGCTGTTCGGGTAGTTTTCAAAGGAACGGGCGGTGATTATTTCACGAATTTTGCGCTGTTAAACATGGATCGGGTGCTGGCGGTGATAGTGGATGGCGAAATAGTCTCGATAACGACAGTTGATGCTGTGGTGCGTGGGCGGCTGGCGATTTGGGGGGATTTGAGCTGGAACGCGGCGACGGATTTGGTGGTTAAGTTGCAAGCCGGCGTACTAGCTTGTGGTCTGAACACGGCGACGGCCGAGGTTAGTGAGGTTTTGGCGCCGGGCCAGGGGCAGTAGAAGCTGGTTACATCGTGTAAGATATTGTTCTAAAGTGGTTTAGGTAGAAAGCCGAGGTAATGGAGAGACAACAGGCTTATTTGGGGTTTGGGGTAAGCGTTGTTGGTTAGGTTTGGTCATTGCCGGGTTTGGTGAAATCCGGTAGAATTATCCGTTTGGCTTTGGAGATTTTGGTTACTTGGACGGACCGATCTCATCGAGATTTATTTAGTAAGTGGTTGTATAAAAGACACTTATGGCATATCTGTAGTATTAAGGCAGATACGTTTTCGGCGAGGCTGTTTTTAGTTGGATTTGGCATCTGTGTAGGCATACTTGTAGATGCGGTACTGAGAAGTTTTTTTTCGGTCCGTTGGAGTTGGTTAAACATAAAAGCCCACTGGAGTTTACGGGCGAGGCAATTGAGCTGAGGCATTCATAAATGAACAGGAATTTGAAGTGGAAGGTGTTGGGTATAGTAATTTTGGTGGCTTTAGCCGGCTACGAGATCGCCAAGAACAGTTTTAAGCTGGGCATTGATTTGGCGGGCGGGACGACTTTGCTGTTCGAGATTGATACGAGCGATATGAGCGAGTCCGCCAAGAGCGAAGCCGCTGAGACTACGATCCGGGTATTGCGTGAGCGAATCGACCCCGGTAATCAGATGAATTTGATCTGGCGTCCTCAAGGAACGAGTCGCATTGAGATTCAGATGCCTTCAGCTTCGGCGGAGACTCGCAATCGTCGGATGGAATATCAGCGTTTGCGTGAGACGATAGAAAGTCGCAACATTAGTCGTCGGGAAGTTGAAGCGGCCTTGCTTCGTCAAGAAGGTGAGACGACTCAAGAGGCATATGAAGCGGGTCGCACGGCGCGTTTCGCGGCTTTAACGGATGACGCGGGTCGTTTGGCGCAATTGGAGGCTTTGGGGGCGGCTTATGACGCGGTGCAAGGTGCTGCGGCATTGCTGAGCGACTCCTTGGAAGACATGAGAGCAGTACAAGGGTTGTTGGCGGCCGCGGCTATATCGGCGAACGATATTGATGCTCGGTCCACCGTTTGGGATAACGTCGATGACCCTTGTCGGGTTGCGCTGTTGGACGTGTTAGCGGGCGACGATGCGGCGAAGCGTTCTCTCGTAGAGCGCTATGTAGCTGTTCGGCGTTTGGTATCGGAGCGTCGTAACGCTTTGGATGGCGGCGCGATCCCAGCCAATTCGGCGGAGGCTTTGGCGGTTGAGGAAAGTACGGTTGGCGGTTTTCAGGGCGCGTTGGACGCTGCCTGGCGGGAATTTGATCAAGGCAATATTGACCTGGAGCGTTTGACACGTTTCTTGGAGCAGGGTGGGACGATTCTTTCGGATGAAATTAACGTATTGAAGAATCAGCATGCGGATCTTGCCTCGACGCTGGACGAACTAGCGGTTGCTTACGCTGCTTACGCTGAAAACAAGGGTCAGTTGGACGATCCAGCGGACCTGATGCGTAAGTTGCGTGGTTCGGGTGTTTTGGAATTTCGTATTCTGCCGGTCGTTGGTTCTTCGGAATTTCGGGAAAGTGACGCGGCACATTATCGTGGGATGTTGGCGGAATATGGTCCGATGCCCGCGCGTTACGTGAATGAAGATTATTCATGGCATCGGATTCGGGACTTGGAAGATTTTAGAGACGGGATGCGGGGGACGAATGTTGTCATAGACGAATTCGCTGGTTCGGGTTATGTATTGGCATCGAACAAGGCTGGCGAGACTATGCTGGAGTCCGATGGGGATTGGCAGTTGACCGATGCGCGTCAAGGCATTGATTATAGATCAGGCGGTTTAGCGGTTGACTTTGAGTTCAACGAGATTGGTGCCGGTCTGTTTTTGGATTTGACGCGTAACAACATGCAGCGTCAGTTGTGTATTTTGCTGGATGATCAAGCGTTTTCGGCCCCGACGATTCAAAAAGCGATTCATTATCAAGGTCAGATCACGGGTGATTTTTCGCGGCAAGAGATACGCGATTTGGTTGACAAGCTGAACGCTGGTTCTCTGCCGGCGCGTTTGGGTGATCAACCGATCAGCATGAACAGTGTTGGTCCGATGATGGGTCAAGAGAACATTGACGCTGGTTTGACGGCGGCGCTTTCGGGTTTGATCGCGGTTGCGTTGTTTATGCTGCTGTACTACCTGGTTGCAGGTGCTTTAGCGGACATTGCGCTGTTCATGAATTTGCTGATTATTTTGGGGGTAATGGCTTTCAGTCGCTCGACGTTTACGATGCCTGGTATCGCGGGTTTGATTTTGACGATAGGTATGGCTGTTGACGCTAACGTACTGATTTTTGAGCGTATTCGTGAAGAGCAGGAGCGGGGCAGTTCATTGCGAATGGCGATCAAGAACGGTTATGACCGCGCGTTTCGGACGATTTTGGACGCGAACGTAACGACATTTATTACGGCTTTGATATTGTATATGTTGGCGTCGGAAGAAGTAAAGGGTTTCGCTCTGACGTTGATGATTGGTATTGTGACGAGTATGTTCACGGCGTTGTTTGTGACGCGGGTGATTTTTGATTTGCTGACGGAGTTCAAGATACTGAAGAACCGGCTGGTCATGATGCGTTTGATTCGCACGAGTAAGATCAACTGGATGGGAGCGCGGAAGTTATTCTGGGTGGTTTCGGGAGCATTGGTTATTTGCGGCATAGGGATGTTTGTGCATCGGCATGACAATCGGGCTGAGAACAGTCCGTATTCGATTGAATTCACCGGTGGTACAAGTGTGCGTGTGCTGCTGACCGACGACAGTATGGATCGTGAAGCGGTGGAGCAGGCGATTAACGATACGGAAGTAACTGGCGCGGGTGGTCGCAGCACCTTGAATGCTCGGGTACAGCGTATTGGTGCGCCGGAAGAGCATCAGTTTGAGATTGTAACTACGGCGACGAATTTAACGCGGGTTGAGATACCCCGTGATGTATTGGGTGGTATTTCGGCGGCGGAATTGCAGTCGCGGGTGAGTGATTCGGCGGCGAAGCTGGGTGACGATCGGATGGCGGATGTAGAAGTGACGGAATCGGGGGGCAATTATACTTTGCTTACGAGTCAGAACAGTCCGGCGCGGGTTCGCAGCGCGTTGCGTGGGGTATTGCCGGCCGATTGGGAGTTGTCTGCTGAAGCGATTCAAACGGACGATATTGTCAGCGACACAATACACACGGCGCTAATGGGGCACTTAACGACTCCGAGCGATTTGGAGCCGACGTTGCATTATGATCCGATTACGGAGGATTTACTGCGCACGAAGCCGAACATTGACCAGTCTTATTTGGGCGGTGTGTTGGTTACAGCGAATTTTGGTGATGGCCAGAGTGAAAGTTTGGCTCGGGTTATGGATCGTTTTACGGCGATGCGTTTACAAGACAACGCACGGGTCGGTGGTTTGAACTATGAGGTATTCGGCCTGGATGGCTCTACGAATGAAGAGGCGTTGGTGACGGGTGTGGAGATTGCGGTAGCGCCTGAAGAGGTGATTTACAATGTCAACGCTGACACCGACGATATGCGGACTTGGACGGCGTTTGCGGAGAGTCAGACGGAATTGTTTGGCCAAGCGCTCAGTGAAGAAAAGACATTGCCTTGGGTTACTCAGATCGATCCGTCGGTTGGTCAGCAAAGTTTGAACGACGCGCTGGTGGCGATAGTATTTTCGCTGTTGGCGATTGTGGTTTACGTTTGGATTCGATTTGGTACGGCCCGTTTTGGTTTGGCAGCGGTGGCCGCCTTGGTGCATGACGTTTGCATCGCGGCGGGTATGGTCGCGGCCTCGGCGTGGCTTTCGCAGACAGCGGTTGGTCGTGCGTTGGGCATAAGAGACTTCAAGATTGATTTGCCGATGATCGCGGGGTTTTTGACGGTTATTGGTTATTCTCTTAACGATACGATAGTTGTTTTTGACCGGATTCGCGAGAACCGCGGGAAGGCAACGGTTTTGACGCCGGACATTATCAACCGCAGTATCAACCAAACGCTTTCACGTACGTTGTTGACATCGTTTACGACCTTGATAGTTTTGGTTGTAATGTATATATGGGGCGGCGAGGGTCTGCGTGGTTTCAACTATGTTTTGATCATAGGTGTACTTGTTGGTACGTATTCTTCGATCGGCATCGCGACGCCGTTGCTGTATGGTGCGGAAGTCGGCGAAAAGAAATCGGCTGCCGGGACGGAGTGATATCCGGGACGGTGAAGTCTAGAGTCTCTACAAAAATGGTTCTGCATTAAAACAACAGCTTATCGTGTTGGCGCAAGTGATTTGCGCAGTAGCGATAGGTTGGATTATTGGTAAGCGTTCACAGCAAAGAGAACCACTAATTGACACTAATATTCACTAATATAGCTGCCAGGGGCATTATAACGGCACAGGGGTTAGTCGATGAGCGTAATGAAGAATATAGGTCAGAGAATTATTAACCACAAAAGAGCGGTGCGAATCGCACTTATAGATTGACCAAAGGTAGGTGGTTGGGAAATGGCGCTGGGCGCTTCCACAATAAAACAAGATAAACACAAATAGCTACGAATAGGCACGAATAAAGGCATTATTGGTTCATTGGTGGTTGCAAGAGCGTGAATGGTTACGATTATTGTTGGTGCGGATTTGGTGTGACTTTCGAGAAGAGGTTGGTTGGGCACGTTTGGATGCATTGTCCAGGGGATGTACAGAAAGGGAGTAAACCATGCGAACGGACTTAAAACTAGGTATCATTTTGGGTATTGTAGTGGTGGTGTGCGCGGTGGTTTTGCTGGTGACGCGTCGGGACGAATCTGCGGCGCCGGTAGTGGTGCAGGATGTTGTGCCTAGTGCTACCGATTCTGCGGCGGCGGATACAGGTAGTGGTTTGGATACAGAGGCGGTCGATACGTCCGACTCTTCGGAAGATTTAGACGTTGAAGATTTGGCGGAAGACGTAACGGCGATAGATACGAGTGTGTTGGCGGAATCGTCGGCGACGATTGAGGATTCTCCCGTTGAGGCGGCAGTGGAAACCGGTGGTGTGATTATGCCTTCGTTGAACGGGTCTGATCCTTGTATCGCGGTGGAAGCGGATACGATGGTTGAAGGATTGGCGGTCGATGGGGCGGCCGGTCTCGTTCCGGAACCGGATCCATGTGAGCCGCGTTACTATGTGGTGCAGGAAGGCGACACGCTGACGCGGATATCGCAAGTGTATTATTATGGCAGCGGGAGCTTCGCGAATGTGATTTATCAGGCGAATCGGGATGTGATTAATGATCCGGACGTTCTGCAGGTTGGTTGGCGTTTGCGGATACCTTGGCCGCATGAAGTTGAGGACTTTGAATGACGTGGGGGTTTGATTAGGGGCAATGGTTTGACGCAAGCTGGGTAGTTGTCGGCGGAGGGTGTGTGTGGGGTTATGGGGTGGTATTTCTTATGGTGTGTTGATAAACATCGAATGTCATCTGCGCGGTTTTTTGTTTGGAGAAGTTGGCTGCGTGTTTGATATGGGCGGCGACAAGTTGGGTGTTGGGGAAGTCCTTGGTCAGAGCGTTTTGGATGGCGTTGGTGATTTGGTCGATGTTGGTGGGGTCGAACAATCGGCCGAGCTTTCCAACGACTTCCGGAATCGCGGTGGTGTTGGAACATGCCACACAAGTGCCGCACGCCATGGCTTCGAGAGGAGCTAATCCGAAGCCTTCGTAGAGGCTTGGCAGTACAACGAGCGAAGCTAAGTTATAGATAGCGGGCATGTCATCTTCTTCGACCCAGTTTAGGAACCGGACGGAATCGGTGATGTTTAGTTGTTGGGCGCGGTTTTGCAGTGGCGCGGTGTCGGGGCCGACCCGGCCGGTAAGTACGAGAGGGAATTCACGGCGGAGTGACTGGGGCAAACGAGCGTAGGCTTGAATAAGACGGTCGAGGTTTTTGTGAGGTTTGTGATTGCCGGTGTAGAAAATAAAGTTTTGGGGCAGATGGTAGCGCTGTTGCACTGGTTGGAGGATGTCGGGGTCTTGAATTGGTTGGAACTGAGCGGCTTGGCTCTGAGGGACGACGAAGATTTTGTTTTCGGGGATACCAAGCAAGCGGATGATGTCGGCTTTGGTGTATTGGGAGATGGCGATAACAGCGGCGGCGCGTTGGCAGTTGTGTTTGGTGAGATGGTGGAAGTAAGCGCGTTTGAGGGGGCTGCAATAGTGTGGGATGCTGATGGGGTAGAGGTCGTGGATGGTGATGACTAGTGGGAGATTTCGGATGCCGAGGGGCATATCGAAATGGAGGTAATGATAGATTTGAGCATTGGATGGGGTGAAGAAGAATTCCAGGTGTTGGGTTAGCGACAGACAGCGGGATCGCACGGGGCGCAGTTCGATGTTGTCGGGTAAGTTGGTGTTGGTTGGCGCGGTGGTTGCGGAGGCGAGTTGTTGTATGATTTGGTTTTGGGGTATGCTGTTGGGATTATGATAGATTTGCCACTGCACGGGTTGTTTGAGGGCGAGCAATGCCGGGAGCAGATGGGCGGCGTATGAGAATCCGCCGCCGGGCAGGTCAGCGAGGCGTAAATCAAGGGCGATTTTGATCATAGCTGCTTTTAGTTTCCGCAACCGGGCAACGGGCCGGCGTTGCTGCGTAGGCCTACGGGTTGGCCTAGGACTTCGCTGTAGATGACGCCTCTCGCCCATGGGTTAGCTTGGTTGAGGATTTGGGCGAGCGATTGGGCCGCGGGCGACGGGGTAGCGGGCTGTTGTTGAGAGGCGGCAGGCCTGCGACTTCTGGTGCTGTGTGACGGTTTGATGACTGTCATGGGTTTGGAGGTTGGTATTCTATTTTGAGCGGCCATTCGTTCGCGCGCGGCGGCGATGGCGCGTTGTCTTTGAACGGTGGTTTGTTTCTGAGTTGGGTGCGTCGCCTGTTGTTTTTGTGTGCGACGGTGTACTGGTTGCTGTGGTTGTTGGACCGGTCTGGGGTGTTGGGTTGGCTGAGGACGGTGAGTTGGGGTTTGTGGCGTAGGCTGACGGCGCTGCGCGACATGTGGTTGAGGCGGCTGTTGTTGGGGGCGCTGCTGCGGTATGGTGGTTGGGCGTCTGGTTGGTTGTGTGGGTTGGGTCGGTCTGGGAACTTGGGTTGGCCGGGTCGGTGGTGTTGAGGTAGAGGAGGTTTGTCCCATTCTTTTTCGGGCATAGGTAGGCAGTTGCGAAGCGCGTTGGGGTGTAGTAGGTCTTGGCTGATTGGGGAGTGGGGTGGTTCTTTGTCTTGATGATGTTGGTGGAGGCGAAGATGTTGGTTTTTTCTTGAGCAAGCTGCTTAAGCCATAGAGTACCATGAGGACCACGGGTACGATAATCTTGGTCCAATTGCCTGGGCTATCTGGCTCGGAGGGCGGCGGCGTGGGCCGGCGTGCGGCCAACATCATTAAATTGTGGAGGCTGGGAAACAGCATAATAGAACTCCGATGCGATTTTTGGGACGGATGCTGCTAAAGCAGATTGTTGTTTGTCTCTATTATGCCTCGGGTCCATTTGGAAGATGGGCCCGAGGCTTATGATCAACTATGGTTACTTCTTTTTCTCTGGGTCAGTGGTATCGCCGCCGATGGATCTTCTCATGCCGGTGTCGGCTTCGATGTTTTTCATGCGGTAGTAATCCATGATTCCGAGATTGCCGTTTCGGAACGCTTCGGCCATGGCTTTGGGCACTTCGGCTTCGGCGAGAACAACCTTGGCACGGTTTTCTTGAATCGCGGCTTGCATTTCTTGTTCACGAGCGACCGCCATGGCACGGCGACCTTCGGCTTCGGCCTGACGTAGTTGTTTGTCGGCTTCGGCCCGTTCGGTTTCGAGCAAGGCGCCGACGTTGGCGACATCGCGCACACTGGCGACGCTGACATCGGCGATATCGATGGATACGATTTCATAGGCGGTTTGGGCATCAAGGCCGCTGGATAGAACTTTTTGGCTGATACGGTCGGGATTTTCGAGTACGTCTTTGTAAGTTGCTTGTGAGCCGATAGCGCTGACGATACCTTGGCCGACACGGGCGACGATGGTTTCTTCGGTGGCACCGCGTACGAGTTGGTTGATGTTGGAGCGGACAGTAACGCGAGCTTTGACGAGGAGTCGGATACCATCTTTGGCGACGGCGTCGAGCATGTTGGTTCCGGCCACTTGAGTTGGGCAGTCAATGATCTTGGGTTTGACAGTAGTTTGAACAGCTTCGAGAATGTCACGGCCGGCCAGATCGATGGCACGAGCGACGTCCAAGGTAAGAGCGATTTTAGCGCGATGGGCTGCGACCATTGCTTGGACGAGTTCGATGACGTGTCCGCCGGCAAAGTGGTGGGCCTGGAGATCGGAGAAGCTGATTTCTACGCCGGCCTTGAAAGCGATGACCAAGGCATTGACACAGACCATAACATCGGACTGTTCAGCGCGGACGAGGTAGGCGCTTTCGAGATCACGAGTGGTGAGTTCTTGGACGCCGGCTTGGACAGCGGAGATACGAGCTCGGACGATTAGTTGAGGCGGCACTTTACGTAGCCACATACCAAAGAGGTTGAAGAAGCTTACTGGCGCGCCACTGGATAGGGCTTGGATCCAGATTCCGACGAATCGTAAGATGACGGCGGCGAGACCTAAGATGACAATCAGTAGAACGACAAGTAAAGCGATAGCCAGGCCGCTGAGAGCCGCTAGCATATTGATCATGGTTTGTTACTCCTATAACTGGGGTTGATGATTTATGTGTTTTTGCACACTGAGGTTAGGCGTTATCTTCGTCTAGTTCCACGATAATGTTGTTGCCTTCGACGTTTATGACGATGATTTTTTGATTGGGGTTAATGAGGCATCCTTGAGCTACGGCGCTATAACGTTCGTCGTTAATTTCGACGATTCCGGATGGGCGAAGGGTTGTGACGGCGACGCCTGTTTGGTTAATTAGGTTGGAGTAATCGGTTTCGGCGACTCCGTCTCGGCCGCGTTGATTGGCGGATTCGACCGAAGGTGTTAGGATAATACGTTTGCCGACGGGGGTTTTGGGAAAGACTTTCATTCCTACGATGATTAGCGTAGGTCCGACGACGATGGCGATGATGAGGAATATAACTCCGACTGCTTCGCTTTGATGAAAGGCGCAGACGATTGACGCGACGGCGGCGGCGACCGCCATAGCGGCGAGTACACCGCCGGAGGGCAGGAACACTTCCATGATGGTAAGCAATACCGCCAAAAGAAATAATACGACAGCATAGGTAATCATAGATTTGTAATCCGCATAGGGTTATTTGTTATTGTGGAATAGACTATGTTTAGGAAATTTCCTTTACTACTATACTGTTTCCGTCGATGGCTACAACTTTAATCTGCTGATTGTTTTCGACGAGGTTGCCTTGGGTTACGACGTCGAGTCGTATTTTGCCGAATTTTGCTTTGCCTGCGGGTCTTAGTTGGCTGAGGGTTACGCCGACGTCTCCGATTTTGACGGGGAGTTCTGGTGCGGGGGCGATAGTTTTGATTGGTGGTACGGCGATGGTTTTTTGGGGCGCGACAAGTACAAGGCGGTTAGCGATGGGTAGTCTGGGGAAATATTTACCGAGAAAATAGGCGCAGATAAAGAAGGCGAAAATACCGAGCATAGTATAGATTAGGTTTTCTTGGAACAGTTCCCAATCGAAGGGGGTTTGTGGGATGGGCCATTCGGAGGGGGAGTTTGGGATCATCATGGCGACGAGTGAGAAGAGTATGAGGATTAGGCCTGATATGCCTGCGATGCCGAACCCTGGTATGACGAAGATTTCGATGAGTAGCAATACTATGCCAATTACGAAGAGGGCGATTTCCCACCAATTGGCCAAGCCGATCATGAATTTACTGCCGAAGAGGATGGCTAGAGCGGCGACGGCTACGGCACCGGGAAGTCCGAGTCCTGGGCTGTTGAGTTCGGCGTAGATACCCAAGAGGGCGACCAAGGTCAGCAGGCCCGCGACGATGGGGCTGGTAAGGAAGCGGACCATTTGCTCGGACCAATTAGGGCGCAAGACGGTTGGTGGGCCGGCAAATACGACATTATCGCGGTTTTCAAAGAAGGCTAAGATTTCACTGTAAGTGCCGATGGGTTCGTCGAGGATGACGCGGCATAGGCCTAGTTCCAATGCTTCGGTGGCCTTTACGGTAAGCAGCTCGTCGTCATCAACGATGAGTTTTTGGTTGGCCAGGTCGTAGGCGCAAGGGTCGGTAGGCAGATCGTCGGATTCGAAATATTCATATTGGTGGGTTTGGAGATTGCGGACCTGGTAAACTTGATGGCCTATGGTTACGAAGGCTTCGCAGAGGGCGCTGGGGTAGCCGTTAGCTTCGGCGGCGTTGCGGAACAATGCACGAGTGGGGCTTTCGATTTTTTCGCGTTCGACGCCTTCAATGGCTTGGCCGGTCGCACTAATGGGGGCGCAGTCTCCCATAGTGGTTCCACGTTTCATTACTATGTCATTGCAGGCGACGCTGATCATGACGCCGGCGGATATGGCTTTGGTGGGCACATAAGCGACGGTGTGTACTCGGGGTGAGACGTCGAGCATTAGGTAGTTACATATCTCGAACGCGGCGATGAGGGCGCCGCCATAGGTGTCAATTTGATAGATGATGTAGGTGGCGCCGTTGTCGATGGCTTCTTCGGTGCGACGTTTGATGGATTCGTAGAGCCCGTCGTCGATCATGCCATCAACGGTGATGACGACGGCCTGGGCAGGTTGGGGCTGGACAGACTCTTGGGAGAGTGTTATAGGAGGGGTTATTTCTTCTGTGTAGGTGAGATTTTCGGTGGTCGCGGGGATATTGGGGGTTTCGGTGATAGTGGTCTGGGCGAGAGTGATTGCGCAAATACTGATTATTAAGATAGTTGCAATCTGGACGGTGCTAGGGCAGCCAAATGGAGGCAGATTATATCCGGGGTGGGGCTGTTGCATGTTTTTGATCCCTTTCGCTACATACATGGGCGACCCTCTGGTATTTTCGCCGCTGCCAAAAGTTGGGCGCAATCGGGAGTTTTTGAAGCGGAGTTGGCTTCTTGGGCTCGATTGAACTTTTTGGCTTTAAACTCTGTATGTCTATTTTAAGGCCTTGTGTGGGGCTGGGCAAGAGTAAATAAGCGCTGGGGGTGGGTTCAATTGGGGAGCCGGCGGTCGGTCGATGGTGGTTGGTATGGGGGGGCTAGAGGTGTGACGAATATCACAGAATTTTAAATGATGGTGAGGGATAAGTAAGGTATTGGGCAAGATCTGTTGTGTTGATTTTTCGAGGGGGCCAGGCGCGGAAGGCTGTCTGCTGGATCGCGGGCGTAGTGAAGCTGAGATTATTGGCATAATATGGAAGGTTTGGCTATGGGTCAGAAGCGTTTACGAGAGCTGCTTGGGGCGGGTGATAAGTTTGTGGTGACGGCGGAGTTTGTGCCGTTGCCTGGCCATAACATTGTTAACTTTGAGAAGTTTTTGGCGGGGTATGCTGAAAAGCGGGATCAGATTCCGGCGGGGATGGAGCTGGCGGGGGTTACGATACCGCAGAGTCCGGGGGGGGTGGCGAGCATGAGTCCGGTGGATATTTATTCAGTGCTGCAACAGAAAGGTTTGTGGGGTGATCTGGATGTGATACCGCATGTGACGGCGAAGGACCATAATCTGGACGCGATCGAGACTTACTTGGTGGGTATGCGGAAGTTGGGGTTGGAGTCGGTGTTGGCTTTGACGGGTGACAAGCCGGCGACTAGTCAGGGGGTGTTCGAGGTGGACTCGATTGGTTTGATCGAGTTTATCAAGGAGATGAACTACGCGGCGTTTGGCAAAGCCAAGGCGGGTGAGTTTGATAAGGTGCATCAGTTTTATGTGGCTGCGGCGGTGTCGCAGTTTAAGTACACCGAAGCGTCGCAGATGCAGCAGTACTATAAGATGGCGAAGAAGCTTAAGGTGGGGGCGGATTGTTTGATGACGCAGTTGGGTTGGGATTGGCGCAAGAGTGAGGAGCTGGCGCGGTATATGGCGGAAGAGGGGTTAGATGTGCCGGTATTGGGTAATGTTTATTTTCTGACGACGATGACGCCTGCGCCGCGTTTGATGTATGAGGGCAAGTTGCCTGGTTGTGTGGTGACGAAGGAGTTGTTTGAGAAGCTGCAAACTGAGAGCCCGGCAGAACATTTGGAACGAGCGGCGCAGCAAGTGGCGATGTATAAGGATTTGGGATATGCGGGGGTGGATGTCGGGGGGATATTTGATTTTGATATGTTGGTGGAGATTTTGCAGAAGGCTGACGCGATTGGCAATAATTGGCGGGAGCATAAAGAGAATTTGGCGTTTGGCGTTTCGGGTGGTTGGTATTTGTATGACGAGAAGGGGCAGCGGCGTAAATTATCTCGGCCTTGGAAAAAATGGAGCAAGGTTAATTTCAATTTGTTCCATTATATGTTGTTTGAGCCGGGCAAAGGGATACGCTGGCTGGTCAAAGGGTTGTTTGGGTTGAGCAAAGGTATGCGGCAAGGCAAGGGGGCGTGGACGAAATTGTTCCATGCGTTTTTTGAAAAGCCGATGAAGACGTTGCTATTCAATTGCGAAGAATGCGGTGATTGTTTTTTGCAGGAGAATTTTAGTCTGTGTACAATAGGGCGTTGTGAGAAGGGGTTAGCTAATGCGCCATGCGGCGACGCGAACCCGGACGGTACGTGCGGCAACAATGAAGATATTCGATGTGTGGGTGAGTTGATTTATAATAGTGCTGCGAGTGAAGGGGCTAAGGGATTGGAGAAATTGGCGGGTCGGATTAACTGTAAGCGTAATCCGCAGTTGCAGGGAACGTCATCGATTTTGAATAACTTTTTTGGTCGGGACCATTGCCACAAGGTTGAGCTGGTGCAGATCGGCGATAAGATTCACGGGCACATACCGACGGTAGGCGGCGCGCTAGCGGAGTTGTTGGAAAAAGGTTTGGAGAACGCGGATGTGAACAAAGGGGCGGGAGCGTATTTGGTTTCGTTGATCTCCAGTCAAGCCAAGCACGGCGCGAATTATATCGCGGTTAATATTGATAAGTTCGCTGATTCGGATATGGAACAGGGTGTAGCGTTGATAGGTTTTATGGCGGGTTTGACGGCCAAGTACGGCATGGGTGTCCCTGTTTATATTGACAGTGTACATGAGGCGGTGATAGAAGCGGGGTTGAAGGCGTGGTTCGCTGCTGACAAGGTGAAGGATGCGCCTTTGGTGAAGATCGCTTCGGCGGAAATGTTGGGGCAGTTAGCGAGTTGGCGTGCGTTAGGGGAGTTTGGCGCAGCGTTTGGTTGGGCCAAGAACGCGGCGGATTTGCGCAGTGAAGCTGAAGAAGTATTGGCTGCGACGCAATCGCAGGATATGTCCCAAGCGAAGGTGTTTTTGGAAGTTCCGGTGACGCCTTTAATGGAAGATACAGTAGGCGAAAATGGTCAAGCGAGTAAGACGCATGACACATTTGAGGCGGTGCGCAGACTTAAGCATGACCGACGGACCAAGGGCATGCATCTGATGGTTGGGGTGGTGGACAGCGCGATGAAGGCACCGGGCCGATCGATTGGGATTGGGCGGGCTTATGTGGCCAAGGCTCAGGAATATGGTGTTGACAGTATCAAAGCGGATACGACATTGGACTATGGTTTGACGGCGCCGGCGGAGGACTTAGTGGCGTTGGTTGATGCGCTGGCCAAGCAGGACGGCGGTCCGGCAGCGAAGCAACGGGCGACGGAATTGGTCACGGCGTTTTGTAATGCGAATCAGAAGGCGAAACGGTGAGGCGGCCATTTTTGCGGTCTTGGCGCAGAGTTGAGGGGCGGTTATAATTGTTTTGGTTGGAATTGATTGCGGGTTATTGCAGCATCGAGTTAAAACCCCCTGACAGGTCAGGGGGCTAATTTGTCGAGTATTACAGGCGCTGGGTGTTTTTTTGAATCGCTCTAAGCGGTCTGGCAAGGTTGTTCGGCATGTCGCGAGGTTATGGTGGACGTGTCATTTTGGCGATAAATGAAGGGACTATGATTATGGCAGATAAGTATTTGATTCAGATCGGCGAGAGCGTTCACGCGAGCATACCTAAGAGCGGCGCGGCGATGAAGGATTTGGTCGCCAAAGGAGAAGGGGCGTATACGGAAAAAAGTGAACCGTTGGATTATTTGGTGTCTTTGATTGTGGACCAGGTTGCCAACGGCGCGGACTTTATCGCGATCAATGTTGACGCTTTTGGCGAAACGGATCCGCAGTTGGCGGTGGATTTGATGAAGGAATACGTGAAGTTGGTGCGACAACACGGCAGCGGTGTGCCGGCATGCATTGACAGCAGTGATGTGAATGTATTAAAGGCGGGGTTGGAGCAGTGGTACCAAGACGCGCCGAGTGATATCGCGATGCCTTTGGTGAATTCGGTGAAGACCACGACGATGAGTACGTTGCTGCCTTGGCGAGCGAAACACGCGTTTAAGGTGGTGGGGATGTTGGTGGATGAAGAAGGTAAAGCGGATGAAGCATCAGCGGATACGCTATATGGTTTAGCGAAGCGTATTTTTCGTGGGGCGATGGAACATGGTTTCGCGGCGGAAGATATTTTCTTTGATACGACGACATATCCGTTGGCGATTGACATGCCTTTGACTCCGGGGACGCCGAGCTTTACTTATCGCGCATTTGAAGCGATCAAGAAGATAAAATCGGATCCGGAGATGAAGGATTGCCATTGTTCGCTGGGCGTTTCGAACAGTGTTCGGGATTTGCCGGCTCGTAAGATCGGGGTCTGCCGGGCGTATGTAGCCAAGGCCAAGGAATACGGGTTGGACGCGGGGATTGTGAACGTAATGCACCATTACGGCGAAACGGACGCGGACGCGGAATTAATGGAATTGGTGGAGGCTTTCGCCCTGCAAGACGGTTCGGCGGACGCGAGCATGAAGGCGATGATGGTGATGGGCGAGTTTTGCAGCAATAGCCGTAAGTAGTTGGTGGGTAGTTGTTTAAGGTGTATTGCAAGGGGGGCGATATTGGTGATATTAGATCGTCCGGCCATATGGTTGGGCGGTCTTTTTTTTTGGGCACGGAAGGTGTGTTGGGGAAATCTGAGCGGATTGTCAAATAAGGGCTTGACGTATAGGGGCATTATAGGCTAGAGTGGTTTTTTGGGGATATCCAGTGATACGCGTTATCGCAGCGGGGGTATCCGTATTTGTGTCCAAAAGAGTGTTTGTGCGTTGAGTCGCACAGTGGCGGGAAATTCTTGGGTTGGAATTTAGGAGTTTTATGGGAGCGGATAAGAATACAGAGACAGAAGTAAAAGGCCTGCTGGAGGTTGTGGACAAAGGGCATGGTTTTTTGCGTCAGGTCACGATGAGTTATTTGGTTAAGCCTAACGATCCGTATGTGGGCCAGGATGTGATTGACAAGTACGGTTTACGTCCGGGCTTGATGGTTGAAGGTGTCGCCAAGGGCAAGCGTGGGCCTGGGCCAAACGTTACTAAAATTGCTCGGGTTAACGATCAAGACATTGATGACTATTTGGACGTTGAGGATTTTGATGAGTTTCTGGTGGTTGATCCACAGGAGCATTTGCGTTTGGAGACGGGGGCGGAACCTTTGGGGCCTCGTGTTATTGATTTGTTGACGCCGATCGGCAAAGGACAGCGCGGTTTGATTGTGGCGCCGCCTCGTACGGGCAAAACAGTGCTATTGCAGCAAATAGCGCATGGTATCGCGACGAATAATCCGGAAGTGCATTTGATGGTTTTGCTTATTGACGAGCGGCCTGAAGAAGTGACGGATATGCGTCGGAACATCGAAGGGGAGGTAATAGCGTCATCGAATGACAAAGGGGTGGATAGTCATGTACGAACGGCTCGTTTGGCGCTGGAACGCGTGAAACGTTTGATGGAGTTCGGGCAAGATGTAGTGGTTCTGATGGACTCGATAACGCGTTTGGGGCGGGCGTTTAACAGTTGGATAAAGTCGAGCGGCAGAACAATGAGCGGCGGGGTTGATATTAGAGCGTTGCAGTTACCGAAGCAGTTGTTCGGCAGCGCTCGTAAAGCGGAAAATGGCGGTTCTTTGACTATCATCGCGACGGCGTTGATCGATACGGGCAGCCGGATGGACGAGGTGATATTCCAAGAATTCAAAGGCACCGGCAATATGGAATTGGTGCTGGATAGGCAGTTGGCGAATCGGCGGATTTGGCCGGCGATTGACATTCAGCAGTCGGGAACGCGCAAGGAAGAACTATTAATAGGTAAAGACGCACTGGAGAAGATATTCCGTTTGCGTCGTCATTTGAGCGGCATGCCTCCGGGCCAAGATGTTGAGATGCTGCTAAAGGCGTTGAAAAAGCATCCGTCGAACGCGGAATTTTTGGCGGAGTTGCCTTAGTTGGTGTGTGGTTAGGTAACATACATTGGGCGGCGGTGCATTTGGATAATGGATGTAGAGTTTGTGTTGGGGTAAATATTCTGCTGAATGGGGGTTGCGGCGTTACCGGCATAGGTTAGCGGGGCAGATGATGGCGTTAGGGGGAAGTTGTCTCGTTGTTGTTTACGGGGGATTGACATTGTGGCTGGGATGCTCTACACTCCAACGTTTTGCAAGATAAATCGGAGTAAACATAATGGCGTACAATAGTATTGTATTAGTTAAGCAAGTCCCGGATACCAAAGCGGTTACGGGCAAAGCTATGAACGATGACGGGACGGTGAATCGAGCGGCGTTGCCGGCGATTTTTAATCCGGAAGACCTGAACGCTTTGGAATTGGCGCTTGAAATAAAAGAGCGTTATGGCGGGACGGTAACGGTGGTGACGATGGGCCTACCATCTGCATGTCGCGTATTGCGTGCGGCGTTATGTCGTGGCGCTGACCGAGGGGTTTTGGTAACGGACCGTCGGGCCGCGGCGAGTGATACTTTGGCGACGAGTTACATTCTCAGTTGCGCGGTGAAGCACATTGGTGATTATGATTTGGTATTGTGCGGCCGGCAAGCGATTGACGGTGACACCGCTCAAGTTGGGCCTCAGATCGCGGAGAAGTTGGAGTTACCTCAGATTACTTATGTTGAAGAGCTGCATTCGATTGAAGACGGGGTAATGACGGCGAAACGAAACGTCGGTAACGGTTGGGAAAAGGTGCAGGTGAAATTGCCGGCGCTGCTGACGGTTATGAACACGGCGAATACCCCGCGTCCGGCCGGCGGTCGGCTGATGATGCAATATAAGAAAGCTCGGAGCTTGTCTGAGCTGGAGCAAGATGGAGGCAGTGCGGCTGATGCTGAGAAGTTGAAAGCTAAGGGGCTTTTGATTGATCAGTGGGACTTGGATGATCTGAAAGCGGATTTGCAGTGGTGCGGTCGTGACGGCAGTCCGACGAAAGTGCATCGTATTCAAAGTGTGGTTTTGACAGCCACGGAACAAAAAGAAGTAGAGCCGACCGATGACGGTCTTCGGGGTATGGTACACGAATTGATATCTGACCATACGATAGGTTAAGTTATGATAGAAATAAATCGACAAGGTGAAGTTTGGGTATTTGCCGAGCAGGAAGACGGCGTTTTGAGTGACGTTCCGTTGGAGCTGTTGGGGCGTGGCCGCGAGTTGGCGGACAAGCTATCGGTTAAGTTAGCAGCGGTTTTGCCGGGCAAAGGTGTGGCCGGGTTGAGTGCCGATCTAGGTGCTTACGGCGCGGACAAGGTTTATGTTGTGGACGACGACTTGCTGGAGCATTATCAGTCGGTGAGTTACACCAAAGTGCTTTGTGAGTTGATCCAGAAGCACAAGCCGCAGATAGTTCTTTACGGGGCGACTGCCATTGGTCGGGATTTGGCGCCGCGGGTCGCTTCAAAAATGAGAGCTGGTCTGACGGCTGATTGCACCGATCTTCAAATAGGCGATTATGAAGTCAAACGTTTGGACCAAGTACACAAGGATTTGCTTTTGCAGGTTCGTCCGGCTTTTGGCGGCAATATTATCGCGACGATTGTTAATCCGGACCGTTGGCCTCAGATGGCGACAGTGCGTGAAGGTGTGATGGCGATGCCGTCGCGTAACGGCAAGGTTGCCGGCGAAGTGGTGCGTGAGAGCGTCAAGATTTCACCGGAAGATTTAGCGGTGAAGATTTTGGATCGGCATCGTGCAGCGAAGAAAGTTGATTTGAAGGCTTCGCGTGTGATTGTAGCGGGCGGCGCGGGGGTAGGCAGCAAAGACAATTTCCAACTGATCTGGGATTTAGCGAATGTATTAGGCGGCGCTCCGGGCGGCAGCCGAGCGGCGGTTGATTTAGGCTTTATCGATCATGATCATCAGGTGGGGCAAACAGGTACGACGGTTCGGCCGGCGCTGTATGTCGCGGTGGGTATAAGCGGCGCGATTCAACACGTGGCGGGGATGTCTGGGGCAGCCAAGATTGTGGCGATCAACAACGATCCGGACGCGCCGATTTTTTCGGTAGCTCATTACAAGATTGTTGGGGATTTGAACGACGTGCTTCCGCGATTGACCAAAGCGATCCGGACTAAATGCTAACAGTATTACAAAGAATTTGAACATGTAACGAGGTCGCTCATGGCGAATTTCTATAGCGATAACGATGATATTAGGTTTTTGTTCCGGCACTACAAGATGGCCGAGCTGGCTGAGCTGATGGAAGGTGATTTTTCTGACAGCGAGACACATGCTTGGGCACCAGCTAGTGCTGCCGATGCTGTTGAGAATTACGAGAGTCTCCTGGAGATAGTCGGCGAGGCTAGCGGTAATTATATCGCTCCGCGGGCTGAAGGTGTGGACCTTGAAGGCAATACACTGAATGCTGATGGTACGGTGACTTATGCTGAGGGTACGCAAGCGAACCTGAAGTGTTTGGCGCAGGCTCAAGTGATGGGTTTCACATTGCCGCACCGTTACGGCGGTTTGAACTGTCCGAACTTGCTGTACACGATGAGCAACGAGATTGTGTCGCGTGCGGACGCGGCCTTGATGAACATTTATGGTTTACAAGGGATCGCTGAGACCATCAACGCTTTCGCGAGCGAAGAGATCAAGCAGCAGTATTTGCCGGGCTTTGCCGAGGGTGAACTGACCGGCGCGATGGTTTTAACCGAACCGGACGCGGGCAGTGATTTGCAGGCGGTAAAGCTGCGGGCCTATCAGGATGAAAAAGGTGATTGGTATTTGCATGGCGTAAAGCGGTTCATTACCAACGGATGCGGCGAAGTACTGCTGGTGTTGGCTCGGAGTGAACCGGACCGCAGCGGCGGGTTGGGCTTGAGTTTGTTTGTTTGTGATCGCGGGCCGACAGTTAAGGTTCGGCGGTTAGAGAACAAATTGGGGATACATGGTTCGCCGACTTGCGAGTTGTTTTTCAACCATACGCCTTGTCAATTAATTGGTGAACGGCAGCGCGGTTTGGTGACTTATGTAATGAGCTTGATGAACGGCGCCCGGGTGGGCATAGCGGCGCAATCGTTGGGTATCGCTGAAGCGGCTTTTAGGGTAGCTCGGGATTACGCAGCGAGCCGTAAGCAGTTTGGTGTGGCTATCGAAGCGTTCCCATCAGTGCGTGATTTGTTGATCGGCATGAAAGTGGAATTGGAAGCTGCGCGGTCGTTGACGTACGAAACGTGTTGGGTTGTGGACCATGAGAATTACGTGTTGCGTCGCAGCGCGGAAGATAATCTTGACGCAGCGGAGAAGAAGGAGCTAAAGCAACAAGAGAAACGTTTGAAGCGTTTGTCAGGGATGCTGACGCCGATGAGCAAGTACTACGCCAGTGAGATGTGCAACAGCGTGGCGTACGACGCGATTCAAGTGTTGGGCGGCAGCGGGTACATGAAGGATTACGCTGTAGAGCGACATGCGCGTGACGCTCGCATTACGAGTATATATGAAGGTACGAGTCAGTTGCAGGTTGTTGCGGCGGTTCGCGGTGTTTGCAACGGTACGGCTGAGAAATACCTATTGGAAAAAGAAGAATTCGCGTATCCAGCGGAATATGCGGATCTGGTAGCTTTGCTGAAGAAAGGGCGTGAAGAGCTGGTTGAGGCGGTCGCGTTTGTTAAGGCACAGCCCGGCACGGAATATATGGATTTGATGGGTCGCAAGTTGGTTGACGCCGCGATTATGCTGATTGTTGGGCATTTGTTCTTGCAGCAAAGCTTGACTTCGCCGCATTGGAACGGTGCGTTTTGTGAGCCAGCCGTGGTTGCGGAAAGTTCCGATAATGAATCACCTGCCACTAGTTCTTATGAGGATATGCAAGTTCACAAACGAATTGTTGGTCGGCGTTATATCAGCCAAAATGCCAGCAGAGTTACTATGCTTTGCGTTCAAGTTGTTTCTGGTGACCGTTCGAGCATGACAGACTACGATGCGGTGGTGGGGCCGGTTCCGGAGGCATAAAAGCGGTTTTTTGATACTGTTAGAGTGTTTTTTCGGGGGTTTTGACACTGTTGCGGGGTTAATGAGCGGGGGTCGGCTCAGCGTTGGCAAGGCGTTGAGCCGAGACTGAGGGATTCCATGGACATTGGCTAATTCTGGTTTGGGCGTGGTCTGTTTCGCTCACGTCGGGGCAATTGGTTAATGTATGCCGTGGGATAAGCCGAATCTAGCAAAGGATCAAGTCTATTTGATCAGCGAATCTATTGTGTCTGAAATGATTTTCGATGAAAGAGCATATTGGTCGGCCATCGGTTTGGATGGTATTGGGTTAAGTGAGCTCTATGCCGGTTCTTTTAGGAGATGTTGGAATGTCAAAGAGACGATTTGTCAACGGTATTGAATGTCGTCAATTACTTACAGAGATGGCGCAGAAGAGAACATTTCTGACAGTGACGAATCGCGAAGACAATATCTGGCGGGTTTACAAATCTCATTTTCTTTCGGTTCGCGGCAATCAGTTGGTATTGTCTCAACCGATACCGGACAGTTCCGAGTGTCATTTGGAACCGGTCGCCGGGCAGGAAGTGGCGATAAGTTTCAAGAAGGGTTATAACAAGTTTTTGTTTTTGACGCGGGTTGTCAAGGCAGACCAATACGAAATGGAACCGGGCCACAAAGTTCCGGTGATTAATATATATGCTCCGGACCATATCGAGAAGATTCAGCGTCGTGCATACAATCGTGCTGACGTACCAAAGGATCTGGATGTGGATGTAACATTCTGGTCTAATACGGGCGCAGGGCTTGCGGAGCAATACCACAGCACTTTGGCGAATTTGTCAGCCGGCGGCGTAGCAGTAACGATGTCGGCAGACAGAATGCCTGAGCTTCACGATGGCGAACAAGTAACGATGCAATTCAAACCGTTGCCGGACCAAAAACCGATCAAGGTCGAAGCGCGATTTCGTCATAAAACAGATGCCGATGACGCTGAGAAGCCGACACTAGGTTTTCAGTTCATTGGTTTGGAAGTCAGCGAGGAAGGTCGCAGAACGTTACGTCAGTTGAGTCGCGCGGTTGGTGTTTATCATCGAAACCAGCCGATCTCCGAACATCAGGAAATATCACGGCACGACTAGTACGGCTTTAAGGCCATTGGTTTGAAGCTTGTGGCGTTCTAGGTGGCGGGAGTTTGATCGTAGAGCTGGAATTTATTTTCGTGGCGGCGCAGACGTCCAGAAATGGTTTGGGCGTCATGGGCGAAATAGATGATCCAATTCTCTTGGACGGCACGCTCTAAGGTTTGCCGTTTCTCCTCTACAGTTTCAAGTGGTTTATTGTCATAGGCCATATTCCAAGCCAAGTTTAGATGGGTAGTGGTTGGGACTAGGTCGGCGCTATACCAAGCTATTCCGGCTTCGGTTTGGATTAACACGGTTTGTTGGCTGGGGGTGTGGCCTTGATAACACAGCAGGCTGACGTGGGGGGTGATATTGGTGGGGCCTTGCAGGAGCGCAAGGCCGGGCAATTTTGCTACCATATTGGTGAGATTCGCGATGAAGCTGCCGGCATCTTTGGATGACGGTTCTTGAGCCCACAGGAATTGTTCCCGCTGCAACCAAATCTTGGCATTGGCAAAGGTGGGAAGCCATTGATTGTTTTTCTTGGTGACAACTCCTCCGCAATGATCAAAGTGCAAATGGGTAATAATAACATCAGTGATTTGCTCGGGGGTAAGCTGATATGGTTGCAGAGCGGTGGTGAAGTTGAAGTTGGGGTCTGAAAGATTGACGCGTTCGGCGAGGGTGGGATTGACAGCGTTGCCGAACCCGGCATCGACTATGATATTATGGTTGCCGTCTTGGATGAGTAATAGGCGCAGGGCCAAGCGGATCCGATTGAGTTGGTCCGATTGGTGATAGCGTTGCCACACTACGCGGGGGACGACGCCGAACATGGCACCGCCATCCAAAGAAAACCGTCCAGCATCAATGATATTTATTTGGACCATGCCAGAGATAAATATGAGGGGTCTTTATGCGTATTCAAAATTTACCCTGGAGCGGGCAGTTACAACGGGCACGGTAAGTATCAGGCGGTTTCCTTTTTATTCATTTTTTTTGCGGTGAATTTTGAAACCTTGCCTTGGACGATATCTTTATCGATAACGTATTTTTGCACATCGGTGTCGTCAGGCAGTTCGTACATAAGGTCGAGCATCAATTCTTCGGTAACTGCGCGGAGGGCGCGGGCGCCGGTATCGCGTTTGATGGCTTTATTGGCAATAGCCAGAAGCGCTTCGGGGGAGAATTCCAGTTGGGCGTTTTCCATCTCGAAGAATTTCATGTATTGCTTGATCAGGGCATTGCGCGGCTCGGTGAGAATCTTCACCAGAGCTTCTTCATCCAAAGGCTCGAGGGTCGTGATAACGGGTAGTCGGCCGACAAGTTCGGGAATCATTCCGACATGGACAAGATCTTCGGGGCTGACCTGGGAGAGAATTTGAGCGGTTTCCTGACTTGTTTCCTGGATGGGCAGTTCCTCGGCATCGAATCCGATCTTCGTTTGGCCGATGCGGCGTTTGATGACCTCTTCCAAACCGGTAAAGGTTCCACCGCAAATAAAGAGAATCTGTGAAGTATCGACTTGGATGTACTGCTGTTCGGGGTGTTTGCGACCACCTTGGGGTGGTACGTTGGCGGTACTGCCTTCGAGGAGTTTCAGCAGTGACTGCTGCACGCCTTCGCCTGAAACATCGCGGGTAATGCTGACATTTTGATTGGTCTTGCCGACCTTGTCGATTTCATCAACGTAAATGATACCTCTTTGGGCCTGTTCGACATCGTAGTCAGCGGCTTGGAGGAGCCTGAGAACGACGTTTTCGACATCTTCACCGACGTAACCCGCTTCAGTAAGGGTAGTTGCGTCGCTAATGGCAAAGGGCACATCCAAATAGTGGGCCAGAGTGCGAGCCAGTAGGGTCTTGCCCGATCCGGTAGGCCCAATCAAAAGAACATTGCTTTTTTCGATCTCTACGCTGTCATCTTCGAGGTTTTGTTGATGACAGAGGCGTTTGTAGTGGTTATGGACAGCGACGGAGAGGTTTTTCTTCGCGGATTCTTGTCCGATGACATACTGATCGAGATGCTCTTTAATTTCGCGCGGTGCGGGGATGCGTGAGAACAGCGGCGTTTTTTGGCTGGTCTTGCGTCTTTCTTGGCGAATAATACTGGAGCAAAGCTCGACACAACTGGCGCAAATGTAAATTTGGTCGGGGCCTTCAATCATCGGGCCGACATCGCGTTCGGATTTACCGCAAAAGCTGCAGGCGTTAGGACGTCTGCGTGAATTGCCTGAACCAGTTCTTTTCGTTGATGCCATGAGTTGTGAGTCCTTCTGGATTTTTCTAATTATCCCACGATTGGGTTGATTTTGGCTGAAGCGTACCAATTGCCTGGCGTTATGGGTATTTGCCTGACATTGGGGCTACGTTTATTTCTGACTTTCCTGAATAATTTGTGCTTTCAGTCCTTCATATTCTTCGGCGGAAATCTGGCCTTGGTCTTTCATCTTCTCGATGTCCGCCAATGTGAATGTCGTGGAGTGGTCTTGGTAAGTTCGGTTGGGCCCAAAAAGCCGCCGAAAGACCACGATAGCGACGCCCAGCAGCACCATCAAAGCAGCTACGGTGATCGCTATCCAAATCAGCGAATTATACTGCCTTTGTGTCACTGCCAGGAGTCCATTAATGACCATATCACATTTATAGCTAAAAAGGCAAAAGTCGTCAACCAGGCACATTTATGGTATTGTGAGCAGTTGTATTTGGATTTGGGTTTGTGGCTGGGACGGTGCTGGATTATATTGGTAGCGTTGTTTGGCCCCGGCGGCGGTGGTGACCGTATGTTATTGAGAAAACGGTGTTTAAGAGCATGGCTGAGAAATCAAAGCAGCAATTGAGGCGTCAGGATGAGCGATCCGATGATGATTCGGACTTGTCGAAACCGGCAGGGATGAGTTTTGCCAACCGCTGGGTGATTTTTCTTATGTTAATTAGTATTGGGGGGTTGAGCGCGATTCAAGAGCCGATGGGGTGGTCATGGCTGGGTTGGGTGGTATTGGTGCCTTGGGTTCTGGGGGCGGTGACGGTGCGGCGATTGCGGTGGGGAGTTTTGATTATTTATGGGGCGGGGTTGCTGTATTTTTTGAGTAATCTGTATTGGCTGGTTGGGGTGACGGTGCCGGGCTATCTGGCGCTGGGGTTTTATCTGGCGTGGTATTTTCCGTTGTGTGCGGTGGTGTTGCGGTGGGTGTATCGTAGAACACGATGGCCTTTCGCGTTGGTGCTGCCTGTGGTGTGGGTTGGTCAGGAGTATCTGCGGGCGACGTTGATGACGGGGTTCCCGTGGTTGTTTCTTGGGCACAGTCAGCATGAGAATTACAAGCTGATACAAGTTTGCGATTTGGTGGGGGTGTACGGCGTAACGTTTTTGTTGGCGGCAATGAACGGGGTTGTTTGTGATTTACTGCTGCGGCCTATCCGGCGAATGAGTCGTGACAGAAGTCGTTGGGGAGTGGGGGTGATCGGTTTGGTCGCGATGGTACTGCTGTTGTTGGTGGTGTCGTTTTATGGTCGGTGGCGATTGAAGCAAGGTGAGCGGACGATGACGCCGGGGCCCATTGTGACGGTCGTGCAAGATGTGGTGCCGCAATATGTGCGTGGCGCGAAGATAGATATGGAGGAGATATTCGCGCGGCATTTGGAGCTTACGGAGGCGGCGCTGGCGGCGGAGGCGCGGCCGGATTTGGTGGTTTGGCCTGAGACTATGACGGCGCCGTTGAACCGGGAGTATTTGAGATTGCCGGTTGTGAATGAGAGTGTGGAGACGGCGCGTTATCAGGATACCATGCTGCGTTTGCTTACGGTGCGGAGTGCGGTGGATATTTTGGTGGGGACTCCGACAGTGATGTATGAACAGCGGGGCGACGCTTATTATCAGGTTTCGCGCCGGAACAGCGCGGTGCTTTATGAGCGGGGCGGTGACGCATGGCAGAGTTATAGCAAGATGCACTTGGTGCCGTTTGGTGAGGTGGTTCCTTTTCGTCAGAGTTGGCCTTGGTTGTATGGGGTGTTGAACAATTTGACGCCTTATGATTACGAATATAGTTTGGATACGGGGACGGAAGCGACGGTATTTAATTTCGCTGATAGCCAGCAGCATAATTGGCGTTTCGCGGTGGCGATATGTTACGAGGACGTTATGCCGCAAGTGGTGCGGCAGTTGGCGGGAGTGGAAGATGGTGCCAAGCGGGTGGATTTTTTGCTGAACATTAGTAATGATGGTTGGTTTGTTCGAGAGGCAGGCAAGGGGCCGGTGGCGACGACGGAGCTATTGCAGCATATGGTGATATGCCAGTTTCGGGCGATAGAGAATCGGGTGGGGATCGCGCGGTCGGTGAATACGGGTATAAGTTGTTTTATCAGGCCGGACGGTATGGTGCAGCAGGCGGGTATGGCGGGTGATTTGCCGGGCGATCCGCGCCAACGGCAGGTGGTGGCGGGATTCCTAACAGACAGGATAATGTGCGACAGTCGCGTGACGGTGTATAGCAGAATAGGGGACAGTTTCGCGATGCTGTGTACTGGGCTGTTGGGTGTGATCGCACTGACGGGGATGGTTGACGGTTGGCGGCAGAGAAAGCAACGGCAGAAGTCGTCAGCGCAAGACTAGCAACCGCCGGCGATGGGTCTATTTAATATGAAAGCCCGAAAGCGTTAGAATGGGTTCGCCTTCGGCGAGGGTTTTTTTTCCTGGATTCCCGCCTGCGCGGGAATGACATGCTCTTTTCGGTCAGTTTGAAAAACTTACTGGCCCCAGGTGTAGGCTTCGTCGAACATAGCCAGGACGTTTTCCGGCTTGCAGTAGTTGGCGATGGTGTTGCCGGAGCCGAGAGCCAATCGGCCGTTGGGTATGCAATGTTCGATAATTTGGCGAGTGCGTTTGCGGGTGGCGGCTTCGTCTTCGCCGCTGAGGATGTGGACATCGAGCCCGCCGAGCAGGCCGATGCGCGAGCTGTATTTATCGTACATTTGTTCGACGGGGATAATAGCATCTTCGTAGGAGTGCTTGGCGTCGATTTTGACTTCGTCGATGAGGTAGTCCATTATCTCTTCGAGATTGCCGCAAGAGTGGAGGAAGTAGACTTTGTCGCGATCGTGGGCCAGGGCGGCGGTTTCCTTATGCCCGGGTAGCGAATGGGTCTTCAGAAACTCCGGAGGCATAAGCGTGGAAGTTTTGAAACCCATGTCATCGCCTTGGAAACAACCGACGATTTGGGGGATGTCGAGCAGTTTTTTGTAAGTCCCTACGATGAGTTCACGGCAGCGGTCGAACACAGCTTTGATCAGATCAGGTTCGTCGTAGGCCATCATGGCTAAAGATTCGTAGCCGATGAGGATGTCGAGCGGGATTTCCAAAAAGCCGCTCTGCGGGCAGGCAAGAACGCCCATGCCATCGGGGACATTATCAGCGACGAACTGATACATCCAAAGGTTCTCTTCTTTGATTTCGGGCCAGGGATATTTTTCGTAGTCTTCCCAGGATTGGATGGGACCGGAATGCAAGTCAGCCCAGCCGCGCTGTTTGTCGGCTAGTTCAGCGGTGTCATTTGACAATAGGACTTGAGTGGGAAAGTCGAGTCCGCCGCTAACACGGATGAAGTCGTAGCCTATGCGATGCCAATAATTGATTTCATCGATGTAGTGGGCTTCCATTTGTTGGCGGTCTTCACTGGCTGGGGTCCAACGGGTTTGCAGGACGTTTTTGGTGATCCACTGCATGATTTCTTGATCGGCGAAGAGTTCAGCGAGATGGACGCGCTTGGGTTTGACCTGGCCGGTAATTACGGCCCGGAAGGTTTGCCAATCAGGTTGCGGGTTAGCGATTTGCTTTTTGATACTTTCTGGTATGCCGGCCATTGATAGTTCTCCGAGAAAAGTTAGACGATTAGCTATCAGTCTGACCAGTAGATTAGGGCTCAACGATGCAGCTTGGCAAGGAGAAAAAAAAGATATGCGGGGTAATAGTCATTAAAAAAGCCCGTCTTGGTAAAGAGACGGGCTTGGAAGGTTTTGGATATTTGTGGGCAGTAGTTTTAGCTGCATCCCATAGAGGCGCCGCAATTGTGGCATCGGTAACAGTTGCCGTTGCGTACGGTTATTGATCCGCAGACATCGCAGACGGGGGCGTCTTCCTGGAAGTGGCCGAACTGTTGATTGAAGGCCTGCATTTGCGTCGCGGAATCGCCAAGGGTTATCGGTTCACCGCCGGGCTTATTGACCATGCCGATGAGTTGGTCTATACGATTAGCGATGTTGTTAAGATCGGTTCTTTGGCCTAATAGAGCGGGTCGGTCACCGGGGATACTTGAAGAAGGGTTTACAGTGGTGTCCTCATCGTTGTCGTTATCATTGGATTCGCTGGGCCTTTTGGGCGCGTTGGCTTGACGGTATCCGGGCAGGAAGGTCATGCCCAACCACCGAGAGATGTAGTCGATAAGGCTCTTGGCGAATGGGATATCGCGGTTACCTGTCATGCCGGCCGGCTCGAAGCGCATGTGGCTGAACTTATCAACCAAAGTGCTAAGCGGCACACCGTACTGCAGCGCCATCGACACGCAAGTTCCAAAAGCATCCATAAGGCCCCCAACGGTGCTGCCCTCCTTGGCCATGGTGATAAACAACTCACCAGGTTGACCATCCTCGTACAACCCCACCGTTAGATAACCTTCATGTCCGGCAACGTCGAATTTATGGGTGATGCTGTGGCGCGTAGCGGGCAGACGAACCCGCTGAGCGCGGCGCTGACGAATATCGTTAGTTACCGGTTGATATTCAATAAGATTTTCGAGTCTTTCCTCTACCTGCTCCAGGGTGAGAGTTTCGCCTTTTCTTTCCGCGGCGGCGAGTTTGGCTTTGTTGGTGTTGACCGGTTGAGAACGTTTGGAGCCGTCGCGATAGATGGCCACGGCTTTGACACCGAGTTCCCAACCCGTAATGTATGCCTGAGCGATATCTTCGATGGTGCAGTCAGTAGGCATATTGATGGTTTTGCTGATAGCACCGGAGATAAACGGCTGCACAGCGGCCATCATGCGGATATGAGCAAGATAATGGATGAATCGTTGTCCCTTGGTAGCTTTGAAAGCACAATCAAAGACGGGCAGATGTTGGTCGTCGATATCGTCGGCGCCTTCGATGGTGTCGTTTTCATCGATCCACGCGATGATGTTTTTGATTTGCTCGGGATTGTATCCCAGTTGCTGCAGTGCCAACTGTACGGTGTTATTGACGATCTTGAGCATTCCGCCGCCGGCCAAGAGTTTGTATTTGACCAGAGCGATATCAGGTTCGACGCCGGTTGTATCGCAATCCATCATGAATCCGATCGTGCCGGTTGGAGCGAGTACCGAAACCTGCGCGTTGCGGAAGCCGTTGCTTTCTCCTTGGGCCAGTGCTTGGTCCCAACTGTTTTGCGCAGCTTTGTAGAGGTTGGCAGGGCATAGGTCTTGGTCGATATCGCGGACGGCATTACGGTGCATGCCGATCACTTTGAGCATAGGTTCGCGGTTTTTATCGTATTCATCAAAGGTGCCGAGGCACTGAGCGAGTTCGGCGCTGACGGCATACGCGGTGCCGGTCATAACAGCGGTGATCGCTGCGCCGCGGCTGCGTCCGGCTGCGCTATCGTAAGGCAAACCCAATGACATTAGCAGCGCGCCCAAATTGGCGTAACCGAGTCCGAGCGGGCGGAACTTATGAGAATTTTCGGTGATGAGTTCAGTAGGATAGCTGCCGTGGTCAACGATCAGTTCTTGGGCGATAATAAAAATACGGATAGCTTTGCGGAAGGCTTCCACATTAAAGCTGCCATCGCTTTGGCGGAATTTCATCAGGTTCAAGCTGGCAAGATTGCAAGCGGAACTATCGATGAACATATATTCGCTGCACGGGTTGCTGGCGTTGATTGGTCCGCTGTTTGGGCAGGTGTGCCAGCGATTGATGGTGGTATCGTATTGCAAGCCGGGGTCGCCGCAAATGTGGGTCCCTTCGGCGATCAAGTGCATTAGTTCCTGAGCGTCGTAATGATCGATCACATCGCCGGTGGTTACCGCGCGGGTTTCAATCGTGCCGCCGGACTTGGCTTTGGCCATGAATTCGTCATCCACTCTCACTGAAAGATTGGCATTCTGGAACATAACACTGCTGTAGGCTTCGCCATTAAAATTGCCGTCGTAGCCTTCTTCGATTAAGGCCCAGGCTTTTCGTTCTTCGTCAGCCTTGCAGGTGATGAATTCCTTGATGTCGGGATGATGAATTTTCAGAGATTGCATTTTAGCGGCACGTCTGGTTTTACCGCCGCTTTTTACTACCGCGGCGATCTGATCAAATACGCGCATGAAACTTAAAGGTCCGGAAGGTCTGCCGCCGCCGCTGAGTTTTTCACGACTGCTGCGCAAGGTGGAAAGATCGGTTCCGGTTCCGCTGCCGTGTTTGAACAACATCGCTTCGCTGGTAGCCAGCGCCATGATATCTTCCATTGTGTCGCCTACTTGTTGGATAAAGCAAGCGGAGCTTTGCGGATATTGGTAGCTATTCGGGCAGGGTTTTACGCTTTGGGTTTCGGTGTCCCAATAATAATTATGGGCGCTGCCGGGAATGCCTTTGACATCGAACAGGCCCACGTTGAACCATACGGGCGAATTAAACGCGCCATATTGATTCACACACAGCCAAGCGAGTTCATTATAGAACAGATCGGCTTGTTTTTGGTCGGCAAACAACCCATCCTGCAATCCCCAATCAGCGATGGTGCGTGCCACCCGATGTACCAACTCTTTGAACGAAGATTCTCGTTCGCCAGTGTTTTTCTCGCCGTAAAAATACTTGCTGACCACCACCTTGGCAGCCAATTGCGAAAAGAATTTGGGCACCTCGACGTCTTTTTGCTCAAAGACGATGGCACCTTTCTCGTCGGTTATGGTGACGGTGCGTTTTTCCCATTCGATCTGGTCAAAGGGGCTGGTAGTCTCACTGCTAAAGTGACGTTCCACAGAGATGGGGGTAGTTTTTTTATTCTTAGTGTTATTAAGATCCACGTCTCTTGAGTGGTTCGTCTTTTCTCTAGCGGAGTTGTTGGACATGTCTACCTCCCTGCAACATGCGAATTATGAAACTTATAAAAATCTTACTATTAATAAATTCAGGGCTAACCAAGCTATATATTAGATTAGCCCTTTACTCTTGCTCGAACGAAAGCGATTTTTAGCGGGATTTAGTCCTGTTACTAATTATATGGCGGTACATTAGGCGCAAGCCAATATTACGACGTTAAATCCAATTCTCCATCAACTTGGCGGAATCGAGATCGCACAACTCGAACCGTGCTTGATTTGGAGGACTCTTCAATGGAATTTGACACCACCGAAGATGATTTTTTATGATAACACAACATCTTGTATGGTCAATCGGCTTTTGGGAGAAATATGTACAATATTTTGTGATTTCTATTAAGTATTGCCTGGTAAGACAATACGTGCGTCACAGAGGATTCTTAACAGCGAAAAATGTGGACCCACCAGATGGGCCGCCCTGTGTCTTATTTACCCCGGTTTGGGCGGAGTTTCAGGTTGTATTATGTTAAGGTGTTATTTTACAAGGATTTATATATTGTGTTGTTTTATAATTAAAGCGGTTCTAAAGCGAGGCTTTCCAAGAGACGACAAAGTAGATAGGACGTGGCTGTTTATGGGCATTAGAGATTATATGTCCGCATTTATAAATTCATAATAGTATTGGGGTTAGCATGCGACAGAGAGAACACGTTTTGGTATTGTCCCCAAATGGGCAGATGCCCGATTCGCTGGGGCAAATTCTCAAGCAACTGGATTTAGACAGCAGGTTATTTGATCCTTTGGACGTTTCCCAGATAGAAGCGGATGCTGACCCATTAGCTGCCGTTTTGGCACTGGAGGCTTGGGAAGGGCTGGATAGTGCTTGGGTTCGCAAAGTTACCAGCGAATTGACGGAATTGGAAGTCAATACGCTGTTATTAAGGAAAGAATGCGGCGGGGACGTAGATTCAGAGCTTACGGCTGAGCAGATGTGTGGAGGCGTTCAAGGCGAGTCTGTGGAGATGCTCAAGGGGCGTTTGATGACGTTGAAAGAGATGCGTCCGGCTTTTAAGCAGATGCAATCTGAATTGGAGATGTTGCGTCAGATGCAGAAACCTCTGAATCAGCATTTCACAGATGTCAGTGAAGAAATGCATTTGGCTTCTCGACTGCAACAAGATTTTTTGCCACGTCGCATTCCGGAAGTTCCGGGGTTACGTTTTGCGACAGTATATCGTCCGGCGTCGTGGGTCAGCGGCGATATCTACGACATTATACGTTTAGACGAAAAACATGTTGGTTTTTATGTTGCTGACGCGGTAGGTCACGGCATGCCGGCCGCGTTGCTGACAATGTTTATCAAAACGGCAATGATAACCAAGAAAATTAAAGGTAAAAGCTACACCATTGTTGAGCCGGGCGATGCGATAGCGCAACTGAACAATGAGATGGTGGAGCAGAACCTAAGCAACAATCAGTTTGTGACGTGTTGTTACGGGATCATCAACACTGAAACTTGGGAATTGCGTATGGCCAGTGCGGGTCATCCGTTCCCGATGCACATTGACAAACACTCTCAAGCGCGGGAGCTGGACGTATCGGGCAAATTATTGGGTGTGTTCTCGGACTTGGAGTACGAAACGTTTCGCTATCAACTGGCGCCGGGTGATAAACTGTTGACTTACAGCGATGGTGTGGAAATGGCCTTCGAGAATGCCGGGCCGGACCAAGAATTGCGTTTTCGGGCGGAGTTTGGCAATCTGGCGGATTGCAGTGCCGAGGCGATGTGTCAAAAGCTAGTAGAAATTATCGATCGCGAAGAAGGTTCGCTGCATCCGCGCGACGATGTCACGATCGTAGCGATGGAAATCAGTGAGCGCCAATAGACAGCGGGCGTGATTCCGGGGTTATGCGTTTGATAACATCCGGAATCTGGATAATCTGTCCGATTTGCAGGTTGAGCCGTTGGCAAGTTCCGACGGGCAGTTCCAGAGCATATTGCGCTGGGAAAACGCTGGAATAGTGTTCGAAGGATTGCTGATTGGGGGTGGGGGCGGTCATGGTCGTGGTTTGCACAATTCTTCCGTCAGCGTCGAGAAAGACGATATCCAAGTCGATCAAGCAATTTCGCATATAGAAACTCAGGATTTCGGGATCGGCGAAAATAAAAAGCATTCCTTCGTTGGCGCCGAGCGTGTCACGATACATTAATCCTTGGGTACGAGTCGCTTCAGTATAAGCTAGTTCGATGGTGAAGACTTCATCGGCGACGGTCATAGTCGTAACCGGCAGGCCGTGGGGCGATGTTCGGCCGGTAGGACTGTTTTCATCTTCGCAACCTAACGGAAGGATAAACAGCGCAAGCAGCAACAGAGGGGTAAGAGATTTGGCTGGGGTGGTTGTTTTCAGCATTATTCTAGATCCTATGTTCGACTTGTTTGATAGCACGTTCATTGTACTATAGTTATACAGCAAACTGCTGAAGGATTTCCTGCAGTTTTTCGCAGGGTAGGCCTACGATGTTTGATACGCTTCCTTGCAGGCTTTGGACGAATTTGTCGCCTCCTTCTTGGAAGGCGTAGGCACCGGCCTTATCGCGCCAGACTCCGCCGGCGAGGTATTCCTCCAATTCTTGATCTGTCATAGGTCGCATGACAATGGTGCTGGTGACGCTGGTGATGATGCGTTTGTGGGGCACAGGTGGTATTATCGCCAAGCCGGTTATGACGTCGTTTCGGCCTGCAAACATGGTGGTGAGTATGCGACGGGCATCGTCTTGGTCAACAGGTTTGCCGATAATGGTTGCACCGCGTGCTACGATGGTGTCGGCACCAATGACGATGGCTGCGGGGTTTTCGTTGGCTACGCATCGAGCTTTGAAGTAAGCTAATGATTCAGCCCAAGCGGCGGGGATGACGCCATCGGCAGGCTCGGCGGGTTCAGGTAAGCGGCAAGGTGCTACTGTAAAACTGTAGCCGGCTTGGTGTAATAGTTCTTGCCTTCGAGGAGAAGCCGAGGCAAGTATGAGTGGATAAGCCAAGGTTGCCATTATAATATTTTCCCCAAAGATTGCGCGTTGCTAGTGAGCATAAAGTTTTTCTACCAGCGAGCGATACATGGGGCCGCTGTTATAAGCGCAGAAAGGAATCATTCCCAACGGTGTTGAATAAGGTATGACGCAGCGTTTGACGCGTTCGATGTCATAGTTATAGCGATCTTGAAAGTGCATGCCGGCCGCCATGAGGGTACGATAGTTGGTTTGGCCGGCGGTGCCTCGTCCTTGGTTTTTGTCCACCAGTCCTTGCAGTGCGTTAATGAAGCGTTTGATGGTAAGTCCGGGCGGCATCTGATCGGGATGGAAGGCGTTTTTGAACATATTCAAAAGCCGGATTTTATCGAGAAAAGAAATCTTACCGGCCCGCGGCGCGAATTTTTTCGCCAGTTTGTTCATGCCGGAAAACAGCGCTTCGACATCAAGTACTTTGGGGAACGGATGGACTTGTTGATGATCGTCCACAAGGAAGTAGGTGCCGAAGGCGCAATCGGTGTGGCAACTAGGTTTAATTTTGGGATTGCCTGTAACTGATTCGAGCATTTGAGACAGCGGCATCACAATCGATAGCGGATAGAAATCGCGTTCGATTACAGCGCCGGACGCTTGGGCTAAGTCATGGGCCAAGTCTCCGAGGGTGTAACGCTGACGAAGCCTCTGTTCGGTATCGATACGGCCAGTGAAGCAAACCGGTTGATAGCTTATGGCACTGACAACATCGATGTTTTGCACCGCGAATTGGAAAATCTTGCTGACCTGGTCGTCGTTAATGGTTTTTATAATGGTGGGAACCAAGCAGACTTTCAAATCGAGCCGTCGGCAGTTTTCTATGGCGGCGAGTTTTTTGTCCCAGATGTCACGCCCGCGGGTTCGTAGGTATATTTCAGGATCGACGCCGTCGAATTGGAGATACAAGGTATGCAGGCCGGCTTGGCGGGTTTTCTCAGCGAATTCATAGTTCGCCATTTTTAGGCCGTTAGTGGCAATCTGGATATTAGAGAAACCCAGTTCTTTGGCACAGCGCAAAATATCATGAAAGCGTGGATGGATGGTCGGTTCACCGCCGCTGAATTGAACGGCGGTTGCGGGAGTGGGCTTAATGTTCCGCAAGTTTTGAAGCATATCGCGGATTTGCTCGAAGCTGGGTTCATAAACATAACCAGCAACATTGGCGTTAGCGAAACAGATAGGGCAATTAAGATTGCAGCGATTGGTCAGGTCGATATTCGCTAGACAGGAGCAAGATTGATGTCGGCCGCAAAACCCGCAATCGCTGGGGCAGGCAGTTGTGCCGGGATTGGCGGGATTAAGTAGGCCGGGCTGTTCTTCGAAGCTCCAATAGGAGCCTTTGAGAAACATGCGGACATCGCGATTGATAATATCGTGGAAGTGACCATGCGCGGGGCAGTTCTTCTCGATCATAACCGCGGAGTCTTTGACGAAATATCTGCCGATAACGACAGCGCCGCATTCGGGGCATAAAGTCTGCAAAGCACGAGGCAAGGCTCGGGCGTTGGGTTGGATTACATGGCCTGAATAAGTCTCTTCCGCGGAGCCGGGTCGATCCGATTGGTTTGTGGACCAAACGGTATCGTGATGTACCTGTGCTGTAGGTCCGCAATCAGGACAATCGAAATGAAGTACCAATTGGCCGTTATCATTATTAGCGAACTGCGCGGGCACCGGCTGCCAGCAACCGGGACAGGTCGCTTGGGTATTGAAAGGCAGCTTGGCATTGAGTGCGCGGTAACGCTGCATATCTAGGCGATGCTGACGGAGAGCGTCGGCGAAGTCGGTCTGATGGTTTTCGCCGGGTGCGTGTTTGACTTCAGCGGAGCAAGGAACGGCGTATGTGGATTGCTGACTGTGAGGCACGTTATTCCTTAATGCGTAACAAGCGATGTTTGTTGGTTGATATGCCGATCGAAGGTGCGCACTTGGTGTATGAATGCTTCGAGTCGGGTTTGGAGAGTTGGATCTTGCTGGCCGTCATAGCTGATATTCAGAATAGGCATGCCGTGGGTGTCTTTGGAAACTTGACGACCGATGGCGCTGACAATTGTGGAGGGCATACACGTAAAGGGCATCACGTTGACAGCTCCGGCGGCGCCATGATGGTGCATTTCCACCATTTTGCCGACGCTCAAGATTGCTTCGCCTTCAAAAGACTCATGGATGTAATCGTTGCCCAGCTCGATGACATCACGGATATCACCCTCGGCGAGCGGACCGAAGCGGGCTTCGAGCGGTTTGGCGAGGCGTTTCTCGATGCGATGCTGCAATGAGTTCTTGACAATGTTTTGGATCAATAAACTGTAATCGTTCCATCGCTTGGCCATTAGTCGGCGGGTGTGGTTGGTATAGTAAAGCCATTCCGCGAAGCCTGCGAGATTGACTTCCGCGCCGAGCGCTTCGAGCTGTCGTACGATATTGTCGTTAGCGAAGTAATGCGAACGGACATAGATTTCGCCCACCACGCTCACCAATGGACGCGGGGTGCTACGATCGATAGCCACCGCGGCCAGTTCAGCGGCACACTCGGCCATAACGGCGGCTTGAGCTTTTTCGCTGAGCCCTTGCTCAATGGCGTTCACCACACGTTTTACACAGGATTGGTAAGCTTGGTCAACCGAACCAGCTTCCAGTTCGTAGGGGCGAATTTTGTGTAAGACTTTGAGCAGCAAATCCATCATAGCTATGCCGTCGAAAGCCAAGCGGGTCGGGTCTTTTTTAAATCGCTTGAAGTGAGCATAGAAATTGCTGTCTTGGTTAGGCGCGATAATGGGAATGTTGTTGGAGAACCCGGCATGTTTGAGGATTAAGCTTTGAAGACAGTTATACTGACCGAATCGGCAAGGACCGCTGCCTCCAGGCATAAAGAATGCTATCTTGTCGGGATCGCATCCGGGTTCAGTGACTTTTTTGAGCATATCGCCTGAAGTAATGATGCACGGCAAACATTCCTTGCCAGAAGTGAATTGTCTGCCCCAACGCAAAGTTTCGTCATCACCGATTGGCATAACTTGTGCGTTTTGTCCGCAATGCCTAAACGCCGCGGCCAACGCGTGACTATGGTCACCCATCCATGGGATGTAGATTGTCCGATCGGAGCAATCGCCCCATTCATGGCGCCAGGGGCTGTTGTCTGATTGCTGAGCGGCAGTTGCGGGCGCGGCTGGGCGATGGCCTTCGACTGATTTGAGACTTTCCAGGAACGCTTCCAATCGCGTGACTACACCGGCGTCGGCACTGTGTTCGTCGATTTCGAGAACCAGTGCGGGGTTGCGCCGTTCCGAACCGTCAGCTTCGGTGGTTACCATGAGTTCCTTGAACATTGTTAGGATGAAGCTGTCCGGGCCGCAACTAAAGTTACTTATGTATATGGCGTTGAGGCGGGGGTTGTCACGGATGATATGTGCGGCACGGAAAATTCGTTGGCCGTACTTCCAGTACATATTGGCTTGGAGTTCCGGTTCGATTATGTTGGCGTCCCGTAGATCAAGGAAATCCATAGGGACTGCCAGAACGTTCATCTTACGTAGTTTTCGGGGCAGGTCGAGGCTTATGCCGGGATCGCAGCCGTTGTACGGTCTTGATACGATAACGCAGGTGCGTTGATCGGCGGGCAAGTTAGCGAGAATTTCTTGGCCGCGTTTGACGCAGGCATTGTCGAATTCTTGTTGTGCCGTGAGGGCTTTGTCTAACGCGGCGTTGATCTGCTTTTTGCTGCAATCGAGTTTTTCGGTTAGGCTCCAGAGAGATTTGCGTAAGGCCGGCAGACCGTCTTGGAAACGGATGTGCAGGTCCAAAAGATGGTTTTTGGCGCCTTTGGTATCGATACCTTTGGCGTTAAGGGCGACGCGCACTTGATAGGGGATGGTCTGCACATACGGGCAGAGTTGGTTATGTTGGTTTTCCTCGTAATCTTTGTTCATACTGACTACACTGGGCAACCAGATGAAGTCGAGGTTTTTTTCGACCAACTCCAGCACATGGCCGTGAGCGACTTTGACCGGGAAGCAGGTTTGTGAGAGTACCGCTTCGACCCCGCTGTGGATCACTTTTTTGCTGGATCGGCCGGATATCAAAATGTCATATCCCAGTTCTCTGAGGAATGTGCCCCACAAAGGCAGCAGTTGGAAGTTGCTCAGGCACATGGGTATGCCGATGGTGCCTTTGGCAGCAGCGGCGGCGGATCCTTTGTCTTTGCTGATACCCGCGTGCTTTTCCAGCATTTGCTGACGTTCAGTGAACAAATTGGGTAGGTCTTTTTGTGCCGCTTCGTCTTTTTTGACGTTGTAAAGATCGCAACGCGAGCCATAAAACAGCGGATCAGATCCGGGGATCGTCACTTCTTTGATTTCGCAGTTGTTGGAGCAGTGGGTGCATTCAAATGAGCGTACTTCATAGGTTAATTTGGAAAGTTCAAAGCCTTTGAAACTGCTTTCGGGCGCAACACCGTTGTTTTCCGCGGTACGTTGTACCATGTGTCTGCGCGCCAGTTCCGCCGCTCCCAGCGCACCGGTCACTTCATGGTGGTTGGGCACGACGATGGACTTGCCGGTAACCGCTTCAAACGCAGCCACCACTGCGCGGTTAAAAGCTGTGCCTCCCTGGAAGAAGATTCGCTGGCCGACTTTGCGATGGGCTACGACGCGATTGAGATAATTGGTGACAATGGAGTAGCACAGCCCGGCAACAAGGTCGGGTCGTTCGGCGCCTTGCTGCTGATAGCTGACCAGGTCTGATTCCATAAACACAGTACAACGTTCGCCGAGCCGGATAGGTGCTGTGGAAGTAAACGCTTCATTGGCGAACTCTTCTTTGATGTTCATGCTGAGGCGTTCGGCTTGCTCTTCGAGAAAACTGCCGGTGCCGGCCGCGCAAGCGTGGTTCATTTCAAAGTCCACCACTACGCCGTCTTCGAGCGAAATATATTTGCTGTCTTGCCCGCCGATTTCAAAAATAGTATCGACGGTCGGATCCACGATCGCGGCACCGTTGGCTTGGGCGGTTATTTCATTAATGACCAGATCGGCGCCGACGAAATCGCCGGTAAGATAACGCCCCGAGCCGGTGGTTGCGGCGCCTTTGATTTCCACAACGTCAGCGATATCTGGTTTGACCATATCCAACCCGCGTTTCACGGCTTCCAACGGTCTGCTGGCGGTCATAAGATAGGCTTTGCTAAGGACGTTTTGATGTTGGTCCATCACGACGACGTTGGTGCTGATGGAGCCGACATCGATGCCGACATAAGCGGGGATTTTTACCCCGGCTTCGCGAGCCGCGGCTACGATATCGCTATGAACGGTACTGGGCGGTTTGGGATTGCTGGGCTGCGGTAGGGGAGCCAGACGATAGCCGACGGTGCGTTCTTGGTTGATGTATTCATCGAGCTTGGCCAAAAGAACACGCGGCTCTTGAACGCTGCCGGTCCCAGCTCCTTCGCGCATCTGCACGAGTGCCGCACCGATGGCTCCGGTAACAGCATGCTCCGGCGGAACAATAAGACCGTTCTTGCCTAATTGAAAAACTTCTTCCAGGGCGCGCACCACACCGATATTGCTCGCCACGCCGCCGCAAAACCCTACCGGCGCGATTACTTCTTTGCCTTGGCAGAGACTGCTTTTTAGATTACGCGCCAATCCCAAGCATAACCCAGCCACAATATCGTGTACAGGGGTAGCCTGTTGCTGCAAGTGAATCATATCGCTCTTGGCGAAAACGCTGCAGCGCCCTGCAACCCGAGGCGGGGTCTCGCTTTTCATAGCCAATTGGCCGAATTCCTCTTCGATCGCGACATTCAAGCGGGATGCCTGTTGATCGAGAAAACTCCCTGTACCCGCGGCGCAATTGGTGTTCATGGAGAAGTCAACCATATCGCCATGGGCAGTGTCATTTTGGTCAGCCAGGAACATGACTTTGCTGTCTTGTCCACCCATTTCTATGATGGTACGAACTTCAGGGCGAAGATGACGGATGGCTGCGGATTGGCATATTAGTTCGTTAATGAAATCGATTCCGAGCAATTCGCACAATTTGCGGCAGGCGCTGCCGGTGCCGGCCATGGTGGCGATGCGATTACTGGATATCTGTTGCAGCAGATCCGACAGAACGGCACGGGCAGTTCTCATCGGTTTGCCATGGGTCCGTTCGTAACGCTGATAGAGCAACTTGCGATGGTCATCGATAACGACTACCTTACAACTTATCGAGCCGATGTCTATGCCGAGATGCAACGCACCCTTTTCTGGCAGGTTAGTAATCAGGGGAACTAAGCTTTGGCCCTTAGTGGTTTTGTCGGAGTCAATTCTGGTCATAGGTTTTTTCCCTCATATACTCATGGGTCTAATTACGAGCGGCCCGTTATTCCTTTCGCTTAACCCTACCATTTTAGCTAGAAAGGGTCGTTTTTCAATCATGACAAAGCATTTTTGTTGGGAAAAGATGACGAGTGGATTAGGGTTTGGAGCACGTCGCTGAACATAAACATTTTTGCTATAAATACTTATGTTGTTAAAGGTTGCCCCGACCCACTGGGCCGCCCTAATTGTGCCGCCAGAAGCTGGGCATTAATAAACATAGGATAGCCATGATTTCCAACCTGCCCAAGATCATCAGCAAGGACAATAGTAGTTTTGCCGGTCCGTTGAAGAACGCGAAGTTGGCTGTCGCACCCACCAAATTGAGACCGGGCCCGACACCGTTGAGGGTAGCCGCGACCGCGGAAAATGCACTCTCTAAATCCAAGTGTGGGGTACCGTCGGGCACACATGCGTCATTTTGCAGCATCAGCAGCAGCGCTACCGCCAGCAAAGCCACGGTAATGTGCAAAGCGATATAATAGCTGACACTGCGTCTAAGGTCATCATCGAGAATATGACCGCCGACTTTTAGCGGCCGAACCACATGAGGTCGAAACGCCCGTTCGATTTCTAGTACGATTACCCGGGTGAATATAATGAAGCGTATGACTTTTATCGCGCCGCTGGTGGACCCGGCTGAGCCTCCGACGAACATTAGCATCACAATCAGATAACGGGAGAAGTCAGGCCATTGGTTGAAGTCGCCCACGCCGAACCCCGTCGTGGTCATGACGGAAGTCACATTGAAGCTGGCTGAGCGCACCGCTTGCCCCCAACTCGGGTCGCCGTCTTGATTGAGATAGATATCGGCGCTCACCAAAGCGACGGAGACTACCAACAGTAGAAGGTAGATATGTAATTCTTTGTTTTGCAGTACCGCGCGCCAACGACCTTGTAACAAAGCAGCATAGAGATTGAAGTTAGTTGCCGCGAGAATCATGAACACAATAATGGTGATTTCGATGCTGAGGCTATGATAGTATCCGATACTGGCGTTGCGGGTGCTGAATCCACCGGTTGCCATGGTGCCGAAAGTGTGGCAAAGGGAGTCGAAAAGATTCATACCCTGCAAGCACAGAGCGATGACTTCGGCAATGGACAACGCTAGATAGAACTTCCAAAGCAGCAGGGCGGCGTTTTTAACGCGCGGATGAATTGATTCTGCCAGTGGGCCGGGTACTTCGGCGCTAAACATGAATTTCGCCGCCGGCCCGGTTTGTCCCAGTATGGCTACAAACAACACTACAATACCCATACCGCCGAGCCAATGGGTTAGGCTGCGCCAAAACAGCAGGGCACGCGGCAGATCCTCCGGGCTGGCAAACACCGTTGAACCGGTACAACTAAACCCGCTGACGCTTTCGAAAATCCCAGCGCAGATACGTTCAAACAGCGATGGAAATTGTGCCGTGAGACTGCCGGAAAGCAAATAGGGCAAAGCCCCCAATACCCCGGCCAACAACCAGCCGATACCGACCACCGCGATAGCTTCACGTCGATAAATTGGTTGATGATCCGATCGGCATGGATACCACAACGCGATACCCAATACGAGACATATCCCGACCGAGCTGAGTACCGCCCAGAGGATTTTGTCGAAATGGCCTTGATGGTGGTCTATTACGGCCCAAATCAAACTGGTGAGCATAAACCCGGCCAAGAGCAGTATCAAAATACCTAGTTGTTTGCTAACTTGACGACGATTCAAGTTGAGAGTCCTTTTAACCGGTGATGAGTTTGGCCAGTTTTTTGCGATTATCGACCCGACAAATAACGACGATTCTGTCGCCGAGATCAAAGACAGTATCACCATGCGGTATCATGGTTTCCTTGCCGCGCTGCAGCGCCAAGACCAGGCAATCCGGCGGCAGGGCGATATCGCGCAGAGACTGACCAACGAAATCGGTACTCTGTACGTTCAATCGCAGTATCTCGGCGTTGCCGTTATCTATTTGCGCCAAGGTAGTGATTTTCTGCATTTCGAGCCAGGTCAGCACTTCCCGAGCCATGACCACGCGGGGACTGACGGCATTATCAATACCAAGTTTCTCTACCAGCCCGGCATAGTCGGGCCGATGGATCACGACGAGTACTTGCTTGGCGCCGAGATTCTTGGCTTGGATAGCGCTGATTATGTTGGTTTCATCACTGGCGGTAGTGGTGATGAAGAAATCAGCGACATCGATACCTTCTTCTTGCAATAGTGTCAGGTTGGTTCCGTCACCGCATAGGATGGTAGCGTTAGGTAGAGATTCAGCGAGCGATTCACAGAGCTTAGGGTTGCGTTCGATGATAGTTACGCGATAGGTCTTGCTGCGCAGACGCCGGACCAAGCTGATGGCGATATGGCCGCCTCCCATAATCACTACTTTTTGAGTTTTGGGTTGGGCGGCTTCAAAGGTTGTTCGAGCCTGGGCTACAACTTCTGTCTTACCCACGAGGGTAATCAGGTCATTATGCAATATTTCGGTATTGCCGTTGGGAATGATGATTTGATTATCTCGTTGAATACTGCCGATACGCACATCGTTGGGCAATTGGATTTGGTGGAGCGGTTTGCCGACGTTCTTGGCGCCGCGATCGGTCCAGAATTGCTGCATCTCCAATGTACCGCGGGCGAAGTGTTCCACCGCCAGCGAACCGGGATTGCGTACGATCGAAGCCAGATTTAGTGCGGTGAGCATTTCCGGACTGATAAGGTCATCGATTCCGAAATGTTCGCTATAGGATATCTCGGTGGCTTTGCGATAAAGAACGTCATCGACTCGGGCGATGGTGTTCTTGGCGCCCAGCCGACGTCCGATCGAGGCGCAGACTAAGTTGGTTTCGTCGCTGCCGGTCAGCGCGACCAACAAATCAGCGTTTGCTATGCCTGCTTCGACCAAAGCCTTAGCTGAGCTTGCCAAGCCCGGCAAAGCGCGCACATCCAATTCATTGGATGCCTCGCGAACCCGGCCTTCGTTGTGTTCAATCAGAGTGACATCATGGCCGGCCGCGGAAACCTGCTCCGCGACAAACCAACCAATCTCACCAGCGCCCGCTAAAATGACTCGCATATATATCGCTTTCCTAATAGGATCGTCATTACGATTCTGAATTATGCCCGGTGTTTAATCCGCGAGGTGTTTGTCCAGTAATTGATTTACAATTTGCGGGTTGGCTTGTCCTTGGGTTTTTTGCATGATTTGGCCCATTAGAAAGCCTCTCGCTTTTTTCGCTTTCTTGCTGCCGGATGTTGCTTCGGCGACGGCTTGCTCATTGGCTTTGAGTACTTCCAGCACGGCCGCTTCCAGTTCCCCGGCGTCGGATTTTTGAATCAGGTTTTCTTTTTCCGCTATTGCCTGTGGTTCAGCGGGATCTTCAAGCATCTTTTCAAATATCGTCGCTGCCGCTGAAGCGTTGACGGTTCCTTCTTGTACCATGGTCGCCAATTGCGCGACCCGATGACAGGAGATGTCCAGTTGATCGATAGTGCATTGGCGTTCGTGGGCGACTTTTAGGCCGAACTGGGTTACTATGTTAGCGACTCGTTTGCCCAGTCCGCACTCTTGTACTGCTTCATCGAAGAACGTCGCTGTGGCTCTGTCGCTGGTCAAAACCGAAGCATCATAGTCGCTCAAGCCGTAGTCATGGACGAATCGATGCTGCATAGCCAACGGCAATTCACAAACCGTCTCTTGGATAGAAGCTAGCCAAGCGTCATCGATTTCCACCGGCACCAAATCCGGCTCGGGGAAATAACGATAGTCATGAGCTTCTTCTTTTTCGCGTTGAAAAACGGTTTGCTCTTTGGCGTCATCCCAGCCGCGGTTTTGCTTACCGTAATTCTCCACGGTCCAGTTATGGTCTTTTTTCCATTCTTCCAAATGGCGCCATTTTTCGTAAGCAACCGCGCCTTCCAATGCCCGAAAGCTGTTTAGGTTCTTAATTTCACAAATGGGCGTGCGATACTCGATGCCGTTGTCGTCGATGATCAGATTTATGTTCGGTTCAAAACGCATGTGGCCCATTTGCATATTGGCGTGCGAGACGCCGAGAAATTGAACCAGCCGTTGCAGTTCCTGAGCCATGATTCGGCATTCTTCAGCGCTGCTGAGGTCAGGCTCGGTTACGATTTCCAGCAACGGCGTGCCGGCTCGGTTGAGGTCAACTTGCGAGTGGCCGATACCCTCGTGAAGATTTTTCCCAGCGTCTTCTTCCAGGTGGGCCCGCAAAATGCGAATCTTTTTCCACTCATCGCCTACGGGTATCTCGAACACGCCGTCAAAACTCATCGGCAAATCATATTGACTGATCTGGTAGTTTTTGGGTAGATCGGGATAGTAGTAGCTTTTGCGGTCCCATTTGGTGAAACGAGCGATCGAGCAGTTCAGCGCCAGCGCTGTGCGAACCGAATATTCATAAGCCTTCTTGTTCATTACCGGCAGTACCCCGGGCATGCCGATGCAAACAGGACAAACGTTAGAGTTGGGCGGATCGTTGAAACCCAACTTGCACCCGCAAAACATCTTGGTTTCGCAAGCTAACTGCACGTGTATTTCCAATCCGACTACTAGTTTCGTTTCCATGTTGACTCTCACATTCTTTTGCAATGAACGAATGCTAACGCTGTGGTGCGCATCTCGACTTTGGTGTATGAAGTTGTGTTTTTCAGTTCAGACCGATTTCTGTCAGCCACTCGTAAAAAGTCTTTTCGTCTTTGTAGGCGCAAGCCTTACCGCCTCGCCTTCCGAACAGTTCCAAGTTACACGCGTTGTCTTCCAGCAGCAAGCTGTCCGCAAAGCCGATTCCGTCGCCCACCAGCTCAAAAGCCTTTTGCCAGAGTACTTCTTTGTTGAGTGTGCCGATATCAGCGGAATTAACGATAACACCGAACAGTTGATCCAGCCCGTGGCTTGGCACGACGACATTGCTGAAGATATCCATGTTGAGCGTCACCAAGGCGGTAGTGATATTTTTCTGCTTGAGCTTCTGAGCGAAAAGAATCACATTAGGATTGAACTTCAGATCACGGCAACCATCTTCCATTTGTTTCACTATACTTGCAACCGGCAGTTTAATATGTTCAGCTACGATGCCGGCAATATCAACGGTGTTCTTCCGGCCCAGCAACCATTGGCTCAATACCAACGGCTGGCCGAACACGTGTAGGTCAAGAATCTCCTGCCAGTTGTCATGTCCTTCCGGCGCGTCGGCGAAGTAGCGACCGCTGTAAAGCGTCCCGCCGAAATCAAAAAGCACACAGCGAATTTTCGCCAAGTCAAAAGTCATAACCAATCCCAGGCAGTGTTTTTTTGCTGGGCGTTTTTCACCCGAATATCCAGCCGACACGCGGCCGAAACAACCTTACAATTTAGAAACTGGGTTTACGTTGATGCCAATCAGTTTGTTGTTCGTACATACGAGCTATACGCAGCAGTTTATCTTCGCTGAAGTTACCCGAGATAATCTGCAACCCAATAGGCAGGTTATTCTCGCTGAAGCCGCACGGTATGCTGATCCCCGGTATCCCCGCCAAGTTCACCGCGATGGTATAAATGTCGGACAGATACATCGTCAGCGGATCGTTCACTTTAGAGCCGATTTCAAAAGCCGGCTCAGGCGATACCGGGCACATCAAACAATCAACCCGCTCGAACGCTTGGTTGAAATCTTGCCGGATCAGGTTGCGAACCTTAAGGGCCTTGAGGTAATAAGCGTCGTAGTAGCCGCTGCTTAGAGCGTAGGTGCCCAACATGATACGGCGTTTTACTTCCTCGCCAAACCCTTCCGCTCGTGAGGAATTATACACATCAATATAATCTTTAGGTTCCGCGGTGCGATGGCCGTAGTGCACTCCGTCGTAGCGGGCTAGGTTACTGGATGCTTCCGCGGTAGCTATTAAGTAATACGTGGCAATGGCGTATTCCAAGTGAGGCAAACTAACGTCAACCAGTTGCGCGCCCAATTGCTCATAGGTTTTCAGCGCAGCCCGTACCGCTTGTTCAACATCATTGTGCAACCCTTCCACCTGCCAGAATTCCTTTGCCACGCCGATCTTCAAATTTTCCAACGGCTTGTCGATGTCAGCAAGGTAATCCGACAACGCAGCGGTCTCTTCACTTATACTGGTACTATCGCGTTCATCGTGACCGGCGATAACGTTCAGCATCAGGGCGGCATCGGTTACATTATTGGTAATTGGCCCAATCTGATCGAGACTGCTGCCGTATGCTACCAACCCGTATCGACTCACTCGGCCGTAAGTCGGCTTCAACCCGACAACCCCGCAGAATCCTGCCGGCTGACGAATCGAACCGCCGGTATCACTGCCCAGTGCCGCGTAACAAAGTTCCGCTGCCACCGCCGCCGCGGAACCGCCGCTGCTGCCGCCCGGTACACAATTTGTATTCCACGGATTGCGTGTTTGCTTCAATCCGGAGTTTTCCGTACTGGAACCCATCGCGAATTCGTCGAGGTTACACTTGCCCACTATTACCGCGTCGGCTGCTTTGAGTTTCTCTACCACACAGGCATCATAAGGCGGAACAAAATTCTGTAAGATCTTCGAAGCGCAGGTTGTGGCGTGGCCTTTAGTACACATATTGTCTTTGATCGCGATAGGCACCCCCGCCAGCGTGCCAACCGGTTGCCCAGCGGCTATACGCTTATCAACATCTGCCGCTTGAGCGAGAGCTGATTCACGCATGGTGCTTATGTAAGCGCCGATGTTGGTATCACGTTGTTCGATAAGATCGAATATTGCTTCGGTAACTTGGGCACTGCTGATTTGACCCGCAGCGATTTTATCTCGTAGTTCTCTAGCTGTTAGTTGATCCATGGATATTCTTACCTGTTGTTACTGTACCTTAGCTTTTGTAAGACGCTAGTTGCCGGTTGTAACTTCGCTTAGTATGCCTTCTTGGTTGTAGATCATATTCACGGCACTGCATTCTTCGGGTTCCCGGAACGAAAGCCTGCGCAACATAGAGTGCAGCGCTGATTGTTTGAATCGATAGCTTTCATAACAAAGCCATTCGGTTTGGTTGTCGGACTGATCGCGCACCCAATCGGGTTGGCCTAACAAAGCGATAGTCTCAGCACGGGTAGTCTGTCCGACCTCCAGTTGGTCCAACACTTCCACTCCCACCGGTTCTATTTCATTGGAACTGCAACCGACAAGAGTGATCCAGCAGCAACTGGCGACCACGACTAGCAGACATTTGTAGATAGATTTATCGAACATGGTTTTCCTCGATTGGAGAAAAGAGATTTGGTTACGCGCCGCCGTCGCCTAGCACTTTGGGCACCGCGAAAAACTCGCCGTCCCGTTGCGGAGCATTGGCCAGTGCTTCGTCGTTACTCAGAGATGGCTTGACTACATCTTCCCGCAAGACATTGTGAACGGGCAAGGCATGGGCCAGCGGCTCGATGTTTTCGGTGTCCAGTTTCTGCAGTTGGGCGACATATTCGAGAATATCGCTTAGCTGCTCGGTAAAGAGCATGACTTCATCTTCGCTGATTTTTAGCCGGGCCAACTTGGCTACATGTCTGACTTGTTCTTGGGTAAGTTTCTCGCTCATCGAGACATATCCTTATTTGAAAAAATCGCGTTGCTGTTGGTTTGGCCCCTTTATTGGAGGCCCTTCCTGCAATATGTGCCCTATTATAATGGTAAGGGCTATGGTTGTCTTGTGGTAGCCTGCCTAAGCTCTATGTTGATATGTTTTTCATAAATCATTTTAAGCCAATAGTTTACGTTTTTATGCCTGGTCCGGGCAAAAAAAAACGAGGCCGAAACCTCGTTTTTATCACACACTTATATGGTTTTTAAGCTAGGCGCAGGTGCATGGGGCCTAAGCATAAAACTTATTTACGCACTTTTTTGTTCCGCTTCGGGCTGATAATCGCGTTTGGGTGGTTTTACGACCAAACCGTTACGAATCGCCTTAGCTGAAACCTTAATACGTACCACTTTGCCGTCCACCAGAGCCCGGACCTTTTGGATATTGGGCTTGAATTTGCGCTTGGTGATACCTGTGGTTTTACGACCTACACCGCCGAGATATTTCGCTTTACCGCGCCGGGCAATGCTGCGGCCGGCTCGGGTGCGTCTTCCGGTAAAATAACATACGCGTGACATCGTCAACACTCCTTATCGTGCTTGTCCAACGTGGCTCAGACTCTTATATGCCGAGCCATTCACTTGCAAAGACCCTCCAGTATACTCAGAAACGATCAATCTGCAAGAGCTTTTTAGGGAAAATATCACAGAACCTTGTTAGTTGTAAATGCTGTTTTGGCAATGCTTTGCTGCAAGAAGTGGGTGGTGAGGCCTTGTTCGCGATTAGGGCGGATTGCTTTTTTGCCTGCCCATTTGGCTTGGGAAGGCGGGTTTCTGTCTCGTTATCAGATTAAAGGATGGTTGGTTCCAGGATTATGGTCAGTTTGCGCTTGCGTACGGGCGGCTGGGCCGAAAAAATGGTTATTAATCAGATTGCAGAGGGAAAATCGAGGTTTTAGCTGCAATAATTGTCAGATACGTGCGTTTAGCTAGTAGAGAAAGCCAATATGAACCAGCAAGATCAGCTCGACACTCAGATTCGCCTGTGCCAACAGGGCCGACCGGAAGGCTTTCGCTGGTTGCTTGCCCAGTATGGTCCGCGGTTAAGGGCTTATTTCTTTCGAGTGAGTGGTTCGAGTGCGGATGCTGACGATTTGTTGCAGGATTTGTTTGTTAAGCTCATTGAAAACATAAAAGACTACCAACACAAAGGTCGCTTCGAGAGTTGGTTGTTCAGAATAGCTGCTAATTTAGCACGCGACCGAGTTAGGCGATTAAGTCACAACGGTCCTCAGGTTACAGACCAAAAGATTCTGGAATATGAAAATGTTGATCCTAACCAAGAATTACCTGACGAACTGGCTCAAAAAGCGGAGCAGCATGACCGTTTGCGTAAGGCGGTGGCTCAACTGCCCTTGCCGGACCGCGAGATTGTGTTACTGCGTCATTATGGTCAATTGAGTTTCAAAGAATTGGCGGCACATTTCAAGATGCCGCTCGGCACGGTGTTAGCCAAGGTACACCGCAGTCTGAAACGATTGCGAGTATTGTTGGAACAAGAGTGAGATTATGAACAACGAAGAACTTAAAACACTGCAAAATGAACTGGGCTTAACCGAAGCTGAGGCCCGGCAAATGGCTGCCGACATCCAGGCCGGCGATGAGTTGTTGGATAATCTTACCGATGAGCCTCTGCCAGCCAAGTTGGTTAATGATATTACATCCGAAATCGACGTGCGTTTGTCCGCTATGCGTTTGCCGCGGCGCAGTCCTATGTTGTGGTTGCGCCGAATAGCCGCGGTTATCGCGGTGGCCTTGGCGGGATTAAGCGTCTGGTATGTAGGTCACGATGAACCCATGCCTTTACCGTCATCGGTTACCACAATTGAGCCAACATCTTCGGATGCCGATCGGCAATTGTGGGATTTCGCCTTGACGTTGGGTGACGAGCAAGTCTCGGAAACTAATGTCGAGATGGACGCGGCAACCATGACGGATTTGTTATTGTTGTTCGATGATGCGGATTTGTCAGCGAGTCACCCCTTAGGAAAGGAACCAAACCATGAAAGCTCCGAAAACCAAAATTATTATCTTACTGGCAGTTTCTCTTCTCTTGATAGTTGGTGTTAGTGCTGTTCAAGCTCAGTCGGTTTCCAATGGCGATCGTCAGTTGTGGCAAGGATGGCTTACTGAACGTGGCCCAGCAAGGGTCGGCAACCACAATTTTGACCCCGGTCCGCAACGGCGCATGATGGCCCCCGGTTGCACTGGTTCCCAGCAAGGAACGCAGCGTCAACGTCGAAATCACATAGGGCCGCAAGGTTCGCAGCGCAACTGTGGTTCGCAAGGCAATCAAGGCCCGACGCGTAATCGTAGTCAGCGGTTCTCTCCCAGCCAATGTGGTCCTAGAAGCGGTGGTGCCGGTATGCAAAGTTGCCCGATGATGCAGCAAGGCCAGCACCGTGGTCCGCAACGTGGTATGATGGGTCGCGGTTGCGTGGGTCCGCAGCAAGACACACAGCATCAACGTCGCAATCACGTAGGTCCGCAATGCGTGCAAGGTTCGCAGCGCAACTGTGGTCCGCAAGGCAATTACGCTCCGGCGCGTAATCATAATCAGCGATTCTCTCCCAGCCAATGTGGTCCTAGAAGCGGTGGTGCCGGTATGCAAGGTTGCCCGATGATGCAGCAAGGCAATCATCGTGGTTCGCAACGTGGTATGATGAATCCCGGTTGTGGTGGTCGCCAGCAAGGAATGCAGCGTAGTCGTTGTCGTCAAATGAGTTCGCAGCAGGGCGGTTTTCAAAGGCATTATCGTACTCAGAATTTCGGGCGCGGTAATGTTGCTCCGGGCGCATGTGCCGGACCATATTGTGAGCCGGCAGCGCCTCGGCCACACCATCAGCGACGTCAGCAAAACGATTCTTCATGGTTTCCTTGGTGAGCAAAATTGCGTCGGCACAATCGATTCAAAAGATATTCTAATTGGAAAGGATAAAGGCGATGTACAAAACACTTCTCCATATTTTCTTGACGGCTATGTTAGTGTGTGTCGCTTCAGCGGTGGTGTTGGCGCAAGACACAACAGAACCCAACACCGAAGACGAGATTTGGCAAGTAGAGCAGTTAGATGGCAACAACCCTCCGGGGCCGGGCCGATGTTCGCGCGGCGGTCCGCCTATGCAAGGCCCCGAATGTATGCCCGGTATGATGTACGGCGGTATGGGTATGCCTGGTGGCATGGGCCCGCATGGTATGTCTGGTATGCCGGAACCAGGCGAATATATTGAGCGTCTGCATGAGTTCCTGGCTGAATACGAACCGTCGTTGGCGGCATTCCTTTCAGAGCTGCGCGAAAACGACCCTGATCGCTACAACAGCAGTATCGGCACCGTGGTAAGGCATTATGGGCCGATCATGCAGCAGATGGAACAAGATCCCGAAATGGCTCAGCTCAACCTGCGCAAAACTCGTTTAACCTTGGAAGTAGAACAAGCGGTGCGCGCCGCTCAGGATGACAGTAAAACAGACGCTGAAATAACCGAAGCAACAGAATTGCTGCGTACTCGAGTGGCGGAACTTTTCAACTTGATTATGGAACAGCAGCATCTAGAGTTGGATCGTACCGCTGAACGTTTGGAAGGTATGCGGCAATGGCACGCTTTGCTCCAAGAGCGTATGGCAGCACAAGACGATGAAGAAAATCCGCCAAGCAGTGCCGCGCCCGGCGCCGCACCTGGAGGTCCCATGGCAGGAGGTCATCGGCGTATGGGTGGGTTTGACCACCATGGCCAAGACTGGGGACAAAGACGTTGCCAAGAAATGGAAAACCGTTTGGAAGAGCATCGTCAGCAACTGGAAAACTGGTCCGAGAACGCCGAGGCGATTATCGATAGTCGCGTGAATCAACTTCTGACCGGCGGCGATCCATTTCCGTGGTAAAATTCATGGCCCAGTCGAATTCACCGTCTGTTGATTTGAACCAAACAACAATAATTGAATGCAGCGATAGGCCCGCCTTGTGTGGGCCTTTGCTTTGCGCCGTTGGTGTTTGTCACACAGCGTGGCTAAACTCAATATGCGACTGGAAATTCTTGTCATCGGTTTCTGGGAAGTCGCTGCGGTAGTGTACCCCACGGCTTTCACGTCGTGACAAAGCGCCTATGGTCATCAATCGACTCACGGTCAACATGTTTTGGCATTGCCAAGCTGCCGGGTCGTCGAACACCTTGTCCATCACATATCGGCACCACAAATCTATGATCTCCAACGTCTCTTCCAAACGCTGGCCGTTGCGGACAATCCCCACATTACGCCACATCAGTGAACGCAGTGAATTTGTCACATCCGCGATATCCAATTTTGTGCGAGGCGAGTCCGGTATATCGGATATGATATGATGATGTTTGGCTTCATCGCCGTTGTGGGTCAGTTCTTCCGCGATCGTTCTGCCGACAATGTCCCCCAGTACCAAACCTTCCAGAAGCGAATTGCTCGCCAGACGATTAGCTCCGTGCAGACCACTGGCGGCTACTTCACCACAGGCGAACAACTGCTCGATATTGGTGCGTCCGTGATCGTCGGTTTTTACACCGCCGATCATGTAGTGCGCGCTGGGTCGAACCGGAATCATTTCCTTATCCACATCTATATCGAACTCGCGGCAAAGTTCATTGATGGTAGGAAAATGTTCCGCGAGCCATTGCCGCCCTAAGTGCCTTATATCGAGAAAGACATGAGTCTCGCCGCTTTGGGCCAATTCTGTGTGGATGATACGGCTGACAATATCACGCGGCGCCAGCTCGGCCATTTCGTGATATTCAGGCATGAATCTTTTGCCCCGGCGGTCGATCAGTTTTGCCCCTTCGCCGCGCAAGGCTTCGGTGATCAGAGTTCGAGCTGCCCCGGCAATATATAAAGTGGTCGGGTGGAATTGCATGAATTCCATGTCTCTCAGTACAGCCCCGGCGCGGTAAGCCATCGCCATACCGTCAGCCGTAGCGCCGTTGGGGTTGGTTGTCTCGCGATATATTTGCCCCGCCCCGCCGGTCGCTAAAACAGTCCGCCTAGCCCAGATGCACTGATAACCGTGTGTAGGATGGTAGCACAATACTCCCAAGCATCGACCTTGCTCAGTCAGCAGATCAATGCTGAAACAATGTTCAAATATTTTTATGCGCGGGTGTTGTTTGACTTGCTCCAGCAAACACAAAGCCAGATGCTTACCGGTTGCGTCGCCGTGAGCGTGCAGTACGCGGGCGTGATTATGGCCGCCTTCCCGTCCGCAGGCAGGCTTCGAACCATTCATGTCGAAGGGCATGGACCATTGACGCAATTGTTCGATTTCTTGGGGCCCGCCTCGGATGATCAGTTCTACAATCGCCGGATCACACAACCCAACACCTGTCTTTAGGGTATCGTTGATGTGGTCTTCCAGCGAATCATCCGGCTCTTGGACTGTAGCGATGCCTCCCTGGGCATAGTAAGTATTGCTGTCAGACATGGTATCCTTGAACAGCACATGCACTTGACCTTGTTGGGCGGCCGCCAACGCCGCACGCAGCCCGGCAACGCCGCCGCCGATGATCAGACAGTCAGTGTATAAATGCCCTAACTCACGCGTGTCCATTTGCACCAGATAACGATGCGTTTCTACCTTTTTTTCCATTTGATTCAATCCGCCCCGAGTGTGCCAATTTAAGCTGCTGAAGGATTTCAGCCTGCTCTGAAAAATATAGACGTAAAAAGGGCGGCCATTGAAGCCGCCCATGTCTTTATCATACTGCTTCTGCTGAAATGCACAAGAGCAATTGTATTATCTCAATTGCACTGACCAATAAGCGTGATCGAGAAACTGCTTCCAAGATCTATATCGCCCGTCGCCGAAATCCAAGTTTATTACCGGACTGCGTTTGGGTTTTACAGGTTCACTAATCAACCGCATGTTGGCTTGGCTCGGGGTGCGGTTACCTTTTTTCACATTGCAGTTCAAACAAGCGCAAACCAAGTTTTCCCACGTAGTCGGTCCCTCCATGCTGCGAGGGATGATGTGGTCAATGCTTAACTCATTGGCTGGAAAGCGTTTACCGCAATACTGACAATGGTTGCGATCGCGGGCGAATATGTTGCGACGGTTGAGAGTCACTTCCTGCCGCGGAAGATGATCATAGCCCAGCAGACGCACAATCCGAGGCACAGCAATGCTTATCTTGACCGTGTGGAGCCAATCGTGAGCCTGGGGTTCAAACGCTTGTTTGATTTCTGAAAGCTCGATCCAACTGCCAATGTCGTAGTTGCTGTATTGACCTTGTTCGAAGGTAATAACCTCGGCTAGCTCCTTGAAAAGCAGCCTTATCGCACGTTTGACATCCACAACACGAATGGCCATGTAGTGCTTGTTCAGCACCAAGACGTGACACTGCAAAGACGACGCAAAGGCTTCCATCGCTGCTTCAACTCCTTATAGCCCGGTCTCCAAAAAATCGGGCTACCCTTTTTTTAACATGTGCGCACATAACTGACAAGGCAAATTCAGACGGATTTTTGACCCGCCCTGCCTTAAGCCCCTGTCATATTGGCAGGAAAAACCTTGTGAGTTACTATAAGATTATATGTACCCAATGAAGCGTATTTCCATAAAAGCCGTGTTATAAAGATGTTAGAAAAGAATAAATGTTTTTGGCACGCCTTTTGCTATTTAGATAAATGGTTATGAAAATATTGCCAAAGGAGCAGTATTGAAATACGAGTGAGTTGGCTCGTTCGATGGCCATCAAGATTCAACTTGCCCAGCAATAAACGAAATACAATGTAAAAATGACAATCGTGTCATGTTTAAGAAAGGAGCTTTACCATGCTTGCAAAAGTTAACAGAAGAAACGCGCTACCTGCCCTAAGTCGTGGCGATTGGTTTGGATGGGACAAGTTCTTTGACGACTTCTTCAGGACTGCCCCCCGTGAATTGGTTAGCTGCCAGAATTTGGGTAATCTGGATGTGTATGAAGACGAGACTCATCTGCACGTCGAAGCGGAATTGCCCGGTTTCACCAAGGATCAGATTAGCCTGACGTTGGAAGACGGCGTTTTGCACCTCCAGGCCGAACGTAGCGAAGAAAAAACCAATCAAGACGAAAAGAACCAGTATTACGTTCGCGAACGTTCTTCGGGCAAATGGGCTCGCAGCGTTCGCCTGCCCATCGCGGTGCAGGAGAAAAACGTAAAAGCCAGCTTCGCTGACGGCGTTCTGAAAGTATCGCTGGAAAAAGCCGAAGAGAAAAAGGCTCACCGAATCCAACTTACCTAAAACAGACGCAATTCGGTTGCATGCTAACTGACCGATGCTCTCCTCATCAGTTGGTTGATCGAGTGTAGGCCGAAGCTTTTTTGACAGCGACGCCAACTCTTAAGTGGTAATCGCGAACAATTCACCGTCATTTATTCCCATGGATGACGGTGTTTGTTTGCGCAGTGCCAATCCCATGGATATCGCAAATCTTTTTTAGCTTCTACAAATTTTTATACCAGACATTCATACTTTCAATTTGACCAGCGATATTGGTATTGTTGATCAATCTGCCGGCGTATTTATAGTCAGCCTTGGCAAAGGTGATGTTGATCCCAGCGGAAATCGCCCGGGCGATTGTGTAGGATGTCAATATGCCGTGGTTTTTCATGTCGCGTTCCATATAGCCAAGCAGCAGCCCAGCAAAATTTCTGCCCCGAAATTTAGGCAACGTCGCGAAATCGGTCATCTCCACATTACGTGATATGGTATCCATCTCCGATGACGCCAAAGCTGCAAGCTCATTGTCAACTTCCACGCAATAGTATGCGATATTGGCTAGCATTGTTTCGGTTATATATGCAGCTGTGTCGATCGGAAACGGATAGCTAGCGAAAACGTTACTGTATAGTTCACTCATTCGCTTCGCGTCAGCCGGGATGCATAGTCGTATTACAACGTCATGTTGTGTTGTTGTATCAACCATAGTTTCCGATGGTATTTTAGAAAATGCCAGGTCTCGAATTCCTTCAATCTCGTCCAGCGATTTTTCTATCTTACGTTCGTCGGACAAATATTTGCCCATGAATCCCGCTGGTTCCTGCCCATGATAGAAGCCGGGTATCTTGGCTTCTTGCTGATAACCAGCCGAAAGAAACACCTCAACATATATAGCGGGAATCTTGGCAAATATCTTCGTATAGCCCTTGGATATTGCAAGTTCATCCATCGCGGGAATCAACAAATTTGGATCCGCCTGGTTCAACTTCATTAGGTATATTCGATTACTCAAAGGCCCATGCTGAATCAGAGCGCCGCGGAATGGTTCAATTCTGTCAGTTGATTTTATTTTATCAGTCATATATCAATCTGTTTGTTACGTTGTTTTCTCTATTGGGTTTTGACTTGCTTGTCCGGCATTAGTAAAGAGACCGCAACAAAGACCACTGCCGAGGTGAATATCCCATAAACACTGGACTCAAGCCCATAAGAAGCCAATCTTGCGGGCAAGGGCAATACACTGGTGGATAAAAGCAACGTCAATATGCCGCCGCTTAGCATTCCCGCAAAGGCCCCAGCCGAACTGGACCGCTTCCAAAAATACGCACCAAGCGTAGGTACAAACAAGCCTGAGACCATAAACGCATACGCATACAGAATCGCGTCTAATACCGTATTGAATTGAGCAGCCATTACAACGGCCAGTGTGCCGATTATCAACGTGGCTACCATTGACATACGGATCGAGCCTTTTGTCGAAACGTTCTTGATGATATATCGTTCGATAATATCATTTACAAAATTACCTGACGATGCCATCAAGCAACTGTCTGCCGTGGACATGATCGCGGAAAAATACGATGCGATAACAATACCGGTGATACCCATTGGCAAAACATCGCGGATCAACATCGGCAATGCCATCTCTTTCTCAGCCTCAGGAAAAACCACCCGGGCGCACATCCCAAGAAACACACCGGTAAATGCCATTATTGGATACTCGAACAGCCCCGCGATATACCACGCTTTTTTTGCCTGCTTCTCGTCTTTACATGCGTACATTCGCTGGTAGAGCGTCATACCTATCAGCCAAATTGGTATGATGGTTATCATCCAGTTTATGAAGGTTACCGGTTCGATATTGGTCAGTGAAAAATGCGAGGCCGGTAGATTCTCTTTCAGTGCCGCGATCCCACCTATCTCATACAGCGTAAACGGTATCGTTATGAATATCAGCCCGGTAAGCAGGATAATCCATTGAACCGTATCGGTGTAGATAACCGCTTTGAGTCCGCCGATCACCGTGTACATAATCGTAATTGCAGCGATAACAATTAGCGCGAATATTACAGGGTCCATCCCAAAAGGATTCGACTGCAAAATTGTCGCGGATGCCAGCTTCGCGCCTGCAAGCAGCTGAGCGCCGGTAAAACCGAGATATCCAATTCCGGATATCAAAGCCGCGACCAGTGCCACTTTGCCGTTGTATCTGTGCCGGAGAAAATCAGGATAGGTGAAAAACTTGTGTTTATTATCCAGTCGTTTGATCCGGGGGATAACAAACACCGCCGTGAGCCAGGCGCCGATCAGCCCGGTAAACAGCAGCCAGCTTCCAGCCAGTCCCATTGTGAAGCCAACCCCGCCTAGGCCGATAGAAAATCCCCCGCCGACATCCGTTGCTACAATTGAAAGCCCAACATGTGAAGCCTTGATCGATCTGCTGCCGACATAATAATCTTCTGTACTCTTGTTACGCTTAAAATGATAAAAACCTATTGCTAATACGCCGACCATGTATAAGCCGAAGATGAAATAATCAATAAACGCCACTATGCTGTTCCTGTCACCCTTTCTGTTTTGGTTTATCTTCCTTGTTAAACTGAATACGCTGCATATGAGTCTGTATGTTATGTTTCTGAAATTCCAGTAAAAGATTCTTCCTAATGTCTATACTCAGCATCCAGCCGTCCGCCGCCGAAGTTGCCCACGCCACCAGCATGCACTTGGCTGATTCCGGGGTAAAGTCAACTATCCAGAATCGTGGCGCTTCAGCTTTAGAATAATATTCACTGCTTTCAGGCGATACTATTGCGATCTGTTCAACCAGCGATATGTCTGCTTTGTAATCCACCCAGAACTCGACATGAACCCAACGATGATTGTCCCGCAGGGAGTAGTTCAGAAATTCTTTCGTCATCATCGAAGAATTTGGCACCACATATCGCAGCCAATCCCATCGTCTTATTATGCAGTGGGTCAACGTAACGTCTTCAATCGAGCCGTATTCCCCATCAACTAATACAATATCACCGATTCTCGCCAGCTTACCAAAGCATAACACTAATCCGCATATCAGATTTTCAATCACCGGCTTAGCTGCAATGCCGACAACCACCGAGATGCACGCCACAACGATAGAGAGGATCGTTGATGGAAACTGACCCATAAGGGGAATTGTACCCAAAAGAACAATGCCGACTAGCAGTGCGCCATACAATGCTCGTTTGGTTATTGTAAAACGTTTCTCAAGGCTGTCTAAGTTTTGCTGTTTTATGGTCGCAACATCAACATGTTCGTTGATGTGCGTAGCGAAAAAATCCTTGTCTTTGACCTTGGTTATGCGTTTTTTTCTTCCTTTTTCCAGAGACATCAGATGTCTGCGTAATAGGAAAAAACCCACCAAAACCAATACCGTTATTGCCGCGGCAACTACAGCCTCCGTTTGCAATAGATTTATTGTCGATAGCATAGCCTAATCGTTTCTGCGATCATGTCTCACATTTGATCCAGGTACTAGCGAGATGGTCTTGTCATGGTCGCAAAGCAGTTTTTCGATACCCAGTGACTTACGTTCATCAGCGTCGTTAAGACTAAGCTGTAAATCACAACGGTCGCAGTTGCGATCGCAAAAAATCGGCTCATATGAATCAGGCTCTTTGTATGTTGTAATCACTCCTTCGTAGTTTCTAAGCACAACTTTGTTGGTTGACCAGGAAATCAAATAGTTCGGCATGACGGGAATCTTGCCGCCTCCGCCCGGCGCATCGATAACATATGTGGGTACACAAAAACCGCTTGTGTGGCCGATCAGGCTTTCGAGAATCTCAATGCCCTTTCCAATAGGTGTGCGAAAATGCGACAACCCCTCAGATAAATCGCATTGATAAAGATAATAAGGCCTTACTCTGCTATAAACCAATTTGTGAACCAAGGAACGCATAATCCGAGGACAATCATTAACACCTGATAGCAGCACAGATTGATTACCCAAGGGGATACCGGCATCCGCTAACTTCGCCAATGCGTGCCTCGACGAAGCAGTCAGTTCACGTGGATGGTTAAAATGGGTATTGATCCATAATGGATGATGCTTCTTCAGCATGGCCACCAAATTGTCTGTTATCCTATAAGGCAGCACAACAGGAGTTCGAGTGCCGATACGAATAATCTCAATATGCTCTATTTTGCGCAGCTCAGATAGTATCCAATCCAGTCGTTCATCCGAAAGCAAGAATGGATCACCACCGCTAAGCAGCACATCTCGTACCTGAGGTGTGTTTTTTATATATTCGATGCATTTGGATATCTGTTCTTTGTCTGGAATTGAATCGATATCACCGACTTGACGCTTGCGTGTGCAATGCCGACAGTACATCGAACACATATTACTGACCAAAAACAATACCCTATCTGGATAACGGTGAGTAATACCGGCCACAGGACTGTCTTTGTCTTCATGTAGCGGATCAGCCATGTCAGATTGACTTATTTCCATCTCTAGAGGCGACGGAAATGATTGTTTAAAAACCGGATCGTTGGCCAGATTATCTGTATCTATCAATGAAAGATAATAAGGAGTTATAGACATCGGAAACTTTTTAACGGTGTTCTTGAAAGCTTCACGCCGATCATCGGATAGCTCGATTTCCAGTAATGCTTCAAAAGTATCCAAATCTCTTATGCAGTGTTTTAATTGCCATTTCCAGTCCCGCCATTGGGAACCGGTGACGTCTGAGTCCATGATCTCGACAATCCGCTGCTGCTGCTTACTTAATTTTTTAGCAAATCCTGTAGCCAATATATTCACACTTTCTGTTGGTCATTAATCTGAGAGTCAGGCACAAGGTTCGGTGAAGCCTCCAAATGTTCAGCTTCCATCAGTTCCACAACTCTTTCGAGCGAAAAAGCAATTGCTGCCTGTTCCAGTTTTGGTAAATCACGCAATGCGTTCGAAAACTTCTCTTGTAGCAAAGAGGGAGCTGATTTGGTGAGTTCCTTACCTGTCTTGGTGACATCCACGAAAACCTTCCGCCGGTCTTTGGTATCTCTTTCCCTTACAACAAGATTCTTTTTCTCTAGTCTGTCGATAATCCCATTAATCGTGCTTATCCCCATACTTACTTGTTTAGCAAGTTCAGATTGAGTCATTGCCCCCTCTTTGACCAATGAATATAGACAGATTAATTGTGGAGAAGTGATTTGAAAATCCGTATTCAACTTGCGTGAATGGATATCAACCGCTCGTATTATGCGGCGTAAAGCCTTTAGTACCCGAAGCCCCACAGTCTCGAAAAACTCATCTATTGTCTCATTGTTCACCTTGTCAGGTGTAATTCCTTTTTGCATATATAACCTTTCCTCTTAAATTCATTCTAATACGAAACATTCTAACAGAAATCATTCTGGGCGTCAAATCTGATTGTGTCGGCAGTGTTTCTTGGGGGTAAGTGGCCCAGAAACAGCGTATTGTCAATGCGGGGCCAAAAAAGGACATCTAACAATTCTTAGTGTTGCGTAGAACTTGTTCCGTGATGATCTAGCGGTTATTAAACCAATAGAGCATTAATATGGATTTAGTAGATAGATAAACTTCATAAAGTGCCCAGCCTAACGCTCGAGCGTGGGATATAATATATATAGAAGGGTTTACCAGGAAAGGAGCTTGCCATGAGTCATCAGGCCGACAAAGGACACATGCACATGCACATGCCTCATTGGCATAGTATTATGATGCATTTGGAGCATCTGTATTATGATGATCGCTTCTGGGCGGTGGCGGCGGTAATAGTGTTGCTGGCGGTGTTGATTTTGCTGACGGTCCTGGTCACCCCAATCCAGAATCCATTGTCGGATATGGACTATTGGCGTCATTTGCCAAGTAACCCAACGACGCTGCCATGATCAGGCATCAATATAGGTAGTGCGCCAAAGAGGGGCCGGGGAGTTTTCGTCAAGTTTTCAATGACGTGTGAAAAATCTGAAAAGGTAGGGCCGAACTGCCGCCGTGATTGATAAGCTCAGTTCTGGTAAAAGTGGGGACGCACAAACCTGCCAAGGCAAACCATTCGTCGCCGCAAGGCCGCAACCAAACACCTACCCATATCAAGCAAAAAGGGTGTGGATGTCAGTTGTCAGTCTGATGTGTATCGACGGCGAGGTCGATTAAGCTCGATAGAGCAACCTGGGCTAGGTGTTCGGACTGGGCCTTTGTGGCAACATTGATATGATGGGCGATACGTTCGTAAAGCGGTGTTGCAGTGTTGGGACATGTGAAAGTGACCGGATCGCTTGTAGGCCCTTCAACCGCCTCGATGATGTCCAGGAGAGAAATGTGCTCAACTGGTTTGGACAGGTAGTAGCCGCCGTGCGGCCCGCGCGTGCTGGAGAGAATGTCAACTCGAACCAGCGATTTGAGAATCTTAAACAGATACTCGCGCGGTATTCCATGTTCGTTGGCGATTGTTCGTGCCAGGACCGGCCCCTTTCGGGCGTTACGAATGATAAAGCCCAGGGCCACAATGGCATACTCGATAGAGCGCGTAAGTTTCATAGGACACCCATAATCGAATGCACTGAAATGAAAACGGAAACCAAATCCGCATTCTTGGTAATCTACAAAGCGTGATGCGATCGTAGGAGATCTGATGTGAAAACAACGTTGACAGTCTATGCTGAAAAGCCTGGCAAACCAATAGCGGCTTCCCAACAAAACCTCTAAATACGCATCCAAAACCGACATCTGACCGATTGTTGACATCACCCACGGGTGACTGCTCGTAATTGGTCAGTGTCAAAGCAAGCCGAAATAATTACGTGATGATATTGGCTTGCGGCATAATAGCAATTGCTTCGTAAAGCCGATGCGGTTTAGGTTAATAAGCATTGGGGTCGAAACTGTAGGTGCTGCTCGCGGAAGAGGTGCTGGACGTCGAAGTCGTAGAAGTCACCGAAGGAGGTGATGGTACTGCGGGGCGACTGGGCGACGGAGTTGGGCTGGGAGTCGGCCGAGCGACGGTGGTTGCGGCTGGGGTGTAGTCCTCGGGAATGGCTGGTACCGTGTTTTCACCTGCGAGAATGGCTTGCTTATCATTTCTGATTTGCGCGGCACGCTCGGCGTCGATCCGATCTACCGGTTGTATAGCGATGCCGTCAATATTCGGATTGAAAGCCCGGGGCGAGTCCGACCCCGTGTCGTTCTGTTTATCACACGAAAAACAGACTATCATGACTAACACGATTAAGCTAGAAAATATCGATTTCTGTGTCATTTTTGATCTAAGGCGTGTCCAAAACAAGTATTTGTTGCGGCCGGTTCAAAGCCTCTTGAATAATAGATCAAGAAAACCACGAACCTCAATAATCACTTTTTGAGCCGACACTGCCAGGTAGAAGCTGCCCAGGTGCCCCACTAGGCGATCTCGGCCACATGCTTTATTTTACCCCAAAGCTCGTCGGAATCGTAGTATTTTTTCGTGTCAAAATATAGGAAACAACCTTGAGCGTGATCACTGGCCAATATTATTAGGGATTCTTTCGGGTGAGCACAGCCATCGGCTTGTGGCTGATGCCCCACAATGAAGGTGTCAACACCCCATAATTCCTGCAGACTAACTAAACAATCTTTACTGTGAGACCTATCCCAGGTTAAAGCATGCAAGCTAGTATTGTTACGCATGTCATCAAGGGTAATTTTTTTCTGGAATATCTTGCTGTCAAAATCCTTGAGGTGTCGAGCTGAAGGCAGCGAGTGGCTCATCCACACCCGATTTTCCGTCCGCGCCGCCAAAGGCATCGAGATAATCAGTTTTTCCAATGCCTCCAATACTAGATGAGCGTTTTGGCCAAACTGAGCATGAATCCCGGCGTTAAAGGACCGGACCATCGGTTGACCCGCTTTCAAAACTTCGTCGCGGGTCGCTTGAGCTGTGGCGTGATTGCCTAATAGGATGTGAAATTGGTTGGGGAATTTACTTTTGATCTCCGCTGCTTGGGCCACCAACCGGTAGGAATGACATTCGTTAGGAATCTCTGAGTTGGTGTTGTGCAACAATTCGTGAACTACCAAATGCCTTTGCGGATTGGATCCCAAGTCAGCGAAACGAACGAATCTTTGGAAATTCAGCTCGTTGCCGTGCAAATCACCGGTCATTATTACTTCGGCTGGCGACTTTATCTCCACGATATTGCCTTCGCGCGCGCTGTCGCTGTAGTTAGCGAGCGTGGCTTTTTCTAGTACGGCGATAATTTCTTTAGTGGTCATTTCGAAGTGGTGGATGGGGTCAGTTTCCCCCCGGCAATCATGTGGATGAGGACGTCAATCCGCGAGATCAAAGTCTGCATATCGGCCGGCCTTTGGTTAGGGTCTTGTTTGACGCAATCCATAACCAGATTGCTGATACCTTGAGGAATTTGGGGTTTGAGTTCTGTGGGACTGATAGGTTTGCTACCGGCGTTGGCTGAAACCAATGCCAAGCGGGAAGTATCGCCCGCAACATTTTTCGGAATCAAAGTCGGCACATGCCTGCCCGTTAAAGCCCAATACAAAGTCGCGCCCAGATTGAAAACATCGGTTTGACGCGATAGAGGCTTGCGACGCACTTGCTCAGGAGCGATATAATCCGGTGTGCCTTGGATACGCCGTTTGATGGTGCCTACGGGGCAGCTTTGGCCCAAATCTATGATGCGAATAGCGCCGTTTTCCGCGATAATAATATTGTTGGGTTTCATATCGCAATGCAGCCAACCGGCATTGTGCATGCCGCCGATACCGTCAGCCACCATCCGAAAAATCAGCAGCAAATCCAACAGACTGCGGGCCGGGCTCTGTTCCAGGCTCACCCCCGGACAAAACTCCATAACCAGAAGTATCTCACGGGTTTGCAGACGTTTCTTCCGCCGTTCGATATGATAAATTTTACGAATATAAGGATGATCGATTTTGCTGGCGACCTTAAATTCGTTTTCCACCTGATCGAGCATTCGTTTGTCATCGTCGCGTCTCACAACATGTTTCAGCGCGAACGATTTGCCGGTCTTCTCCTGACGCACAGCGTATATAACGCTGCCGGCCCCGGCTCCCAGGCGACGAATAATCTCGTAACCGGGCAACGAAGGCGGCCCAAACTCGCTGTGGTTAATATTGGTGGAATTAAATTCAGCCACGGCAGTTACATAGTCTCCCAATGACGTTTCTCCCGCTGACGACACTTTATTATGTTTTGCGAAAACCTTCCGATTCGACCGTCGAATCCTAATCTGGCAACGCAGACGTTGAAAAAACAGATACCTTCTCTGTATCTGTGATTTCGAGGTGAAACCAAAGCTAGTGGCAGCAAATTCAGCTCACTTTGCATAATAGGCTGCCCCGGCGGGAAAAAGCTGGCGCTTTCTATGTCACCAAGCCATTCAGGGGCGGATGTGACCCGCGTGCCTGTTTGGTAAACCTTGTGTCTGTGTATCCAGCGTGTCATCACGGATGGCGTTGGAATGACCCAACGCTATACCGTGATTCTACTTAGATATCGGCGATCTGACAAGTGGGATTTGGCAAAATCATTGCCCGATACGCAAAAGCAACGGATTAACCGTCATATATTTGCTGAGGAGGAATGAGAAGTGTTGGTCATTCAGGCCAAATGACCGGTTCGGAGATCTGGCAATGCTTCACTAAATTCGCTACCAGTTGCTCCAAACTCCGAGCTTGAGCCGGTGTTGTTATGGGGTTGCGAGCGTTCCCCAGCAAGCAAATCTTGATGGTCCGGTCGTCTCGGTCGCCCGACCCCGAAACCACCGGCAGTTGACGCCGCCATTGCCCAGAAGTGTAAATTTGACCGTCCGTTGTCGTCGAGCCGTCGCCCAAAACGAAGTGGAAGTTTACCGCCAAGTCGCCGGTGACCCCGTGTTGTTCCGAAACTTGGCCGTCATTGTCGCGATAGCATACGCTGATACGCTGCCACATTTGGCTGTTGATGCCGTTGTCCGTATCGAGAACGTCTGCTAACGAGGTAACTTGAGTTTGGCTGGAAAGACTGAAAGCCATGGGTTTGATGGGCTGACCTTCAAACGCTAGTAGAACCAGCGCACCCCCGGTCATCGCGGCCATTAACGCGAAAATAACTTTTGCCAATCGTCCCTGATCGACCATTTACAACTTCCCTGCCACTAGAACCCAAATCTAATTGAATGTCAGCTGACGCGAATATGATCCCCACGAAAACCCAGGCCCAATTAGCGCAACTTTATTAACCCGATTATATTTCATCATCGGCTGGGGTCCAAGATATTCTCCAAGTTTTGTCCTCAATCCAGCGTTTTTTTTGACGCCGACTGAAAATACCCCAAATCATTGAAGATCAGAAATCGCAGCGCGATGGTTAGTAATTACCGCAGCCATAGAATTTGCATATCGGCAAGGCACTAATTGCGCTGATTTCCTCAGCGATTTCATCCAGCTCGGCATTGCTGAGGGCTGTTACGTTCGCTTGGCGGGGCTGACGGGCGATCGTGTGGAGTTGGACGTTGAGAATATTTCCGCCGCCGCCGCTGATTTCCTTTAATCGCTCAGCATACCCGGCAATCTCATCTGCAGCGGGGCGTTTCCCATCAATACGCATAAACAGCGTTTGAATAACAACGGGCATGAACTTGGCGGTCTCGGTAATGTTGGAAACTATCCGCGCAAAAGGCACTGCGCTTTGATTCACCTGACGGTAGTAATCCGCTGTGCCCGCATCCAGCTTCGCCCACACTTGCCCCCCATGGGCCTTTAATAGCCGCAGCGCCTCTTTTACCGGTTCTTTATCCAGCAAAGAAGCGTTTGTGATGACTATGATTTTTAGTGTGTCCAGCTTGAGTTCTTGTTTGATCCGCACGCACAGGCTGCAAACCTCTGCGAAATGAACCGAAGCCGTGGGTTCGCCGTCCCCGCTCAGCGCTATGTCGTTCAATCTGCGCAAATCGCGCGGCGTATCCGTGAAAGGTTCGTAGTCAAAAAGCTCTCCGGATTGGGCCAACTCCAACGTATGCCGCAACTCCGTCGCTACTGTTTCCAGGCAAAAAGCCTCCTGTGCTTGCTGCCCCGCCGACCCCTTGTCGCCGTCGCACCGATCAACCTGGCAATAAATGCAATTAAAGTTGCATATCTTTTCGGGGCTCAAATTAACGCCCACACTGATCCCTTTGCTGCGACGCGACAGCACCGGATAGATCCATTGACTGCCTCGAAAATGACGCGAATGATCGCGAAATGCCTTTGAGCTAAGATCAGGTTCAGGTTGCATCGGGGCCATGTGCTACGATTCTTTCGCTTCTGACCGAAATTCGGAAATAAGTGCTGGGCCGTCCATAATATGGCCCTTCCTCACGCCAAAAACTAAAACTTTTCCACTTTGGTGGCCAAACGCGATCTGCCGTCCTAGAATATAACGTTTAGGATGTATATCTGAGTAAACAATCGTGGCCATTGGTCGGTGTGGCCCATACACGATCTTGTTGTGGGGTTGTTGCTCGCTCGCCTTGCCCCGCAACATCAGAAAGCCCGACTGCTCTTAGCGGCCGGGCTTGTTTTTTGCCTTGAAATTATAGAAGGGACAGATCAAGCATTGCTTTGTAAGCTGTTGGTAAAAAAACAGTTACACTGCACAGTCCTCATCCTACATCTGCAGCGAAGCCAAAGCCGTGGCCGTATCCTCGGCCACCTCAAAAAGCGAGTCCAGGCCGGTCAGCAGAAACACCCCCCATACTTGTATAGGAATGGCGCAGAGTTTTAGGCGGTGCTTGCTGTCGGTGATCACCTTACGCAGTTTCAGCAAACGAGAGATATTGGAGGAATTCAAAAACTTTACTTGGCTGAAATTCAGCACTACGTCTTTTGGTTCCTTTTCCATTCGTTCGGTGAGGGCATTGATGTCATCCGTGAAGTCCGGGTCGCCGGTTAGCTCCGCCATGATAATTTTTTCCGACCAATCCTGAATAGCCATCATCGTTTTCCTTATTTGAAGGTCGCGGCGTTTGTTTCGCTCGGCATCTAACTGTGCCGGACAGTCAGATATAGCCAAATGCGCCGATAACATGCTTCTGGTTGACTTGCTTGGCGAGCCCAAGGCCCTTCCCGGTTTGTCGAAGAACACCGCTGCACAAGAAGAACTGCTACGCAATGATGTTTATTTACCAGAGCCAAGCGGTATTGTCAACGAGTTGCCGAAAACACTGTGGGCGAAAAGGGTTAGCTTCGTCGGTTCGGCGCCGGCTAGAGAATTGAATAACCCTTGAATTCCGGCTGATCGATCGCGATCGCACCTGGTATTACAGCCATAGAAAACTTGCTATTGTCGCCTGGTCCCTGTAGCATATAGGGAGTTTTATAGGAGTGCAATTTATGGCTAAAAGGTCAAAAGTAGAGAGTAAAGTAACCCTGAAAATCCCACGTCCGCTTTATGAAAAAATATCCGAAATGATAGACGGCCGGGGCTATAATTCAGTAACTGATTTTGTGGTGTATGTATTACGTGATCTGGTCGCCAGCGATCAGTTGGCCCGCCAAAGCGGCCAGAGCCAGACCTACGGCAAACGCCAGGACCAGCTCGAAAAGGTCAAAGCACGACTTCGCGCCCTCGGTGATCTCGCTGCCGATGCCTCGTTGTGGCAAAAAGATAAGGAAGCAGACCAGCAATCCTAACGGTCAAAAGTGCGAGTGATTCTAATGGTCAAAAGAGCGAAATCGCACGCTATGTCTTTTTAATAATTATGTCTCTGTAATAATAAAGGGCTTGATATTATGTTTCATATTTTTGGCAGATGGGTTGGACGAACTTTGATGATTAGTTTGGCATCGGCGTTGGTAATCATGGCCACGTTGTTGGCTGGGCAAGCTAAAGCCGACAATGATGGAGCTGCCATAGAGTTGCTGCGTCAGGCCGGGCAGGTTCTGCAAGAAAACGATAGTTTCACTGTCGAAATAACCGCCGAGATCGATTTTACCAAAGATGACCTGCGTCATATTGAATCATCCAACTACGTTTTCACAGCCGTTCGACCCAACCGTTTTGCTCTGCGTGTCGTCGGTGATTGGTCGCCGGTTACCGTGATCCGTGACGGTCAACAGGACTATGCGTATCAAGGTCTTTTCCATCAGTACCACACTCGCCCAGCCGCAGGCGATTTTCGCCAACTCTTTGATGCCGATAATCCGATATCTGCTACCCTGGGAGTTTTGCCCATGGCGGAAGAATTGCTTACCGGCGATTTTCTTTCAACCATATTGGAACAAAATATGACCATTTCTGATTTGGGACAACAAGAATTCGATGGTCAAACTTTGGCTGGAGTTCGCTTGGTAGCTGACATGATCGATTTGGATCTTTGGTTCACCACCGGTTCCACAATATTGCTGCATCATGTTCAGGCCGATTACGAAAGATTCATCCGCGAATTACGTAGTCACCAAGCTAACATGCCGGAAACTTCTATGACCCAGCGATGGACATTCAACAATTGGCAGTTGGGTGAACCGGTCGCTGATGATGTATTCACTATCGATCCGCCCGTCGGAGCCGAACAAGTATTTCAATTTGGCCCCCAGCCGCCGCGACATCCATTGCTTGGACAACCAGCCCCGAGTTTTACGCTGCATCTGCTCGACGGTTCCACCCGGTCGCTAAGCGATTATCTGGGACGTGACATTGTAATATTGGATTTCTGGGCTGTGCGTTGTCCTCCTTGCCGTGATGGGTTGCCCGTCATTACCGCCGTGGCTGATGAATATCGTGATCAGGGTGTGGTCTTTTATGCCGTCAACCTCGAAGATTCCGCTCGTGGAATCGAGAATGTCTTTGATAGTCTCGATTCACTTACCAGTCCGCCCATGGTTGCGCGCGACACCACCGGCCGCGCCGGGAATCTGTATCAAGTCGGACCAATACCTCAAACAGTCATCATCGGCCGGGACGGCCTGGTGCAAAGCGTACATCTAGGCTTCAGCCCTGCAATAGGCGACCAATTAGCTGTCGAAGTCCGGGCTTTAGTCGAAGGGCAGAACTTGATTTCGGAACCAGCCGAAACCCGCAGCGCCGACCTGGCTTGTCTCGATGTCAATTTGACTCCTAATGAATTGCCCCTAGGTCAATCCGCCACCGTTTCTTTTCTGATTCGCAACAACGGCCCCGACAATTTGGAACCCGGCATGTATCTAGTGGTGTTGTTCATTGACAATGAACAAGTGTATGTCGCCCTGGGCAGCGAACCAATCGCCGCCGATCAAGAAATCACTCTTGATATTCCCGCCGAGCAATGGCAATGCCGGATTCTATCTGAAGGGGAACACGCCGTAAGGGCCGCCGTCATCGGTTATGAGTATTTACAGGACCGCAGCAACAATAATAATAACGTCCGCAAAAATATAACCGTAGTTGCTCCGCAACCGTAGCTGTCTCATCAACCTTAGCGGACGAAGTTATATAGTTGTCATTATATCCCGAGGACTTTTTTGGCAGATCGTACCACAACATCACTGCAAGTAGCTCAATCCGGCGACAGCCGCAACAAGTATGCCTGGGGTTGCGGCGTCGGCTGTTTAGCGGTCGTTATTGTTATGGTGATCCTGGCGTTCCTGGGATTGCGCATGATCTGGAATACTACCAACCGCTATATAACGCAGTTTGAACAACAAGGTTTTGTTCGCGCTGAGGTAATCGACGGCCGATTCGCCGAAGATGCCACGGGCCCCTACTTATGTGTCGGCCAAGCGATAACCTTAACCGGTGCTGTTCATGATGATCTCGCCATAGTGGCCCAGAACGCCGAGATTCAAGGCCAAGTTCAAGGCGAGGTCTTCTTCCGCGGCGCGATTTTAATCATCAGTGCTGATGCTGTCATAGCCGGTAATTTGGATGTGGTAGCGCGCGAAGTTTACGTAAATGGATTCCTGCAAGGCCAAGTACTCGGTACATTCGAACAACTGTTCGATCACCGCCGACCCTGGGCCGAAGCGCCTGCCAACATCGAACTCACACCAGAGCCCCCAACGCCCGAAGCATCTGAATCTAACCAAGAACAAACGTCAGCCAGTACGTCCACGGCCCCGCCCTCAGCATCTGTCTTGCCCGACCAAACACAGCCGCAAGAAAGAGAAAAACCCCTCAATCGCAACAGCCCCTAATATCCCTGCGAATCAATCTCCATTATTTCTAGGGGAACCAGACATTACCGTCGGTAAACAGAATATTAGCGTCGAGATTAATCACGCGGTAGGAACAAAAGTCTTCAAATATCTCTCCCGGTCGTAAAGACCGATCAGGTCAAGCCCTGTTTTACAGCGGATGTCCCGTTTTTACGCGTGTGGATTTGCGTTGCCGCACCTCACGCTTTAGCGTAAAATTGCCCAGATAATGTTTTGCAGGGTCATAGTGTGGTGTGCGATGTTGACGAGAGAATATCTTGACCCAGAAAAAGATCAAAAAACCTAAACGACGGTGGCTGCGGATAGTGTTGGTTTTGCTGACACTTCTGTTATTGGCGGTTGTATTTTTGCCGCAACTGCTGCCGAGCAATATGATCAAGGATCGTGTGGTCCAACAACTGCGCCAAGACCTTGGTTACGATGTCTCCATCGATCGCCTCGAAATCGGCTGGTTCAGCGGAATCGAAATCTATGGCGTTCACGTCTCCCAGCCGCAAGGTTTCGGCGCCGATGCCCTGTTGACCATCCAGCGGTTATGGTGCCCCTTCCAGCCGATCGATCTATTGCGCGATCGTATCGATCAAATCACCATCGAAAACATGGATGTATATTGTGTGGTTGATGCCCAGGGGCGGTTCAACCTAGCCAATCTTGTTGAACGTGCCGATAGCCTCGATCAATCAACCGAGATAGGTGATATCGAGCTTAGGCAAATTATCCTGCACCTGGTCGATGAGATGCGCGGCTCCCGGCAGAGCTTCACCATTCAGCACGCTTCGTTCAATCACGCCGATGACGGAAGCATCAATTGGCTTGTGCAGGCTTACCAAGATGACGCTGACGAACCGACCATTTTCTTCCAAGGCAGCTATGGAGTCTTCGACCTTACCGGCCAAGGCCCTCCCGGCCCGCAGACCAACTTGCGAATCGATAATCTGGACTTGGGTCGTTTGGGTTTGGAGCCCTGGGGAAATTTCTTTCTCCAATCTTTGGCTCTGCCGAATACCCCGCAGCTTGGTAGGCTCAATAGCGTAACCGGCATCTGCTGCGCCGACGTTGATTTCGCCTTTGCCGTCGATGGAACCATCACTATAGATGGCTCTTTGGATTTAACACAAGTAAATCTGCGCACCGCCGAACCGGATGTCGACTTGGCCCGCGATTTTGAGTTGCACATCGGCTTGGACGGAAGCTTAATCGCCGATCACACAGAAATGCAGTGCGATCTCGACAGTAACATTTCCGGCCATGGTTTTGACATTGCCCTAAGCGATCAACTTACCATCCCCTCGACATTACCAATCATTGCAAGTGCCCATGTTGAACTAGACCCATGTGCGATACTATTGACGCTCCCGGCTCTGGCACAAGCCGCCCAAGACTGTAACGAAGTCTATCCTAATACCATAGTCGCCGATGTTCAGATGCGGTTTGATTCCGTCGCTGACCGAGCCGTGTTGTCATTACGTACCGAAGGGCCGTTGAATCTAGATAACGGCAATGTGATTGTCGGCGACGATGAGTCAGTGGCCCTGGATTGCACAGCTTTGTTGAACCGTAACACTCAACAGTTGCGATTTACTGTAGAGCGCGTAGATTGGCCTTCCGTTGAGCAAGTCGTCGTAGATATCACCACGCCGATTCCGGCGCTGTTTCCCCTCGTTACCGCTTGGGATGATTACGCGCAATGGTGGCGGACGACGTTGAATTCCCTAGCCCGACAGCACGAATTTACTCTGGCCGGCAGTATTGCGATCGATGATTTCGATACGTTGGCCGCCAGTGTCCCTCGCCTACAGCTTTTGCCCCCTCAAGTCACCTTACTCGGCCCGCTCGATGCCAACATGCTAATCGTCGGCCTCAATGATCATTTGAATTTAGACCTTAATCTTGCCTCAAATACCATCCTGGTAGTGCGCGACACCCCTGCTCCATACAGTCCGGTGGTGTTTGAAAAGATATCGGGGCAGCCTCTTCGAGTTCTTCTCGAGACAGTATTCGACTTAGATACATCCACGGCATCGAATATATCTTTAAGTGTCCAGCACGGCGACGGCTTATTTGAGTTCAGTGCCGGCTCAGCACAATTGCGTCAGGCTACTACCGATCAAGATGAAACGCAGTTAGTAAGCCTAACTGGGCAGTGGCGTATATCAGCCGTGGAAGATTGGTGTTCGGCTCTGCCCCGTTTGGATCGGCAGTTAGCCGATGAATGCACCGAAGTCAGCGGTAGTTGCGACGGTGATATAACTTTACAGCGTACAGATCAAGAATATATAAATGCGCACTTGGACTTTGCCGCTTTGGAGCTGATTGTAGCAGACCGAACAACCACCGATACTCCAGAACCATTTTTGCACAAGCCCCAAAATCTGCCTTGTGCCGTTGACCTGACATGGACCAATGATCCCTGCCAAGGTGTCATCAATTATAACTCTTCTTTGACCTTTGGTGATATCACCGGATCAATAACCGGAAGTACGATGCGTGTACCGTTCGGCATTTCCGAAGAACTGGGCATCAGTCCCAGTCACCATCAAATCACCTACAACCTAACGGTACCGGATCTGGCTGAGCTTACAGATTTAGCTCCGGGACTAGTCAGCGGCCAAACAAGCCATTGCGATCCGTACTGTTTGGATCAACTCCAAGGCGAAGTGCGACTGAACGGCCAATGCGACTTCCAAACCATCTTGGACAAAATCGCCTCCGGGCAGTTCAACGTTCACCTTATCGGCGACAACACCAGTTTTGTGCTGTACGAATCTGTCGCTGATGCCAATGGTATTCTTGACACTCAAATACTCTGGGATAAACAGCCCGGCAGTGCTTTGTCGTGGGATGGTTGCGTATCGGTCTGGCCTCGGTTAAGCCTTACCGATTGGCTGTCCGGCCATGGTTGGCTGCCTGTAGTTGTCCAATTCGACAACGCCCATGGTAATGTCACCGGTGCTTCCTTGGATGTCAGTGGCGGTTTTATATTCGATTTGCTGCCCGTGATGTTGAATCGCCCTTGGCATCAGACCTTGCGATATGTGGATGTCGGTTGGTCCGTTACAGCCCAACATAGCGAGCAATTGGTTCGAGAAATTCCGTTGTATGAACGTATAAGTCGCCAATGGAATCTTTCGGGTACTGGGCAGTTAACCGGCCGGGCTTGCTGGGATGAATCTGAAGACTGCTTTGGTATCTATGGTGCGTTGGATTTGAGCGGCACAGCATTTGCCGGAAATGTAGAAGTCAAAATTGCTGATAGCAATGATGTGGAACATGTCGAGTTCTGCAAACCGCTCGGCGATGTCTTAAACGCCAATTGGGCCGTAGGCGGCTGCGCCAATGAACTAAACGAAATACTAATCGATGGTGCAACCATAACTTTACCCGGCACCGCCTTAACCTGTGATGCCGTGGTGAGGTTGGCGCAACCTTTCAATTGGGTTGATTGGGATTGGGATACTGACCAATTTGATGCTGCTGAAATTAGCCTCAGTGTGGACTGCAATGATTTGGCTGCTGTGGCTCAGTGGGTTCCGTCTGCTGAACCGATGGCTCTAAACGGCAGTCTAAGTGCCGCCGGCGGCGCAACCGTTATCCTTTCAGATGATCTTACACTTGAATCAATCCAATTTACCCCGTGGGAAATGACCGCTGACCTCGGTGGCATGGCGGGAACCGAGCCAATTCGAGCTAGTATCGATCAGGCGCAATGGTCGTCTTCTCGTTTGCTGATGTCCGCTTTGCGAATGCAGTTGGGCCAAAGCAATCTTAATGTCGTGTGCGATTTGGCGGTCCCGATGGCTTGGCCCCAGCCGCCTGTCCCCACCGGACAAAGACCGCAATCAGGCCATCACGTCAATATCTTAGCTGAGCGATTGGATTTGGATGTACTCAACGAATTCCTGCGGCAATTAGATTCAGCATCGCCCGACACTCAGGCCGCCTCGACCTCCAGTCCTATTGCTCCAATGCCCGACGAAGCGGCATTCGATGAAATCGTCGAAGTGCTGCGCCTTACCGATTTTGATGGCACGTTGCGAATTAATCAACTCAGCTTCACCGACCCCAAAACCGAAGCCCGTTTGGTATTGGATCGTCTGCAAAGCGAATACCAATTGTATAACGGCGATCTGAACAGCACTTTTCGCGCGGCACTTAGCGGCGGGGTAGTCACCGGTTCTTTCACCGGCAACTTCAATATCGACGATCCCACATTTGAATACGAACTAGTGTGTAATCAACTGCAGGCAACCGAAGCGTTGACTCCCTTGGTCGAAAGTGAATTCCCAGGCCTCATCGTAACCGGCACCATCAGCGAACAACGCAGACTCCATACTACACTGTCGCGAATATTGGAATCTCCTGATACGTGGTTGGGAACCGGCACCAACGATTGTACGCAAGGATCGCTATTCGGGCCCGGCGGGCCGGGTTGGCTATGGACCGTTATCCCCGGTTTGGAACTTGTGGAATATCCTTGGCAGCGTATGAGTAATCAATACGAATTGCTGGACGGCGGCCGTAAACGCAATCATATGACTTTTCATGGCCAAAGCTACAATATTTATATTGACGGCGTTTCAACCGAAGTACGCGACCAAGCCGGGTACGCCCGAGCTATCGATATGCTGCGTACCGATCTAGAAAGGGCCCGAGAGCAAGTGCAGCAATTGGCGCGGTCAGGTCAAGAAGACTCATTGTATTTTAGTTATTACCAACAGCGACTGCATGGCTTGGCTGAAATCTTAGATCGTTATAATCAAGGCCAGCAAATACGTGTTACCCGCGCCGGTTACGAAGTTGGTGCTTTGGTGCGCAGCGATCTGGCACAAGGAGAACTCTTTGAGGTTCCCCAAGAGTTATTGACTATACCGGCTTTTTACAGCACCTCGTATATCATCGGCCGACATATGATCGGCATCGAAACTACCAGTACGCAACCAGCAAGGTAGAATCATTCCGCCAATTCTTTATCCCGCCAATTGCCGACTCTTCTATATTTCACTCAAAGGCGCATCGGGCAATACGCTGATGTTGGGCGGTGACTGCGTTTCAATTACCCGCATGGTTTGCCATTTGCCATGCAGAAATCTTCCCAAGAAAACAAACGATACTGTCGCTATGTAAGCGGTTAGAAAACCCCATGATACATGCAAACCGCCGTGAGGCCCCCATTGATATTTGATCGCCAGATAGGGCGGCAATACCATCAGCAGCCACGACAATGTCACGCAAACAATCATTACAAACCGCGTATCGCCGGCGCCTTTCAGTACCGCTGAAAAAACGATATTGCCGCCGTCAAAAATTGTGTATATCGCGATGAAACATAACAACTGACGAGCTAAAGGCGCAATATCATTGTTAAAATGCGCCAATGTCGATGGGTCTTTGGGGGTAAACAGCGACAAGAACACATCCGGGAAAAAATAATAGCATGTTGCCATGATAGAAGTGTACATCGTAGCTAAGGTAATGCCCGACCATGCGGTACGCTTAGCGATTGCGGGCTTTTCACTGCCCAACGCTTGGCCGGTTAATGTAGTGATAGCGATGCCCAAACCGATTAAAGGCAGAAAGGCCAGCATGTTAATGCGAAAAGTCACCGCTGTTGCTTCGAGCGCGATTTTATCGATACGCCCTATGAAGATCATGAATATGCTAAAAGCCGTGATCTCCAGAAAGAAATGTATTCCGCTTGGGCCGCCGTACCGCAGCAAACGTCGAAAAATTCCTATGTCAATACGCCAGCCGCTTAAAGTCGCGTATTGTAGGCGATTACGTTTCACAAAAAACAAGACCATCATGACCCCTGCTGAAACCACCCCGGCAATGACCGTAGCGTAGCCGGCACCGGCGATTCCCCAACGAGGAAAACCAAAATGCCCAAAAATCAAACAGTAGTCCAGTGCAATATTAATAGCGACACCCAAAAAATTCGCCCACATCACTGTTAACGTTTTACCGCGACCGGTGAAGAATGTTCCAATTGTGGTATTTAACAACATCACCGGCGCACCAAAGCACATAATTCGAAAGTAAGTTATTTCGTGAATTTTTATCGCTGGGTCATGTTGAGCCCATGTAAAAAGCGTCGGCCCCAATGGGATTATTGTCCAGACGATCAGCCCCGCGCCTAATGCAAAATAAATCCCTTGCCACACTGCCGGGCCTACACGCTTCAATTGGTTCGCACCGCTGTACTGCGCCACAAAAGTATTCACGTAACCAGCGATCCCAAAAAATACAGAACAAATCGTAAACCCGATCAAGCCTGCCAACGAAGCCGCGGCCATTTCTTCTGATGAAGAATGCATTAGAAAAACACTATCGACAAACAGTTGGACGGTATGGGCCGCGGTGCTGAGGATTAATGGAAAAGCGATACGCAGCAACTGGCCGCAACCTCCGGGGCCTTGCCAACGTTTATTTATTTGGTCGATTATCATAGTTGAGTGGGGTCGCGTTATGTTGTTGTGGTTGCAGTTAGTGATGGTTATCAATAGTTGCACTATAACGATAAGGAGCATAGAATACCAGCTATGGCTAAACTTTCAATTATTGTACCGTATTATAATGAGCAGGTAACGCTGGCGGACTGTGTGCAGCGGGTCGTGGGGACTGAATTGCCTGTGGAACGGGAAGTTATATTGGTCGATGACGGAAGCAGCGACAAGGGCGGGGAGGTTGCGGCGCAGTTGCAGGCGGAGCTGGGGGCGGAGCTGATTAAGACGGTGCGGCATGAACGTAACTGCGGCAAGGGCAGAGCTTTACGGAGCGGGTTCGCTGAGGCGACGGGGGACTATGTGGTGGTACAGGATGCGGATTTGGAGTATGACCCAGCGGATTTGCCGCGACTGCTGAAGCCTATGCTGGACGGGCGGGCGGATGTGGTTTATGGGTCGCGATTTTTAGGGGGCGAGGAAAAGCGGGTGCTGTTTTATTGGCACTGTGTGGGTAATAATCTGCTGACCTGGCTTAGCAATATGTGTACGAATTTGAATATGACGGATATGGAGACCGGCTATAAACTTTTCAGGCGTGAGGTGTTAGAAGGCTTGCGTTTGAAAAGTGACGGCTTTGGCATAGAGCCGGAAATTACAGCGAAGGTAGCTAAGGGGCGATGGCGGATTTATGAAGTGGGGATATCATACAGCGGCCGAACCTATGCTGAGGGCAAGAAAATTACAGCGTGGGATGGGCTAAAAGCGCTGGGGACAATTATAAGATTTCGGTTGTTCGATTAAGGTGCGGGGGTGTCGGAAATGCGCGAAATCGTGGAGTGGAAATGAGAGATTTCGTGGGATACGGGCGCGCTTGGTCTAGTAGATGAGAGCTTTTGATTTAGCATTGCGCGGCGCGAAGGTTTGCCGACAGCGCGCGACGGTGGGAAGTGGGAAAAAAGGTGTTCAAAAATCGTCAGAAATTCATCGGTTTTGATCGGTTTTGGTTAAGAATGGTGCGGGTTTTTTCAAAAATTGAAGGGTTTTTGAGGGTGGCTGTTTTAGCGCAATTTTTTATGGAGCGGAAATGCGCAACGGGGAATATTAGACAGGATTTACAAGATTACAAAGATTCTTAATTGGCCGAGGGCGGGGCAGAGACGCAAATGAGTTCGGTGGATTGACGGGATTAGATACTTAAATGAAGCAAGAAAAGATTTTGAATAGATCGCCACGGATAGGTGCGAGCCGCACGGGCAGATAGACCGACGATAGATGGTTGGGATAAGACGCTTCCGCTGGGCGCTACGGCAAGGAATACGACGAAGAAATCAAACCACGAAGGTCTCGAAGATCACGAAGCGGGGAAAGAAGATTAGTTGCCAAGGGCAACGCGGAGGCACAGACGTATTCGGCCGATGAATGGACATATAAGGTAAAGGCGGAAAGAGTCGGACACGAAGTTTTTTTGAAGATCATGAAGTTGCCAGGGGCGGGGCAGTTGCGTTAGTGGATTTGATGTGGGGTTGGGATATGGATTTCTGCGGTGGGGTCGAAAAAGGTTTTTATAAGGATTGACAGGATTGAATAATATTTGCTTTGTAAGTTATTTTCCGCTAACATGGGCCTATACGCAGAGAAAACTGGACCAAATAAGCATCGATAATACGGGTTGAAAAGCTTGTGGATATTTGGCTGCGAGGGATATCAATGTGTGACTGTCTTGTTTTGGCCTTGACGATATCTTTTGGATTAAATGCTGATGCTCCCAAATTCTTTGGGTTTTCCGAGTTTTTGGCTTCCTTAGCCCTCATGGTTCTTGCGTGGACAATCGCGGATGTTCGATATCGCTTTCGCATTATGACAGCTCCCTTACCACTGCAAAGAGTTACCTTCTTCACAATAGCGGGAGTGGGCATTCTGACTTTGCTGACGGATTTGTGGCGTGCTGAGGAGTGGCCTATTCCATTGGGAGGTGCTATTCCAGATGCTGTTTGGCAAGCAATTCTTGGAGGAACTTTTTTACTCACCTTTCTGTTGTGGGTATGGTTTGCTTTTATTTGGCCTCCGATTTACGGCAAGTGGAATGCTATGCGATATGCCCGACAACTATATCGTGCCATTCTGAAGGGAAATTCGACAGAGCTGGCGATTATTGCAGACGAAATTAAGAATTCAATTAAATCGTTAGTTCAATATGCCACGGAGCGGAACGACTTCCCAGATGATCATAAAGAAAATGCTGCAAGTGAGCCAGACAAAGTAAGGCTGGTTGCTAATGATATACTAGCCCTAATTGCTGATAAGAGATTTTGCCGGGCAATTGTCGAATCCTCGCCTGGAACTGTACTTACTTTGTTTAGAGTAATTGGCGAAACCGGTAAATTTCGTATTCCTATAGGGACATTCTGCAACAACATTGTGAATGAGGCATTAGCTGACAAGAATTCTTTTCTTTATCATGAAACCGAAGGCTACAAAACAGGATTGATCGGACATCTAAAGCCGCTCACTCAAGCTATGTATGCAGATTATAGGATGGTTGAGACAATCGGAGCACTTCTCGATCCGGATATAAGGGCCACGTACAAATGGGATGCAGATCAATGGAAGGCATACAGCCGTATTGTGCTGACAACATTTCGTGACTATGCTGAGAAAGATATTTGGAATCATTCCTACACGCTGTATCGCGCAAAAGGAAACATAGAACGTGCAGTGAGTGATTTATATAAACTCAACGGCTCTACAACTTTTTCTTGGGACGACGATATTCTTCAAAGATTAGAAGTTGTGATTGACTTCATAAAGCAGGCTATTCAGATTTTGGAAAAACATGGAGTGCCAGAACAGATAAAATTACGAGTTCATCAAAAACATCCTGAGTGGCATACTTTTTATGATTACCTCGCGAACATGATTTGCGAAGTAATATTAGATGCATCAGCAGTAACGTCACCTTCGGAGCTATGCTGGCATGTCCAACACAACTCTATATGGACCAAACTTTTTGGTTATCGAAAACAGAATGGTCCGGTACAGAGAATGGTGAATTTCAAGGTACGCCGCCTCATTTATGACGAGATTAAAGAAATGGAGACTTCCCCAAATTTCAAGAGCGCCCATTTTTTGGCGTACTGCCTGAATTGCATGGGCTTCGAAGTAAAAGAAGAGGACCATACAAAAGAGAATATAGCATTGCATAAGGCAGTTTTGGCCTGGACAAAAAAGAATTTCGCACGGTTGCACGCGTATGATCCACGAGTAGCAGAAGCATGTTTGGTAGATGGCATGACGTACGATTCAGCATCTCCGAGGCTAGTGCTAACATATCCTGCAAAAGGTTTGCGGAGAGAAGCAAGGCATATCTATTTCGCTATAGATCCAACTCCAACTGAAGTGGAAATGGAAAAACATGAAGAATGAACTCTGACGTGCGTGTAACAAGTCAGAGATGGATTCCCGCCTTCGCGGGAATGACATTAACGTTTTTTGGTTGGTGTTCGGACCCCCGGGATGTGACCCGGGGGCTAAGAGTTATGGTTGTGGGTTGGTATTTTGGCGGTGGATTTGGTTTGTTTTACACAGTGAGTTCGGACCCCCGAACATAAAGTTCGGGGGCTAACGGTTATGGTTGGTTAATGGAGTGGTGGGACGGTGAGTGGCACAATGATGCATTGAGATAAAACCCCCCGACGGGTCGGGGGGCTAATCGTTGGGGTTTGTTGGTGACAAGTTGGCTATTTTATGGCATAATGAACTTGGACCGGCGGTGTGTGAGCCGGGGGCTAACAGTTGAGGATGTAGAATTATGTCTTTGAACTTTGTGTTGCTTTATGGGGCGACGGTTTTTATTGCTTCGATTATTCCTGGGCCGAGCATGTTGCTTGCTTTGACTCATGGGATGCGGTTTGGTGCTAGGCGGGCTATTGCTTCGGCGCTGGGGAATTTGGCTGTGACGCTAGTTCAGGCTATGATTTCGATTGCGGGGCTAGGAACGATTTTAATCGCATCGGAATCGGCCTTCCAAATTATCAAGTATTTTGGTGCGGCATATCTGGTGTTCATGGGAGTTTGCGTTTTTCTGTCGCCCAATATGTCATTTACGCCGAATGGAACAGGCCAAGCCCCGCCAAAGATTTCTTTAAGTAAAATGTTTTCACAAGCTGCGATGGTGACGGCTGGCAATCCAAAAGCTATCGTATTTTTTACCGCGATCTTTCCTCAGTTCATAAACCCATCGGCATCATATTTGCCTCAATCATGTATGCTATTGAGTATAGGGTCCATCATAGCGTTCGGTTGTTTTATGCTTTATGCCATATGTGGTCAGAAACTGGTCTTCTTATTTTCACAAGCTACAATTGGGAAATACATCAATAGGGTGATCGGCGGTACTTTTGTTGGGGCTGGTGTTGGGCTTGCTGTTAGTAATAAGTGAGATTGCGATCGGAGACGGGGTTGCGGTTTTTTATTTTGCACAATGAGTTCGAACCCGCCGAACGTGAAGTTCGGGGGCTAACAGTTATGGTTGGTTATTTGGGGTGCGGAGATTGGTTGGAGTGGCGGGGCGTCGGGGATGTGCCGGCAAGATGGCGGCGGTACGTGGTTGGTTGACGAACACCCTTTAACTTCGTGAAAGGGTGCCACCCGGTCGGCGGTACGTGGGATATGGTTTTTGCTTTTCAAAATGGTAGTTGGGGTGTATGTTATTGGGTGGGGTAATTGAGCAGAATAAGAAAAGGAGTTTTTGTTATGTCGCAGGGTAATATACCGACGTTGGTGGTTGAGGCTGGGTGTTTGCCGGAGGCTTGGGAGAAGGCGGTGCTGGCGGTATGGAAGGATGGGGTTGATGTTAAGACCGAGTATGATAAGCCGACGGACCCGGCGAGTAAGGACGCGACGGTGATGATAATTGTGGCGGACCCGTTCGCGGAGCCGCGGATACACAAGAATTTTCCGGGTGGGCCTGAAGAGTTGGAAGCATATAGGCAGGAAGTTTGCGACGGGATACACGATCATTGGATTGACCCGGCGGCGGGTAAGTGGACGTATACGTACCATGAACGGATTTTTGCTTATTCGCCTACGGACGATTTGCGGAATCCGAATTTGGAGCGGCCTTTTGTGCCTTTCGATCAGATTGGGTATGTGGTGGAGAAGTTGTCGGAGACGTTTCATTCGCGGCGGGCGCAGGCGATAACTTGGATGCCGAGCTGTGACCCGGCGACGGATGATCCGCCTTGCTTGCAGCGATTGTGGTTTAGGGTTTTGGAAGATGAAGAGGGGGTGGCGGTGCTGAATATGAATTCGCATTGGCGCAGTCGCGATTTGTACAAAGCGTGGTACATGAACGCTTACGCGCTGACGGATTTGCAGCGGATCGTGGCGGAGCGGATCGGGGATAGAATTGAACGGGAAGTGCGTGTGGGGCGGTACGTGGATATAACGGACTCGCTGCATATTTACGGAAGTTACTTCAAGGAAGCGGGGCCTGAACTGGAGAAGATGAAGGATGGGAATTTTGCGGCGCGGGCGTGGGAGAGTACGCACGCGGCGTTTGAGATGATGACGGAGGAAGCGCGGGAGAAGTTGGCGAAGGATCCGGATTGGTATGCGAAGGGGAAAGGGTGAGGGGCGTATCGCCATTGATAGAATGACCGATGACGCGGACGAATAAAGGGGACAGGCACCTGCGCTGGCGCTTCGGAGGTGAGTCCCCTTTATTCTGCACAGGGGCTAACGGGGGTTGGATGTCCCTATTTTTTGGCTTGTTCGATTAGGGCTATTATGTTTTCGGCGGGGGCGTCGGCTTGCAGGCAGTGGGAGCCGGATAGGATGTATCCGCCGTCTTTGCCGACGATGTCGATCATTTTTTGAGTGTGATCGCGAACTTGTTGGACGTCGGCGTTGGGGAGGAGTTCTTGGATGTCGATGCCTCCGTGGAATACTAGGTCTTTGCCAAATTCACGTTTGAGTTCGAAGGGGTCCATGCCTTGAGCTAGCGGTTGGATGGGGTTGAGGATGTCGACGCCGATTTCGATTAGGTCGGGGATGATTGCGCGTACGGAGCCGCAGGAATGATATTTTACTTTGGCGCCGTGTTGGTGGATCAGGTCGCAGAAGCGGGCCATGCGTGGTTTGACGAATTGGCGCCACATGTCGGGGGACATTAGCAGGCCGTTCTGGGAGGCGACGTCGTCGTTGTATTCGCAGATGGTTAGTTTGCCTTTTGCGGCTTGGAGGATGCAGCGGGTGCGTTCCAAGAGATATTCAGCGATGTGGTCCATCAGGCGGCAAGCGAAGTCGGGATTTAGGGCGAGGTCCATCATGAACTCTTCCATGCCGCGTATGAAATGAGCGATTTCAAAGAAGCCTCGACTGTGGGCCCAGGTTGCTTTTTGGGGATGGGCTTGGATGTCGGCTTCGATGTTGGAGTAATCCCAGAGGTTGGGCGTGGGCCAGGGGAAATCATCCAGCTCTTGAATTGAATCGCATTGACGCAGAGGGGGGTTGCCGACGAGGTCGATGTAGGTTTGGAATTGGGTTTCTATTTTCTTGAAGGGCACGCGATAGATGTCGAGGTAATGGTCTTGGGGGGTGACTTCGATGGTGGGGTCGGCGTAATGGATTTCGCTGGCGGGATTTTTGAAGACTGGTCCAATGAAAGCAAAATCGTTGGCGATGTATTGGTCGAGTTGGGCATCGTCGAAACTGAGGTGTTGTTTCATTTTCCGGCGCAGGTCCGGGGCCATGCTGATTTCGACGGGGACGCGATCAGGCTGTTTGTGGTCGAGAGTGATTTGTACTCGTTGCAGAGAATTCATATTCGTCTCCGGGGGTTCATGTATTGCACTGCTGTTATCTTGTCTGCTTGACCGTACAATTACTTTACTATTTGGGCGCAGAGCGGGCAACGTTTTTTAAGTATGACTAATTGGGATTTTTCTAGTGTAAACACCAGGCGGCAAATCGCCATTGATAGGTGCGAACGCACTGATAGATAGACCGACGGTACTTGGTTGGGGGAGGATCACCCTTTAGCTGTGCGAAAGGGTGCCACCCGGTGCTTGGTTGGGAGTATCTTGGCGTAAAACGGTCTGAGTAGGTCAGGGGGGTAATTGTTGGGGGGTTGTGTGGTTGGCGGGTGTGGTTTTTCGCAGAAAATGCTGGTGTGACGGGGTTGTGGGCGGTATGTAGATGGGAGTGAATGTGTATTTTCGCGGAAACGCTGGGCAATATGAATATGGAGTTAGAAAGATGATAGATTTTGAGTTTAATGCTGGGGCTCGTTGGGTATGGTCGGCGGACGCGGGGAAGGTGCGGAACAATTATGTGTGTTTTCGGCGGGGTTTCGATATTGAAGGGGATTTGACGGCGGCGGTGTTGCGGCTGACGGCTGATTCGCGGTATCAGGTTTATGTGAACGGGCAATGGTTGGGGCATGGGCCGGTTCGTTCTTGGCTGTCGCCTTGGTCGGTGGATGAGTATGATTTGGGGGCGGTATTGCGGCCTGGGTATAATGTGATTGCGGTTCTGGTGCAGCATATCGGGGTGGGGACGTTTCAGTATTTGCACAGCGGGGCGGGGCTTTTGGGTCAGTTGGAATATAAGGATGGTGCGGGTGATCATTGTTTGGTGACGGACGGAGGTTGGAAGTGCCGGGTGCACGATGGGTTTGTTTGGCCGGTACCTCGAATTAGTGTGCAGCAGGATTGGGAGGAGCAGTTTGACGCGCGGGGTGATTTGTCTGGGTTGCCTGGCTGGGAGAACTTGGCGTTTGACGATGGCGGTTGGGCGTCGGCGGTTGAGGTTGGTAAAGCGGGCGAGGGGGACCATGACAAATTTGAATTGCGTGACATACCGATGTTGACTCGGGAGGTTGTTGAGCCGGAGCGTTTGCTGGCGGTGGAAGGGGTGCGTCCGGCGCCGTATACGTGGTATATCGATCCGAAGATTGTGATAAACGATGAAGATCGGATGGCGAACAAGACGCGCGCGAATGTGCTGTTGGTTACGCATGTTTACAGTGAATATAAGCAGAAGGTTCGGTTGCAGGACACGTATGGTTGTCGGCCGGTGCTGGAGGCGCGGATAAACGGTAAGTTGTGTGAGTTTGAGCTGGAGTCTTTTGAGCGGACGACATCCAGGTTGGGCGAGGGGTGTTTGGAGAAGGGCTGGAACACGTTGATGTTTTATGTTCATGCTCCGGAACACTATTGGTGGTTGATATGCAGTATGTGGACGGAGAGTGCGGTGAAGTTTTCGGCTCGGCCGGTTGATGGTGATGAGGCGGAAGTGCCTTGGCTGATATTGGGAGGTTTTGAGCTGCACGCGAATTGTACTTTGCCTTGGAAGGAAGATGATACTCAAGCTTTGGAGATTCATCCGGAAGCGACTTTGGCGCGGTTCGAGGAGATTTGGCAGCGTGGTACGCTGACGGACGCTGATTTGGCGGCGCCGTTTACGCGGGTTTTGCCTTGGGACGCGATCGCGGGTGCGGATGTGTTTGCGCGATGTTATTCGGAGCAGGTGGATAAGAAGGCGCAGGTACAAATTGAGAACGCAGAGGCGCTGCTGGGCGATACAGCGGAATGGACGACGGTGATGCCTACGGGTGACGGCAGTGATGTGCGGTTTTTGTTGGACTTTGGTCGTGAGGTGGTGGGGTATCATGAGTTTGAGATTGACGCGCCGGCGGGTACGGTGGTGGACGGTCACAATTTTGAATTTATCCAGCGGGACGGGCATTATAACTTGGCTGAGGGGATGCATAATTCGTTTGGTTATATTTGCCGGGCAGGTGTGCAGCGTTATCGTACGTGGGTTAGGCGGGGGTTTAGGTACAGTTGGGTGACGCTGCGAAATTTTGATCGGCCGATCAAGATTCGTTTTGTGCGGGTGATAATGAGTACGTATCCGGTGGCGCAACGAGGGCAGTTTGCTTGTTCGGATTCACTTTTGGATAAAATTTGGCAGGCGGGGGCGCATGGTGTTAGGTGTTGCGCTGAGGATACCTATACGGATTGCCCGACCTATGAACAGACGCACTGGGTGGGTGATTCGCATAACGAAGCGTTGGTGGATTTGGTGGCGAACGGTGATCCGCGGTTGAGTTGGCACTGCTGGGTGCAGGCGGGGCGGAGTTTGGAGCGGTGCGACTTGGTGGAATGCCATGTGCCGAGTTCATGGACCAGAGTTGTGATACCGGCTTGGACGTTTTTATGGATGCGTTGGGCGCGACAGCATTATATGTTGACAGGTGACAAAGAAGCGGCGGGGGAAATGATGGAGTTTTTGGATAAGAACTTTGCGGGGATTAGGAAGTATTTGAATGGGGATGGATTGTTTGAATTTGAAGGTTGGAATATGTTTGATTGGGCGGCGATGGATACGCCTTGCCAAGGGGTGGTGACGCATCAAAATTGTTTGGCGGTGTTGGCGTTGCGTGACACAGCGGCGCTGGCGGAGATTACAGGTAACAAGGCGCGGGCGAAACGTTGGACGGCGACGGCGGACGCATTGACGAAAGCGATTAATAAGCATTTGTGGTCGAAGAAGAAGCAGGCTTATTATGATTGCATTCATGTGGACGGTAAGCCTAGCAAGGTGTTTAGTCAGCAGACGCATACCGCGGCGTATATAGCTGGGGTGGCGAAGGGTGATCGGGCGAAGCGCTGCCGAGCGATAATCGAGAAGGCGCCGAAGGGTTTTGTGCAGGCTGGGAGTCCGTTCTTTATGTTCTTCTTGCTGGAAGCGTTGGCGAGTGAGGGACGGCATGATGAGTTGGTGGATACGATTCGCAGCTATTGGGGCGTGCAGGTGTTGGAAGGCGCGACGACGTTTTGGGAGACATACCATCCGGAAGCGAGGCGGTTGACGCGGAGCCATTGTCATGGTTGGTCTTCGGCGCCGACGTTCTTTTTGACGCAGAATGTTTTGGGTGTGAAGCCTTTGGAAGCGGGGTACAAGAAGGTGCTGGTGACGCCTGCAGGTAAGGATTTGGATTGGGCACAGGGTACGGTGCCGACGCCTCGGGGTGAGATAGAGTGTTATTGGCGCAAGGCGAAGGGGGAGTACGCGTTGACGTTGAGTCTGCCGGCGGGTACCGAAGCGCGGGTGGAACTGCCGATCAAGGGCAAGGTGGTGATCGAGGCAGGTAAGGCGGAGAAATCGGTGAAGAAGGGTAAGACGGTGCTGAAGACGAAGGCAGCGTTTTTGCGGGTGAAGGTTGTTGGATAAGGAAATATGATGATTGGGGGGGCGGCAAATTGGCGGAACAGTGACCACATGGTGTTCGACCCCCGGGATGTGACCCGGGGGCTAATGGGTTATCGGGCGTTTTTTGGTTGACTGGGCCAAGGCGATGCAGTATATTGAATGAACCTTAAAGGTTGAACATTTTCCTCCTCCTTTTTGGCACGAGAGAGAGAGCAGAGCAATCCTCTCGTGCTTTTTTTGGCTTTATTGTGGAGCGGAAGCATCTACAATTGTAAGTGGTTATTTTTGTGGAACTTAGGGGCAAGTAGGTTTATTAAGGGTGTTTGGATTATAGGGATTGGAGGGGATAATCCGGTTTTTTTGGAAAAATTCAAGAAAAAAAGCGATTTGGGCTTGACTGGCGGGGCCTATTGGAGTATATTTCACGTGTACTAAATAAGTCATTTTCCTCCTCCTTTTGGGCGAGAGAGAGAGTTGCCGCAACAAAGTCTTTCTCTCGCTTTTTTATTGCGCGTATTGTGGATATAGATTATCTATAGAATGGCAATTTGGCGGGTTGAGGTCAGGTAGGATTCACATTTAGTTATTCAAGGAATTGAAGGTAAGAGTTGGTTTGCCAGGGGCGAGTTGAGTGTGGATGTGAGGCGTGATAGGTGACGTCGAAGGTGAAGGTATTGAAGGGGATTGGGTAATAGATTTGGTGGAACCGGGGGGGGTAACTTGACGTCTATAAGGATAGTGATTGTTGGTTTGGCTAGCTGGTTTTGCTGATGGAGGTGAGGTATGGCGCGTTTTTTGGTTGGGTTATTGGTTTTGGGTGTGAGCGGGGCGGTTTGGGCGGACAGTTTTGGCAGTGGGGATCATGAGTTTGCGATAGAGTTTGTGCTGATTGGGGACGCGGGGAATTCGGGGGATATTAGAGATGCTTGCCCTGATGTGGCTGATCCTTACGGTTGTGGTGCGGTTGGTTATGAATATCGGATAGGCAAATACGAGATTACCAATGGGCAGTGGGATGCTTTTGTGGCGGGGGCGGGGGCACCGAATGGTAATCCGAGCGATGCTTACGATAATAATGGTTATTGGGAGGGAGAGGATTTGCCGAGCCATAGTATAAGTTGGTATGAAGCGGCCCAGTTTTGCAATTATCTTACGAGTGGGGACAAGAGTTTGGGGGCTTACGTTTTTAGCGGAGACAATACTGCTCCAGGTGATTTCTTGGCGGTGGATCGTGATTGGGCATTGTCGGCTTTTTATGTGGTGTATGTTATTCCCACGGAGGATGAGTGGTATAAGGCGGCTTACTATGACGGGAGCGGGTATTGGACATATGCGAATGGATCGAATTTGCAGCCGATTGCGGATGAAGGTTGGAATTACTTTGGCGGGGAATATGAACCTCATTGGGCAGTGGGGACAGGGACTATGGAGCAGAACGGGACATTTGATATGATGGGGAATGTGTATGAGTGGAATGAAACTCTTGTAGGTGGAGGGTTGGCGCGAGGTTATCGAGGTGGGGCATGCAATGCCAGTGGGGGTGATATGGCTTCTTTTGACAGGACCAACTATGGTGATCCGAATAAAGAATCTGACGTTTTAGGTTTGCGGGTGGCAGCGATTGGAGAATATGTGGTGACGGGTTGTGAGTATGCGCTGGCGGGTGATCTCAATGATGATTGCAGGGTGGACTTGGTGGATTTTTCGATGCTGGTTTCGAATTGGCTGGTTGATTGCTATGCGGATCCGAGTGACCCGGCGTGTGTATTGAAGCAATAGGGTAGGGTGGTAAGCAAAAAGGTTTGATCCCTTTTAGTTTTTTTACAGGAAGAATCCAAGGAATAAAGGTTTGACGTCCTGGGTGTTTATAAGATCTGTAAGCGAAAGTGGTTATCGTGATATAAAACCGGCCTGAGCAGGTCAGGGGGATAATTTGTGTTTATGAATAGCGATTGAATTAGGGGTTGAGGGTTATTCATGATTGGGTATATGTTAACGTGGACAACTTATGGTACATGGTTGCAGGGTGACCAGCGCGGTTGGGTCAAAGATGGGGCGTTACGAGACGCTGATTTGGGGCTGAAGATAGTGAATGCGACGAATCTCAAGGGTTCGCCGGTGAGGTTGAACACTGTGCAGCAGGAAAAGGTTTATCGAGCGATATTGAAACACAGTGCTGAGAAGGGGCATGTAATTTTGGCGATGGCGGTGGCTAACAATCACGTTCACCTTCTGATAAAAGGTTGTGACGAAGAGCCGGGCAGATTAGTTGCGCGGTACAAGAATAACGCCAGGAAGGGATTGGGGGAGGAATTTGGGACAGGACCGGTTTGGACGAAAGGCTTTAACAAGCGGTTTTGTAATAATAGTCGTCAGTTGAAGGGCATGGTTGATTATATTGATGGGCATAGATGTTTGACGTCATGGGTTTTTATAAGATCAGCGGTTGCAAGTGGTTATCGTGATATAAAACCCCCTGACAGGTCAGGGGGCTAATCTGGGTGGGTTTAGGGTTATTAGTCGGATTGCTTGTTCGGCGGTGTCGGCGAGGAGGGTGGGGGCGTTTTGGATTGCTTGTTGGAGGGTTATAGGAGCGTTGGTGATGCTTAGGATTGCTTGTACGCCGAGTGAGAGGATTTTGTGGGCGTCGGGGCCTAGTGATCCGGCGATGGCGATTAGGGGGATGTTGGCTATTTGGGCTTGGTGGGCGATTCCGGCGATTGTTTTGCCGAATGCGGTTGAGCCGTCGATTTGTCCTTCGCCGGTGATGATTAGGTCGGCGTCTTTGATTTTTTGGGCGAATTGGGTGTGTTGGAGGACGATTTGGATGCCGGGCGAGAGGTCGGCGTTGAGGAATGCCAGGAGTGCGGCGCCTAGTCCGCCGGCGGCGCCGGAGCCTGGGACATTGATGATGGATTTATTGAGGGTGGATTCGAGGAGTTGGGCGAATTGGGTTAGGTTGGCTTCGAGGGTGGCGACGATTGGTGGGGTTGCGCCTTTTTGGGGGGCGTAGGTGCAGGTGGCGCCGTTGGGGCCTAGGAGGGGGTTTTCGACATCGCAGGCGACGGAGAATTGGGCTTGGGTTAGTTCTGGTGGTAGGGCGGAGGTATCGAAGGAGGCGATGTTCGCGAGGGTTTGGCCGGTTATGGGTGCGGTGATTTCTTTGCTGGATGCATCGAAGAATTTGACGCCTAGCGCTTGGGCCATGCCGACGCCGCAATCGTTGGTGGCGGATCCGCCTATGCCTATTAGGAAGTTGCGGGCGCCTTTTTGGAGGGCGGCGAGGATTAGTTGGCCAAGGCCGAACGTTGTGGTGTGTAAGGGGTTACGTTTTTCTTCGGGGACGAGGGGCAGTCCCGACGCGGCGGCCATTTCGATGACGGCGGTGGGGGTGTCGGTATTGCCTAGCATGCCGAACTGGGCGGAGTGGTTGGAGTCGGCGAGGGGGCCTAGGACTTCGGCGGTGTGGAAAGTGCCGTTGGTGGCGGCGACCATTGCAGCGACGGTGCCTTCTCCGCCGTCCGCCATGGGGAGGTGGAGGATTTGGGCGTTGGGGAGAACACGGCGGATGCCGATTTCTAGGGCGGCGCAGACCTGGGCAGCGGTGAGGGAGTCTTTGAAGGAGTCTGGGGCTAGGACGATTTTCATGGTTTGGGGTCCGATTCGGCAATTCAGAATAAAGGGTACAGGCACTTGCGCTGGCGCTCCAGAGCCAGTCCCCTTTATTAGGCACGGGGTTGTCGGACCCCCGGCATAAAGCCGGGGGCTAACGTTGGGGTGCGTTAGCGGTTGGTGGACTCGGCGGGCATGGCCCGCCCTACAGGAGATAGTTTATTTTGCGGAGGTGAAGAGGTCGGAGGTGGCTTCTTTTAGTCGTTTTAGTCCTTGTTTGACGTAGTTTGCGGAGAGGTCGATGCCGAGATAGCGTCGGCCTAGCTGGGCGGCGACGGTTACGGTGGTGCCTGATCCGGAGAATGGGTCTAGTACGAGATGTTCGGGTTCGCTGGCGACTGCGATTATGCGTTCGAGGAGTTTTTCGGGCATTTGGCAGCCATGGAAGCCTTGTCGTTCTTTGAAGGTGCCGCAAACTCGGCTGAAGTGCCAGGTGTCTTCGTCGGAGGCGAAGGCGTCGGACTCTTGGGGGCGCAGAATCCAGGTGTCGTCTGGTAGTTTGCCGGTGGCGTTGGCGCGTTTATCGTTGTAAGTTGTTTGGCGGGCGGAAGGTACGCGGATGACGGAGTCGTTGAAGATGAAGTTTTTTGGGTCTTTGACGAAATAGAAGATGTGGGTGTGGGATCGGGCGAATTTTTTTCGGGTGGCTTGGCCGAACGTGTAGTACCAGATGATCCAGTTGCGCATGGTTAGGCCCAGTTGGCGGGCGGTGATGCGGACCTCGGCGGCGTAGTCATCGCCGATAGCGATCCAGAAAGAGCCGTGAGGTTGGAGGACGTCGTTGCAGGCGGACATCCAATCAGCGGTCCATTCTACGTATTTTTCGTGATCGACTTTGTCGTTGTATTTGTCGTATTCGTAGCCGATGTTGAAAGGAGGGTCGGCGAAGATGAGGTCAACGAAAGGGGTGTTGTCGCGACGTTGGAATTCTTGGCGTAGGAGTTTTACGGAATCGCCTTTTATGATGGTGTTTTCAGGGAGAGGTTCAGGCACGGAAATCACGCTCCTTTGTGGTTGATCTATGGTTTAAATACAGCTTGGGGTTATTTTAGGTGATAAAGGGGGCGATGGCAAGGGGGGAATGGGGCTGGTAATTTGGGTGGTTTGGCGTGAAATTGTGACATTTGAGAAAATTATGTTTTTTGGGGTGACGGGAGGCTTGCAATTCATGGGGGGGGTGTTAGACTTAAAAAAGTTTAGGGGGTGATTTGATCAAGTAATACAGATTTGTCTGAGAGACTATTGAGACAATATTGACTATACGACGAGTGAGTTTGTTTTGAGTTTAGGAGATAGTTATGCATATTCCGAGTTCGATGCTTCAAGGTGGTATTTGTCCGGTGACGGCTTTGGTGAGTGTTGGCGGGGTATTGACGGCGGGTTACTTGGGGGTTAAGGCGAAACTCAAGCCGACGGCGACTCGTTTTGGGGCGGTAACGGGTTTGATATTCGCGGGTCAGATGATGAATTTTCCGATTATGGATGGTACATCCGGGCATTTGCTGGGTGGGGTATTAGCGGCGAGTTTGCTGGGGGTTCCTTTTGGTGTGCTGGCGATCGCGTTGGTGGTCGCGATACAAAGTTTGGTGTTCGCAGACGGTGGGGTAGCGGTTCTGGGTGCGAATATTTTTAATATGGCGATAGTTGGCGCGGGGGTTGGTGGTGTTTTGCGAGAAATGCTGCGTAAGAGCAAGTTGGGCCAGTACGGATCCACAGCGGCAGCGGCATGGCTATCGGTGGTTTTGGCGTCGTTGGTTGTTAGTGCTGAGTTGGCGATCGCGGGGGAGATTTCGTTTTGGCGGGTGCTGCCTGCGATGGTGGGGACACACGCGCTGATAGGAATTGGTGAAGCGATAATAACGGTGGGTTGTTTGGTATGCCTGTCGGAGCGGAGTGAGTCGAAGGCAGCGATGGGGCGGTATGGCACGGCGTTGTTGACGGCGGTGGTGGTTGCTTTGCTGCTTAGTCCGCTGGCATCGGGTTGGCCTGACGGTTTGGAATGGGTAGCGGCGCGGCATGACTTTTTGCATGAAGGCGCGCCGGCGTTTGTTGGGGTTTTGCCTGACTATGTTTTTCCGGGGTTGGGTGAAGGTGTAGTAGCGACGGGCTTGGCGGGCTTGACAGGGGTGGCGATTTGCTTTTTCGCGGCTTGGCTGTTGGGGCGGGCGCTGCAGTCGCGGAATGTGAAGGTTGGGGTTGAGCGGGAATAAGGTGGGGTAATGAGTTCTGACCCCCGGGATGTGACCCGGGGGCTAAAATTGGGTTGATATTGTTTTTTGGAGTTAATGATGAAGATTTCGCAGGTTGGAGTTCAGCTATATACGTTGCGTGATTTTTTGAAGACGCCTGACGATATCGCGGCTTCGCTGAAGAAGGTTCGCGCGATAGGTTATGAAGCGGTGCAGTTGTCGGGGATGGGGCCTATCGACGAAGCCGAGTTGGTGAAGATGTTGGACGGCGAAGGCTTGGTTTGCGCAGCGACGCATGAAGGTGCTGATAACATATTGAACACACCGGAAAAGGTTGTGGATCGCTTGCAGAAATTAAATTGCAAATATACAGCGTACCCGTGTCCTTCGGAAAATTATTACCAGAATAAAGAATCCGCGATGGAACTGGCTAAAGGCCTGGATGCAGCAGGTGCAGTGCTGCGGAAGGCGGGACAGGTGCTGACATATCATAATCACAGCATCGAGTTTTTGCGTTTTGACGGTGAGCTGATGTTGGATATGATTTACGATAACACCGACGCGCAGAATTTGCAGGGCGAGCCGGACACTTATTGGATTCAGCATGGGGGCGGTAATCCGGTGGCATGGTGTGAGAAGTTGGCGGGTCGTTTGCCTTTGCTGCACATGAAGGATTATAAGATTAACAGCGAGCGTCAGCCTGCGTTCGCGGAGATTGGATATGGCAATTTGGATTGGAAGGCGATTATAGCGGCTGCGGAGAAGTCGGGTTGCGAATGGTATTTGATTGAGCAGGATCGTTGCGACGGGAACCCGTTTGATTCGTTGAAGATGAGTTTTGATTATATTAAGGGGAATTTGGTGGATTAGTGAGATGGCGGACATGACGAAGCAGGGTGTCGGCAAGATGCCGGCGATACGGTAAATATGGAATAGGAGTTTTTGATGTATTTGACAGGATTTGCGGACGAAGCAGCGGTTGACATTGATGGTCAGATTCGCGCGACGAAGGAATTAGGTTGGGAGAATATTGAGTCGCGGAATATTGACGGGGTTAATATTCATGATTTGCCGGACGATAAGTTTGACGAGGTCGCGGGCAAGTTGGCGGACGCCGGTGTTAAGATTAATTGTTTTGGTTCAGCGATAGCGAACTGGGGCAAGAAGATTGATGAGCCGATGGATTCTTCGATCGCGGAGTTGGAGCGAGCGATACCGCGGATGCAGCGTTTGGGTACGAAGTTGATACGGATAATGAGTTTCGCGGTTTTGCCGGGCTGGGGTCCGGACGATCAGATGGAAGAAGAACGCTTCAGCCGGTTGCGTGAGATTCACAAACGTTTCGCGGACGCTGGGATTACAGCGGTTCATGAAAACTGCATGAACTACGGCGGCATGGGTTGGCCTTATACGCTGAAGCTGCTGGAGAATGTGCCGGGCTTGAAGTTGGTGTTCGATACGGGCAACCCGGTGTTCGCAGATGACCGAACGAAAGCGAAACCTTATCCGAAGCAGTCGGCGTGGGAGTTCTACGATCACGTTAAAGAACACATTGCTTATATCCATATCAAGGATGGATATTGGGATACGAAGGAAGACAAAGCGGTGTTTACGTATCCGGATGAGGGGACCGCGGAAGTGCCGCGGATTATGAAGGATTTGCTGGGGCGTGGTTATGACGGCGGTATTTCGATTGAGCCGCATATCGCGGTGGTGTTCCATGATGATTCGGTGAAGTCCGAATCGCAGTTGAAGTATGACACATATGTTGAGTACGGGCGGCGGATGGAAAGAATCATCGCTGCGGTCGCGAATCGCGACGGATAAATTGACCAACGGCAGTCGGTTGGGCTGTGACGCTTCCGCTGGGTGCTTCCTTAATAAATAGATTAACTCTTAAAGGTAACGGAGAGCTTATTAGGTTTTTTCGGATGGGGTGAGAAAACTATTTGTAAACGCCGGCAGGATCGTAAGGTTCTGTCGGCGTTTTTTTATTGGAGTTGGTCAGGGAATTTTAACGAAATACGCGAAAAAGAAGAGAACCACTAATTCACACTAATAGTCACTAATAAGAAATTAGCTGCCAGGGGCGGGATTTGTACGCGGGGGGGTTGGCCTAGAGTGCAATGTGGGCCATAGGTCAGGGAACCGCGTGGGTAACATCGGGCAGGTTGCCCGAAATTACCCACCCTAATACGTTAGGGGTTAGAGTTTTTCTTTGGTCAGGGATAGTGGGCATGGCACACCCTACCGGGGACAGTTTTTGATTAACTGAAGTATTAATCACCCTTAGGGCCAAAAGCGTCATTCATACTATTGCGCGAGAAAGCGGCACCGGCGGGCAGTTGGTTATCGCGGGCATAGAAAAACAAACTTGCCTGAAAGATACAGGAAAGAGTTGATTGGATGAGCGACAAGATTATGGCGTATAAGATAGACACGGCGAAACATATTCCGGCGATGATTGCGCTGCCGCTAACGAGCATGAAGATGCCGAAACCGGCCAACAGAAAAGCTGGTATTGCCAATAGAAAAAAGACCATACCAAAGCTGAAGTTGCTTATAATTTGCTCACCCCACGTTTGACGCAGTAATTTGGTTGACTCCTTTAGGGCAGCTATTGGTGATTTGTTTTCCACAACCATAACGGGGACGACCAGAAAACTGACTACTGTCCAGGCTGTTCCCAATAGAGCCGCGACCAAACGGCCGACCCATTTAGAGCGGTCCTCGATCATACGCAAGATGACACCGACGGTCGCTGAGATCAAGGCCCAACCGAAGATGAGGTGGAACCGTGACATTGCCGCTTTGATGCCGTCGGCGACCGTTGGGTTGCCGCCCTGCAGACGAATCGTGGCACAAGCAATAATGGCGACATTAAAGAAGGTAATGACAAAATACATGCAGAAATAAAACAGGAACAGAATTGAATAGTATCCCACTTGATCGCCAACGGTTGCTTCGCGGTTGGGAGGTTGCCATGAATCAGCTGCGATGATCGGAATGGCAAAAGAAGCAACCACCAGTAAACAGCAGATGCCCGATATTAGCGGAAATAAAAGTAATTCTTTATCTTGCTTGAGTACCTGGTAGGATTCGCCCATCAACGACCATGTGTTTGAGAATTTTCCCATTGTAATAACCTCCATTTAAGCATATCACGTATTTTAGCAGCGGTTTCCCAAGGCTACACTCTATATCCATCAGATGTGGAAGATATCGCGGTTTCCTACAAAAAGCAAGCGCAAACCGCTGGTTAACCGCTTACGCATATTTTGCCAGCCATGTTTTGATTCTATCCATTCCGGTTTCAATTTGTTTGATGTCCGCGGCAAAACTTAGACGGATGTTGTTGTCGCAGCCGAAGGCGGTGCCGGGTACACACGCGACATGCGCTTCGGTAAGCAGTCGTTGGCAGAAATCGACGCTGCCGGCTACGCCTAGGCGTTGGTACCAAAGGGATACATCGGGGAACACATAGAACGCGCCGGTGGGGGGGACAGAGGTTACATCTGGGAGATTTGTTAGACGCTGATGGATTAATGCTGCGCGTTGGGCGAATGCTTGGCGCATTTGTTCTACGTCTTCGGCAGTGTTTTGTAGGGCTGTTAGTGCGGCGATTTGGCAGAAGGTTGTGGGGCCTGTCGTCATGTGCGATTGCAGGCGTTCGATTGCTTGGGCGATTTCAATGGGGGCGGCAACGTAACCGATACGCCAACCCGTCATGGCGTAGCTTTTACTGAAGCCGTTAATGGTAATGGTGCGTTCGAACATCTCGGGCGCGGCAGCGGCGAAACTGGAAAAGACAGTGTCTTGATAGATGAGCTTTTCGTACACTTCATCGGAGAGTACGACGATATCGGTTTGTTTTAGGACTTGGGCGAGGGCTCGGAGTTCTTGGGGGGTATAGCAGAAACCGCCCGGATTGTTGGGGGAATTTAGAATCAACATACGGGAGCGTTTGGTGATAGCGGCTGCGAGGGCGTCGGGCTTTAGTTTGTAATTGTCGTTTTGGTGAGTGGGAATGACGCGGCAGAGACCTCCTACTAGTTTTACCATCTGAGGGTAGCTGACCCAATATGGGGCGGGAATGAGTACTTCGTCGCCTGGGTCAATTAGGGCATGGATAGCTTCGTAGCAGGCTTGTTTGGCTCCGACGGTTACTACGACCTGCTCGGGGGTGTATCTTAAGTTGTTTTCTCGCAGTAGTTTATCGGATATTGCTTGGCGTAAGGACGGGATTCCGCCTGCTGGGCCGTATTTGGTCTGACCTTGGGTCAACGCGGTGTGGGCGGATTCGACGATACTGGGTGGGGTGGCGAAATCCGGCTCGCCAACACTAAAACTGATAATATCCAGGCCCGCGGCGGACATCTCAGCGGCCCGGGCTGTGATCGCCATTGTCATCGATTTATCCACGGAATTGGCTGTCCGGCTGATTTTCATATATTGGTCCAAAAATGTAAATAATTGTATTAGCGATACTTATGGCTGTACAACAGGTGTTCACATCGGGGGTTGGCTTGCGGTGCAGTCTTCAATTTATACGCACTATCGCGGGAATGCAACCTTGAGATGGCTGAGGTGCTTGGCGGGCGGGCGGTTGGAGGCGGGGCGATAGGTGTCAAACAATCAAGAACTTGTCGGCTTAGTACCGATAACTACATAAATAGCGGTCTGATTTTGCGCTGTGTTTTATTGATTTATAGTAATGAGGCGGTAAACGGTGTCGCAAGTAGAGACTATATACAAATTTCTTCGTGAGACGGAGAATCGCGCTGCTGACCAGGCGTTGCTGCTTGGTTTGGACCGTGCTGAGGAATCATGCCGGAAGGTTCTTTTGGAGACGGCTGTTCAGCGTGGTCAAACCGACGCCACGGCCGCGATCATTCGCCAGTTCCACACCTTTGATAGTGAATGGCAGGAAAGCATTATTCATAACCCGCAGAAGTTGGCGGGCGGATTGCGTATTGCGGCGCAATCAGGCAACGCGGCGGTTCGCAAAAGTGTGATTACTATTATTGAACAAACACAGAGTTATCACTTAGCGGATGTTATTGTCGAGATGCTGGGTGATAGCGACTGCGAAATTGGGCGGCGTGCGGGCGCTACGTTGATAAATTTCAGTCGGGCTTTGGGCGGCGGCACGGCTGGGCAACTGAAGCCGTCATCGGCTGGGTCTTTGGGTGTGCATTCGTTACGCAGTGCTTTAGCGAAAGGTTTGCAGAGTTATCCGCGTCATCAGAGGATGGAGGCGGTATTAGCTTCGATGATAATAGTGTCCGCGGACGACAGTGATTTTTGGCAATGTTTTGATTTGCCGCACGACGAAGTTACCGAAGCGGTTGTTCGGTTGCTGTTAACTTGTGACGCGGTGGAGTTGGCGGGTTTTTGTGTGGGGGCTTTGAAGCGTACAAATTTGCGCGCTAAGGCTGCGCGCGCGATTTCGGTTCATGGTTCGGTTCATGGTTCGGGTCATGGTTCGGGTCATGGGCGGGCGGGGTATATTATTGCGATTGCCCACGCGGTAGAGAACCTGAATGATCCGGAGATAAACAAAGCTCTGCAGTTGATTCATAATCCTGTTTGGTTTCGTGGTGCGGGGCTGCCTTTGTCACAGATGCATGGTGATGACCTGGCGGTGTTGTTTAATCTGGTGACGAAGTTTGGGGTTAGAAACGATGAGTTGGCGCGTTATTTGTGCAAAATCGCGGAGTACGGATCTGCGGCGGTGGTGGGTCGCGTTATCGAATATCTGACACAATTGCCTGAGGCGGATCGTTTGGGCGCGTTGCAGCGGGCTTTGGGTTCGAGCCGGTGTCTTTTGGCGGAATTGGCGCAAAAGGAGATCATTCGGTTAAGGCCTACGAATTTGCATCAGATGCTGATTCGTCAATTGGGTTCGCACCATGAACCGGTGCGTGAGACGGCTGCGCGAGCATGCAAGGGTTTCGCGTTCAAGATTTATTGGAAGCGGTTTGATCGATTAGAGAGGCGACATAGGATCGCAGCGGGGCAGGCGGTGTTCAAGATCGATCCTGACGCGGAGAAGAACTGGCTGCCTTATTTTGAGGATCGTAATCCGGAGAATCGACTCAAGGCTATTCGGATCGCGCGGTTACTGGACAAAACGGATATCGCAAAACAGCAGTTGATGCAACTAGCGCAGGACCGAAACCGTATGGTACGCAGTTGCGCGGTGGCGGCGTTGGGTCAAATGCACGATCAACAAGATGTGCCATCTACGGAATGTTTGATTCATGCGTTGTGTGATAAAGACCAGCGGGTTCAAGCAAACGCTGTTGAAGCAGTGGAGCAGCGTGACTTGCGTCAAGCTGGGGAGATCATTGCACGGCTTACCCAAAGTGACAACAGTCGCATTCGCGCGAACGCGATCAAAGCTCAGCTTAGTTGGAAAGTTGACTCAGCGCAATCGGCGATTCGTCAAATGGTTTCGGACCGCCGTTCGCAGCATCGCCGCAGCGCTCGGTGGCTGGTGGATCAGATTCAACAGAGCCGTCTTCGGCCTCGCGAGGAAACGAAGGCTGATACTCCTTACAAGCCTTTTGACATTACGCAACTGGAGCAAATCTATGCTATGGTTTAAGGGGAGATTACGACTAGGCAAAGAGTCGCTGTTGTCTGGAGCTGTAGCAGCAGGGGTTATGGTCTGTTTGTTGTGTGGTGGTTTGTGGGGGGCGGAGGATTTGCCGGCGAATTTTCGAGCGGCGCAAGACGCGATGACGAAACCATCGGACAATACCGGTTACATTTTGTCGCTGGTGTTGCTGTTGATTGTGGTGCTGGTGGTTTGGCGTGCTATTGTTTTTCGTCGGAACCATAAGACTCCTTATTTGCCGGCGGTGAATGACCCGCAAAAGCTGTTTGAAGATTTGCTGAAGCAATTGCAACTGGAACCGTCTGAGCAGAAATTGCTGCGGCAGATGGTTCGGGGCGCTCGGTTAAAGCATCCGACGATGTGTTTATTGAGTCCGCAGATGTTGGCTTGGGCGTGCAAACTGTGGCATAGTGAGAAAGGTATTAACGAAGTTCCGGCGGAGATCGCGGAGCAACTGGACGGCATTAGTTGTAAGCTTTTCGAGCAGCCAACGGGTTTGATTGATTCTTTGGGTCAACAGATGATAGATTGGCAGAATAGTCCGGAATTAGTCGTTGTCGAACCGAAGACAGCGGGGGCAGAGGTTGCATCGGGGGTTAATTTGAATACTGAGCTTGAGAATGCAGGTGAGGTTGCGGAAAATGTAAAGCCGTTGATGGTGCAGCCGGTTTTGGAAGATATCTTCTAAAGCGATTATCCCGCGTCAATATTGATTTCAATTTTAGTCAGGGATGGTGGGCATGGCCTACCCGTTTTCATGGTAAAAGGTGTATTCTATGGATTGGTTTGGGTTAGCTGCGATTTTGCTTACTATTACGGCGGTGTTTAGTTATATCAATCATCGGTTTATCAAGCTGCCGGTTAGTATTGGGCTGATGTTGACATCTTTGGTTGTGGCTTTGGGTTTGATGGTGATGCGTGGTCTTGGCTGGGAGGTGGAACAGGCGGCTGAGGAGGCGATCCGCGGTATTGACTTTGACAAACTGCTTTTAGAAGGTATGTTGGCGTTGTTATTGTTCGCTGGTGCGCTGCATGTGAACATTAACGATTTGCGGCAGCGCAAGTGGTTGATTGGTGTATTCGCTACGCTGGGTGTAATCGGCAGTACATTATTAATAGGCGGGGGGGCATATTTGATTGCAGGAGTATTTGGGTATGAGGTAGTGTTTATCAATTGTTTGCTTTTCGGCGCTTTGATTTCGCCGACGGACCCTATCGCGGTTCTGGCGATAATGAAAAAAGCCAAGGCCGAAAAGAGTATCGAAACGGTACTGGCGGGCGAATCGCTTTTCAATGACGGGGTAGGAGTGGTTATTTTTATTGTTCTGCTGGAGATTGCCTCGATGGGCAGCAGCAGTGCGGGGCATATCGCGACGCTGTTCGCGATCGAAGCTGGGGGCGGGATAGTGCTGGGACTAGCTTTGGGTTATTTGGCTTATCGTTTGCTAAAGTCTATCGACGATTACCAGATTGAAATTATGATTACCTTGGCGTTGGTGTTCGGCGGGTATTCGCTGGCTCACGCGTTGCACACATCAGGACCTATCGCGATGGTGGTTGCGGGGCTGTTGATCGGCAATCACGGGCGGAACTTCGCGATGAGTGCGCGAACACGTCAACATCTGGATATGTTCTGGACGATTGTGGACGGTATCCTAAACGCGATTTTGTTTGTGCTGATCGGTTTGGAGGTGGTGGTGCTGAGTTTATCGGGTGAGGCGTTGATTGCTGGGCTGATTTTGATACCTGTGGTTTTAATCGCGCGGTTTATTACGGTGGCGGCGCCTTTGGCGCTGCTGGACAAGACGCACGATCTACCTAAAGGCGCGACGAGGATTTTGACTTGGGGTGGGCTGCGTGGTGGTATCGCGGTGGCTTTGGCGCTTTCGATTCCGCTTTCTAATCCGCAACGTAATTTGCTTTTGACGATTACTTATGTAGTGGTGGCGTTCGCGATACTGGTGCAGGGTACGACGATCAAGAGGTTGATTAAGCCGCGGCGAGAACCGTAATAGTCACGAATAAGAAGATTAGCTGCCGGGGGCGGAGCGGGGGCAGACGGGGGTTTCATCTTAACGGTAGTGAGAGTGGAAGGTCAGGGATTTTTTAACCGCGAAAGAACGCAGGGGATCACAAGGGGACTGTCGCGGATTGATTGGGCGATGGTAGTAACCGCATGGGCTAGAGTTGTTCTTGGGTCAGGGATGGTGGGCATGGCGCACCTTACGTTAGGGCAGAAATGCGCATGCGATGGAGCGGAAGTGCGGTGGTTTTGCGCGGCGAGAAATGCGAGAGTTGGTGGGATACGGGTGAGCTTGGTTTAGTAGGTGGGAGCCTGAGGCGTGAAGTTGCGCGGCGCGGAGAATTATCAGGAGCGCGCGGATGTGTGAGGTGGGGAAAAAGGCGTTTAGAAACCGATAGAAATGAATGAGTTTTGATCGGTTTTGGTTAAGACTGGGTCGGTTTTTTTCAAGAATTTGAGGTTTTTTTAGGGTGGCGATTTTTGCGCGGTTTGGTCGGTAGCGGAAATGCGCAAACACCAGAAGAGAACCACTAATGGACACGAAGCGGCGAATCGCCGCGGATAGATTGACCAACGGTACAAAGGCGGGAAATGACGCTTCCGATGGGCGCTATAACAAATAAATACGCAAAATTTGCTCCGCGGGGTCGATTGATTATTGTTTTTAGTTTGAGTTTTACATTATTGTTTCTTGTTGGTTTTCATTTTTGATTATAGAGATGGCACGAATGGAT
>JAFGKT010000052.1 GCA_016928435.1 Sedimentisphaerales bacterium | reverse complement strand
ATTCTCTCATTTCCGCGTCTCAATTTTGCGCGTTTTTGCTTCCGCCTGACCTACTTGCCTGCATTACCGCAGCGCCCACCGCCAAGCGTCATTTACCAACCACCTACCGTCGGCCAATCTGCCAGTGCGGCTCGCACCGCCGGGGATTCTGCAACAACACAATTTAACCATCACCAAACCTTATTATTAGCCCCCGAACGTAAGCAGCATTTATATTACTCTAGCGCGGGGGTCCAACCCCTAATCAAGTATCACCGGTCAATCTATTCGTGCGATTCGCACCCAATGTCCAAGCTGTAATTAGCACAAAAATCGCGTTCTTACCCAAACTAAATGCTTCCTAATCATCCTAAATTGCAGAATACCAACCTAAAAACACAATATCAGCCGGTAATAATAGTATCATATCTGCTTTTATAATAAATATTTATAGTAACAATCGCCTAATTATATATAGACACCTGGTTTTTAGGACTTTTATTGACGGCTCTTGACTTATCACATGCTATATCCGATAATAATTATAGAGTTCGCAAGCGTTCGACGAACCACCAGAAGGCCTGCGGGAGTGTTAGACAATGGCCCAATTGCAATCACAACTGCTCAAACAGCTTTTGTTGCAGGCTCGGTTTGCTCCGGAAAAACAGCGGGTCAAGCAGATCGAGGGGTGCGAGCATCTGGTTCGGTTGATCAAGGAGGGGCAATCTTATCCCTACGAATTTGTCTGCTTTCAGTTGACTGGTTTTCGTCGCCCGTTACTGGGGGAAGAATCATATCCTAAAACGCACAGCATCGATAATAAGTTAAGTACAGAAAACCACTTAGCCACCACTAGGTCCCATGGCATAGCAACTGATTCGACCTCTGACACCTTAAGCATCGAATGCGACAATCTACTGGACTACGAAGTTCTTTTGCATGATCTGCCTGTCTATGTAGGACTGTTGAGCCGATCGACGGATATTCTGGTTAGCGATATCGCCCAGAAAGTGTACACGGTCGAGAGCTTGGCAAAACACCTAAGTGTTTGCGGCAAAACGATTAGACGCTGGCAGAAACGGGGGTTGATCGGCAGGCACATGCGCTTCGCTGATGGACGGGTTCGGTTGGGGTTCCTTAGCAGTACGGTCAAGCATTTTGTGGGGTGTAACCGTATAGGAGTTAGAGAGGGAGGCGATTTCAGCCGTGTTTCTAAGTATCAGGAAGATAAGATATTACGGCGATTAGCACAATGGGCATGGCATTGCCCGCGGTTGCGTCAGGAGGCTTTGCGGCGAACAGCAAAACGCTTCGGGCGGGCTACAGAGACCGTTCGAACGATTTTGGAGAAGAATGAAGACAACTTAGCGGCATTTTGGCCTATTGGACAAGGCGTTGCTGTAAAAGAAGTTAGGTTTGCTAAGCGGGCGAACCCGGCCGATGATGCCGAACGCATCGAGATGACCGAGTTGTTTGAGCAAGGATTAGGCATTCAGGAATTGATGGACCGGTTCGGCCGGAGCAAGAGCAGTGTTTACCGAGGCGTGACGCTGGAGCGAGCCAGACAACTATCTGAAATAGCAATAAGTTATGTCCCAGCTCCGGATTTTGAACGACCCAACGCGAAGAAAAATATACTGGGGGCTGGGGGCAAAGGCAAAGACACAGCGAACGGAATAGGGCTGCAAGTTAAGATACGACAAGAAGTTAAAAGGATTGGGGTAGAGGATCTAAAGGGCAAGCTATCGACGTTGGATGCGTACCTGCGCGATGTGGGGCAAGTAGAGGTACTGACGGCGGAACAGGAGACAAGGCTTTTTTGTAAGTATAATTATTTGAAATACTTAGCGGCACAGATGCAGAACGAAATTGATCTGGATTATCCGCAGGCGAGGGTGCTGAACCAGATGAGGCGGTACTTGGCGGGGGCAGAGAGCATAAAGCATTTTCTGATAAAGAGTAACTTGCGTTTGGTGGTGAGCGTGGCGCGGAAGCACACGCGAAACGAAGGGGAAATCATGGACCTGGTGGGCGAGGGAAACGCGACACTACTAAAGGCGGTGGAAAAATTTGATTTCACAAGGGGTTTCAAATTCAGTACTTACGCAACATGGGCTATTGTGAAGCGGTTCGCGACACTGCGGAGCCTGGCGGCGAGGAATGTGGCCGGGGTTGGCGGCGATGATGATTTACTGGAAGATGTAAGCACTGATAGGAGAGTTGGTTATATTGCAAAGCCGCACCTGGACACAGCAAGAAAGACTCTGGAGGCGGCAATAGAAAACGGGCTGGAGAAACGCGAGGCGGCGGTAGTGCGGCAGTATTACGGCTGGGAAGCAGCCAACGCTAAAGCTCGTAAGGGAAAGAGTTTCCGACAGATCGGTGAACTGCTGGGGTTGAGTAAGGAACGGATTCGGCAGATTGAAAAAGCGGCGTTGGCAAAACTGCGCACAATGCTGAGCGGCGGAGATTATAACCTCGAGTGGGCAGCCAACAATGGGGCATAACGAGGGATAGCGGGGGTGAATGGGCGGTTCACGTGGTCGAATATTTTTACGTAATCTCGATGCCTTTATGAACCGATAATTCTTTTTGTGCATTTGACCAAGGAGGTTGTTCTCTGGGCGTGCAGGAGGCCGTATTGTGGCCCAGTCACGTCCGTACCCACTTACATGGTTCTGGCATTCTGGGCGTGCAGGAGGCCGTATCGTGACCAGTCACGTCGGTACCACTATGTGGTTCTGGAGATGTTATTTGGGCGTGCAGGAGGCAGTGCTTTTCTTTGTAGTTTATGTCCAATGGCAAGTTGCTAAGTCTTTATTTGGCAGAAGGTATGTTTGATACGGGATATAAGCAATTTTGCTTGACCTAAGGGCTTAGGCATTCTATACTTCTGCGTCTGCTGAATGGCAATATCATAAGGTTCGAGAAGGGTCGTAAGGCTTTTCTTTTTAAGGATTTGTGAATGGTTTCAGAAAAAAAGTCCAAATCTACCGCCGCCAGCGGCGGCAAACGTACGACCAAGACTTCGCGTAGGCGTAAGCCACCTACTCCTGTGGAAGAGAAACCCTTGACTGCAGAGGAGTTAGAGGAATTCTATCAGTTATTGCTGATAAAGCGTCGGGAACTGCTGGGCGATGTTGACCACATGTGTGGCGAAGCCCTTAGCGGCAGTAGGCATCAGTCTAGTGGTGATTTATCGACTATGCCTATCCATATGGCCGACGTTGGTACGGATAATTATGAACAGGAATTCACTCTGGGATTAATAGAGAGTGACCGCCAACAATTGCGAGCCATCGATGTGGCCTTGGCAAAAATCGGCGAGGGAACATATGGAATATGTGAAGGCACAGGTAAGCAGATCAATCGGGCAAGGCTGACGGCTTGCCCGGAGTGCCGCTACAGCATCGAATATGCGCGCCTAATAGAACAAGGCAAGGTGGATGTCTCCACAAAAGACGACGGTAACGGTAACGGTGACGGCGCGGCCGATGACGACGAGTAAGTAAACTAGCACTTGTTTAGTGATGAGGTTGGTGCAGGCAACTGCTGTCGGATCGCTGGTTCGGTGTTTTTGGAACGCTGTTGATGTTATGCGAAGTTTGGGGGCTTTGCGGCGGTGTGGGATGAGTGAGGGGTGTTTTTTTTGTTTTCGTGGCGGGGATAGCTGTCTCATTGGCGCTAGGCGGCTTGGGAATACTTGAATGAGTTTCATAGTGCCTTGAGAACTTAGGCTAGGAAATCGGCATGGCTAGAGGCGACTCAGCAGAAAAATCAAGCAACGGCGGTGAATCGAAGAAATTAGGTCTAGAGGGGTCTATAGGGGGTTTATCGGCATTCTTTAGTTGGCAGGCACATATGCGTTTGTGGCTTGTGGCGCTGCTGGGCTTGATCGCGGACCAGGTGAGCAAAGTGTGGGCGGTGGGCGCGTTGAACAGCGGGGCTGACGGTTCGGCAAATGGATCGGACGCAATTGTTGTGATCAATAACTACGTAGTATTTCGCTTGGTGCATAACACCGGAGCGGTAGCTGGGGTAGCAAGTGGGAAAACGGGGCTTCTGATCGCGGCGTCATTGCTGGCAATGGGTTTTCTGTTTTGGCTTTTTGTGAGCAGCAAACAGCAGCAGTGGTTCGGACACATCGCATTGGGGTTGCTGTTCGGCGGGGCATTGGGCAACATGTGGGATCGGGTTTTTCGCGGGGGCAAGGTGGTTGATTTTGTAGAGGTGGATCTGCACTTTTGGCCTTGCAACCCTTGGCCGACGTTCAATGTGGCGGATGTTCTGCTGTGCGTAGGCGTGGCGGCGCTGCTTTTGAGTATGCTGCGGCAGCGGAACAATGAGAAGGTTTAGGACGGCGGCGCGAGCCGCACTGGCAGATTGATCGACGGTAGGTGGTTGGTAAATGACGCTTGGCGATAGGCGCTGCGGTAATGCAGGCAAGTAGGTCAGGCAGTAGCAAAAATGCGCAAAATTGAGACGCGGAAATGAGAGAATCCGTGGGATACGGGCGCGCTTAATATTGCATGTAGGCGCTGAGGGGCGGGCGATGAGATGCGCGAAGATTTGCCGGTAGCGCGCAGGGGTGGGACGGGTGAGATGGGACGTTCAAAAATGGATCGAAATTTGTCGGTTTTGATTGGTTTTTGGCAAAAACGGGGCGGTTTTTTTTATAAATGACGAGGTTTTTAGGGGTGGCTGATTTTGCGCGGTTTGGTCGGTAGCGAATTCGCGCAACGGGGAGAAGAGAACCACGAATGGACATGAAGCGGCGAGTCGCCACTGACAGATTAACCAACGGCAGATGGTCAGAGAATGACGCTTGGCGTTGGGCGCTGGCATAATGCAGACGCAGAGGTTAGGGATTTTTTTGACATGATTAACAAGATTTACAAGATTTTTAAGATATTATAACTTGCCAAGGGCGGGTCAGTTGCAAAAGTGGAATTGCTGTGGGATTGGGATATGAGGTGCTAAACAGATGGCGGACACTTGAAGTTGACGGCGATTGGTTGTGGAGGGAAGTATTGCATGCGTTTAGAAATCAGAGAATTACAGTCAGAAGATATTGAAGATATTCTAGAGATAGCGGACGAGCTATCAGAATGGTTTGATGACGATGCTAGGACACGGGCTATTCCTATAGACGTGCGTTATCAAAAAGGATATGCAGCGTTAGTTGAAAAAAATGTAGTTGGGTTTATCACGCTGTTTGTGGCAGAGGGCAGGGTGAACATTGGTTGGCTGGGCGTTAAGCCAAAGATGCAGAGATCGGGTATTGGGGGACAACTTCTGGCAAAGGCGGAGGAGTTCTGCGGTGAAATGGGGATTAAGGAATTGGCTACTTATACGCTGGGAGAAGGCGTTGACTATGGGCCTTACGAATCGACGCGAGCTTTTTACTATAAAAACGGCTTTGAAGTGTTCCAGCGATCACAGACGGATAACCCAAGTTGCCCGGAAGAGATTAAGATGAGGGAAGTGGTGCGGATGCGGTGAGGAGGGAATTCTTGCAGGAATTTAGATTCAACAACGGACTTGACGGTCGCACATACTTATAGTATATAATTGTGCTTAGGATGGTTTTAGTTTACTGCATGGAGGAATAGTAGATCGAGTTTATTGACCAAATGGAGGCATTCTTATGTGCAATGCTCACAACCACCCGCCAGGATGCACTTGCGGATTTGGTGGCGAGGGGCATCTTGGTAGACGTTGGGGAAGTTACACTACATATTCGACACGCATCTGTACCAGTTGGCAGTACCGAGATGAGGATTTCTGCCAACCAACAACATGTCCGTACTGCGGTGCCAAAGTGTATTTCGTGCGCCACAATGGAGGAAGCGTCTGGCTGGATAAACTGGGGCAACCCTGGCCAAAGCATGAGTGTTTTGACAATGATGGCTATACCATAAGTCTACAACAATCACTCACAGAACAACTACGAGTTAGTTCCGCCCCCGTATTCGGCATTATCATCGAAACCGAACTCATAACACCAGGAATCAAAAACCGTATCGTAATCAGGTGTTCAGACGGGAGCATAATCGATAGAGAATTCCGTACTCGACAAGACCAAGCTAGTGTCGCAGGAACTCTAGTGCTTGTTAATCGTAAAGAGGATGGACGCATTTCGCTACAATACGTGAATCCCGTATGACCAGATATGATAGAGAATTGTCAATCGCATAAAATGAAATGCTTAAATACAAAGGCCCTACATTTTGACCAATGTAATTCCTAGCTCGGTAATCGCTGCCGTTTCATCTGTTATTGCAGAATACTATTATAGTCACAAAAAACTGAATTCTCTTTTTATGGAAAACGGTGCGCCAGGAGATGCACCAGAGGGTAATTGTGAGAGTAAATGCATCAGTTGGCTGAAGCGATGTAACGATAATCCAGATGTGGATGCGCTTGCAGTTCTCGGCCAGGTTATACAAAGATTCATGGATCAAGAACCTGGCAGATTCGATGAGCGAATCCGCGAAGGACAAGAACGAATAAGCAAGAGCTTGACAAACAATCATCTTTCTTATCAAATGAATGGTTTGATTGTCTTCGCTGGAACAAGTCCTAGCGCAAAAACACTTGCGGATTATTTTAAAGAAGGAGATTTCCCGTCCATAGAAGCAGAATTTAGTCGGGCAATCAAACAGATTGATAGCGACCCTCCAGCTGCAATAACCGCAGCAAGTTCGATCATTGAGTCACTGTGCAAAACTTACATTGATACAGTTGGGTTAGAGATACCAACAAAACAAACAATAGTCCCACTATGGAAGGTGGTACAACAACATATGGGGCTCAATATTAATCAGACATTGCAGGAAGATCAAAGGAAGATTCTGCAAGGGCTAGCAGCCATTGTTGATGGGATTGGTTCTTACCGAACGCATGCCGGATCAGCGCATGGGCGTGGAGCACAGCCATCACAGATAACTGTTGCAGAAGCCCGTCTCGCAGTAAATGCTTCGCACACTCTTGTATTGTTTATTATGGAGCAATGGCAGAAACAAAAATAAAGGGTACAGGCACTTGTGCTAGCGCTCCAGAGGTGAGTCCCCTTTATTTTACACAATGAGTTCGAACCCGCCGAACATAAAGTTCGGGGGCTACAAGTTGCGATGGAAATGGGGAATGCGGAAACAAATGGAGAAAAGTTGCGTCAGGGATGGATACCAGCCTGCGCTGGTCTGACAGGGTCATCAAGATGTTATACACAGCATACTCTACGTTGGGATGAGTTGCGGTTAGTGGTAAGGGGAGTGTTTAGGGGGAAAATATTTTGTTGGAATTCGAACCCCCGAACATGAAGTTTGGGGGCTAACGATGGGGTACGTGGGATTGTAAGAAAAGGCCGCTGAAGGTTATTCAGCGACCTTTGAGCTGTGCATGCTTTTTTGACCGCTTTGGCGCAACCTTTGGTTCGGAGGGCCCCTCTTTTTGCTCCGAGATGGGTTGGGCTTTGCTTACTACTCTCGAACAGAGCCGCCTCAAGCCCTATTGTTGATCAAAATTACATGCCGCACAGTATTGCGGGGTTAGAATATCGGTTTCAGTTTCTACACCCTTTAACTTCGTGAAAGGGTGCCACCCAGAACTGGTGATCGGGGTTGCGGTTGGTCAGTGTTTACGAACGATGTTGGCCAATCTACACCCTTTAACTTGGTGAAAGGGTGCCACCCAGAGTTGGTGATCGGGGTTGCGGTTGGTCAATGTTTACGAACGATGTTGGTCAATCTACACCCTTTAACTTGGTGAAAGGGTGCCACCCGGGATGGGGAAGCGATGGCGTGGTTGGTTAATGTTTGTTGGGTGGTCTTAGGATTATGTCTTGGTTTTCGCGTTTGATGTCGGCGAGATTGATTTTGTGGGTGTTGCAGATGCAGTAGGTTTGGTAGCCTAGTTGGTCGATCCAGGCTTGGAAGTCATCGACGGTGGCATGGACGAGGTCGAGGGCATAAGGGGAGTATTCGACGACGATGGGCGGGAGTTGATCGCGGTGTTGTTCCAGAAAGCGTTGGGCGCCTTGCAGGACGGGGAATTCGAAGCCTTGGACATCCATTTTAATTAAGGACACTTTATTGATTTGATGTTCGTCGAGATAGTCATCGAGGCGTTGGAGGGGGACGGTGTGGGTGGCTTTGGTTTGTTCGTCGGGGAAATAGCCTTGTACGAGGGAACTGCCGCCTATGTTGTGCTGCTGTTCGTAGATGGTGGTTGAGCCGTTTTCGTTACCAAGAGCGATGTTATTGGCGATGAGTTTATGGTCGGGATTGAGCTGCGCCATTTCGGCGATGTATTTGTGGTATTGGGGCATGGGTTCGAAGGCGTGGACTTGGCCGGCGGTGCCGACGAGGCCGAGCGCTAGGCCGGAGAAATAGCCGACGTTGGCGCCGATGTCAAGGAAAGTGCCGCCTGGACGCAGGTATTGTTTGAGGAGTTGGACGATTTCCAGCTCGTAGGACCCGAAGTACATCATCTTGACCATGGGCGGGAGGTCGAGATCGAAGACCATTTTTATGCCGTTGACGGTTTTGATTTGTTTGCCTTTAGGGGCTTGGAAGTGTTTGCAGCGGTGCTTGAGCCATTTGCGGCGGTAGTATAGTATTGGATGGTGCCACAAGGAGATTTTCGGCATTGTTGTGATCCTTGGAAGCTGTGTTACGATTGGGCGTTGGTCGGTCCAGATCAGGTCCAACGGCGATAATACTACTGTGAAGGCTGGTTAAGAACCTATGTAGGGATTAATCGGCTGTTGCGGGGGCGGGACTTAAAATATTATCGGGCGTTGATGTAGTTGGATTTGATTTGGTTTGCGCAAAAAAATGGGCCCCTGGTTCCAGTCGAACTCAGTGGGCCCGGGATTCGTCAGTCCGCACCAATGCCGTACGCGAACCAACCCGTAGTTTGTGAGACGGTTTGCAGCAATTTCCCTCTGTAATTGTCTGCAACTGTCGGACACCGATCGAGCAAATGGCATTATATATTGTCGTTTGTTCGGGCGGTAATTAGAGGGGCCCTTACAAACGTGATAATTCAACAGCAGGGTTTGCTTGACGGCGTCGGAGAAACGGGTCAGGCAAACCCTACTAAGCGCAACAACTTTTCTAAAGCCGATTCAATTCCAAGAACCGCCGGCACCGAGCGTGCCTACCAGGCGCGCTGAACACCGATAAATCAGCTAATTATGATATAAAGGAACCATTACTTTTTTTGTAAGCGGCACATCGTTGGTGTTTAGGTTATGCACATTTTTTATAAACAAACGCCTTTTTTACATGGCGTTAAAAGATCAAAATGAACCCTTCCGTAAAAGAAGGGTTCTAGGCACAGGGGCCTATAATCGAGGTCAGGTGTTCTGTGTGTTAGGCTTCGCGACGGAACCAAAATCACGGTTTCGGCGGCAGACGCTTTGGGCGATAACGCAACGTCCCGTTCGGTTATCGAAACGCCGAGCAGTGCTGCACATACGTTATAGAAGCCTCATGCAAGCATAAAAACAACCTCGTTTGTTAGTAATTATCCGGCGGGTGGTCTAAGTTGGCGGCGACACTGCCGCGATTGGCATTTATCCATTGACCACGCTGATTTGTTCGCCAATAAAACTTAGAATACATAATTGCGCAAAGCAAACGTGGCAGGTCTTTTTTTTGGGGTTAGGATGGGGATTAAGCGCGTAGGATTTGTTGTTTTAAGCAGTTAGATTCGCAAATAAAAAGAGGTAATTATCGGCGGCGGGCTGATTGGGGATGGGGGTAGTTTGGCAGCGAAGTTAATCTGGGGAAAGTGTATCGTTAATGACAGCGTTTGCGGTTGAGGTATGCCGCCAGGAGGATGTGTCGCAGGCGGTCCAGTGATAGGGAATCAAGGTAGTTTCTGGTGAAATCCATCTTGAATTTTCCTCGGAAGCCTAATAGTGCGGCGGTTACTTTTTTGCGGCTCATGGAAGCGATTTGGCAGGCGAGGCGTTCGGTTTTGGTATTGTTGGCGATCATCGTAATTTCCGTAAATGAAACTCGGCAGAAGGGCTGGTTCACTGCTTCCTTTATGGGGATCGGGATTTTTGCGGGGTGACTTTTTGAGAAAGATGAGTTTCGGCCGATAAAAAGGGTTCCGCGTGGCTGGGCGGTGGTAAAAAAACATTGCGTGGAAATTTTGGTCTGATAACCTTAGACGTAGATGTCGCATGATAGAGAAGTTTCTCAAAAGCCGATGGATGATGGTGCCAATCGTTAACAGGCGTGAATGGCAACGGATGGTAAAACCCCCTGACGGGTCAGGGGGCTAATTTAGTGAGGATTGATGAAGACTGATGAATTGAATTATGATTTGCCGGAAGAATTGATAGCGCAGCAGGCGTTGGCGAACCGTGCGGAGTCGCGGTTATTGGTTATCGACCGACAGAGCGATAAGTTGGAGCATCGGCAATTTAAGGATATCGGAGATTATTTGCGGGCGGGTGATTGCTTGGTGGTGAACGAGAGCAAGGTGATACCGGCTCGGTTTTATGCGCGGCGGGCGAGCGGGGGCAAGATCGAGGGGTTGTTTTTGGAGTTGTCGGAAGAAGGGCATTGGCAGGTGCTATTGAAGAACGCTGGGCGGCTGAAGGTCGGCGAGACGATTGAGCTTGTTAGGCCGGGGCAGGTGAAGGATGAGGTACGAGAGGCAGAGGTGGGGTTGCGGGTTGTAGAGCGATTAGGCGGCGGGGAATGGCGGTTGGCTTTTGAGGGTAAAGGGGATTATTTGGGGGTATTGGAGGAGTATGGAGTGACGCCTTTGCCGCCATATATTAAGCGGGCGGCGGAAAATGATGATATTGGGAGGTATCAGACGGTTTACGCGAAACGGCCGGGCTCAGCGGCGGCGCCGACGGCGGGATTGCATTTTACGGAGGAATTGCTGGGGCAGATCGCGGCGATGGGGATACGAACAGCGAAAGTGACGCTGCATGTGGGTTTGGATACGTTTAAGCCGGTTACGAGCGAGCGGTTGGCGGATCATCCAATGCACTCGGAGCATTATTTGTTGGATGAGGAGAACGCGGGGATAATTAACGAGGCGCGGAAAGCGGGCGGACGGATTGTGGCGGTTGGTTCGACTTCGGTGCGGGTGCTGGAGACGTTGGGGCAAGATGGAGAGATCGCGGCAGGACAAGGAGCGACGCGGCTGTTTATTATGCCTGGTTATGAGTTTAGGGTGGTGGACGCGATGATAACGAATTTTCATTTGCCGCGAACGACGCTTTTGGCGATGGTTTGCGCATTCGGGGGGACGGAGCGGGTGCTGGGGGCGTATCGGGAAGCGGTGCGAGAGCGGTATCGGTTTTTCAGTTATGGGGACGCGACGCTGTTGGTTTGATGGGGATTGGGTGGTTAGCGTTTAGCCAGAGCGATGGTGTAGAATTGGCGGCCCTCTTTGATGTATTTTCTTTCGAAGTTGGATCCGACCCATTCGCCGGGGTCAGCTGAGGCTGTGGGGTGGAAGTCGATGGGTTCGAAGAGCGGGGCGATTTTGGGGTCTTGGAGCATTAATTCGGAGATTGCTTGGAAATAGTCAGCATGGTCGGTGGCGGCGCGTAGGAAGCCGCCTGGCCGCAGGCAGCGATGGACCTGAAGGATGTTGGCGGGGGTGAAGAAACGGCGCTTGTGGTGGCGTTTTTTGGGCCAGGGGTCGGGGAAGTAAACGTGGAAGGTGTCAATGCAAGCATCGGCGATATAACGATTTATGAAGTCGCGGGCATCGGTACGAAGTACCCGGACATTATCGATTTGCCAGCGTCGCATGCGGTCAACGCTGTAGAGGTAGAATTTGTTGGCCCATTCGATGCCTAGGTAATTGAACTCGGGGTGGGCTTTTGCTTGGTTGAGGAGGAAGGTGCCTTTGCCTGATCCGACCTCGAGGTGCAGGGGCGCGGGGCGTTGGAATAGGGATTCTAAGTTGTTGTTTTCAGGGAGGTTATCGAGGTTTACGGCGATATCTTCGTTGGTAAGGGGCATATACAATTGTCTCCGAGAAGGTTCGGGGCATGGTAGTTTTGGAGGGCGAAGAAAAAATCGACAGAAAAAATGAGATTTCTGCCCCATAATATAATCGAGGGGTCAATAATAATGTAAGAGCAGGCGGTTGGAAAGCATTATTGGGAGGTTATCGGGAGATAAGTAAAAGCAGCTAAATACGTTGACAAAGTGGGCCGATCATAGTATGGAGAAGCTAGCAAAGATGTTGAAAGCGGTTTTTTGCGAGAATCAGGTCTTGGGGGAATCTGGGCAGGCCTGGCAAGAATGTCGCTAAGGGATACAAAGAGAACAGGCACGTTTGGCCGTGCAAAGGATTTAACGATGGCAAGTTTATTGCGTCGGAGATCTCGAAGAATACTGGTTGATGTGGATATGCAATTCGACCTTCTGGACGGTAGTGACGCAGAACGGGGGAAGATTTTGCGTAACACTCGGCGGCTTATGGCTTGGGCGCGTTTGAACCATATGCCGGTGATATCAACGCTGCTGACGCGTCAGGCCAATGGCAACGGTAACGGGGGCAAGGCAGTGAAGTGTTTGGAGGGGACTGAGGGGCATAAGAAGATCAGCTATACGCTTTTGCCTAGCCACTTGCAATTTGGGTCCGAGAACTGCACGGATTTGCCGCGGCATCTGTTCTCCAGGCATCAGCAGTTGATATTCGAGAAGCGAACAGAAGATCCGTTTGAACAGGCGAGAGCGGAACGGTTGCTGAGCGAAATGCGGATTGACGATTTTGTCATCTTTGGGACAAGTCTGGAAGTGGCGTTGAAATACACGGCGTTGGGGTTGCTGCATCGGAAGAAGAGAGTGACGCTGGTTACGGACGCGATATTCGGGACAAATACGAAGGAAGGGAAT
>JAFGKT010000051.1 GCA_016928435.1 Sedimentisphaerales bacterium | reverse complement strand
GTGTTTGTTGACGCGGATATTTGGCCTTTGCCGACGTACAATGAGTTCTAACCCCCGAACGTAAAGTTCGGGGGCTAACGGGGTCGTGTTGTGATGGTTGGTGGGTGATTAGTTCAGGGTTTTTCGGATGAACTCGGCGCGGACGATGTCTCGCTCTTCGGGTTCGAGTTCGCGTTGTTGTAGATGTTGGAGATGGGCTGGGCGGGTGAGCTGCATAAGCATATTGATTCTGTCAAGAGTTACGTCTTTGATACGGCCGAGATGAACGCCCAATCTCGCGAAGCTTAGCATATAGAGTGATTCTTCGGAGCTGATCATTCGGGCGTTGCGCAGAAGGCCTAGGGCGCGAAAGATTTTGTCATCGAGCGCGGCGCAACGCTGCTCGATTAGGTGCTGTCGGGCAGTACGTTCGTATTTGACGATTGGTTCAATGGCGAGATTGACCATTTCCTCGACGATTTGCTTTTCGCTTTTGCCGAGTGTGGTCTGGTTGGAGAACTGATAGAGATCGCCGATTGGTTCGCTGCCTTCTCCGTATAAACCGCGGACAGCCAATTTCATGGCTTTAGCGGCGCTGAAAACCTTTTCCATTTGACTGGTCATTTTGAGAGCGGGGAGATGAAGCATGGCAGAGACACGCAGGCCGGTCCCGACATTGGTGGGGCAAGCGGTTAAATAGCCGAATTCGGGGGAAAAAGCGAAATCGATTTCTTTTTCAAGGATACTATCTACGCGATTGATTCGGTCGTATTCTTCGGCAAGCTGCTGGCCGCTGGCGAGGACCTGAACGCGCAAGTGGTCTTCTTCGTTAATCATTAGCGCCAAGGATTCGTCTTGCGAGACAGCGACGGCACGGCAAGGACCATCAGAAGCTAACTGCTGGGAAATGACATGACGTTCGGCGAGGACTTGACGTTCGAGCTTGGGGGTCGATCCCATATCGAGATAATGGAGGTCATCCTTGAGGCTGGTTTTCATTAGTCTTTGGTGGACGTACTCCTGGAGGTCGCTGCGTTCGGCATCGTCGGAATGAGCATAGAAACGAAAGCCTACGACATTGCGGGCAAGGCGAATGCGTGACGAGATAACAACATCGCTCATCGGCCCGCTACAATCCAGCCAGCTACCTGCGGTTTGATAATTATCGGTTATCGACATATACGTTTTATTCTCACTATTCTTGAGCGTTTCCCCTTTAGTCGCGACAGCCACGGGCAGCGTTTTTGTTCGCCGGCAAAAGATCCCGCGGTGAAGATCAGCTATCGGCCATGTGTCCGATTTGATCTCGCAACTTGGCGGCGGTTTCGTAATCCTCCTCGGTAAGAGCCTGACGAAGATCGTGTTTTAGTCTCAAGAGACGGCCTTGGACATCCATCAGACGATCAATCTGGGGCGGCACCTTACCAACATGCAACATCGCGCCTTCCTGCGAAGTTTCAATGAGCTTACGGAGCGGTCCACCAAAAGCTACGTAGTCGTGAGGGCAACCGAGGCTGCCTGCCTGTCGAAATTCGGGCCAAGTTATGCCGCACTCCGGGCAGGTTAGGTCGCTAAGCTCTTCGGCGGCTTTCTGGGCTGACACAACACTGTCGAGCAACTCACTCAAAGGCACGTGGGCTTTAATGGTAATCCCCTCTTTCTGAGCACATTTCTCACAGAGATGGCGTTCTTTTTTTACGCCATTTACGATTTCAGTCAAGTGAACGGTTGCTATCTGACTACACATCTGGCATTGCATTTTCGCAAACCCTGTACCAATATGGTTTTATGTTAACATATGACCCAGACCCGCTAAAGCTAGGTTCTATTAACATGATAGCTCTTGAATATAGTATCGTCAATAGAAGGGGGCATCTTGGCTTGTGTTTGGAGAATATAGGTTGAGGAGACCAGGCAGGTGGGTATGACCGCAGGAAAGGGACTACAAGGGGCCTAGTTTGCCCATGCCTCCCATATTGTTATATAAAGCTTTATAATTACGGCATTTAGGCATGGCGGCAATATAGAAAAATCATTCGCTGTAGGCGGCACGGCAGCCAGGGGCCTCCTGAACGGCGACTCTGACTAAATTTACATCATTGGATAATTCTTGCTGCAACCGCCTATAAAGATATTCAGCGAGGCGCTCAGCGGAGGGGTTAGGGGAAAGAGGCTCAAAATCGTTGAGGGTGGGTGCCTGACGAAGGGGTTGGATGATTTTGTCGAGCAAGGATTGCAGAAGCGTGAAATCCATTACGAGACCTTGGTTGTCGAGCGTCTGGGCAGCGATGGTAACTTCGATGAGCCAATCGTGGTGGTGAATGGGTTCGGGGGTGCCTTGGAGAGTAAGGCTGTGCGAGGCGCGAAAGGCTTTTTCAACACTGATATGATACATTTTATCGCTTCCAGCTTACCGGCCCCCTACCGCAATTCCGAGTTGGTATTTTGGGGTGCGGTTTCGGCATTCAGCTATCGATGTCGTCGGATGTTGGGGGTTTGTCGCGTGCGAGTCGTTCTTTGAGCAGGGCATAGATGGAGTCTGGAATTAGTCCTGAGACATCGCCTCCGAGCCGGCCTACCTCGCGGATGAGGGTTGAGGTGGTAAAGCCGTACTTTTCGCTGGTCATAATAAATACGGTTTCGATGCCGGCAACGGCGCGGTTGGTGAGCGCCAACTGGAGTTCATATTGGACATCAGTAAGACTTCGCAGGCCTCGGAGCATCACCTGAGCGTTGGTGCTGCGGACATAGTCAACGGTTAGACCTTGGTAAGTTTCGACGATGACATAGGGAATGTCTTTGACGAGTTCTTTTATCATCTGGACGCGTTCATCGGCGGTAAAGAGTTCGTGTTTTTCGGGGTTGACGCCGACCGCGACGATGAGTTCATCGAAGATTTTTACACCACGTTGGATGACGTCCAGATGGCCGTTGGTGATCGGGTCAAAGGAACCAGGGAAAACCGCTCTTACAAGTTTATTGGGCGACATAGACTCAACTCCCGGAGATCAACTCCTAAGCCCATTTGGCCAGGTTGACGACATGGCACACAAGACGAATAATAACGGAAATAATTATAAGCCAAACGAGTGGTTCAGGCAAGCTGATTCGCAGGGGCTAATGCGCCGCATCTAGATTCAGCATGGGCTGAGAAGGCATCCTACGGGGCTCGGATGAATATCGGCAATAAGTTCAAACCCCCGAGCTTAAAGCAACATGAATGCTGCTTACGTTCGGGGGCTAATAAGTTGCGGTTATCTTTGGTTGGCGCGTACCCGATTCAGCATAGGGTAGAGGGCCGCGACGTTGACAATAATATTTTTATGCTTGGGTTGTGGCTTTGGTTCTTGCTGGGGTTTCGGCTTCGTCCCAGCAAAGCAGTCCGGTGTCGTATTTGTGTACCATTTCTGGATGATTGGGCACGACGCAGACGGAGAAACCGCAGCGGCCACTCTGTAGGCATGGGATATTGCCGGAGAATACGTGGGTATTATCGTTGGGTGAACCGGAACACTGCATGTTGACGGATTGTCCTTGTTGTATTTCTCCGTTGGGTCCCAGCAATCCGTAGTACAGTTCGACGACAACATCGGTAGGATCGATGGTACCAAGTTTGACCTGGCAGCGGACTTCGAGGCTGCCTCCGACGAACAGATCGCCGCGACTTACGACATCGACTTTTTCGACTGCGACTTCGGACCAGCGGTCGCGCATGCTTTCTTTCCAGTCAGCGAGGGATTTGCCCAACTGCCAATTTTCGGCTTTGAACTTATTCCAGCGTTGAGCTGAAGTAATATAGAACCGTTCGGCATATTCGGAGACCATACGGTTGGTAGAGAAAGCGGAGATGAGTTCGCGCATTGATCCTTTCATTTTGCGGACCCAGAGACGGGGCAGATGATCGCGGCCTCGTTGATAGAAGGTTGGGACGATTTCTTTTTCGAGGAGGTCGTAGATGGTATGTGATTCGACTTCGTCTTCGTATTCGCGGTCGGTGTAGCTTTCGCCGCTGCCGATGGCCCATCCGGTATCGGGAGAATATCCTTCGCACCACCAGCCGTCGAGTACGCTCATATTCAATCCGCCGTTGCCCAGGACTTTCATGCCGCTGGTGCCGGACGCTTCCATGCCTCGGCGCGGGGTATTGAGCCAGACATCGACGCCTTGGACGAGATTTCGGGCGACATTGATATCGTAGTTTTCGAGAAAGACGATGCGGCGACGAAGTTCTTCATCGCGGATTTCATGGACAAGTTCACGGATAAGTTCTTTGCCTTCGGTGTCGCGTGGGTGTGCTTTACCGGCAAAGATAAGCTGCACTGGGCGTTCTTTGTCACAGACGATGCTCTTAAGGCGTTTGAGGTCACGAAACAGGAGGGTGCCTCGTTTATAGGTGGCGAATCGTCGAGCGAAGCCGATGGTGAGTGCTTCGGGATCGAGTACTTCGTCGGCGGCAGCCAATTCAAGGGGGCTGGCGCCACGTCGGCTCAACTGATCGCGGAGCCGCTGACGCGCATAAGCGACAAGACGTTCGCGACGCCGTTCATGGGTGCGCCATAGTTCTTCGTCGGGGATTTGGTCGATTCGATCGAATACGGCTTTGTTATTAGGTCTTTCGGCCCAAGCCGGTCCGAGATATCGGTCGAGCAGTTCTGTCATATCGCGAGAAATCCAACTGCGTACATGAACACCGTTGGTAACGGATGTAACGGGGATATCCTGCACGGGCACTCCGGGCCAGACGGGTTGACACATATGCCTGGACACTTCGCCATGGAGCCGGCTAACGCCGTTACGGTAGGTGGACATATGCAGGGCAAGTACGGTCATACTGAAGAGTTCTTCGGTGTCGGCGGCGTCGGCGCGGCCGAGCGCCAAGAAATCTTTCCAGCTCAATCCAAACGATTTATAGTATTCGGAGAAATATTTCTCCATCATTGTCGGGGTAAAGACATCGTGTCCGGCGGGTACCGGGGTGTGAGTTGTGAAGACATTGCCGGCGGCAGTAGCTTCTTTGGCTTGAGCGAAGGAGAGTTGATGTTCCTGCATAACGTAGCGAATACGTTCGAGAGACATAAACGCGGCGTGTCCTTCGTTCATATGGCATACGGAAGGATCGATATTAAGAGCGCGGAGGGCATTAAAGCCGCCGATGCCCAGGAGTATTTCCTGGCGGAGTCGCATGTCGGTGTCGCCGCCGTAAAGCTGGGCGGTAATTTGACGGTCTTCGATGCGATTGCAACGAAGGTTGGTATCGAGGAGATAAAGGTCGATTCGTCCGACTTTGATGCGCCAGATTTGGACGACCACGTCATGACCGGCGATATCGATATGGAATCTTACGGGTCGGCCGTCCTCTCGCAGAACGAGGGTGACGGGCATATTGTAGAAATCGTTTTCGGGGTATGATTCCTGTTGCCAACCGTCGGCGTTGAGGTACTGCTGGAAATAACCTTGTCGATATAAAAGACCAACACCTACCAATGGCAGTCCGAGATCGCTGGCGCTTTTGAGGTGATCGCCGGCGAGTACACCGAGGCCTCCGGAATATAGGGGCAGACATTCATGAATGCCGAACTCGGCGCTGAAGTAAGCGATGACACCCTGTTTGACATCGTCAGCGACGGCATCGTACCAGCGTGAGCCTTGGATATAGTTATCGAGGCGGGTGCAAACACGGCGCATATGAGCGGCCAATCCGTCGTCTTTGCTGGCGGCATCCAATCGCTGCTGAGAGAGTTTGCTGAACATGAGCATTGGGTTATGGTTGGTTTGTTCCCACAGATCGCGATCCAATCGGCGGAACAGCTCGATGGTATCACGGTCCCAGCACCAACAGACATTCTCAGCGACATCTTTGAGGCGTTTTAGTTTTTCAGGAAGAGAAGGAACGACAACAAAGCTTCTAACGGTAGGCATTTTTATGACCTTTCATAAGCAGCCAGAGCTGTAATGGATATGTCGCGGGGCACCGGCGCCGGGCAACATCCGGTAGCTAAACTACTACACTCTAACATTTTCGGCATTTTAGCGGTGGTGCTGAAGCGTGGCGAGAGTGTTTTTTTTCAGAGTGCGGTCAAGTTCCGATAACTGTGAGAAGTACCTAATGATTGTACCCGTGAAGCAGGATTGATCAAACGAAGGGTATAGGCGTTTTTGCTGGTAGGGCCAGTTGATGTGGCGGACATGGTCCGCCCTACATGGGAAAATGCTATCCATCATCAAGTTTCAAAGATGTTAGCACAGGGCGAACCACCCCGCGAGGGTAACTCGGGCACTAACGTTGTTTGTCTTCTTCGCGTAGCAGTTTGTACTCGATGCTATCGACGAGCGCTTGCCAGGAGGCGTCGATTATGTTTTCGGATACGCCTATGGTTCCCCAATAGTCGGTTTGGTCGCGTGACTCGATAACGACACGTACCTTGGCAGCGGTGGCGTTTTTGGAGTTAACGACACGGACGCGATAATCCATTAGCTGCATATCCTGGACGATGGGGAAATGGGGAGTGAGTGCTTTTCGCAGGGCGAGGTCGAGGGCGTTGACGGGGCCGTGGCCTTCGGCGACACGGTGCTCAACCTTGCCATTTATGAGGATTTTAACAGTTGCTTCACTGACGGATTCTTTGGCGTCGGATTTGAGGATTACGGTACGATAATGGTCAAGCTCAAAGAAGCTGTGATAGTTGCCCATAAAACGGCGTACGATTAGATCGAAGCTGGCTTCGGCGGTTTCGAACTGGTAGCCTTGGTTTTCGCGGTCTTGGACATGCTTGAGGATTTTTCGTACAAGGTTGCGGTCCTTGAGCAAAGCGAGTTTTTCGTTCTTGGCAAGCAGATTAGATGCACCGGACAGTTCGCTGATCAAAACGCGTCGTGTGTTACCTACGGTTTCGGGATCGACATGCTCATAACAGCGAGAACTTTTGCTGACTGCATGTACGTGCATGCCGCCTTTGTGGGCAAAGCTGGAAACGCCGACAAAAGGTTGGTTCATAGGGAGATTGAGGTTGGCCATTTCGTAAACGTAGCGTGAGGTCTCGGTGAGTTTTTTGAGGGAATCGCGTTTGAGGCAGTTATAACCCATTTTCAAGGCAAGATTGGGGATAACGGCGCAAAGGTCGGCATTGCCTGAACGTTCGCCGAAGCCGTTAATGGTGCCTTGTACCTGGTACGCTCCGGCCTGCACAGCGACTAAGGAATTGGCGACGGCGAGGCCGCAATCGTTGTGGGTATGTATGGCAAGAGGCAGATCGATGTTTTGGGCGACGGCGGCGACGATTTTTTGTACTTGCGCGCACATAGCGCCACCATTAGTATCACACAAGACTAAACGGGAGGCACCGGCTTCGGCGGCAACCTGAAGGACTTTCAGTGCATAATCGGGATTCTCCTGATAGCCATCGAAAAAATGTTCAGCATCGAAAAATACTTCTCGGTCCCGTTTTTTGAGGTACTTGACGGAATCGCTGATCATCTTGAGATTTTCGTCGAGCGAGGCATTGAGAACCTTTTTGACTTGCATATCCCAGGCTTTGGCAACGATGGTTACGACTTGGGCTGGGCATTTGACCAGGGCGCGGAGTCCGAGGTCTTCGCTGGGCCTGACGCCTTTTTTACGGGTCATGCCAAAAGCGACGATTTGGCTGTTACGAAGCTTGGTTTGGCTGATTTGCTGAAAGAATTCTTCATCCTTGGCGTTGCTGAGTGGGTAGCCGCCTTCGATATAGTCGATCGCGAGGTCGTCGAGTTTGGCAGCGATTTGGAGTTTGTCTTCGAGGGAGAAGGCGATGCCTTCAGCCTGGGTGCCGTCACGCAGGGTGGTGTCGTAGATTTCGACTTTTGGCGGTTTGGATTTGGGTGCTGGTACCATTTTTGGCTCACTTTCATAGCCCTGCTCAAAACAGGATTCGGCGCCTGCGCGGGAATGCTCTTATCGATTAAGTTTGAGTTATAAAAAAAGCTCCAGAGCTTGAGCCCCGGAGCTTTTGGGTGCAGTAATCGCCCGTTCCGGGGTTATCCGGTTTCATTAATAATAGCGATAATAATGATGCGGGATACGTTCATGATTTTGCCTTTGAATGTAAAGTATGTATTTTAGCACTCCGGGGGAGGCTGTCAAGGGATTTTGAAATCGCGGATATTGGATTGGCTGGAGATTGAATTTTAAGAATCCCGGCGTTTGTGATTGGAGCTTACGATTGCGGTGTTTTGAGAAGGCTGACAGAGCCAGGTAACGTAAGCGCTTTTATAACAGTGCTTTACTAAAAAGAAGCGATATTAATTGATTGATGGAACCGAACTTGGGTGAGTTGAAAGTCGTAAAATGTGTATTATCTTGGCGTTTGAGCCGTCATAATAGGTAAGTGGATCGGCATGTTGGATCGACTTGGATCGACGCAATGAAGGATAAGACAGGTATCGAACAGAACGAATCGGCTTTGGTCTGCGCGGCACGTGACGGCGACCGAGAGGCGCTGCTTAAGCTGCTGGAGCAGAACTGGCCGTGGATGCGCGGATTGGCTTACAACGTTTTGGGGAACGCGGACGATGTTGACGAAGCGATCCAGACGGTTTGCGTACAGGTAATAGACAAGATTGGTACGCTGCGTCAGCCGGAACGTTTCAAGGCTTGGCTGGCGACGGTTACGCGTCACGCGGCGTTGGGATACCGAAAACAACGTCAGCGCAAGCCCGTACAGTTAAGCGATATTATGACAGACCAACAAGTGGACGACAAAACGCCTTCGAGTCTGGAGGCGTTGCAACAGAAAGAACAAAGTCGGTCGATAATTGAGGCTTTGGAACAGTTGCCGGACAAGTACCGCGAAGTTTTTATACTGAAGCATATCGAGCAACACAGTTACACTGATATCGCTGAGATATTGGATGTTCCTATAACGACGGTTCAAATAAGGTTGGTGCGGGCACGGAGGATGATATATAACCATGTGACGGGCAATCCTTCGGAAAAGATACCACGGACTTAGCGGCGGTGTTAAGAGGACATTGCTGAGTGAGCGAATGGTGTGGTTTTGTTGGAGTGCGATTTCGCACTTTTTCTTGATTTACATTGTCGGGTTTCATAGCGGAAGTGCCTTTGGGAATGATTTGATTGTTTTCTTGTCGCTTTCGAAGGTATGCTCGAAGATGAACAAAAATACGTATGCGATGGAAAGGCACTTTAAAGTGCATATTTTGACGTTCAAAACTGCGAAAGTTGACTTGGAGTTGGTAGATATCAAGGACGTTAAGCTATGAATTCGGAACTTACGGAAATTTTGATCGGGAAGTTTCTCGACAGTGAAATTACCCCGGCTGAGCAGCGGTTGCTGGAGGCGGAGTTGCAGCGGAATCCGCAAGCGAAGCAACTGTTGGAATCTCTGCGTACCTTACGTGACCAGGCGGAGGAGGCTTTGAGTGAGGCCTTGCCCGGCGGTGGTGAGGGCGTAGCGGAGGTTTTCGATCGGGCGTGGCAACAGAGTAAACCGCAACGTCGAGCGGTGAATTCAATCAATCGTTACGGACGTTGGGCGGCGGCGATAGCTATTGGTTTTGTGCTGGGATCGATGTTTCAACAGCATACGAACAGTATAGGGCCTAGTTTGCCGATGTTTATATCGGGTGAGACGCACTCAGCGAGCGTGGATAATGGAGTTCGATCGGGATCCGAGGCGGCTATGATCGGAGACATGATTCAATCTGAAAATGAAGGCGAAGATCAATCGGGGAACGTGGAATGGTACACCTACAGCGACGGTGAAGGGAACCAATGGTTGATCGAGAATCGCAAAAGCGACATGATAACGCCGGTAGTATATGCGGGGGCGTTGTAGTCAATGAATGACATCAGGTGGTCCAGTGAGCAACGGGAAATCGGGGAATTAGACAGGATAACAAGATAATCCGGATTTTTGATTTGTCGAAGACGTTATATTTAATTGGAATGTGACAGATATGGGGAGAAAAGTGCGGCAATGAGTTGTTTTTCGGAAGAGAACAGAAGAAAAGGAACTCCAGGTTGGGTCGGTTCAGTTTTTAGTTAGATGTTTTTGATTAACAGGATAATTGGGTTTCTTGATGAATAAAAAAGCTATAACAGTTTTGGTTCTGCTTTTATGGCAAGCGGTTGTTTGGGGTGACGGTGCTGCGGACGCCAATACCGTTGGTTCGAGTTTGTCGGACGGTCGGCAGGCGTTTGTGGGAGTTCAGTTGGGGCCTGTGCCGGAATTGCTGAACAAGCATTTACAGCTACAGCCGGGGGGCGCGATACTGATTCATAATATTCTAGTTGGCAGTCCTGCTGATGATGCGGGGTTGGAAAAGGATGATATAATTGTTGCGCTGAACGAGGAGCCGATAAGTAATTACAGTTTGTTTGTGGCTGATATTCAGCGGATCGGGGCGGGGCATGAGATAACACTGGATATAATTCATAACGGTGAACGTGAACGGGTGGCGTTAACGTTAGCGGGGGTTTCGGAAGCAACGGCGAATCTGCGGTGGCGTCACAATACGGGGCCGATCGAAACTGCTGCGCCTCGTACGTTTCGGATGCAGCCGGGCAGCGGGCATTGGCAGGAAGTTCCGCCGGTTACGAGTAATATTGAAGAAATGACGAACTGGTTGGCCAACCGACACAATATGATTCATCGTAATCAAAATTGGACGCTGCACAGTGTGACGGTGATTGTGAATGGTGATCCGGATGACAATGACACGCCGATTATCATTCACACGGACCAAGGTACTCAGCGGACGACGATCGGGCAAATTGACGATTTGCCGGAAGATTTGCGTGAGCCGGTTCGTGACGCGATTGAAACCAGCCGTTATTCATCTTTTCGGGGTGGGCAATTTCACTTTCGCGTGCCAGGGCCGATAGTTCCTGACGGGGCTGTGCTGCAAATTCCGCAGGTAGAGGGTGAGGGAGATTCTGCTACTACAGCGGAACAGGAGCGTCTGCAGGAGCGATTGGAACGATTGCAGGAGCGGATCGAGGCTTTGGAAAGTCAAGCGACGGCGGATAGGGAAAGCGGCAATAGTAAGAATTGACGCAGGCAACGGGATGCGGGGGTGGGTCAGGGATGCCGGCAAGATGCCGGCGGTACGTGGCTGAGGGCTGTGATAGGGATACTAAGCCTTTTTTTGCAGACAGTCTTTGTACAGTTTTATGAGTTCGGTTGCGTGGCGTTCGATGCTGACTTGTTGGTATAGTTGGTCGGCTTCTATAGCTTGGGCCATGCTCTGTTGGCGGGCACTGTCACAGATGCCTAGGATTGCTTGGGCCAATTCGTCGGTGTTATAGTTGGGAGTTAAGAGGAGGCCGTGCTTTTTGTGGGAGAAGAATTGGGCGGCGCCATTGAAAGTGGTGGTAATGACTGGTTTGCTGACAGCTAGTGATTCCATAACGACGCGGGAACAGGCATCGTTGAAGTTGGGCAGGACGACGGCGTCGGCCATGTTGTATAAGGCGGACATTTGGGCGGTTTTGCCGATGAATAGTACGCGATTGTCTTGGCCGAGCCTGCGAGCCATTTTCCACCAAGGACGATATTCGATACTTCCAGCAACCAGCACACAGAAGTCACGTGTGGATTTTGGGTTCTCGTCTCGAATTTGGGCGGCGCGGGCGACGGCGCGTATAAGGGGCGTGAGTCCTTTGAGGAGAAGGTTTTCGGCGGCGAATAGGAAGATCGCTTTGTCGCTTTTGGGGTCGAATTGGCGTCTTAGCGTAGCGCCGTCGGTTTGGGCTTGTTGGCTGCGCAGGCGGTCGATGGCTATGCCGTTTCGGATCAATCTTAGTCGGTTTGGTTCGATGCGGTAGAGGTCGATGAACTGCCGGGCTACGTATTGACTGAGAGCGGCGACGATTGGGCCCTTGGGATCACAGGCGATATCGCTCTCAGCGGCGATGCGGGCTTGGCGGGCGGTGTTGAACCTGAGTGTGGCACGTTTGAAGATGACTTTGAAGATGTTTTCGTGGGCGACGGCTTGGCGTTGGGCGCTGTGGAGGATGGACCCGCCGCGAGGTTGATAGACATCGACGTTCATGAGCGGGGCCATGCTGTGGACTATGTCGTAGTGGTTTTGGGTTAAGTGTTGGTTGACGGCATGTTGGAAGTGATGCCACCAACTATGGCGGGTTACGCCGGTGACGTTGAGCATAATGAAGGGGAACGCTTGGGTTGGGGTTTGGTCTGTGGGGCCTCGGTTGGGGTCTTCGGTTTCACGGCCGGCGATTAGCGTGACATCGTGGCCTTTTTGGATTAGAGCCAGGGCCATTTCGTTGACGGAACGTTCGGCGCCGCCGCGACTGGGGGTGATGTTTTCGGTGATTAGTGCTATTTTCATACTATGACCTTAAGGAGTTTGCACCGGTGGTGATGGGGTATTGAAACGTTTTTGGCGTTTGGCGTCGTGGCGGGCGATTCGTTGGGTTTTGCGATAGACGGCGCGGATGAGCGACTTTTGCTGATTATTGAGGTGGGCGGAATCGAAGTAGGTATGCAGGAAACGCATGATTTCGGCGGCGGTGAAGAAATTTCGGGCGGAGTAATAGAGCTGGGCTAGGTCTTTGATTTGCCAACGACGACATCGATAACGCGGTTGGAAGACACGTTGGAGGTCTATCAAACAAAGGCGTTCTTTGCCTGCGCGGTCCTTGGCGAGAAAGACGTGACAGAGGTATAGATCACGATGGAAGAATCCTTGGTCGTGGAGGCGTTTGACTAGTTGCGCCAAGGTGGTGATGAGTTTGCGGCGGTCGGCGAGCAAGGTGTATTGGTTTTGTTTTTGTTTTTGGTCGGGCAAAAGGCGTTCGAGGGCTTCGGCGTTGGGGAGTTCTTCGAGCATCACGAAGCTGCGTTTTTCGCGTGGTCCTTGCCCTTGCCAACCGATGGCGACGGGTCGGGGGACATCGATGCCGGCCTTCGCCAGCGCCAAGGCGGCTTGGAAATCGCAGCCGGCAGTGACGTGGGCACCACAAGTGAAGGCGCGTTTCAATCGTTGGGATAAAGTTGGCGGGCCGTAGCGTTTGAGGTAGATGACGCGTTTATCATCGGCACCAGAGGTTAGTTCGATACGCATTCGCTCACGGCGGCGCAGGCCGGGCTTGTCGAGACGTTGGCCTTGCTGATAATCGAAGACGCCTTGGAGGGAGTCCAGATTATGTTTGGCAAGTAAGCCGCGATAATTGCTGTGCAGTATTCCCTGGTCGCTTGTCAAAGGCGCAAAACGCTCTTGATAGACATCGAAATAGTCGGGCAAATCGGTAATGGTTTTTGAGTAATTCGCGGGCAGGTTTTTTTGTTGGTTTAGCTGTTTCCGGGCGGCGGCGTAAACTTGGTCAACGGTTAGAGAGCGCATGCAAGCGTGGTTATGTTGGCAGACGCTGCGTTGGCAGGGTGAGCAGTCGGATCGGCCTCGGAGTCGGATTTCGCCGGGGTAGTCGGTGGCGGTCCAGCGGGGGTCGGTGGGGCCGAACAATGTAACCAAGGGAATGTTGAAGGCGGCGGCGATGTGGCAGGGGCCGGTGTCATTGGCGACCATAAGATCGGCCCGGCGGATAAGTTCTTTGAGACTGCCAAGGGACAAATGTTCATCCAGAAGATTGACAACCGGTTTGTTGGATTGGGCCATGATGCGTTGGGCAATGGCAAGTTCGCTGTTATTGGGTGCGCAAGAGATGAAAACACGGCAATTGAGTTGTTCGACGAGTCTGTCGGCCAAGAGCGCGAAGTTTTCGGCGGACCACCACTTGCTGCCGCCGAACGCGCCGCCTGGAACAAGAACGACCAAGGGGCCTGGGCCGGCAAAGCGATCGTCACTGAGTAAGCTATCAATTTTTTCGCGATCTTGAGGGGCGGTGGCAAGATGTAAGGCGGCGGATTGATCCCAATAGTGACAGCCGTCATTTACTCCTAAGTGTTCCAGGGCTTGGTCAACGAGATAGCCGTAGTAGTCTAACATGGACAGCACGGCGAACCGGCCGCCTAAGGTCAATGGGGTAACAGGGTGACTTAAGAACCAACCGCGACCATCGCGAGCGTAGCCAATGGTGTTTTTGATTTTGGCTAGACGCAGCAAGAAGGCACTGCGGAAGGAATTGGGCAAAACAAGGGCGGCATCGAATTTGTGAGGTTTGAGGTTCTGGGCGGTTTTCCAGGGGCTTTGGGCTTTGATGTCGCAACGCATGGTTTCGTCGGCGAGGCCGGAATCAGCGAGAACGTCGGCGACGGCATTGCTCGCGAGGAATGTGATTTTGGCTTGGGGCAGGGCGCTGCGCAGGCGTTTGAGCGCGGCTGTGGCTAAGATAGCGTCGCCCATTGGGCTGGGTAAGATGACGAGAATGTTTTGGGCAACGGTCATACGGTTTTAATGTCGGTGCATCACTAAGAGAGTTAGCGTCATAACTTGAAAGACTATCGCGGCCAATAGGCTGGTCTGGGTGGCGGCGGGGCTGCTATCGACGCTGATGTGAGAACTGAAGGCAAGGATTAGGAAACCAATGACAATCATCTGGGTCAGTCCAGCGACGAGTTTGGCGGCGGAGAATTCAGAGAACCCCTGCTGACGATGAGCGACTTTGAGTTCACGTAGAATCTCGGCGAGCAACTCCTGTGAACGTTTGCTGTCTTCGGGATCGGCAGTTATTTTTCTTTTTGGTCGTAATCTTCGGGGACGATTTCCTGATGCGTCGGTGGATTCGGTATCATCGGGGCCGTGGTGGGATTCCAACCTGACGGCTCGTTCAGCTAACTCGGCGCGTCGCAACGCGGCTTTGTCGTCCGGCGGTGATGAAGGAACATTGGCTTGCTGGGGAGTATCATCTTCGTCTTGGTGGTCGGCAGTATCAGTGGGCTGATTTGGGAGTTGCGGTTGCTCGGGGGGAGCTGGTTCGTCTGGTGCGAATTGGGGTTGCGGGGATGATTCGGGCTGAGCGGGGGTATCAAGCGGCGGTTGGGGGGAAACAGCGGCATTGGATGACTGAGCGGCAGCAACGGCGACGGTTTGTTTTTGCGGTGTTTTGGACTCATCTTGGCGTCGGGTTTGCTGGCGGAAGATGAGGTTAGCGGCTTCCTGCAGGTTGACGGCGCGGAAGTCGGGTTTGAACTCATTACGCTGCACCAAAGGGGAAGCGGAGTGGGAATCGAGTAGAATTGTTCGGCAGCCCGCGGCTTGGCCGGCGCCAATATCACGGCTGTCATCGCCGACCATCCAACTGTTGGTTAGATCGAGGTCCATTTCATCGGCGGCGGTAAGGAGCATACCGGGCGCGGGTTTGCGTTGGTCGCTTTCTTTTCGGTACTGTTCGACGGCGCCATCGGGATGAAAGGGACAATAGTAGATTTGATCGAGATAAGCGCCTTGCTCGGATAGAAGGGATTTGAGGCGGTCGTGGATGCGCAATAGGGTTTCTTCGGTTATCATGCCTCGTGCTACGGCGGACTGATTGGTAACCATAACTAGGGCGAAACCGCGTTGGCGCAACTGTCGCAGCGCTTTGGCGGCATTAGGGAGTAAACGCACCTGATCGGGATCGGTCAGATAATCGAAGTGTTCGATCAATGTGCCGTCGCGATCGATGAATACAGCAGGGGTACTCATTTTGTATCACTAATCCTATTGTTTGTTATCGAGTTGTTGTGAGGTCTTTTGAATTACTTGTTCGATGATATTGGTTGTGCTTTGGCCTTGAGCCAAGGGCACGAGGACGACTTTACCGCCGTGGCTTTCGACCCACTCTTGGCCAACCACGGCACCGGTCCAATCGGAGCCCTTTACAAGGATATCCGGGGAGATCGCTTCGACAAGTTCTATGGGCGTGGGGGCATCGAAGATAATGACATAATCGACGGCGGCTAGAGCGGAGAGCAGCGCGGCCCGATCGTGTTCTTTCAAGATCGGACGTTGGGGGCCTTTGAGCTTTCGTACGGACGCATCGCTGTTAATGGCTACGACCAAGATGTCGCCTTGCTCCTTGGCGAAGCTGAGCAGGCCGATATGGCCCGGATGGAGAATATCAAAGCAGCCGTTGGTGAAAACGACTTTGAGGTTTTGCTGGCGGTGCCATTGGAGATCATGCACAAGCGAATCCAAGGAACGGATCTTTCCTTTTTCGCTGCGATTTTTGAGGGTTAGTTCAGCCAAGATTTCGTCACGGCTTAGCGGGACACTGCCGAAGCGTTCGACTTCGAGGCCTCCGGCGACATTGGCCAGCGCGACGGATTCGGAAACAGAAGGCGGATGGACGCCTTGATAGTCGGCTCCGGCGAGCATACCCAAGGTAGCCAGGACCATATCTCCGGCCCCGGTGACATCGTAAACGCTGCGCGGTCGGGTGGTGATGAAATCGGCCAAGAGCTTATTGGGGTCAACCGGGTCACGATGAACGAGGAAGGCGCCTTGTTTATCGAGAGTGACGACGATGTTTTGGATATCTTGTTCTTGGGCTAGCTGGGAGGCGGCTTGGGCGATTTCGTCGTGGGTTTCGAGGTTTCTTCCGGACGCCAGGGACAGTTCACGACGGTTGGGCTTGACGAGCCAGGCGCCACGATAACGACTGTAGTCTTTGATGGCGGCGGGGTCGATAAGAACACGTTTGTTTTGTTTTTGGGCAACGGCGATAATTTGGCTGCAAAGCTCGGGGCTTAGTACGCCTTTATTGTAATCCTCAAGGCAGACGACATCGCACCAAGTGACGAGTTTTTCCACATGGCAGGTCAATTGCTGGCGCAGTTGGTCGTTGAGGGGTGCGCGACATTCCTGGTCGATGCGCATTAGTTGCTGCTGATGACGTTGCTGGGCGAGGCCGATGATGCGTTCTTTGCTGGTGGTCGGGCGATCCGGAGCGACGATCAAGGCGTCAACATTGACCGAACCAAAATCTTCTAACATGCTACGAAGACGAATACCATTGGCGTCGTCACCCACGACACCCATACAGGCAACCTGGCCACCAAGGGCTACAATGTCGGCGGCAACAGAGCCGGCGCCGCCTGGACGTTCGAGGCGTTCGGTGACGTTCAGCACCATGACGGGTGCTTCGGGTGAGATTCGGTCGATATTACCATAGAGGTAGTTGTCGAGCATAAAGTCGCCGGCAAGGAGAATCTTGGTTGGTCCTACGGCATTGAATACGTTCAGCAAGCGTTCTGTCATGATTTGAATATCCTAGATTGTATGCTGTTGGACGAGCCGCGATAGCGGTTTATTCGTTTTTGGCACCGGTGAATACCTCATCCAGCAGTGCTTCGATTTTCGCTTGGTCGGTTTTTAGAGCCAATTCGATCCGCAACCAAAGCAGATCGTCGAGTTTTTCGAACTGGTGCAATTTGACCCAGTCTTTTTCGGTGGTGACGACGGCGTCGATGTTTTGGGCATTTTTTTTGTTGTGCCAAACGGCAATGTCGTTGCTGGTATATGCATGGTGGTCGTCATAACAGAGTGCTTCGACCACGTCCGCGTCCAATTGTCTTAGTGTGGTTATAAAACCTTGTGGGTTTCCTATGCCACAAACAGCCAAGATTTTTTTGTTCGCTAGAAATTCCAGCGGCAATTCTCCTCCATTCGCCTGGTTCAAATTCACGGGGCGATGCTCACTGAGCCAAACCGGTTTGGGATCAGCGGTCAGTTGAGCGAGCCGCTGCCGCACCTGAGTGATAGATTCTTGGTCGGCTTGATCGACTCGGGTTAAGACGATGGCACCGGCTCGATCAAGGCTGTTTAGCGGTTCTCTGAGTAAACCTCGGGGTAGTGTTGCTTCGTAGCCAAAAGGACAGGTACAGTCCAGTAATACAATATCCAGATCGCGTCGCAGGCGGCGGTGCTGGAAGCCGTCGTCCAAGACCAACACATCGGCTTGATGGTCTTTGATGGCTTTTCGACCGCCGCGCACTCGGTCGGAGTCAACTACGATAGGCACATTGGGCAATCGCTGACGTAACAGCCGTACTTCGTCATTTTCTCCGGGGCTGGTACTTTTGTAGCCGCGGGTTAGTATCGCTGGGCGAAGGCCGCGTTTTTGCAGCAGTTCGCATAGCCAAACGACCATAGGCGTTTTGCCTGTTCCGCCGACGGTGATATTGCCTACGCAGATCACCTTAGCGGGCAATGACGTTACGGCAAGCCGGCGCCAATCATACAGTCGGTTACGCAATCGCATAATCCAACTGTAGGTGAGCGCAGGCAACCATAACAACCAACGGAATAGGACCGCGAGGATATCGCGATCGGTTCCGCTGATGATTCCTTTACATCTTGGCGATAATCGCATCGGCCATCTCGCTCGTGCCGACCGCTGTGGGGTCGTCGCGGTTAGGCTTCATATCGTAAGTCACATCCTTACCCTCGGCGATGACTGCGGCGACAGCCTTTTCGAGCTTGTCGGCTTCTTCGCGCATTTCCATATGACGGAGCATAAGCATGGAAGAGAGTATCAAGGCGACGGGGTTGACTTTATTTTGACCTTTGTATTTTGGAGCGCTGCCGTGCGTGGCTTCGAAGACTGCATGATCTTTGCCAATATTGGCGCCAGGTGCCATGCCGAGGCCGCCCACCAAGCCGGCACATAAGTCACTCAGAATATCGCCGTACAAATTGGGCAGTACGATAACATCGTAGAGTTCGGGTTTTTGCACCAACTGCATGCACATATTGTCAACGATACGGTCTTCGAATTCGATATCAGGGTTGCGTTTGGCGACTTCACGGCTGACGTCGAGCCAGAGACCGTCGGTGTGCTTCATGATGTTGGCTTTGTGTACGCTGGTGACCTTCTTACGGCCGTTAGCGCGAGCGTAATCGAAAGCAAACTGGACAATTCTATCGGTGCCCTCGACGGAAATGGGCTTAATGCTGATGCCGGAACTCTTGGTTATCTTGCGTTTGCTATGAGCGTTGAGCCAATCGATAAGTTCAAGAGTATCAGGCTCGCCCTTTTGGTATTCGATGCCGGCGTACAGGTCTTCGGTGTTTTCGCGGACGATGACAAGATCAATATTGTCGTATTTGCTGCGTACACCTTCGTAGCTTTTGCAGGGGCGCAGGCAGGCGTACAAGTCGAAATGTTGTCGCAGATGAACATTAATGCTGCGAAAACCGGTGCCTACAGGGGTGGTAATTGGGGCTTTGAGGGCAATTTTGTTGGCTGCGACAGACGCTACCGTCTCATCAGGCAAGGGAGTGCCTTTTTCCGCCATCACATCAACGCCCGCTTCTTGAATATCCCAATCAATCTTAGCACCGGTAGCATCCACACAACGGCGGGTTGCTTCTGCGATTTCCGGGCCGATACCATCACCTCTAATCAACGTAACTCGCTGCAATACAATAACCTCCGACCGCTGAGCGGTCTGCCTGAAAAACATATCTCAATAGTAACAAAGACCTTAGATGCTAGTGGATGAAGGCGGTGTTGTCAAATAAATTGCCCCCCTACCAGCATGCCCCAGCCTACCGACCAAACGCCGCCGGGCCTTCTGGGCCGACCACACTATCATCGACGATGGATTTTGCATCGGTGCAATCGATCCCGGAGCCGGCGACTGTGGCGATGATGGGTGTGGGCGGCGCAGCGACGGCGTTGGCGGGACGGAGGAAAGAGGAAAAGGAATAAGATTCGCAGCATGGGCTGATCCATCTTACTTGTGGATAGATAGGACAATGGTTGGCGGTTGGGGTTCAACCACCCTTTAGCTGCGCGAAAGGGTGCCACCCGGCTTGGTAGCTAAGTAGGGGCAGGCGGCGTCAGGGGCGGAAGCGGGGATTGGTTGGTGAATTTTTGGAAGTCGTGAGACAAAACCCCCTGACAGGTCAGGGGGCTAATTGGTAATGGTGGGGTGGTATTTGAGATTGTTTTATGGTTCGATGGTATCAAGCCAATGGGCGGCGAGGGTTGCGAGTTCGCCTTGGTCGATAATGTTATCTGCTTGAATGAAGGGGAAGATATCAATGGCGGGGTTGTCGGTCAGCCAGTTGGCGGCAAGGATAGCGAAGTCGTTTAAGTTTACGTTGCAGTCGCTGAGAAAGTCGCCGTAATATAGCCAATCGTGTTCGTAGGCTCCCATATCGACTTTGGCGATAGTATCGCAATTACCGTCGATAAGGCGGTTATGGCCGTCGCGGTCGGCGGGGTTGATGACGAGATCGCCTCCGGTATCAACACACGGGGAGCCGGGCTGGAGACGGAGGTTGCCGAAATCATCATTGGAAGATTCATCGATGGCGGTGGTGGATGGATCATCACCCCAACCGTCGCCGCCGTCGTAGGGTGAGCGGATAAACAGCGGATCGTCCTTGATGTTTTCGAGGCCTGGATAGATGTAGCCTCCTCCTTGTATGCAGGAATAGGAAACCGTAGGCATCGTCGAGGTGTTTCCTTCGTATATCTGAGGCCAATATGGCGCGGCGTTGCCCCAGACTATGCAACCCCACAAGGACACCATAGGGGAACTCATACCATCAAAGGTGTTGTAGATTCCGCCTCCTGCCCATTGGGCGACGTTGCTGGTAATGGTGCAATTGACAATGTTGGGGGTGGCGCTGGACATGTTGTATATGCCGGCGCCATTGTATGCGGTGTTGCCTACGAACACGCAGTTGGTTGAATACGCGCCGCCTTGTTCGCATATTGCGCCGCCGTAGTAAGCGGAGTTGCCTGAGAAGGTGCAATTGGTAATGGCGGGTAGGCTGCCGTAGGCGTTGCAGAGAGCGCCGCCCATTCCGGCAATGTTGGCTGTGAAGGTACACGCTTGGATGGTAGGCGTGCTCATGTTGAGATACGCAGCGCCGCCGTCGTAGGCGACGTTTTCGGTGAAGAGGCAGTTAGTCAAGATGGAGTTATCGCCGTAGCCGCAGTACGCTGCGCCGCGGCTGGCTGAGTTGTCGCTGAAATCGCAGTCGCTGATCGATGCTTGGCTGCCGGCGCTGCCGAAGAACCCGGCACCTTCGTAAGCGTCATTGGCGATGAAGTCGCAATCGGTGAGAGTGGGTTGGCCGCCGAAGTTGTAGAGACCGGCGCCGCTGTCAGCGGAGTTGTTGATGAAGGCGCATTGGTTTAGGGTGGGGCTGTGCATAGTATATAGTCCGCCCCCGTGACGGTAGGCATTGTTGGCGAGGAAGGTGCAATTGTTGATGGTTGGGCTGCCGTTGACGGTGTAGATGCCTCCGCCGCAATCATCGTTGCAGGAGAATTCGCCGTCGGCATTGCCGCCGGTGATGGTGACACCGTCCAGCACCGCGGTGTGGTCAAGGTTTATTTCTTCGGTGTGGAGGAAGACATGGTAGCAGTTGTCGGTTGGGTCGGTGGGGATACCGATATCGCCGCTGAGGATGGTTTGATTGGTTTGAAGGTCACGTTGAGCGAGATCGAAGACAGCTGGGTCTTCGTCGGCGAAGAAACCGCCGTATATGGTTACGCCGTTTAATAGTTGGAAAGCTCGGCTGCGTTCGGTGGTGGTTCCACATGTGCTGACTTGGACGGAAGGATAATAGGTACCTTTCGCGACCCAGATTTGATCGCCGGGGGCAGCGATATTTAGGGCTTTCTGTAGATCGTCAAAGGCGTTGGTCCAAGTTGTGCCGTCGTCGCCGCCGGCGGTTACCGAGGCATCGACGAATATGACGCGGGTTTCGTAGGCGCCTATATCGACGATTAGGGTGCCATCAGCGTGACCATCGATGATTCGGGGGCCTTGATCAAAATCGGTTGGTGCCGTTACGATGGTGTTATCTCCGGCATCGACGGCGGGCGAACGGGCGGGCAGGCGGAGATTGTCGTCTTTAGTACCGAGTGTGTTGTCGAGGCCGGCCGGGTCGGCGAAGAGCGGGTCGTCACCGATGTTGCCTAGGCCGGGATAGCCGCCCTGGACGCAGCAATAGGTGATTATGGGCACAGAGTCCTGATCGTAAATCTGGGCGCCAGACATTGTGGTGTTGCCCCATAGGATGCAGTTGGTCAGCGTCGGGTTGCTATTGTAATTGTAAACCGCGCCGCCGAACTGGGCAGTGTTACCACTTAATGTGCAATTTACCATCTTGGGACTACTAGCGTTATTTTCGACGGCTCCTCCGGCGTCTGCCTGGTTGGCGCTAAATACGCAGTTGGTCAAAGCAGTAGAAACAGTATTCTCGTTGGCTATTGCGCCGCCGTTGGCAAAAGCATAGTTGCCATTAAAGATGCAGTCAGTAATAGTTGCATTGTTGAGGACATTGCCCACGGCACCGGCGAAATCGGCTGAATTACCCACAAACGTACAATTGGTGATAACAACATCGCCATATAAGTTGTCTATAGCACCGCTCCAGGAACCGGAGACATTGGAAGTGAAGACGCAGTGTTCGGCTTTGGGACTGCCGTCGAAATTGCTGATCGCCCCGCCCCAGTTACCGGAGGCATTTTTGACGAAGCGGCATTGTTCCATGAGCGAATTTGTCTCGCTATTGTGAATTGCTCCGCCTCCGAGTTCGGCGGCGTTGTTTATGAATGTGCAGTTGACCAATCTGGGACTGCTCTGTTCATTATACATTCCACCGCCGGCCGGTTGCTGCCCGGCAGCATTACCACCGCTAATTGTGACGCCGTCTATTACAGCAGTATTGTCGAGATTGGTGCCGATCGGATGATGGAAAACGTGATAGCAATTGTCTTGTCGGGATGGGTGATTGAGCAGTTGGCAGGGGTCGAGATTTTGGACATCGTTTTGTTGGAGATCGCCATTGAGAATTGTATGGTAGTCTTGGGGGTTACGGTTTTCCAATGTGGGATTGCCGGAGTCGGGGAAGCCACCGTAGATGGTCACATTGTTTTTCATTTGGAAGCAGGCTTCTCGGGCATCGGTCAGGCCGCAAGGGTCAGGATAATAGGTGGCTTGGGCGATCCAGATTTGGTCACAGGGGTCGGCGTCGGCGAGGGCAGGTTGGAGGGAAGTGTAGGCGTCGGCCCAGGTGGTGCCGTTGTTTAGGCCGGCAGCGGCGGCGCTGACATAGATGATGTCGGCGGCGAAACCCATCGAGCAAGTTAGCAAAAGACATGACAACAGGGATAAGCTAAGAGGTACGCGTATTCTCATTTTCCAATTCTCCTTTGTCTCCTTATAGAAAAAAGCCGTGGGTAAGCTAGAAGGGATTCATCGTGGTATTTGCCTAGAACAGGCCGGTCACCGAAAGGGCGGGCCAAACCCCACAGCAAGTGTAGTATATACAATGAATTACCGTTTGTCAAAGAAAATGACGGGGAAGGGGTATTTGAGAGAAGACAGCGAGTTAAGGAGTTTTATGAGCGTTATTTGACTGGTGGTTGTCTTTGGGGCAGCTCTAGTCGTCTCCGCCGCCGGTGACTTCGAGGAAATGGGTTTCGAGGCTGCGGCCTTCGGTGATGCGGCGTGGGGTTATGGCCATGTCTAGAATGCTGCGTAATAAGTCTGCCATGACTTCGTCTTCGTTGAGGTGATCAGCGGAAAGATCGAGGGTTATTATCTTAAGGTGCGTCAATATTTGCGGGCGGTCAGAGAATTCTTGACAGGATAACAGGATAGACAAGATTTGGTTAGCCAGAGGCGAAAACAGGGGATGGAATAGAATGCAGGTAGATGTGGATTCGGGGCGGTATGGATATGGATTTTAAGAGGATTGACAGGATTTAGGCAAAAAGACAGCAGGAATACATATTGCCTGATTTATTTGACACACCCATTTTCTGATTGACGAGTGGGATAAAACTTAAGGTGCGGGGGGCGCAATAAGTTTGGAACTCCGAGCAGCCGTAACATGAATATTGCTTGCGTTCGGGGGCTAACTTGCGGATTGAGCGTAGTACCGTGAATATGGGTTTCGCGGTTTTTTTTGGTTTTGGGTTTAGTTAGTTGTCTCGTTGGCTGAATTCTGGGCCGTTTAGGGAGGTGATTTCGCCGTATAGACCTTCGTCGATGCTTATAAGGTGTCCGACGGTGGCGCCGAAGTAATCTTGGACGGCGTCGAAATCGGGCAGCAAGGTGGTGTCACAGAACTGAGTTAACATGCGATAGATCATATCCGGTGAGGGTGAACCCATCATCATGGCAAAATCCTCGGGTGAGAAATCTTCATCATCGAAGGTTAGGTCTTTCATTTGCTGCCATGATACTTCGCTGGTCAAGCGGTCGTTCTGATAGAAGACGACGCCGGCCCGGCTGGGCAGGAATCGCTGGGCATATTGGAACATCTCATCAGTGGCGATACTTTCGAGGTCGTCGCGCTGCAGGTCGCGGATAGATTGCTCGACCATTGGAACAGACCCCATAATGAAGTAATCTTGGGTAACGGCGAATGCCATTTGAGTTTCGCCGTCGCTATCCGGGCCGGCGGGTCCGGTGAACATCGGCATCGCGCCTTCGGGCAGATTGATTAGATATATGGTGGTATTGAGGAAGTCGCGTCGCAGTTCGGGATCGCCTCGGGCGATCATGATACTGTGTACACGTCGGAGAGCGTTTTCCAATAGCGTGCCGTCACGTACGGCTATTGCCATTCCCTGCTGACTGGTTGGTTCGTCGTTATCGTGCTGTAAACGAGAGGTAAATACAAACGGCCACGTAAGCGGCGCGAGGATATCATCGCGTAGGTTGACAGGGGGCAGATCGCGGGCGGGGTCGCCGGTCATGGCGAACATACCTTCAAGCATCTGAACGGGGTTGAAATTTTCATCGGCATACATAGAGGTTAGAAGTTCGACCATATTATCGTAGATACTGGTTAGGTCGTAATTAGCGAGCATAAAGGATTGCAGGCCGGCGGTGAGCAGGCGGTTGAGGCGGACATTGGAGGAAATAGGAGTCAATACCGCGAGCATACCGCGACGGGGCTGATCGACACCCAGCATGGCTTTGACGGTCATTTCCTCGGCGGGGCTTACGCCTACGTTTACGGCCATGCCTAGGCCGTTTAGGTCGTTGAAGCCGGTGGCTTCCATCACACGTTCAAACTCGGCGGGATCTGCACCCATGGCAAACTCCGTGGCCATCATGGAGTAGAACAATCTTATGTTGGCGTAGGCGATTATGTTGCCGGGTCCTACGCGGTGCATAATGCGTTGGTAGTTTTCATCGGCGGCCATGCCGGGCTGGCCTATGCCTGCGTTGCGTTGGAGGGTTTGCTGGAGGAAGTCGAGGTCGTTGCTGAGAAAAACGGTATTGCCTACAAAGGTGTAACTAAGAGATTCAAAAGGATTTTCACTTGGCGACGAGGTTTGATCGGGGGCAGGCATGAGAGTTGTGATTTCGGTATTATTGAATTGTTGACGCTCGATAACGGCGCCTTGGTCAACAGCGGAGTTGAGGCAATCGTCGATGATTTCCTGAAGGGCCTGGAGGTTGTCGCCCATATCAGCCCAGATGACCATGGACGGCAGCATTGTTGGGACCTCTTGTTCGACCATCATAGACTCGGCAGCCAGCCAATCTTCCTCGGTTTCAAACTGGGAAAAGTCGATGTCTTCGGGCCAAGTGGTGATGGTGCGTGTGCCTTCGATGAGACGTATAGCCAGGGCGGCTTGGCCTTGGGGCCAGGGGATTTCGTCGGGCAGCTCGCCTAAGACTTCAGTGAGCTTTTCTTCAAGGCTCTCGCGTAGGCGACGTTGGAATTCTTCGGTGAAGGCAGCCATGGTTGGATCGGTGTATAGGCCGTAAGTGCTGGTACGGTGGAAGTTATCACGAAGTTGAGAGAAATTGTCGGTGCCGATGAGAAGGACGGCATCGGCGGGGGCAAGGCGAGCGATTTCCTGGGCGTAAGTGCTTACGGAGGCAATAGTTAGTAATGCTATTGTCAAGGTAAAGCCAATTTTTTTGCTCATGTTCAGAATCATAATAGTCCTTTCCCACATACGGATAATAAAACATATGAACGCTAAGTTGGATAATAGCGACACTTACAGCGTTATGCCCATAAAGAGATCGCTGTTCTGACAGCGCAGGATACAGTTGACACAAGCCAATACCACCTGCGTAAAATTCATCATAACACTAACTCAATTCCCTGAAAACAATTATTACTCCTTGATTATTTACTCAAGGCGTTTGGTTTTGGTTACATGTTTTTGCGTGGCGGCAGTGTTTTTGCGGTATGGATCAGCTCACGCGGAGATGCGGCGATACCTAGCCTGGGGCGACAATGAATATAGCGGGATTAGGTAGAAGAAATGCGCGGAGTGGCGATTCGCCACTGACAGATTGACCGGCGGTTGTCGGTTTGGTTATGGCACTTGGCGCTGGGCGCTACGCGAGGCAGTTGCGTTTGTTAGTTTTGGATGTTCAAGTGGATTGTAGAGCGCAATGAGTTGGGGCCCATGGTGTGTGAACCGGGGGCTAAACAGTGCGGTGGTTGGCGTGGGTTTGCGATGATTGTCGGGGCGGTGAAATTCAAAAAGAAAGGAGGTCGTGGCTTTTGGTTTCCACGACCTCCTTTTGAATCAAAGATTCATTTGGCTGAGGGCTTAATAGCGACCTCTGCCGCCACCGCCGCCGCCGCCGGTTCTTGGTTCGCGAGGTTTGGCCTCGTTGACCTTCAATGGCCGACCGCCACAATCCTGGCCGTCCAGGGCGCTGATAGCAGTTTTAGCTTCGGCATCACTACTCATCTCAACAAAGGCAAAGCCTTTGCTGCGACCGGTGTTGCGGTCGATGATAACCTGGGCACTCTCGACGGTGCCATGGGCACCAAAGAGGTTTTCGAGGTCAGCTTGCGAGGTTTGATAACTCAGGTTTCCGACATACAGTTTTTTACCCATAACAAATTCTCCTGTTATTGGGAGTAAGTGACCTGTTTTTTGCTCTTTCAAGGTCACAGCGAAAGCGGCTCACAGTTCGAGCCTAATAAGAAATGGAAAGTTGAAGGAGAATTTATGGTGGGGAAGGTCAGGAAAGGAAATGTCTCAGAACCTACATGTACTCATCCAGCAAACCAAAGTCTATACTATATTCATTGTAATCATCTTTTACCGTTTGTCCACATCAAAATACCAGGGAATAAAAATCGGGTATGTCTGTATTTTTGGGCGGTCTAGTAAGCAACCAACGGGTCAGGGATTTTTTGACAGGATTTACAAGATTTTCAGGATATTAGATTTGCCGAGGGCGTGATAGTTGGTTGAATGTGGAAGTTGGGTCTTTGAAGACATTTGCGACAATGATTTGTGTTTTGAGGAAAGGGCAAACGCACATTAACGCCAGGTTGGTGGAATTGGTTTTTGGTGATAAGTTTTTGATTGACAGGATGTTGACGACGCAGCAAATGGAAAACACACATAAAAAACAAGGTGTCTTGGGATAGTATTACAGATTTTGGCAGATTTTGGATTGGCCAAGGGGATAATTAGGCACAAGGAGGGGTGCTAACAAAGGCAAAAACAACGTTTTATGGACGGTTCACGCGGTTGTTGGGGCAAAATCGGTACTTGCTTTTCGGGGGGGATTTGCGTATCTTTGGGCCATTATTAGTGCAAAATCGGCACTTTTTTTGAGTGGTATTACTGGATTGCGGATCGAAACGGCAGAAAACTGCGAAAGTTTAGTTAACTATGATAGACATAAAAGACTTACGAGCGAATACGGAGCGGTATAAAACGGCTTGCGAACAGAAAAGATCATCGGTTGATATCGATGCTTTGCTAAGTTTGGATGAACAAGCGCGGGATTTGCGGCAAGAACTGCAGGACCTGACAACAGAAAAAAACCAAGCGGGCAAAACAATCGCGCAGATTAAGGATGCTGATGAACGGCAGCGGGCGATTGACCGCATGAGTGAGCTAAAGGCGCGAGAAAAGGAGATCGCTGCGCAGCTGGAGGCGTTAGAGCCTCAGATTGAGGAGATGATGTTGCTGGTTCCGCTGCCGTCGCACCCGGAGAGTCCGGTAGGCCCAGACGAAAGTGGCAATGTTGAAGTACGGCGTTGGGGTGAGGTGCGTGACTTTGGCTTTGAGGCGAAGGATCATATCGAGTTGGGGACAGCGTTGGGGATTGTGGATTTGGAACGCGGTGTGAAACTAAGCGGCAGTCGGAATTATGTGCTGCGTGGTGACGGAGCTTTGCTGCATCGGGCGGTGTTGAGTTTGGCTCTTGACCTGATGGTGGAAAAGGGATTCGAGCCGATGACGGTGCCGGTGTTGACAAAAGAAAAAACGTTCATGGGTACGGGGTGGTTTCCGGAAGGCAAGGCGCAAGCCTATCAGGTTCCGGAAGACGAGTTGTTTCTGGTGGGGACAGCGGAAGTTCCGGTGACTAGTTTTCATATGGATGAGATATTGGACGAATCGGAATTGCCTAAGCGTTATGTGGCGCAGTCGCTTTGTTTTAGGCGGGAAGCGGGAGCGGCGGGCAAAGACACTTACGGTTTGTATCGGATTCATCAGTTTGAAAAAGTGGAGCAGGTGATTGTTTGCAAGTATGATTTGGAAGAGGCGGAGAAATGGCATCAGTGTATCTTAGCCAATTCCGAAGAGTTGATGCAAAAGTTGGAGCTGCCTTACCGGGTGTTGGAGATTTGCACGGGTGATATGGGCACCGGCAAGTATAGGATGTATGATATCGAGACTTATATGCCGAGCCGGGGCGGGTATTGCGAAACGCACTCGGCGAGCAATTTGTTGGACTTTCAGACGCGACGACTGAACTTGCGTTATCGAGACGCGGACCGTAAGGTGCGTCATTGTATCAGCATGAACAATACGGTGGTAGCGAGTCCGCGGGTACTGATACCGCTTTTGGAATTGAACCAAAACGCGGACGGGAGCATTACAATCCCTGTGGCGTTGCGGCCTTACATGGGTGGTCGGGAAAGAATTGTGGCGAAGTAGCAGTATAGAGCTATTTATAGCATTGAGTTAAAACCCCCTGACAGGTCAGGGGGCTAATCTTGCGAGTATTACATATGATAGTTGTAATGGCACCGACGGCGAATCAGGAGCAACTGAACCATGTGGTTGCTTTGGTTGAGGAGATGGGGCTTAAAAGCCATATTATAGTTGGCACAAACCGGACGGTGGTTGCGGCGGTTGGCGACAAACGCGGGGTTGACAAAGGGGCATTGGAGAATTTGCCTGGGGTTGAGAAGATCGTGCCGATCCTGTCGCCTTATAAGGTTGCTAGTACGGAGGTGAAGCAGGAGAAGACGATTGTGCGGCTGTTGCCTTATGGGCCGGCTTTGGGTGGTAAGAAGTTGGGGGTGATCGCTGGTCCTTGCAGTGTGGAAGATCGGAATCAATTGCTGGACCTTGCGGGGCAATTGAAGGAGGCTGGGGCTGTGGGTTTACGAGGCGGCGCGTTCAAGCCGCGGACGAGCCCTTATAGTTTTCAAGGGTTGGCGGAAAAAGGGTTGGAGTATTTGGCGGAGGCGCGGGAGCAGACGGGGCTAGCGGTAGTAACGGAAGTTTTGACGGTTACGCAGGTTGATTTGGTTGCCAAGTACGCGGATGTTTTGCAGGTTGGGGCGCGTAACATGCAGAACTTTATGCTGCTGAAAGCGATAGGCGAGCAACCAAAGCCGGTTCTGCTGAAACGGGGGATGAGCGCGACAATGGAAGAATTTTTGCTGGCGGCTGAGTACATAATCAACGCGGGCAATAGTAATGTAATTTTGTGTGAGCGGGGCATTCGCACGTTTGAGGAGTATTGCCGCAACACTTTGGCACTGAGTTTGATACCGGCGATAAAGCACGTTAGTCATTTGCCGATCATTGTTGACCCAACGCACGGGACGGGGCACGCGTATTTGGTGGAGCCGATGAGTATGGCGGCGATCGCGGCGGGCGCGGACGGATTGATAATCGAAGTGCATCCGGACCCGGAACACGCGTTGACCGACGCAGCGCAACAGATTGACGTAGGCACGTTCAAGCAGTTGATGGCGCGTGCTGGCCGGGTAGCGGCGGCGATTGATCGAGCGATTTGAATCAGTGAAAAGTGAGAGCGGTTTTGCGGATGGCGGTTTCGTTTTTAGCAGCCTGAGACGATTTTGCCGCACGTACAAACAATTCGCCCACCATACATTATGTGCGATTTCCGTTCCGGGCTCTCCGCTCCGCTACGTGTCGCATCTTTTTAAAGTTGCATTGTTGGGTTTCATAGCGGAAGTGCCTTTTGCAGTGATCTGATTGTTTTTTGTCGCTCTCGAAGGTATGACCGAATATGGACAAAAATACGTAAGTTAACGTTATTAATAATCCGCATTATAGGGATAAGATATTATGGCGCAACGAGAGTTTCTTTCGGATGATTTCTCTTTGACAACGGAGACGGCGAAGCGGCTTTATCATGAGCATGCGGCAAAGATGCCGATCTACGATTACCATTGCCATTTGCCGGTTCGGGATTTAGCGGAAGATAAGCAATGGGAGAATTTGACGCAGATTTGGCTTTATGGGGATCATTACAAATGGCGGGGTATGCGGACCAACGGGGTGGCGGAGCGCTATTGCACGGGGGACGCTTCGGATTGGGAGAAGTTTGAGAAATGGGCGGAGACGGTGCCTTACACGGTACGGAATCCGCTGTTTGTTTGGACGCATTTGGAGCTGAAGCGTTACTTTGGGGTGGATAAGGTGCTGAATAAGGATACGGCACGGGAGATTTACGAGCATTGTAACGCGCTGCTAAGGACAAAGGAATTCAGCGCTAGGAATATTTTGCGGAAGATGAACGTAAAGGTAGTTTGCAGCACGGATGATCCGATTGACGATTTGGAGCATCATCGGAAGCTGGCTGATGATGGTTTTGAGGTTAAGGTTCTGCCTACCTGGCGGCCGGACAAAGGTATGGCTGTTGAGGACGCGGGGGCATGGAACGGTTGGATTGACAAGTTGGAAGCGGCGGCGGATATGAGCATCGCTGACTTTGGCGAGTACATGGAGGCTTTGCGGAAACGGCATGAATTTTTCCATGAGAACGGTTGTCGAATAAGCGATCATGGACTGGAGACTGCTTACGCGGAGGAATACAACGAAGGTGACATACGCAAGATATTTGATCGGCTGCGCGCGGGTGAAGAAGTAAGCGGGACGGATCAATTGAAATTCAAATCAGCGATGCTTTATGAATTTGGGGTAATGGATTACGAGAAGGGTTGGGTGCAGCAGTTTCATTTTGGGGCGATACGCAATAACAGTACGCGGTTGTTCGAGCAATTAGGGGCAGATACGGGGTTTGACTCGATTGGTGATTTTGAGATCGGGAGGCCTTTGTCGCGCTTGCTGGACAGGTTGGATCAGGATGACAAGTTGGCGAAGACGATTTTGTATGCGTTGAATCCGCGTGACAATGAATTGTTGGCGACGATGGTGGGGAATTTTCAGGATGGGAGTGTGCCTGGGAAATTGCAGTTCGGCAGCGGGTGGTGGTTCAACGATCAGCGGGACGGGATGGTGAGGCAGATGAACGCTTTGTCGAACATGGGGCTTTTGAGCCGATTCGTGGGTATGCTGACGGATTCGCGGAGTTTTATGTCTTATCCGCGTCATGAGTATTTTCGGCGGGTGCTGTGCGATTTGATCGGGCAGGATGTCGCTTTGGGGGAGCTTCCGATGGATATGGGGTTGCTGGGGGAGATTGTGGAGAACATCAGCTTCAATAACGCGCGGGATTATTTCGGGATCGAATTGCCTGCTTGACAATTTGGGCAAGATGGGGCATTATATTCTTATAGGATATCAGTGACGAAAGTTGCTGTGGGATTCGATTCTCTGCTTGGGGCTTGAAGTGCGTTTGATGTTGATGAAGAATCCCGGCGGTGCGAACCACATTGGTAGATATTACGCTGTGGTCAGGGATTTTTAATCCCCGCTTACGCTTGGGGCTCTGATTTGGTTTAAGCAGGTGGCGTTATGGAAACACTCGATTGGATTGTGGTGGGGATTTATATAGCGGCGATTGTGGGGATGAGTGTTTGGATTAGTCGGCGGCAGAAGTCGGAGGCGGATTATTATTTGGCGGGTCGGAAGATGGGGGCTTGGCCTTTGGCGTTGTCGATCGTGGCGACACAGTGCAGTGCGAATAGTTTGTTGGGGACACCGGCCTTTATCGCGATGAAGCAAGGGGGCGGATTGTGCTGGCTACAATATGAGTTAGCGGTACCTTTGGCGATGATCGGGGTATTTCTGCTGCTGCCGATCTTCTTTCGGCGGGGGATTACGACGATATATGAGGTGGTGGAAGATAAATTCGGCGTGGGGGCAAGAGCGTCGCTGAGCGGGATTTTCATTTTCAGTCGAGCGTTAGGGACGGGGGTGACTTTATACGCTACGGCATTGGTGATGTCGGCATGTTTGAGTTGGCCTTTGACTGTTACGCTGTTGTTCGTGGGATTTGTTTCGATTTTGTACACAACGCTGGGCGGGATCGAAGCGGATATTTACAGTGATATATTCCAGTTGATTGTGCTGTTCGCTGGGACGGTGATATGTATAGTTGTGGTGCTGAAATTGTTGGGTGGGTTTCCGACGGATTTTAGTGCGATTGATCCGGGGCGATTGCAGGTACTGCGGCTTAATAGATATGGACTGGGGGACGGGGACAAGTTTGGTTTTTGGCCTATGTTGATCGGGGGGTTCTTTCTGTATATTTCTTATTACGGGTGCGATCAGAGCCAAGCGCAGCGATTACTTTCGGGGGAGAATCAGAAAGTGGCGCAGAGGTCGCTGCTGTTGAACGGGCTGCTGCGTTTTCCGTTGGTGTGTACGTATTGTTTGTTTGGTCTGCTATTGGCGGTTTGGCTGACTCGGAACAGCGGGTTCGCGGAACACTTTACGGAATATACGACGGCTTTGGGTGAGAAGGATAATTTGAATTATTTGGTGCCTTTGTTTATTTTGGAGTATATGCCGGCTGGTATAAGGGGGATAATCGTGGCGGGGATAATAGCGGCAACGATGTCGAGTTTGGATTCGACGATTAATTCGTTGAGCGCGGCGACACAAAAGGATTTTCTGGAGCGATTCAAGGTAGATTGGAAAGGCAGGTTCTGGGGGAATGAAGTTTTTCGGGCACGGGCGATAACGGTGATGTGGGGGATTGTGTGTACAGGGTTAGCGTTTTTCTTTTTGTTCGGCGGTCGAAACGAGGAGGGAAGTGCCGGGGCGACGGTGTTGGAATTGGTGAATATGGTGGGGTCGGCGGTGTATGGACCAATCCTGGCGGTGTTTTTGTTGACGCTGTTTTCGCGGCGGATTTCGAGTTTGGTGGTGGTTGTGGCGCTGCTGGCGGGAGTGGGGTGCAATATGCTACTACTGGGACTGCTGAACGAATACGTGGCTTGGTGGTGGTGGAACGTAAGCGGATGCGCGGTGACTGGAGGGATTGCGCTGTTGGGATCGATAAAGATGAAAGTAGATAAGTCAAGTTTGATTAGTACAATTGTAATGGTGGGAATGTTCGTGCTTATATTAGCGGTGTTGATAATATTGAATATTGTTTTGCAATGATAAGATTTGCTGAAAGGTCGGGGATTTTTTGGAAATGAATAGGTTTTTTGATTATTCGCGAGAATTGTTGGATTATTTTGACTGGGTTGATCGGCGTTACGGCGGAGTTGGTGCTGACGCGGAACCGGCGGCGATCGCGGAGGAGCTGCGGGGCCTGGATGGTATCAAAGCGGTGATGTGGGATTTGTACGGTACGCTATTGAAGATTGATATTGGTGATTTGGAAGGCAGTCTGGAGGAGCAGCGGCACATAACGCGGGCGGCAGCGGCGGTGGTGGAAGAGTTTGAATTGGGGTCGGCGTTGGAAAGAATGGTTCATGACAGCGGTTCGGAAATGACGGCAGTGGAGTTGCTGTGCAGATACTACACAGAAGCGATCGCGGATTCGCATGAGCGGTCCAAAAAAAAAGGTGTGGCGTATCCGGAAGTGGTGATTGAACGGATATGGGCGCAGATATTGACTATTTGTTATGGAGTGGTCGCTGGTAAAGGTGAAATAATCGCAGGTGACGGTAAAAAGATATCAGAGACAGCATTGCGTTGCGGGTATCTTTTTGACAGCGCGATGCAGCGAACGAGTTTTAATCTTCACGCGGGGGAATGCTTGGGACGATTGGCGGATAAGGGAGTGGTGCAGGGGATTATATCGAACGCTCAGTTTTATACACCTTTGCATATTCGCAGGCTGGCGCGGGAGGCAGGGCTGGGGGACGATCCTTTTAACACAATTTTCACAATGGGGTTGGTTTTCTTTTCGTATGAATTAGGTTATAGTAAACCTAACCCGGGGGCTTTTGATTTGGCGAACACTGAGTTGGCGAAGATGGGGATCGGGCCAAACGAGGTGGTTTATGTTGGCAACGACATGCTGAATGATGTGTGGGCGGCGAAGCAGGCGGGATGGCGAACGATTTTGTACGGAGGACAAAAAGAGCAAACACGCTTGCGGCAGGACGATGAACGTTGCAAAGATTTGAAGGCGGATAGAACAGTGTTGGATTTGGCTGATGCGGCGAAGGTGATTACGGGAGAGGCAGATTGAGAAACGATCAAGATAGGCAACAAGAAGCAGGTTTGATTCGCAGGGTGGGGTTACTGCACTATCATTTGGCTGGGGGCGGTGTGCATACGGTGATGATGAACCAAGCGAGGGCGATGATTGCTGGTTTTGAGACGGGGGTGCATATAGAGTTGATATCGCACGACGCAGAACAGCCGGCGGGTAAACGGGCTCAGGCGGAGTTGCAGCAATGGGCACAAGAGAAGTATCCGGAAAAGGACGTGCGGATCGGGTTGGTGGAGGTTGCGGGGTTGGGCTATGACGATAGTCCGGCGAGCAGTAGAATAGAGTTTATGGAGCAAGCGGGGACGTTGGCGGAGGAGATTTTGGGGAGGATATCGCTGAAGGAATGCAGCAGAGAGATGCCTTATATACTGCATTGTCACAACATGAACGTAGGTAAGAATCCACGAGCGACGGCGGCGGTGAAGTTGATCGCGGAACGTATGGAGGCGGAGGATTTGCCCGGCTGGGTGTTGTATCAGATGCATGATTTCGCTGAGGATAATCGCGCGCGATGCTGGCGGGCACTGCGGCGATGTACGGGGGTATCGGACGCGGAGTTCGCGGCGGAGATAATGTATCCGAGCAGCGAGCGGATTATCTGGGCTTGTATCAATACGGCGGATCGGGAACTTCTGCAGCGCGTTGGTATTGAAGGGGATCGTACGGTGGTATTGCCTAACGCGGTGGATATTGGGGCGTTTACGGGGGCGGCGTTGGATGAGATGAATGTTGAGCAGTTGCGCGGGTTGGGGTTGGAAAGAGGCGAAGTTGGATTTGGCGAGATGTTAAAAAGGCGTATTGGGGAATACGCGGAGCGAAAGGGATTTTTATTTGACGCGGGGAGGAAGATTTTGCTGGCGCCGGTGAAGGCGATCAGGCGGAAGAATATATATGAATCGGTTTTGCTGTTGATGGAACTGAACCGCTGCGAGGATGTTTATCAATTGCTGGTAACGCTAGATGCGCGGAATCAGGAGGATAAGGAGTATAGTGAGGCGATTGAGGGATTTGTGCGTGACAATCATTTGCCGATAGTTTTTGGATTGGGGCATGAGTTGTTGAAGCCGGGCTCGCAACGGGAGATTAGAGGGGGCGAGGTGAAGATGTTCGGCTTGGTGGATATGCTGCATATTTGCGAAGCGGTGGTGACGACTTCGGTGCAGGAAGGGTTTGGGTATGCTTTTCATGAGCCTTGGTTGGCGGGCAAAGCGGTGTTGGGGCGCAATATCGCGAAGGTAACGAAAGATTTTTGTGATAACGGTATGCGATTGGAACATCTTTATGATTGTTTGCTGATACCGCATAGTTGGTTAGCGGATGAATGGGATGAGATAGCGGGGGCTTATTACGAAAAAAACAAAAAGCTGCACAGAGCGGCTGGGATAGAAGCGATTGGTGAAGATGAATTCGCTGAAGCGTTGACGCGGACGAAAGTTCATCAGTTGGGCGAGAGAGGTGAGGCAACGGTGGATTGGGCCAACCTGTCAAGTTCGTGTCAACTTCGTCTGTTACAGGAGTTTATAGTTAATCCTAGTCGATTGAAAGAGTTGGTATGGACGAACGAGGAATTGACGGCTTTTCCTTGCTGGCGGAATGAATCGGTTTCCGCTATAATTTCACATAATAAGAATGTAGTGGCTTCGCATTATGATCTGCGTGCCACGGCGCAGAGGTTGAGGGAAATACAATCGCTGGGCGATGAGCTGTTAGACAGACGGCAAGACAGGTCGCAGACGGTTTTGTCCGGCTCGAACCGCGCGATTTTCGCGCAGTTTTTGGATTTGTCTAATATGCGATTGCTGACATAAGATAACGGCAGTGGTACTGCTAGGGAGTAAATTGATACATGAGTGACTTTTTTCAGAACGGGATAATCACCACACTACACGATTTTCAGACGGATAATTTGGAGAAAACTGAAGCGGTGCTGGGCAACAAACTGAAGCGTCGCGACACGGCTTTGGTGTTACCGATCATTCCGCGGGATCTGAACGCGCCTTCGTTTCAAGAGATTGTTAATGAACTGGCGGAAGCTACGTACATATCGGAAGTGATATTGAGTTTGGGGCAGACGGATAAATTTGACGATATGGTTGCGGCATGCAGGGCGTTGAAGTTTTTGCCTCAGAAGCACACGGTGGTTTGGTCTTCTGGGCCTGGGGTTAAGAAGCTATATGACGAATTAGCTGACAATCATTTGGACGTTGGCAAGGACGGCAAAGGTCGCGGGGTATGGACGGCTATGGGATACGCGTTCAGCAATCGTGAGTTGATGGTAATAGCAATGCACGATTGTGATATTCGCAATTACAATCGGCGGATGCTGGCGCGATTGTGTTATCCTTGCGCGGCGCGGGGTTTGAATTTTGAATTTACCAAGGCGTATTATATGCGGGTTTCGGACAGGATATATGGACGGGTGACGCGATTGTTTTTTACGCCTTTGATTCGTTCGTTACAGTTGACTGTCGGGCAGGACGATTTTCTATCGTTTCTTCATAGTTTTCGTTATCCGCTTTCTGGTGAGGTATCGATGCGGCGGTCGTTGGCGCAGGTTCTGCATATGCCGGGCGATTGGGGTTTGGAGATTGGGACGCTTTCGGAGGTTTATAAGAATTGTTCTATGACGCGTGTCTGCCAGGTGGATATCGCCAGCCAATACGAACACAAGCATCAGGACTTGGGGTTTGAAGACAATTCTAAGGGTTTGCTGCGGATGTCAACGGATATCGCGAAGGTTCTGTTGCGGATATTGGCGTCGCATGGTGTGGTTTTCCCGGCACATTTCTTTGAGGCTTTGGAGGCTACTTACTTGGCGGCGGCGCGAGAAGCGATTGCGCAATATGACGCTGACGCGAAAATTAACGGCATACCATATGACCGACACAATGAAGCGCAAGCGGTGGAGGGTTTTTCGCAGGCGATTCGGCTGGGCACCCACGCGTTTTTGCGGGAGCCTACGGATATGCCTCGGATACCGGCTTGGCATAGAGTGATGTCGGCGATGCCTGACTTTTTGGATCGTTTGCGGGCAACTGTAACGGAGGAGAATGAAGCGGCTATTAAGAGGATGAACGAACAGGAGAGTTAGGGTTTAGTATCGGCGTGGTTGGAGTTCACCGCGAAAGATGCGAAAGAGAACTATTTGAACCCCCGAGCTAGAACGACATAAATATTGCTTATGTTCGGGGGCTAACATTGGGGATATTAGCGGTGCGGAGCAGATCGCGGATTTGCTGGGCGGATTGTAAGCATACCGCTTGCATGCCTACTTGGCGGGCGCCTTGGACGTTGGCGGGGAGGTCATCGATAAATAAGCAGTTGGGGATTGGCGTGCCGACGTTTTTGGCGGCTGTGCGATAGGTATGGGGGTCAGGTTTTAGGGCGCCGATTTGATAGCTTAGTGTTGGTCGGGGAATAGCGGCGATAGCGGGGTAGTTTTCAGTTATATAGTGCCAATGGAGAGGATCGGTATCGGAGAGCAGGCCGACGGGTAATCGGCCTTGTAGGTCTTGAAGCAAGGCGAGCATATCGGGCTTGGGCGTAAAGACATCGCACCATAGTTGAGTGAAGTCTTGAAAATCAATCGTAAGATTGTACTTGCGGCACAGGGCGGCATGAAACTGGTGAGGGTCGATTTGGCCTCGGCCGTACTGTTGGGCGATCTCGTCCTGGCGCATACGCTCAAAACGTTCGAACGCATCTTCGTTAGAAGAATCGTTGAACAATCGGTGCAATAAAGGGGCGAAATCCAGGTCGATGAGTACTCGTCCCAGATCGAAGATAACGGCTTTGATCATAGGCTGGTTGTTAGAGGACTTCATCCAGAGCGGCGGCGAGATCTTTTTTGCTGTTTAGGCCGACAAATTTTTTGGCTACGTTGCCATCCTTGAAGATGATAACGGTGGGAATGGCGCTGATGCCGAACTTAACGGCGGTGTCGCGGTTGTTATCGGTATCTAGTTTGCCGATTTTTACTTTGCCGGCGTAGTCAGCAGCCAATTCGGCGATAACCGGCGCGAGCATACGACAGGGACCACACCACTCGGCCCAAAAATCGAGCAACACCGGAATAGGACTATTTACGACTTCAGAATCAAAGTTAGCATCGGTAATTTCCAAAACGCCTTCAGCCATGATGAAACTCCTAACGAGAAAATAGAACCTATTGATACATGAAATAAGCTAGAGCAATCATCAATAACAATGAAAAGCTCCAGCGAATCTTTTTGGATTTTATCTTGCAGGCAGGGAGATGTCAAACGCAATGCGAATAAATAAAAGGATAGGGTTCGCGGTAAAGAGAACCACTAATTGACACAAATAATCACGAATATAGCTGCCGGGGGCAGAACGGCGGAAATAGGTTTGATTAGGCTACTTCAAAGATGAATGCCAGTTCGACGGGGGCATTTAGAGGCAGTTCGGCGACTCCTACAGCTAAGCGGGCGTGGCGCCCGGCGGGGCCAAATATGTTCTGCAGCAGTTCGGAGGCGGCATTAGCGACTTTGACCTGGTCGGTGAAACCAGGGGCACTGCTGACATAAACCTCGACGCGTACTACTTGAGTGATGTTTTCGAGGGAGCCGATTTCGGCTTTGGCGGCTGCGAGGGCGTTTACACAAGCGATTTGGGCGGCCTGGGCGGCTTGGTCGATGGTGAGATCAGCGCCAACTTTGCCTTGTGAGACTAGTTTGCCGTCGCGGATGGGGATTTGACCAGAGACAAAAACCAGATTGCCGGTGCGTACGGTGGGAACATAGGCGCCTACGGGCGCGGGGAGCTGAGGCAGTTCAAGGGATAGAGAGGTGAGTTTTTGTTCTACGGTCATGAGATAAGCTCCTGATTAGTGCGATTTGGCACTTTTTTGAGTTGCGTTGTCGGGTTTCGGAGCAAAAGTGGTTTTGGGGGCGGCGTTTAAGAATTCCTGAGGTGCGGACCGCATTGGTCGATATTACGCTTGGGGGTCTGATTTAGGTTCGGGATTTTGTATAATTTCGGTTTGAGATATATGGTCAGGGATTTAATCCCGGCGCTCACGCTTCGGGCTCTGATTGCTGGTGGCGGCCTTTGTCTCGGTTGATGTGGCTGGGCAATTGCTCGATGTCTGCGGACACAGCGTTGGCGACGGCGTGTTCAGGGGATTCTTGGGTTAGCGGAAAGAGATATATGTCGCCGAAAGTCTTTTCCTGTTCGATACGCAGGAGTTTTTGACGGATGAGTTCCAGCAGGGCCAGGAATAGGCCTACCATTTCGATTTTGGATGACCGGCCCTCGAAGACTGCGGCAAAGGTGAGGGGCTGTTGGGTTTGGGCGCGTTGGAGGATGTCCACTTCGTAAAGGTCGATGGGGGTATCGTCTTGATAAACCTGATGTTCGCGTCGGCCGATGAGGGTCGCTTTCATCAAGGAGGTGAAAGCGTCGAACAGGTCCCAAATCTGGATGGATTCGAGATCGAGCTGCTGTTCTTGGCGAGCGGACTCAAGGAGACGGTCGAGATCGGCTTGGGACCGAGGGAAACGGTTTTCCTGGAGATGGGCTGATTCTTCGAGTTGTCCGGCCACATCTTTGAATTTTTTGTATTCGAGAAGCTGGCGGACCAATTCCAGACGGGGATCGCTGAGATCTTCGCCTTCTTCACCGGCTTCCACGGTATCTCTGGGCAGAAGCAGAGCGGATTTGATTTCCATGAGGGTGGCGGCCATGACGAGAAACTCGCCAGCCAAATCGATGTCGAACTGCTTGATGAGTTCGACATATTCGACGTATTGCTTGGTAATCTGGGCGATGGGGATATCGTGAATATCGACCTCGTTACGGCGGATGAGGTACAACAGCAGGTCCATGGGACCGTTGTAGATGTCGAGTTTTACGCGATAGTCACTCATTTTGTTTATTTGCGGCCAGGTATGGAATCACCGGCAAAATCGGTCTAAGTTACTTAAGAACAGTATATTGAGAGTATTCTATCGGGCAGGACGCGTCAAGTGATTTCCCATGCGTCCAAGCGATAAATCCGGCAGCGACCACAGAAAAGAGAACCACTAATTGACACTAATATTCGCTAATAAGATAGCTGCCGGGGGCAAGTATTAGGCAGAAAGGGGTTGGTCAGTGAGTACAGTGGAATTGGTGAGGTCGGGGAGTTTTTAACCACGAAAGACGCGAAAAGACGCGAAAGATAAACACGAATGGATACGAATCGGCACGAATAAAGGCATTGCTATAGGAGCAATCACAGAAAAGAGAACCACCTATAAAGAGAATAAAGTCACATTGGAAAATGGGTTTTAGATAAGGGAACCGCATGGGTAAATTTGAACAAGATATTCAGAGTTGCCCAATTACCCACCCTAATTTGTTCGCGGGGGCAGGCTAGCGGAAGGATTTTAGCGGGGGGATTTGGGAGAGGTCGGGGTGGCCTAACTTTGGTAATAGGGTACTGACGAAATCATGGCGGGCGAGGTCACTGGGGCGATGGGCATCAGAACCAAAGACGAGGGTAACGCCTTGATCTTGCGCGGTTTTCAGGACGCGCCAGTATTCCGGGCGCTGTTGTTCGGTGAGTTTCATGCCAATGAGGTTGTTGATTTCCCAGGCGATATTGTTTTGGGCGGATAGCTGAGCGGCTTGGGTGAAGGTATCGAGTAGATTGTCGAAGTTGGGGCATTTGAGGGCTGAGGCGATGAGGGCGCCGGGGTGAGCGATATAATCGATAATGGGATTTTGCGCCAAACCGAGCAATGCTTTGCTCCAGCGCGCGATTATTTCGGTTTGGTCCATTGGTAGCATAGGTTGGCAATGAGGCATAATATCGGTGCCGGGGAAATAATGGAGCGAACCCAAAATTATGTCTAAGCCGTCTGGGTCGTCAAAGACGAGAGAGCCATCGCCGTGCTTGGAGTCGGCGTCGATTTCGGCACCGATCAAGACTTCGCAATTGTGTTCACAGGCTTGGACCTGGTCGCGAATAATATCGATAAGTTCGCGCTGAGAGGGCTGCATGATATGTTCGGTGATGGCTATGGTAGGCAAACCCAGGGCGTCGGCTTGTTTGAGGATGTTGGGGACGGTCTGGGCGGGGTCGCAATGGCCGCACAGCACGGTATGAATATGGAAATCATAGTTCGGGAACATAATCAGTGTTATTGTTTTTGTTGGATCGTTTTTTGGCAAAGAAATCCTGCAGCAACAAACGGCAGGGCTCCGCCAGGCATCCGGAGACGACCTCGATAGAATGATTTAGGCGAGGGTCTTGGACTATATTGTAGAGGGTTTGGCAGGCGCCGGCTTTGGGGTCCGCGGGGCCGTACACAAGCCGATCGATACGGGCCAGGACCAAAGCGCCGGCACACATGGGACAGGGTTCCAGGGTGACGTATATGGTGCAGCCGTTAAGTCGCCAGTCGCCGAGATATGCTGCGGCTTGGGTTAGAGCGATGATCTCGGCATGGGCGGTGGGGTCTGATAGGGTTTCGCGCTGGTTGTGGGCGCGGGCGATGATTTTGTCTTTGTGTACGATAACGGCGCCGATGGGGACTTCGTCGGCTTCAAAGGCGGATTGAGCCTGTTTGATGGCTTCGACCATATAACGTTGGTCGGCATCGGGATGGAGTGCTGAGACTGAAGGTAGATCCATATTGTACTTTTTGTCAAAGGGATATTAAACAGGGTTAACGAGAAAGGCAGGATAAAGGATATGGGCGGGCAGGTCAAGTGAGGGCAGGTGAAGAAAGAAATGCGGGATAGATTTAACTGATTTATTGGGAAGGGTTTAGAGGGTTTTGATGTATTTTAGCCCCCCTACCGCCCTACCGGTTAGTGTGTGATCACACCGATCAGGAACTCATAGCCAGGCATCGGAGTTTGAGCATATCGTATAGGGCTTGGGGTTGGCCTTGCAGGCCGGCGATGATAAGTTTGTGGCCGGCGTGGGCGAAGCTGTTGCGGAGACAAATCAGTTGAGCGAAGGCACTGGTGGTGATTCTGTTGACGCGTGAGAGATCAACAATGACATCGTGATCCTGCTGGGCGTCGAATTCGCCCTGGTGCTGAATCAGGTGTTCGTAATCCAGCTCAGAATCGGTAATCTGGATGGTGGTTGACAACCGCATAACCAAAGAATTCTCCTAGCAAAGGCGACGTAGGCGGTTCTTTACGCAGCGATGGAACGAACCGGCAGTCGGCGCACTTAGCTGTTTTGGGGAATGGTCCTTCTCCAAAAGAACCGGCCCCTTCCCATTGCGATGTGTGATGGGAAGTCTCCTATGCTCAATTAGGCAGCGTAAAAATGAATCACATTGCCTGCATATTATGCAGTATACACCAGGTAGGCCCGATAATCAAGAATAAAGTCCTGTTTTTTGCTGATAATACATGATTGAAGTAAGGGATAATCCTGGCGATTACGCTTTGGGCTCTGATTTTAGGAACCGCGTGGGTAACTTTGAACAAAATATTCAAAATTACCCATCCTACATTGGTGGTTAGTGTTGTTCTTTGGTCAGGGTTGCGGTTCTATTGCTGTTGGAGCCAATCGCGGGTTAGGAGCATTAGGTCTAGGATGTCGATGCGGTTATCGCCGTTGGGGAGAGGGGCAATATCGCACTGATCGTCGGGGAGGTGGGTGCAGGCTACGAAGATGGCGAAATCGTGGAGATCGACGATACCATCGGCGTTTAGGTCGCCTGGAAATGGGAGACGATCGCCCCAGCAATCAGCGAAGTGGGCGAAATCGACGAGGTCAATGAAACCGCTGCAATTCATGTCGGTGGCGCCGCACCAGTAATTTTCGGCTTGGCAGGTGGAGCTGCGCCACCATGAGGTAAAGATAGCGAGGTCGATGATATCGACGACGCCATCGCGATTAAAGTCGCCTAAGATTGTAGCGGGTTGGACGTTCATGGTGACGGGGAGTACAACGGATGGGTTGTTGGGATCGTTGGTATAGATGGTGATATCGGCGGTATAGGTGCCGGGGAACAGACCGGCGGCGTCGAAGGTGAGCTGTAGGGAAAGTTGATCGGATGAGGGAACGGTGCAGGCGTCGGGATAAACGGTGATCCAATCGCAATCGCTGGTAAAGCGCAGTTGTTGTTCGGGGTCGCCAAAGAGGGTTAATTCGTAGTAGCACCATCGAATGCAGGGGCCTTCGATGTCCCAGAGGTTGGCTTCTTTGGAAGCTTGATTGGCGCGGCCTAGCTCGAGGATGCCGTCAGACAAGACAGCGTGCCAAAACTGACGGTTGAAACGATGACTTGGGCCATCGGTGCTATTCTCCCAGCCCCAACCATCACGGGCATTGAGTACAGCGGCGAAGGCGCCATGCTGCATAGTGGTTACGACCTCGCCCCAACAGTCGGCCAGGTCGAACCATCCGGGTCGGCAACCTTGGGAATAGACGAAGAAGTAGTCATCATTGGTTAGACTGCCTAGGCTGTAGGTATTGAGTTTGATACAGCTATTGGTATTGCAGTGGCCTAGGTGATTGAAGACGTGAAAAGAGTTGTTGATGAGGTCGATGACGTTTTGCGAGGACCATGGGGCATCTTGTTCATATAGAGGCCAACATGCATCTGGGAGGTCAGGTATGTGGCTTATGGTTTGGAAGTCGAGCAGATCGCTGTTGCCGTGATCGACGAAACCGATGGTTGAATAGCCGTCGTAAGAACCGCCGAGACGTATTTGTTCCAACATGCCTTTGGCGTAGTCGGCGGGGCCGCCAAAGTCGAGGAATTCGCCGAGCATAGCGACCCTGGTTAAAGCGGCACCGTTAGACTGATGATAGGTTAGGGTTTTACGGACGAAGTTTTGGACTTCGAGGTAGTTGCTGACCGCGGCGCGTCCGACGTAGATTTCGGCAAGGAGATCGACTTCGCCGCCGTTGACTCCGTCGCTGGGTTCGCCATATAGGCCGTCGGCATCATAATCGAAGCTGCATTGGGCGGGGTCGACACAGCCATAGTACATATCGACGGGCATAGTGGTGGCTGTTGATTCGTTGCCTCCGGTCTCGACCCAAAACATTCGGGCGGGGACAATATCATTGGTACCGGCCAATAGTACGTATTGGGTATTCCAGTTTTCGTAGGCGTCGATTAGGAAGGCGCGGATTCGTGCTTGGTTGTCGGCGCCGCCGTCGGGACGTGGGCCGGGATAGTTGCTGTATATCCATTCGGTGGTGACGATAGTCGCGGGAATGCCTCGGGCGGTTTTTGCGGCACAGAGGGCGGCGAAATTCCATGGACCTGGGGTTTGAGCCAATTCGGCGTTGGTGATGACAACATAGTTGAACGGTCCGTCGTCGGGCAGGATGGAACCGCTGGTAGTGTCGGTAATGGCATCCGATTGGGTATCGGTGGCAGAATAGCTTCTGAGTTGCTGTGGGTTGTCTGTGGAGCGGCGTAGGGAATCGGCGACGGAAGGAGTTAATCGAGGGGGTAGTGATGGGGACGCGTCGGCGAGGTCGATTTCGAGGCGTATTTGGGTAGTGTAGTTTATGGTGCCGTCGGCGGGAGTGTATTGGATTGGGAAAAGATTGATGAACAGCACCTGACATCCGCGTTGATTTTGGAGAGTTATGATTTGATGGTTGATGCCGGGATAAGGGGTGGTTTGGCTGTAGATTTGGGGGTTTGGTATATTAGGGTTACGATGGGGATTGGGGCCTAGAATTTGCGGTCTGGGGCCTGGCGCGAGATTGTACTGATCGGGAATGGTTGAGGTATGCAATGGTATGGCGCGCACGGCGGTGAAGCGTTTGCCGAAAGGAAGCAGTACGCGCGCTGTGCGAACCGGGATGATGGGTGCACCTTCGCGAATGCAAGAATCGAGGCCATTGATTTGAATGTGATCGAAACCATCGGACTGTGAGTCAAATGTGGGCTGGGGGAAACTGTATTGCAGAATCAAGGTTTCTGGGGCGTGGTCGTTATTGTCGGTGAGTTGGGATATAGGTTGGTCGGCGGCGTATTGGGTTGCGTTTGCTGCTGCGGGGTCTTGATCGGGCAGCAGTGGAGTGAAGCCGGTCGCGTGGGTTCGAATATAGAACTCCAACGGCGCATCGCCGGAGTTGGCCACCAAGAGGGTATCGGTGAGAGTGCTATCGGTTTTGACGTTGAGGACGAACTCGTTGGGATCGCAGGAGATGTTGGGTTCGGTGAATACAGCGCAGGTTACCAAACGGGTTTGTTGAAGCATGGTTGATTGGTTGGTGAAGGTCAGGGTGTCATAATGAATATCTTCGCTAAGGTTTTGGGCGGCAGCGGTGAGGGTAACATCTATGACGACTGATTGGCTGGGCGAAAGGTTGCCGGCCGCGGGTGCGACGTTTAGCCAAGGCTGATTCCATTGCACGGTCCAATCGAAAGTTTCTTCGGCGGTTGCGTTGGTTAATTGGTATTGGATGACGGATGGGTTGAACGGTCCGCCTGGGTGTCCGGCAAATGCCGCGTCGCTATCGGGGTTGATTGACAGTAAAGGGGCGATACCTGTTCCAGTTAAAGAGACGGTGAATTCCGGCTCGTCGGCGTCGGTGCTGTAGATTACCAATGGGGCATCGTAATTATCCACGGCTGGGGGAGAGAATATGACATCCAACGTGACACTGTCGAGAGGGGCAATGACCATGGGCAGGCAAGGTTCTTGAGCCCAAGCGAATATGCTTTCACTTAGCAAGGGCGCGATTAGAGGGGAAGGCTCCTCTGGAAGGCCTCGCTGAGCGGGATAGTGCGGGATGGCGTGATCGCTGGGGCAACGATAGGGATCGCTGGGTTGGTAGGCGTTTTCGTTGTGCCATTGTTGGATTCCCCCGATCGAGATCGGAGAGCCTAAGGGATCGCCTACGCGCAGATCATCAAAGAAATGGATGGTCTCGGTGGTATCGCCGCTGTAGGCAAGCAGGCCGACTCGGCCGGTGCCGGTGATTTGCTCATCGATACCCGCCCAAGCGAGATAACCATTTAGATATAGTTTGATGGAGGAACCGACCACATCGACAGCTATGGTGTTGGCGACTGAAGGGCCGCTATTGAGATAGAAGGAGGAGGTCCAAGGCTGCAAAAAGGCGAATGCGCCATCGACGTATTTGGCGACGTAGTATTGTGACTGGGCGGAGATAGCTGCGCAGTAACAACTGCCGGTCGAGGAAGCGTAGTTGAAATCGTCGCTGATGCGAAAGGCGAGCAAGGCGGGGCTTTGGGTGTTGCCGGTGCGGAAGGTGGTTACTTCGGCGTAAAAGTCATCCCAATGACGGGGCAGATAAATGGAATTCATTTTGACATCGGCAGTGCCGGCGTCGGCGCGGTAGGTATAGTCTGTTACGGACCAAGCGGAATGAGGTTGCGCTGACCAGCCGGGCATTGTGAGATCGCAGCAATCTTCAATGAAATCACCAGCCAAGATAATGTCACTTATAGTCAGGCTGTAGTTGACATCGAGGTTGGTGATAGTAATCTGCTCGATTGGCTGCAGACCGGCGATGACCGGTCCAAAAGGCAAACAAGCATCATCGATGGGCGGGACTGAATCGGTGACTTGAATTTCGCCTGGGATACTCAAGACTTCAAGGGTAACGGGGCGCAAGAATTCGTTGCCGCTATCGAGATTGCGGAAGGTAATTGTATCGTTATAGACACCTGGGGATAGGAGAGAAGCGGTGCTGTTGAACCATGCTTGCACGTAATTTGGTTCGCCGGGCGGCACGACACCGCCGGGAGGATCCACGCTGAGCCAGGTTTGGTTAATTGAAACGGACCAATTTAGCGCCGCGGCGCCATCGTTACTGACAGTAAATGTTTTGGCGGGCGGCTCGAAGGGGCCACCCTCGAAGCCAAGTGCGTAGATATCTTCATCAGGCGATACGGACATATCGTCGATGGGTTCGCCGATCAGTGAAATGTCATCGATGCTCCAGCCGGGATAATTGATGGATTCGTTGGTAGGTCCCATACGCCATCGAATGAACAGTGCGGGCGCATCATCGGCGACATCGGAGATATCGTAACTGCATCGGACCCATTGGCTGTCACAGATCGCGGCACCATCGTTTTCCCAGACGGTATGCCAGGTGTAGTAATCGGTACTGACTTCGACGGCGGCGTGGTCATAAAGTGAAGAATCGACTCCCAGCCAACGCCAGAATTCTAGGGTGACATTTTCATAGCCGGAGCAATCGAAGGATTCGGATTCGAGGTAATAAGCGGGAATATTGTTGTCGTAATCGCCGCCGAAACCGGACCAGATGTTATAGCCGTAGATTTTTGATCCGGTGCGGCCTGATGTTGGGTCTCCGCAGTATGAGCCTTCACCGGCAGGGATTCCGTAGGACCATAAGCCTCCGCAGAACCAACCGGGATCGGTATCCAAACCGACAAAGATGAAAGTCTCCGCGGCCCGCCCCACCGCAACGGTCAGGAACAGTATTGCCGAGGACAACAGTAATGTGCGCGCACGGTCGAGCATGGGATTTAGTCCGGTCCTTGCTCAAGACAGATACAGGCAACACAGCCGACGGTTCGGATTGAAGATGGGTTCGGGCGCTGTTAACGGCCGTGAATCTAAAGGACGGTACAATCAAAATGCGCCAAGACGAGAGTCGATTGGAATTATAACGTCCGATAAAGTTTTGATTCTAGCAAATATGCCTGCCGATTGCAAGTAAATTTAGCATACGACATAGCGTTTACGCTAGTAAGTAATTAAACTGACAAGAGATGTGGTTTGAGGCAACGGTTTGGCTAGATCGATTTCGAGTATAGTGTAGCGGCTGGGATTGGTTGATCTTTCTGTGTAGGTTTGTATCTATTGATACCCCCCGAGCAGGTCAGTGTGGCTCCATGTTTTCTGAAACCGCTCTAGATTTCTTGGTCTGATATTCTGGTATTGTTTGATGTTGGATCGGTGAGCATTTTACCACAGGCGTCGAGCAATTCATCGAGTTCGGTTTGCATATTAGTCAGAGTAGTACTGAGCAACTTGCTATGGACGGCATCGGCCTGGCTCATTAGTTCGGCGTAGCCTGCGCTTCCGCATGAGCCACTTAGTTCGTGCAGGGCCTGGCGTATTACCTCGACATCTCCTTGACGGCGAGCGCTGACGATCCGCTCAAGCATCCGAGGCAGATCGCTCACGAACAATTCGGTGATTTCGCGCATGTCGGCAACATTATCCATCGGGTCCAGCCAATTGGAAAATTCTTGGTTGGATTGCACTGACGCGGCAGTTTCACCGGCAGGATCGCCCTCAGAATCTTGTTCGATATTCTCCGGCAAGTTCCGGCCGTCATTGAGATCGGCTTGAGTGGAGCTTGTTGACGCGAGATACTTTCGTAGGGTTTTTGCAAACAATTTACGCTCTAAAGGCTTGGTTAGGAATTCATTACAGCCGACTTTAAAACAACGCTCGGCCTCGGCTTCACCAATGCCGGCCGTTAGAGCAATGATCGGAATGTCATTTCCCATTTCTCGTATGCGCTCGGTCGCTGCATAACCGTCCATCACCGGCATTTGCATATCCATTAAAATAAGATCAAAGTTTTCAGCGGCAACGCTATTCACAGCTTCCTCGCCGTTCTTAGCGGTGGCGACTTGCAATCCGAGTTTTTGCAGAGTTAACTTGGCCAACTTGAGATTAACTGTGTTGTCCTCGACGACTAGTACGCGACCGGTGAGTCTTTCAAGGGTGACAGGTTTGTTTTTCGCGAGATCATTGTGATTGGGCAGAGCGGGTTTTTCTGTGCCAGTTGCTGGAGTTTCGTTCTGCGGAACCGGGATATCCAACCCGCCGGGCAACATAAGCGTGAACACGGAACCTCGTCCCAATTCACTACGAACGGTAACATCTCCACCCATCGCCAGAGCCAACCGGCGGGTAATCGCCAATCCCAAGCCGGTGCCGCATTTCTTGCGGTCATGATCGTCATTGACCTGGACAAATGATTCAAACACCCTAGCTCTTTGCTCAGGTGGGATACCGATACCGGTGTCTTCGATTTCGAAGAACACCAGTTGCTTATCCGCACCTTCGGACCCAACAGTAATCCGAACATGGCCTGCATCGGTGAACTTTATCGCGTTGCTAATAAGATTAATGAGACATTGTCTCAAACGTTCGCTATCGGTATGAATCAACGGCGGGGTAGATTCTTTGACTACGAATTCAAATTCCAGACCTTTTTTCTGAGCTTGCGGGCGTAATAGGGTTTCGATTTTCCCAAGGAACTCTTTCAGCACAAAATCGGTTTTATTGATTTCCACTTTGCCGGCCTCGATCTTGGAGAAATCGAGAATATCATTAATGAGATTCAATAGTCCTTGACTGGAATCGCGGATTATAGTTACGAAATTGGCCTGTTCTTCATCGAGGCCGCTTTCAGACAGAAGCTCACTAAATCCAATGATAGCGTTCATTGGAGTACGAATTTCATGGCTGACATTGGCTAGAAATTCGCTTTTGGCCTTAGTCGCCAAAGTTGCTTCTTGTGCCATCATATTGGCACGATAGACGGAAGTTTCCAGTTTACAGTTGGCATATTGCAATTGGGCGCGTGAGTGATCCGCTTGCTCTTTGGATTCGCGTAGTTCTGTGTAAGCATTTGTCAAGCGAGTATTAATCCTGGTTAAAATAAAAACAAAGACTAAAAGGACCACAGTATAAATCAACCCACACATGCCAATCAATGGAATCCATATTGTATCGATCGCTTGCTGAAGGTTAGAGGTATCGGCAATTACTATGATTCTTCCCAGATGATTGCCGAGAACATCCGATAGATCAATGAAACCGCCGTGCAGTCTAGAATCGGAATTATCGATATGGAAAGTCTCGTCGATAGGCAATCGCGATATTTGATCTAGATTAGCCAACAGGCTCTCCGGAAGATTATCCAGTGTTGCCCCGGAAACGACAACATCCTCGAAATCGTCCCAGTTGGACCGATACCCCGAAGCGACCTGGCCGGTTTCCCAAATGTCGCGGCTTAGGCCGGTCTTGTTGAGGATACAGATAATTTCCGAGCCGAATATTCTATGCAGCTCAGAAGTTACAAAAGGCATATCTTCTCCCAATTCAAGATAACCTATCAACTGGCCATCAAGATACCATGGATGAATGACCCGTAATGTGAGTGTGCCGAGTACTCCCATTTCGATGCCCCAACTCGGTGTTTGATTTTGGATTGCCTGGCTTAGCGTGTGGCGTTCTGGTGTATCGCCAAAACGTTCCGGCCTATGTACCCTTAAAAAGACGGTTTGGTTTGTGTCATGGAAATAGAAATGACTTATTTGATGGCGTTGCAAGATTTGTTCATAATATGTTTGAGCATAATCGTAGAGTGCATCACGATCTCTGTCTCGGAAATGCTGGGAGAGAGTTCTGTCGCGTTGGAAACCTTCGATTAGGCTGTTCATCAAAGCTGCGTCACGATTGATAAGAACAGGGAACACCTCTGCTATATCAGTGACTTGCTTATCAGCGGCGTGCTCGACCTGATTGTTCAAGAGCATACGGAAACAAAGGAGACTGCCGGCAAACATAAAAAATAGCACTACGCTCAGAGGCAGCAAGACCCGCCTAAGTATTCCGGCCTCTTTTATATCCATGACTCTCTCCAAAACACACGTTTTGCTGTTGTTAGGCCACATTCCGACCGTTCAGCTAGAATTGCAGTTGTTCTTTTCAGTGAACCTTACCTGGTAATCATCGACATTCGCCTAACAGAAAAACGGGGATTTCATGTTATGACGGCGTGGTATTATTGTAACTAGTTATGGGATAAGCAGCTATGAAACCAAGCTGATACCAAATGCCTTGGCAAGGACCTATAACACCGGTAGATTTTCCTAGAGAATCGCGAATGGGCACTAATAGATTAGCTGCTGAGGGCGTGAGAGTGTATCGAATGCGATAGATTAGCGTGTGACGAAACAAACGAAGATGAATTGCGTTTTTGTCGCGGGAGACACTAGAGGCTACATGTGTTCTGAACACTGATCTAGATGAAGTGACGATCGCCCGGCAAAGAAACGGGGACTAGTTGGTGGGATATTGAATCAGCATGAACCGTGACCAAACGCACAGCGCCGCCGCCTTCGATTCTTTCGAAACGACTTTCTTCGGTCTCAATGAAATTCCAATTCAGAGATGGGGTAATAAGAATTTCAGTCTTATTGTGCGTAAATTGGTCGGTCTGATGGAGATGGCCAAAAAACGCGGCGGTTATGCCATAATGGTCGCAAAGACGCCACAGACGTTTTTCGGCGGCTTCACGCATAAAGAACAAAGGGAAGAAACCCTTGGGACAGAAAGGCGGGACATGCGAACAAAAGAACAAATGCTGACAGCCGTTTTGAACGCCCCACTGAAACTGCTGATGGAGCCAATCATGTTGTTCTTCGCTCCAATCACCTCGATGGTTTTGCTCGGCAAAATGCGGTACGCAATTCCACAGCATCACAAAAAGACAATTGTTGTGTACGAAAGTCTTATCCAAGGGGCCAAAGTTGCGTTCGAGATCGTCGAGCCGGTCCCAATCGTTATTGCCGTAGATGCAGTGGACAGGGATGGGCAGGGAATCGAAAATGGCTTTGACCTCACTGGCGGACCCGCTGCACATAAAATCCCCGGTGATCAGGACAAAGGCCACGTCTTCCCATTTTCTGAGCATCTGGATGAACTTTTGGAGGCGGTCAAAGCCATCATCTTCGCGCAGATGTAAGTCCGTAATATGAGCGAACTTAAATGGCTGGAAGCTATCTTTACCGGTGAGTTCTTTTGTCATTAGCTCTAGCACTCAAGGGTTTGGACGGCCCATGCTTATCATCTCTTTAGCAATTTGAACCGCCGCATCAAGTTTGCCTATCTTAACTGCCGCTTGAGCCATTTGGGCCAATCGACTTCGCCCCATTATACAGGTTTCGATGGTTTTGACCAATTGTTCTCCGGTTAGTTTTGCATCGCACTGATCGGCGACAATTTCAGCGGCGCCGGCCTGGGCTAGAACCTGGGCATTGCGCAATTGGTGTTGGTCGCGATGGTAGGGGTAGGGAAGCAAAATGCTCGGGGCTGCCATGGCGGTTAATTCCGCCAGAGTAGATGCCCCGGCGCGCGCGATAACAAGATTCGCGACGCTAAGAACGGCGGGCATTTGATTGGTAAAGGGCTGCACAATAGCAGAAAGATTTTGGACGCGATATTGTTGCGCTGTTCGTTCGTAATCGGCACTGCCGGTAAAATGCAATATTTGCCAACCATTCAACAAGTCGGTGCCGTTGGATTGAGTCAAAGCCCATAACACAGCATCATTGAGGTTTTTTCCGCCTTGCGACCCCCCCACTATCACTAACACTTTGCTATCCGAGGCAAGATTCAAGGTTTGACGATGCGAACTTGGTGATGTTTTTCGGGCGGCGGTGAAATCGGCACGAATAGGGCAACCGGTCACTAAACACTTATCAGCAGCGGCGCCGAAGTATTTGATACTATCGTCCCATTGAAGAAAGATACGTTGAGCTTTGCGCTGACCGAACCGGTTGGCGCGTCCTGGGACGGCATCCGGATTAAGCATAGCTACGGGTACGGCGGCGCGAGCGGCGACTTGCATCATAGGGCCTGACGCGAATCCGCCCAAGCCAAGTACGGCTTTAACAGGATTATCACGTATGATTTTGCGACACATTTTTTTGCTGGTGCGCCAACGACGGTAGAAGTCGTATATCGCGCGCACCCGCCTAGGAATCGGCACTACGGGCTGCGAAAGATAATCGAAGCCGCAGTCAGCCAAGATTTGCTGATCAATATCGCGCTGGGTCGCTAAGAAGAGAATTCGGGCATTCTGGTTCAATTGTCGCAGGGCTTGGGCGACAGCGAGTCCCGGATACAAATGTCCGCCACTTCCTCCCCCGGCAAAAACAAACAACTCAGGTTCACTCACAACCGGCGTCTCCATGCTGGATGTCGGCAGGAGCTAGAGTTTGATTGCGCTGCCGAGGTATATTGCGTGCGATATTAACCAATACTCCGGCGGCCATGGCGGTTAGAATGAGTCCCGATCCGCCGGCACTAACAAAAGGCAAGGCGATGCCTTTAGTGGGAGCTAAGCTAGTGACAACCATCAAATTCATTAGAACTTGCGCGCCCAATGTAGCAGCTACGGCAACGACTACTAGACGGGCTAGGCGATCGGCGGAGAAGCAGATCATCAAGACGGCACAAAGCATCAAAACACCGAACAATGCTACGATTACTACCGCACCGGCAAAGCCCAACTCCTCAGCGATGACAGCAAAGACAAAATCCGTGGTGTCTTCAGGCAGAAAACCCATTTTCATGGTTCCTTGGCCAAGACCGGTGCCGTGCAGACCCGCGTGACCGATGGCTATCAGTGATTGCTGGGCATGGTAAGCGGTGGCCTGCTGCTGTTGGTCGGTGGGACGCATATAAGCCAAGACACGATTCCAACGGTATTCATTAGAATAGACCAAGACATAGAACGCAGCGGCAGCCAATGGAACCAATATCAATACATGCCACCAACGAGCGCCGCCGATCAGCAGTATGGCGGTGCCGACCAGGCCTAGAAGCGCGGCAGTACCGAAATCTTCCTTGCCGATCAATGCTACAACAATGAGCAGAACCGCTGCGCCGGGGACAAAGCCTCGCCAAAAGCTGCGCATTTTATCACCCCGCCAATAAGCATACACCGCCAAGAATAAAACCGTAACCCACTTGGCCAGTTCCGAGGGTTGGAAGGTGAAGGCCCCTATTTTAATCCAGCGTCTGGCGCCGTTGACTTCGGTGCCGATGCCGGGCACCAAGACAAGGACCAAAGCAGCAACGGCTATGAATTGCAGCAATACGATGATGACACCGGGAGTACCGTCGCTGTTGGCGAGCCATTTGCGATACGACAACCGCCCCATCAGGAGGAGAATCAGCCACGCTACGGGGACCAGGACAACTTGCCTTAAGGTGGTGTATCGCCAAAACTGATACCATTGGATGTCCTGCTCGAGTGTGACGCCTGCTGAGAAAACCATCAATGCTCCCAGGCACATCAACGCTGTGACAGCGACAACGAAAACCGATTCTACAAGAGATCCGGAGGTTTTGCCTGACGGGTTAGACGGTTCGGTTGCCACGACGAGATTTCCTCAAAGCAAGGTATTTGGCGCAGGTTCTAACGCAGTTTCAGCGTCGCCAAGGCGATCGCGGCGCAAGCGATTCCCATCAACCAGAAACGAACCACCACTTGCGGTTCGCTCCAGCCTTTCAGATGAAAATGATGATGAATAGGCGCGCAAAGAAATATGCGTTTGCCGCCGGTGCTGCGATAATACGTGACCTGGATGATAACGCTAACAGCTTCCATAACAAAGACGCCGCCCACTACAAGCAGCAGTAGTTCATGACGAGTCACTACCGCGGCATAGCCGATCAGCCCACCTAAAGGGAGGCTTCCAACATCGCCCATAAAAACTTGTGCTGGGTGACAATTGAACCAAAGAAAACCTAGACAGGCGCCGAATATCGAGGCGCATATGATAGCCAGTTCGCCGGCGCCGCGGATTTGAGGCAAAAGGAGATAGCTGGCCCAGGTTTGGTTCATGGAAACACTAAGCGGTTCGCTGGCTAAGTAACAGAGAACAGCAAATACCATGCTGGCGATTCCCATGCATCCGGTAGCCAAGCCGTCCATTCCGTCGGTTAGATTGACAGCGTTGCTTGAGCCGGTGATTACCAGAACGGTGACAATAGCGAAACCGATCCAGCCAAGATCGATTCCTTTTTTGTAGAACGGCAGCCAGATCGCCCTGCCGTCTTGAATTTCGCGGAAGTCCACAAGATAAAGAAACATCGCCAATAGGACACTAAGGCCTACTTGGAAAACAAGTTTTTCCCAACTGCGCAGGCCGTCGCGTGAACGTTTTTTGGTTTTCGCGGTGAGTTTAAGCCAATCGTCGATGCCGCCCAAGACCGCCAACCACACAATAAGGAAAATGCCCTTGATAACAAACTGGTTGGTGATATCAGCCCAGAGCAAAGTGCTGATAAGAACACCAGCCAAGATAAGCAGCCCCCCCATCGTCGGAGTATTGGTCTTGTTTTTGGTCAGCTCGTTGAGGTCTTTGTGGTCGAACTCGGGGATATCACCGACTTTTTTGAGGATGAGCCAACGGATTATTTTTGGCCCCCACAGGAGCGAAATTATGAGACTGGTCAACACCCCCAGCACCATACGAAAGGCTACGTCTTCCCAGGCATAGAAGTGCAACTGACCGTGCATAAACTCGCGATAATGTCGCATCAATAGCAGCAGCATATCTGGTTGTCACCTCAAAATAGAACAGACTATAACCATATGTCAGACTCAATAGTAGATAATTTATTGCTTGTTTGGAACATAATGCCTGGCAGGCGTTTTAGATGGTATGTCGCGGGTAGCCGAGCGTACGGTAGTCGAAGCGGAAATTTTTGTTCCACTGCCGCGCCACCGGCTTAAACTCTTAACGACAGCTTCCATACGCATCATACGTGACGCTTTGACCAAGATCACATCGCCGTCATTGATCAATGTTTTTACAAGCCGTGCCAAACGTTGGCTGGTAACGGCGCGTTGTACGGAACCGCGTCCCATACCGGCTTCCAGAGCGGCTTTTGCCGCGACCGCACCGAGTTTGCCGACCGTCAGCAGCGCATCGATGTTGGACCGCGCCACCCGCTCACCCAGTTTATGATGTTCCTGCTGTGATGCGGGGCCCAGTTCGCCCATATCGCCGCAAATCAACACACGGCGTGGGGCATCACGATGGCTTTGCAATTCAGCTAACGCGGCGGCCATACTAGCGGGATTGGCATTGTACGAATCATCAATAACCGTAATGCCGTTGAAATCGAGATAGTTCATGCGTCCTGGAGGCATTTTGAAATCAGTCATAGCCGCGGCGAACTGGCTGGTGGACACTCCCAGACGGCGTACGGTAGCCAAGGCAGCCATGGCATTGGAGACATTGTGGGTTCCGGCGATGGGCAGAGTGATCTCGCAACGATCATTGGTTTTGAAACTGACTCGTCCCGGCTCGATAACAACATCGTGGGCAGAGACATCGGCATCCACATCCACACCAAAAGATATCATTGGACGTCCCAACGCACGGACTCGTTCTAGGGTTGCTTGATGCTGGGCGCTGCAGATAACGACGCCTCTTTCTTTGAGCCCGGCAATAATAGAACATTTCTCTTTGCTGACACCCTCGACATCTCCAAATCCAGCCAAGTGAGCCGGGCCGACGCTGGTAATGACTGCAATATCGGGGCAGGCCATGCGGGACAACTCGGCTACCTCACCGGGAGCGTTGCTGCCGATTTCTATGACGGCGAATTCGTGTTCGGCGCCGATATTCAGCAGGGTCAAGGGAACGCCGATATTGTTGTTGTAGCTGGCGGGGCTGCGATAACCGCGTTTGGGTTTGCTCAAGGCGTGGTAGATCATCTCGCGAGTAGTGGTTTTGCCATTGCTTCCGGTGACAGCGATAACGGTTACGCGATGCTTTAGGCTATTACGATAATATTTGGCGAGAGTACCCAAAGCCGCGATGGTATCGGGAACTTTCATCAGACAGGTTTTCTGACGGCGGGCAATATCCGAAGCAGGGACATTTAGGTCCATTACAATAGCTACGGCGCCGGCTTCGATGGCTTGGTCGATGAAGTCATGGCCGTTAAAATGTTCGCCCCGAATAGCAAAGAACAAATCGCCCGGTTTAACATCGCGAGAATCGGTGGTTACGCGTCGGACCAGATCGGATCCCAAAGCGGTTTTCAACTCCGCGTGCAATACATTTTTAACCTCATCCTGAGTCAAAGGTTTCATAGTTTTTCTCACATTGTCGGTTGCCGTTTATGGGCGGTGGTGGTTTTATGTTTTGAATAATGAGTTCTGTTTTGGGTTGCGGTTTGAAGCTGCTGCAAAAGCTGTCGAGCCACAACACGGTCATCAAATTCCAGTCGGCGATCTCCCACAAGTTGATAATCTTCGTGTCCTTTTCCGGCAATTAGAACGGCGTCTCCGGGCTGGGCCATTTCTACCGCATGGGCGATAGCTGAGCGTCGATCGGGTATTTGGTGAATAGCGTTATGTTGGGAAGAAAGATCAAAACCGGCGTAGATATCCTCGAAAATCTGTTGCGGCTGTTCGGTTCGCGGGTTGTCATTGGTGACAATGATTTCGGTAGCGAATTGCTGGGCGACTCGCGCCATGCGTGGTCGTTTGCTGCGGTCACGATCACCGCCGCAACCAAAGACAAGTATTATGCGCCGCGGCTGCAAATCGCTGAGGGCTTGCAGCACATTAGCCAAGGCGTCATCGGTATGGGCATAATCAACCAGGACGGTGAAATCTTGTCCGGCATCAACGCGTTCCAATCGTCCGGGCACTCCATGAAAGGCTTGAGCGGCGGCGACAATATTTCGCAATGGGATTCCCACGGCATGAGCCAGGCCTACAGCGGCTAGTAAGTTGCTGACATTGTGACGGCCGGGCAACGCAAGGCGCAGATCCGCTGATTCGCCCATAACCTCCAACCGCAGATCGCAACCCCACAGTCCCATCGCTTTGATTTGGGCGCGAATTTCGACTGATTCATCGGTGCAATCCACACCATAGCGCCAAGTTTTGGCTTGGGTGCGCTGAGCAAGAATCGCGGCGACGGGATCGTCAAAATTTAGGACAGCCACAGCGTCGGTCGTAAGAGACTCGAAGAGTTTGGCTTTGGCGTCAAGATACGCTTGGCGTGTGCGGTGATAGTCGAGATGGTCGCCGGTAAGGTTGGTGAATGCCGCGGCGTTGAAGCTGAGGCCCGCGGTGCGACGTTGATCCAAGCCGTGACTGGAGCATTCCATAACAACGGCTTTTTGACCACAGCGGCGCATATCCGCCATCATTTGAGCTAAACGCGGCGCATCTGGAGTTGTGTTGTCGGCTGCTATTTTTTGGCCGTTGCCGGTGTCATATGCTACGGTTCCGATCATGCCGGCAGGAAAATTGGATGAATTGAGGATAGCATGGGTAAGATAGGCAACAGTGGTCTTACCATTGGTGCCGGTAACGCCTAACAATGTGAGTTGCCGGGCTGGGCTGCCGTTGGCGGCTTGAGAGAGAATTCCCAAAGCCGATGCGCTGTCATCGACGATGACCAAGCGTACATCTTCAGGTACAGTCAATGATTTTTGAGCGACAACAGTGGCAGCGCCGCGACTAACGGCATCATTGACAAAATCATGACCATCAACATTAGTACCCGGCACAGCGACGAAAATATCACCGGGTTTAACAGTTCGGCTGTCTTGACATACATTCGGCGCAGCGTGACACACGTCACTATCGCGACTGAAGGTAGAAAGCGAGGCTACCAGGTCAGACAAATCCATTTGTGACCAATCCTCCTCGCAGCGACAACTGCACACCGAGAGAATTACATTCAAAGCTTCGGTTAGGCAGCGTTTAGTAACGATCCGCGATAGCGCGCCAGCCCATCCTAGGCTAACCCCACCCATTGAGCGCAAAAGCAAACTCGTATCGCTCACCTACACAAATATTATATTCAAATTACGTAACTTTGCAACGAATATACGTTTGAAAGAGGTCATTATTCCAAGTTGCGAGGCGGAATTTGCAGATACGCCAGACTTTGCCTTAGTATTTCGCGTACAGGCGGTGCTGCCACGCGTCCGCCGGTATAACCAAGGCCTAAACTTCGATCCGGTTCACGTACCATAACCAACACACACAGCCGGGGATCATACGCGGGCGCCCCAGCAATAAAAGAAGCCACATATTTGTCTTCCTCGTATCCGCGACCATCACTTAGCGGCACTTGAGCGGTTCCGGTCTTGCCAAAGACATCATAACCGGGCAAGAAAGCGTTATGGGCGGTACCTTCACGGCGTTCAACCACACCGAGAAGTATATCTTCGACCATTACGCGGGCGACCTCAGGAGCTATGACTTGGCGTGAATCTGTAGGGTCGCCTTCCACACGCAAGGGCCAAAGTGCTTCTTCCTGGGTAAAATCGCGTACGACATTACCGGCCTGGTCGAGCAGTCCTCGGGTTAAACGAGGGCGAACCAACTGTCCACCGTTGGCAAAAACACAAAACGCCCTGATCAATTGAATTGGCGTAACAGCGACTCCCTGCCCAAAAGCTACGCGGGTAAGTGTGTATTCGTGGTCGTTCCACTGTTCCAATGGTCTGAGAATGCCGACACCTTCGCCGGGTAGGTCGATTCCGGTGCGGCGACCAAAGCCAAAACGCTGCAACATTTCGTAGAATCTGCTTTTACCTACTCTTTGAGCCATGATGGCTGAGCCAATGTTGCTGGAACGCATGATTATTTCCGCGACGGTTAACATACCGTAGCGATGATAGTTGTATTCGCGAATGGTACCGAAACCTCTTCCGGAATAACGGCCGTTGTGGCAGTCGATCCGCGTATCGGGGTTTACCAGGCCATACTCGATTGCCGCGGCGACGGTAAAAGGCTTAAATGTACTGCCGGGCTCTATCGGATCGGTAAGAACTCGATTGCGCAACAGATTTGGATCGCACTGACGGGCGGTGGCGGGCGAAAAACCGGGGTAGTTGGCTAAGGCGTAGATTTCTCCGGTTTGGGGATCCATTACAATACCCACGGCCCCGGCGGCGTTATATCTTTCGACTGTCTGCTGTAATTGCTCTTCGACAAAACCCTGAATCGCGGCATCGATGGTCAGCGCAACGGTGAGACCGTCGCGACCTCGGCTGCTGCCGTCTTGGCAAGCCAAAGGACGACGGTGTACATCGCTGTTGAGCAACAGAGTGCCGGAATCGCCGGCCAAGTCATCCTGAAAGAGCGCCTCTATGCCCTCAAGACCACAGCCATCAATGTCGGTGAAACCTATAATGTGGCCCGCCAAGGAGCCCATTGGGTACCGGCGTTGATATTCGGTTTGGATAAGCACTCCATGAATGCCCAACGCAGCCACAGCGTCGGCTTGCTCATCGGTTACGAAACGTTTGACCCAACGAAAACGACGATCACGATATTGTTCGATTAGGTTACGCAGATCGTCAGGGGAAATTTCCAGAACCGCGCCTAGTTGTTCGGCTGCCAAATCAACGTTTGTAATTAGAGATGGATCAACCGCTATCGAACGGACCTGTGTACTCACAGCCAAAGTGCGTCCCTGGCGATCGACGATCATTCCTCGTTGCGGGGTATCGGAGACAATACGGAGTTGCTGTACCGCGGCCCGGTGAGCCAGCTCCGGCTGGGCGGTTGTTTGAAGAAAATAGACGCGCGTCAAAACGCCGGCCAACCCCAGGACGATTACGACCAATAGTGTGCCACCAAGCCAACGTTCTCGACGATCAAAGGACATAATTTTTGATTACTGATTATCAGCGAGCCAATCGCTTCCGGTGGGTGCCATACCCATGGGATATAGATCGGTTTCAATATTCTCCAATTGCCTACGAAGCTGCTGGGGTGATTGAAGGGCAGCGCTAAGCTCGGCCTGCTGCCGGGGCAATTGCTGCTCCACTTGACGAGCTTCCTGCATAAGCATGGTTATTTGACAGACTCTGCGCCGGTGCGTTGTGCGCAGATGAACCAGCGCTAGACCTATCAGCAAGGCCAGGAACAGAACATAAGCTAAACGTTTGGAATCCACTATCAAATCAAACCAGCAGGTATAAACTCAAGAATATTGTTGGGTCCTTTGGTCAAGGTCAAGGCAGCCGCAAGACCAATCCCGTACGCAGCGAATTTTCATTACTGAGGACATCGGAATTCAACGACGCGATTTCATGATAGCGTTCACCATTACCTAGATGCTGCGCGGCAATTGACCACAAACTATCGCCTTCACGAACCGTATAACTGCGGGTTGACACAGATGCGGTCGTGTTTGCTTGGGGCTGCTGTTGGGCAACAGTAGTGGAAGCGGCAGCTCCGGCGGGCATACGCAGGCTTTGACCTACTCTTAGGCGCCCAGGGTCACTGATGCGATCACGATTCAGGGCGAGTATTTCTTCGTGCCGATTACCGTCACCCAATTGTCTTTGGGCGATTCTCCAAAGCGAATCACCTTCGCGAACCACATAAACCTGGCCGCTGTTGGAAGGCGCGGAAGCAGCAGGAGTGTTTACTTGTGAAATAGCTTGAACTGAATTCGATGACGCATTGGAAGCAGGCACTCCGGTGACCATTAAAGGCGGAATACGCAAACTCTGTCCAACGCGAAGAACATCCATCGACGTCAAGATATCGTTGTTGGCTTCGTAGATCGCCAAGACATTGATCCAACGGCGTCCTTCTACGGGGCCATACACTTCCAAAGCGATTTTGCTGAGATCGTCGCCATCACGAACGACATGAATTCTTCGCTGTGACGACTGAGCGTTGACTACAGTTGTGCCAGCACTGGAAGATGAAGGGCTGTTGCCGCCGTAAATCGTGGGGGTATTCGACTGACTGGCTGAAGCAACCGCTCTTTGAGCAGCATTATCGATAGCTCCCGGCATAGGATGAACCAAGCCCGGATCATCCGTCGAGCGGGAAGAAGGCAACGGACTTGTGTAACGAACATCGTTGTTATTCTGAGTGGCGATTACACTGGTGGGAGCATAAGATTGGTTAGCCGATAGTGTACTTTGAGAACCGGCAGGGGTATCGTTGCGGGCTATCTGAGAAGGCGCGGGGGCTTGCGAGCGATTAGCAGCGGGGGGCGTAGAACGTGTGGGCGAGTTAGTCGTCCCGTTGGATAGCCGCTGGACGCCTTGAGTGACCGCGGTGTTACCCGAGGAAGGTGAATATTCTTGCGATATCCGGCGGAGTTCATCACTGTTTTGCTGTTGGCCATCTCGATGTACGCCACGTAAGACCACGGCAATTCCAATGATCAACAATAATCCCAACAACAACCCAACTTTTGCTTCTTTTGTCATGGATCAACTCCGTTTTACCTTCCGTGGCCCAAGAGTTACAAATCGTACTATTATTTAGATTATCCAAGTTGGCGTCAGCGGTTCATGCAGCGTCAACTTAGGCTTGTTCAGTTACCGATCTTACGTGCGACACGCAGTTTGGCGCTGCGGCTGCGTGGGTTTTGTTTTCGTTCGTCTTCGGCGGCGACCAATGGTTTTTTGGTCATTATTTCGTATATTCCGGCTTCCTTGCGGGCCCGAAAATCATATTTTACGATACGGTCTTCCAGGCTGTGAAAACTGATGATCGCTACCTGACCGCCAATTTTGAGGCGTTGAGCCGCTGCGTCCAGCAAACGCTCCAACTGCCCCAATTCATCGTTCACAGCGATACGCAAAGCCTGAAAGGTTCTCGTCGCTGGGTGTATCTTGCTGCGGCCGCCGCTGCCTTTAAGTCCCAGAGCCTTGAAGATCACCGTTACCAATTCGCCGGTATTACAAAAGCGTTTTTCACGGCGACGTTCGACTATGGCTCGGGCAATGGCGCGACTGCGACGTTCTTCGCCATACTTATAGATAATGTCAGCCAAGTCGTCCTGCCGCAGACCGTTAACTAAATCCGCCGCGGTAGATTGTAAGCGACGATCCAGCCGCATATCCAACGGCCCGTCTTGCTGAAAACTTATACCATAAGATGATTCAGCCAATTGGGCCGAGTTCACACCCAGGTCCGCCAAGATCACATCGACCGCCTCAAGCCCTAGCTGATCCAGCACACCAGAGAGAGAACCAAAATTCTCTTGTATCAATTTAACTTGGCAAGTTGTATTGTCCAAACGATGTCGTGCCACCGCCAAGCAGTTTTCGTCCACATCCAATCCCAGCAGCAAGCCGTCGGCGTTCAATCTCTCCGCCAGCGCCCGCCCATGCCCGGCATGTCCCAAGGTTGCATCAACCACTACCGCGTCGGGGCGATAGTCGAGTTGTTGCATAACTGCATCAAAAAGTACCGCCTGATGAGCTGCCGGAGAATCCACAACATTCCCCTAGTTAATCAACATTTCATGCTCAGTATTCTCGGGCGTGGGCATAAGACTAAAAATCGCCTCGAGCTGCGGTGAAAGAGAAAGCTCCGCATACATCCCCCCGAATCTTCGCACCTTCTGCAAACGTTGGGCAACCACTCGCAATCTTACCCGAATCGCCATATCCAAATCTTCCCATCGCAGAACCGTGCGACCCTCCAAGGCATGCTGCAATTGACCAATAAGAGTTTGATCGCAGGCAGCATCGGTCCAACTCCGCAACATTACTGTCGGTTGGCTACTCACTTGCTCATAAGTCATTTCCCGCTTTGCTGTTCCGCGTCCGCTTTTCTCTATAATACTCATAGACTTATCACGCCTCCTTACTCAAGTTTTCTGCCCGAACTCCGTTACGGGTGGTATTATTACTGCATAATATGGCTTCTAAGACATTTCTACTTTACCAACCAGCTTCTTCGCGTTGCTTACGATATGTTTCCTGCCTTGCTTGCAGGACCATCTGCTCGTGTTCTGCCATGTGTTCGACCAAATAGGTCTCCCACTCATCCTGATTCCACAATTCCAAATGATCCCGAGCCCCAATCAACGCAATCTGCTCTTTGAGTCCGGCGCGACGAATGGCTTTATCACTTATAAGCACTCGTCCCTGCCGATCCAGCTCAACCCTGCTAGCCAGAGCAAAACCAACTCGTTCATAAACGAGCAGTTCGTCCGGGGCCACCTTCCCTGGAGCCACGGCAAGGGCGATGCGTCGATACTCACTCTCAGGATACAAACACAGGATCTGATTAAACCCTGTCATCAGATACAACACATTATCAAAATCATCTCGCGGGAAAATCTGCTGACGCAAGCGTACCGGTATAGACAGCCGGTTCTTTTCGTCTAACGTCAAGTCATATTCACCGGTCAACAGCATAAGACACCTTCGCAACAATCTCTCGGAGCAAGAATTCCCAATCTATAAGACGAGATACCCTTAGCGGATAACAACCGAAGATTTGGATGCTCGCTGCCATTAGAAAAGTACGCATTGAAGAACAAGATAGCTGCGTGCTAGCGAACCGCACCACCACCTCATCCCCTAAGCTCCCATTTCTATCCAAACTTTACCACATATTCCCACGAATACAAGAAAAAATTTTCGCCTTTTTACATTTGGCCGATAAATAATGCCATTTGTTGTCTAGCTCGATATCTCACTCTAGGGAAAGGAGATACACACCATTACTAAATTCAAGATCACGGGTTTCTTAACGCCAACCAAACATCATCCGAACAGAACTTCACTTTTCTTTTATCGGCCGTTTGTGGATAACCTGTGAGTTTTTTCAAATATTCTCACCGCAGCCCCCCACCGCCCCCCACCGGTGACAATGGTCAAGACGCCAAGTGCTTTTCTGCCCCCCGTTATCAATGCAGAAAACACAGCCTCAAGGCAATCCACACTCTAGCGGCGTACAAAATATGTTGGCTCCAAAATAGCGCCCCAGCTTGCAGTCGTACTAAATATTGTCGCAGCGGGCGAGATGGCAAAAAAAATCATTGGCTCTGAGATGCAACAAACCATATGACATTTGAGCAAGATAGCGAAGACTGATAACAGCAAAATTTTAACCAGACGGCAGTATAGGTAATTTGCTGATCAGAAGAGACAACTTCGGCATCGTGCGGGACATATTTAGCTAAAAGCCTATATAATAAGAAGTTGGACAATTTGCCGGCAAGACGCTATAAAACAATGACTAATAGCATTTGGTAGTTGTGCCGTAGGAAATAGCGATGGAGAAGAGAGCCATTGAAGAGAAAATTTCGCCAAGAACTCCCGGCGATAAGGCTTGTTAGATGGAACTTATACCCCAAATACAAAACGCTTATACTTTCGGGCAAGTCAAGGCGGACAATTTCTGAGACAGACATATAGGAGTTGGTTTTGCCAATAGTAACGTTCTATTTTCAGTTGCATCAGCCTTTTCGCTTGGATCCGGACGGCGGGAGCTTTCTCTGGGAAGAGCAAAACGAAACGGTTTTCCGCAAGGTCGCGAAGAAGTGTTATCTGCCCGCAACGCGGATGTTCATCGATTTGGTCAAAGCTCACCCGAAGTTTAAGATAACTCTGAGCATGTCGGGAATATTCTTAGAACAGGCTCAGATGTATGAGCCTGATGTCATTGCGCTGCTGCATGAGCTTTACGAGGCGGGCAGCAAACATCAACAAGTGGAGTATTTGGAAGAGACATATTACCACTCGCTTACGGCACTGTTTGAAGATCCGACAAAGAATGAGTTTAAGGATCAGGTTTCGCAACACCGAGGAGCAATGCGTGACTTGTTCGGCGCAAGGCCCCAATCGTTTCGCAATACGGAGCTGATGTATAATAATGACATTGGTACGATTGTGAATGAAATGGGGTTTAAGTCGATTCTGTGTGAGCAGCGTGCTGATATGTATTTGCGGTCAGCGGGCGCGCCGATATCGCCCAACGCGATATTTCGCGCCAAGGGCCCGGCGGGCTGGGGATTGGATTTGCTGGTCTTACCCCGAAATAGGGATTTAAGTGACGACGTGGCGTTTCGTTTTCCGAGGCAGAAGATTACGCCTAAGGAATACGCATCGAGCATGGCGATGGTGGACGGCGAAGCGATTATTCTGGGCTATGATTACGAGCATATCGGCGAACACATTTGGGAGGACACGGGAATATTTGATTTTTGGCGGGGACTGCCGGCGGAATTGGAGAATAATCCAAATATAGTGTTGATGAATCCAACGGAGATAGCGCAAGAGTTTGCAAAGACGGAATGTCCGCTGGTTGACATTCATCCATTGGCAACATCGAGTTGGGCGGATATCGAGCGTAATACGTTCGGCTGGCTGGGCAGTGAGACTCAACACAAATTATTCAGAGAAATCGAAGCTATGGAGGGTGATGCCAAGAGGGCACGCGGGGACTTCTTGAAGAAATGGCGCCATTTGACGACATCGGATCATTTGTATTATTTGCACGAGGGCCATGGGCCTGACCGCGGGGTGCATGATTATTTCAGCCCGTACGGGTCGTTAGCTAAAGCGACATTTGTTCTGACTCGCAGTATTGACCGATTGGACTGGGCGGTTGAGAGTTTTAACATTTTACAGAAGCCTGTTGAGACAGCGGTCATAATTATTACGCCGGAGACCGGCAGGTTGCCTTCGACGGGGATGGGGAAATTCGCACAGTATGTTTCGGGTAAGAGCGGCGGGTTGGGTGATGTGATATCGGCGTTGTGCAAAGGATTGACTGAACGGAAAATACCGGCGCATTTGGTAACGTTGAATTTGCCGCGACGGTTCCAGCAGGAATCGCAAATCAGCGAGCAGGAATGGGTACAGCGGCGTCACAAACTGAACCCTGAAAACGTGCATCTGGTAACATCATCGATCTATGATGAGTATCGCAGCGCCTACGAGGGCGATCCGTTGCGTACGGCGGCGGAATTTCAACGGCAGGTAATCAATACCTACATACGGGAAATTCGCAGTCAGTATGACGGGCGAGCCATAGTGCATACGCATGATTGGATGGCGGGTGGCCCGATCGTAGCTTACGCAGCCAATCACGATATCCCGGTTTTGCATACGGTGCATAATACCCACACAGGACACGTACCGATTGAAATGCTGCAAGGGGTAAACATAGGTCGGATGTGGGAGCGGATGTACATGGTGGCTGATTCCGGTCGTGAATGTGTGGATTGCCAAGCTACGGCGATCAAGAGCGCGACGCAAGTCAGCTATGTGGGCAAGACGTTTTTACAGGAGATAGTGGAAGACTATTTCTCAGACCGCTCTATAATCCCGTTGGGAGTTCGCAATGAGACAAAAGCCAAATACAAGGCAAACGCGGCAATAGTAATACCAAACGGAATTTCGCCGGACGTTTACCCGGAGAATCAAGAGGAAAACAAAGAATGGGACAAACCAGGTTTAGCGCGGCGATATGGACCAAATGACAACATACTGGAAGCCAAGAAAGAAAATCTGGTGAAGTTCCAAAAACAGATGGGCTTGAAAGTTGACCCGGAAGCGATTTTGTTGTATTGGCCTTCACGTTTGGATCCGCTGCAAAAAGGAGTGGAACTGCTCGAAGATATAGCGCTTAGCTTTGTGATTGAGAATCATGATGTACAAATCGCGATTGTGGGAGACCCGGTAGGCGCAGATAGAGAACACGTGGAGATTTTGGGACGTATCGCTTGCGCATCACAGGGCCAGATAGCCGTTAAGCGGTTCAATAATGATTTAAGCATTTTGGGTTACGCCGCGGCCAGCGATGTTTTTGGAGCGTCGCTTTATGAGCCGTTCGGCCAGATCGATGTGGTGGGCAACATCTACGGGGCAACAGCGACGAATCGTAATACGGGCGGGTATCGGGATAAGATCGTGCGGCTGGCACTGCGCGAATGGGGAGCGCCGAAAGACAGCGGTAACGGCGTACTATTCAAGGATTATGACTCGAGCGGTTTGTGGTGGGGCTTGACGCAAACGGTGGTGAACCATCGCTACTTTAGACAACATCAAGACCAATGGCACAAACAAGCAAGACGAATAATGGAACAGGCACGGCGTAACTGGAGCCTGGAGAGCATGGTCGCAGGCTACATCACAGCGTATGAAAGCCTTGGAGCAAACATATAACCCCCACCTCGCTCCAGAACTAACACACACACCAAATCACAACGCTATGTCACTCTAAACCTATCCGTCCATTTTACGATACATAGCATTCAAATCTCAAACCGCCTTCCTGCCAATACCCCAGTTAAACACTTGATATTAAATCATTTACATAATTAACCTCGCTACTGCCCAAGCGTTTTGGGTTAAATAAATGGTTGACACAGGATGCTTAAACAAGTAGTATGTTATGATAACGTTATCGTTAACATTTATTGGTACAGATGAGATGTTTTGACGTTGCTTTTAGGATGGTTTGATGGCGGTATCGATTTCACAAGTGGCAGCCAAGGCGAAAGTGAGCAACATGACGGTGTCGCGGGTGTTGCAGAGCAAGGGATCGGTAAGCGAAAAAACACGGCAGCGCGTGATGGCGGTGATTGAAGAGTTGGGGTATGTGCCGTCGAACGCGGCCCGGGCGCTGCGCAGTAAGGATAGTTTAAGGGCAAGCGCGAGCAGTTGTTTCGCGTTGGTTTTTGGGGCGGATACGCAGATGGCGGATGAGTTTTTTTGCGATGTGGCCCGAGGGGCTGAGCGCGAAGCGGTTCTTCATGGGTTATGTCCGCTGCAGGTACACTGGCAGGAGGATTTTGAAAACTCTTGGCCTCGTATGCAGGCGATGTTCGCTACGGAAGGTTTGTGCGGTGCGATATTAGCGGGACAATTCGCGGAAAACGAAATAGAGCTAATCAAACAGCATAGCCAAAACGTGGTTACAGTTGATAGCCCGGCACCACTGAACAGCGAAGTCGCGGCAGTGGAATCGGATAATTTGGGGGGCGCGCGCTTGGCGTTGGGGCATTTACAGCAGCGTGGATGCAAGCGAGTGCTGCTGTTGACCGGTCCGCGAGAGCACTATTTCGGCGGGGCAATGGCGCAAGCGGCCCAAGGCGTGCGAAGTGCTTTTGAGACTTTGCGAATATTGCATGGCGACTACACAGCAGATTGGGCGATGCGGACGGTGCTGGAGCGATGGCGTGATGGTGACGAGTTTGATGGGATATTCACGAATGACCATATGGCCTTTGGCGTGACCAGGGCGTTGAAGGAGTTGGGCGTGGAAGTGCCCGGACGTGTTAAGCTAATGGGGTTTGACAACGTGGACTACGGCAAATTTTTGGCGCCAAGCCTGAGTACGATAGATATTGACAAGGGTAAACTCGGTTCCGAAGCGGTCAAGAGTTTGGTGCAGATGATTAGAGGCGAAACCAATGGCACGGAATTCAAGAAAGTAATCCCGGCCCATTTGGTGATAAGAGAATCAACTTAAAAAAGAATCGCGGATATAGGTTTCCATAAAGTTTTTTGACAGGAGTATAGATGATGAGTGACAGAGTAAAGATACCGGCAGCGGAATATGGTGAACGGATTGCTAAGTGCGCGAAGTTGGTAGCGGACGCGGGTTTGGACATGCTGATCGCTAACTCTAATGAAGCTGACTTCGCGAATGTGAGGTATTTTTCGGGCTTTTGGCCCTTGTTTGAAGTGGGCGGCGTAGCCATCGGCGCGAACGGTAAATCAGCGTTGCTGGTTGGTCCCGAATCGGAAGAGTTCGCCCAAGGTTGGTCACCTTTGAAGAATATCCATCGAATGGTGGCGTACCGTGAGTCAGCGGACCCGGCATTTCCGGGGGCTCAGTTCAGCAATTTTGTTGATGTCGCAGACTCTTTAGGGATAAAGAACCCCAAGCGGATCGGCATCGCTGGGTGGCTGGTTACGAGCGTTGATTTGTACGAAGCGATCAAAGCGGCGTTTCCGGGGGCGGAAATCGTAAAAGCTGATAATATTGTAACACAGTTGCGACAGGTGAAATCAGCAGCGGAACTGGCTTGCTTGCGTGAAGCCTTTAAGGTATCAGAAAAAGCGGTAGAAGCAGTACTGAACAAAATCAGACCCGGCATGACCGAACTCCAAGTCGTCGGGATCGCCCAGGAAGCATTATACGCCAATGGCGCTGAATACGAAGCGCATGCGCTGTATTTGTTTACCGGCCAAAGCACCAACAACGCAATATCTCGGCCTCGCTATACAACGATCGAAAAAGGCAAGATTATACAATTGAACCTGGGCGGCAGAGTGGATGGCTATTCGCCTTCGATCGGAATACCGTTTACTATTGGTAAAATGGGTGCAAGAGAACGGGAATTGGTTGAGTTTGGTTTGGAAGCCCATTACAAAACGCGCGAGTGGATGAAGGCTGGGGTGCGGGCTGGGGATGTAGCTCAGCAGTATATTGATTTCTTCAAACAAAAGGGCTATGGTGAAAATTACCTGTATGGGCCTTGTCATGGTTTGGGGCTTTTGGAAGTTGAGAAGCCCTGGATGGAAACGACGTCGGAGTATAAATTGCAGGCGAATATGACATTTCAAGTAGATACTTTTGTACGTGATAAAGAGTTTGGACTGCGTTGGGAAACCGGCGCCGCGGTAACCAATGACGGCATCGAGCTGTTTTCGGATATGCTCAAGGGTGTTGTGGAACTATAGATTTGGTGCAAGGAGTAAAAGAGGACTGGCATCTGTACTAACACCACAAATCCAGTCCTCTTTTTCTGGTACAATTCGTTTGGATGAAGGTATATTGATGGACATTAAGGAACTACCAACAGGGAAAAGTGTACCGGAATTACGGTTGAGCCATTGGCCGACACGTTTTCAGGCGTTTATCTGGCGAAACTGGGAATTGGTAGAAGCTGATACGCTGGCGCATATATTAGGGACGGACACGCCGACGGTAGAGCAATTGGCAACCAATATGGGCCTGCGAGTACCGGCCGTTGTTGGTAAGCATTGGCGTGAGCGTGGTTATGTGACGTTGATCAGAAGAAATTGGCATTTGCTGCCTTACGAGCAGTTGTTGGAGCTATTGGGTTGGTCGGCGGATAAGTTGGCGTACACATTAAAGGAAGATGACTTTTTATGGATCAAACTAGGACAATGCAAACCTGATTGCGAACCTGTGCGTTATCGCAGCCTGAGCGCTGAGGAGATAGAAGCGACAGCACAGTTGCGGACGACAATAGAAAAACATTTTCCAGAGATTCAAGCAACGCACGAGGAGAAAGCTTTTAGTTTTTTGACGGATTTGCCGGAAGTTACTGGAACAAAAAGTGGAACTAAACGTGGGTTTGGGCTGCGATTAGCTTATGCTTACTCAGCATTATATGGCGATGCGCTGTTGGACGCGAAGTTGGATCCTTATCCGGAAGTACATTTGTCACGGTTACGTGACTGTGGAATCAACGGTATTTGGTTGCCTGGTTTGCTTTATAAATTGTATCCGTGGAAGCGGGCGGGAAAATTGAGTGATGGTTGGGAAACACGGTTAGCAAACCTACAGCAACTAGTTGAGCGGGCTCGGAAGTATGATATTGGGGTGTATTTGTATTTGAACGAGCCACGGAGCATGGGAAATGATTTTTTTGCGGCGAATAAAGATTGGCCCGGCGGTGTAAGGGATGCAGAGGCTGAACTAACATCATTATGCACATCAAATAAAGAGACAATGGAGTATTTGCATGACGCGGTAGAGTTTGTTTTTGAGAAAATTGATGGGTTGGCGGGGGTGTTTACGATTACGATGTCGGAGAACTTGACGCATTGTAAGTCGAGAGTGGGCGGTGAAGAATGTGAGCGTTGTGCGGATCGCAGTTGTGCAGAGTTGGTTGCGGAAGTTAATAATGTTATAGAGGACGCGATACATGGAGTTAGGCCTGATGCGCGGGTGTTGTTGTACACTTGGGCATGGTGGCCTAGAGGTGATGAATTGGAAGAGATCGTATCGCGTTTGGCTGATAATGTGGAGTTGATGTGTGTGAGTGAATGGGGCAAGCCGACGAATGTGGGCGGGGTTAGCAATAGTATTATAGATTATTCGATTAGTCAGGTGGGGCCTAGCGACGAGGCGTTGCGTTGTTGGGAGCTTGGTCGAGCGCGCGGGATGAAGACTGTGGCGAAGGTGCAGTTGAATAACAGTTGGGAATGCTCGGCTTTACCTTGGTTGCCGGTGCCGCGATTGGTGGATCAGCATTTGCGGAATTTGGAGCAAGCGGGTATTGATGGGCTGATGGTAAGCTGGACGCTGGGCGGTTATCCTGGGGGGAATATGCGACTATTGGACATGACGCTGGATGAATGGGGTGAAGACATGTTTGGGTCGATGTGGGGCGAAGCGCAGGCGGGTTGCGAGATGTTGAGCTGTGCGTTTGAGGAGTTTCCGTTTGATGTTAACACGCTTTATATGGCGCCGCAGAACTGTGGGCCGATGAATTTGCTGTATCGAGAGGCGACGGGTTATGACGCATCGATGGTGTGCTATCCTTATGATGATTTAAGAGGATGGCGAACCCTGTACCCGGAAGACGTTTTTGAAGAGCAGTTCAGGAAATTATCGGAGGGATGGCTAGCAGGGCTGGAAATATTGGAAGATGCAGCGGAGAAAGTGACAGAGGATAAGCGTGAGCAAGTAGCGGAGTTTATGCGGATGGGTCGCGCGGGGTATTGTCATTTTCGCAGTACATATTTGCAGATCGCCTTTGTGCGACGTCGGAATAACGCGGGCGAACGAGATCGGGTGACGGCGATTTTGGATGAGGAGATTGAGTTGGCGAAGGAGTTGGAGGCGATAGTTCGTGTGGATTGTCGAGTAGGGTTTGAAGCGACGAACCATTACGCGTACACAGTGAACGATCTGCGGGAAAAGGTGCTGAATTGTGAGCATTTGAAGAGGAAATATGAGGGCGGAAGCTGAGGCTTTGTGGACAGATGGATTCCGCAGAAATGCCTTGTAAATACGCAGAATTGGCCTATAATCTGGGCATGATGATGCTCTGCTTTGAAGGATGTGTTTTTACAGATGGAGCATATTGGGGGCGAAGTGATGTCAGGGATGGTGGGCATGGCCCACCCTACCTTGGGATATTGGAATAGGATTGTTGAAGCGGTTTGCTGATACAAGGTTAACTAGAGGAGTTTTTTGTTATGAGTAAGGTTCGGGTTGCTATTATTGGTCAGGGTCGCAGTGGTCGGGATATTCATGCTGACTGGCTGAAGCAGGACAAGGGGCGGTATAAGATTGTGGCGATTGCTGACCCGATGAAGGACAGGCGGGATCGGGCGACTGAGGAGTTGGGTTGCGAGGCATACAAAGATTATCATGAGCTTTTCAATCGAGACGATTTGGATTTGATAGTTAATACGGTTCCAAGCCACATGCATGTGTCGGTGGCATTGGAGATACTGAATGCGGGGTTCAACTGTTTGACGGAAAAACCGTTTGCGGGCAATGTAAAAGATGTTGACAAGATGATCGCGGCGGCAAAAAAAGCTAAGCGACTCTTGGCGGTATTCCAGCAGTCTAGGTACGCCCCCTATTTTGAGCAGGTTCGCAAGGTTGTTGATTCTGGGGTACTGGGTCGGATTGTTCAGATTAATATAGCATTTAACAAATTCGCTCGACGATATGACTGGCAAACGCTGCAAGAGTTTATGGGTGGTGAATTGATGAACACAGGGCCTCATCCGCTGGACCAAGCTTTGCAGTTTTTTGGTACGGATATAATGCCGGAAGTATTTTGCCACATGGACCTGGTAAACGCCAAGGGGGACGCGGAGGACCATTGCACGATGTCTTTGCGGGGTGCGGGGAGACCTTTGGTAAACGTGGAGATATCGACCTGTTGTGCGTATAGCAGGCCTACCTATCAAGTTTATGGCAGTTGCGGTGGTCTGGAAGGCACGATGAGCGAAGCCAAGTGGCGATACTTTGACCCGACAGTGGTACCAAAGGCCCCGCGTTTGAGTAAGAAGCCTTTGCGTAACGCGGACGGAACTCCAGCCTATCCTAAGACTGAGATCAAATGGACCGAACGTAAATGGAAAGTGCCCAAGAGCCAAAGTGATCTGTTTACAACGATATCTAAGCGTTTTTATGCGATGCTGCATAATACGTTGACGAAGGGGGTGGCGTTGGAGATTCCGCCGGAACAGGTGCGACAGCAAATCGCGGTTATCGAAGAATGCCAACGACAGAATCCGCATATTTATGGTAAGAAGTAATTCACCACGGAAGACAACCACAAATGGGCACGAATACGATAACAGCCAGGGGCGGGTCAGGACATAAATAGGGACAGGTACTCTGGTGGGATAAATATCGGCAGTGAGTTCTAACCCCCGGGATGTGACCCGGGGGCTAACGTTGGGGTATCGGAAATGCGCGGAATTGGGCGGCGCAAATGCGCACACAATGGAGCATAAGTGCGGCGGTTTTGGGGGTAGCGAAAATTAGAGAGTTGGTGGGATATGGGCGCGCGGAGTCTAGGCGGTAGGAGCCTTTGGTGTGGGGTTGCGCGGCGCGATGGGTTATCGGGAGCGCGCGGATGCGGGAAGTGGGAAAAAAGGTGTTCAGAAATTGACAAAAACTCATCGGTTTTTATCTGTTTTGGTTAAGAATGGAACGGTTTTTGGCAAAAATGATGAGCTTTTTGGGGGTGGCTGATTTTGCGTGGTTTGGTCGGTAGCATTTCTGCGCGACGGGGAATATTAGACAGGATTTACAAGATTACAAAGATTTTTGATTAGCCGAGGGCGGGTCAGATAGGTGAATGGGTTCGGCGGGTTGGCGGGATTGGATACTCAAGGGGAGTAAGAAAAGATTTTGAATAGAT
>JAFGKT010000050.1 GCA_016928435.1 Sedimentisphaerales bacterium | reverse complement strand
GGCAGTTTGGTTTTGGGGCATAAGTTTTTGATTAACAGGATGTTGACCAACGTAGCAAATGGGAAACGCACATAAAAAACAAGAAGTCTTGGGATAGTATTACGAAGAAGACGGGGAGTTTTTTTGACAGGATAACCGGATAGGCAAGATTTTGAGTTTGCCAAAGGCGGGGCATATGCAGCCATGAGTTTTGTACATAAATTAGAATATGAAACGTAATTGGTGTTAGATCACCCTTTAGCTTCGCGAAAGGGTGCCACCCGGTTGACGGTTGGGGCCTGGCGATTGGCAAAGAGGTGACATGCGGCGGTGAGATGGGAAGCCGATGGCGCTTGACAGGATGGGGGAAAGCTGTTATAAGCTTAAGCTCTGGCTGTGAGCAGCTTAAACAACGTAAAGCCTTTATTTTCAAGCACTTACATAAAAAACGTTCTATTGTTTTTTCTTGGAATAGTTCGTTTTATAATTGGTTTAATTTCGGAAAGGTCTATAGCATGGATTTGCAGAACAATCTGTTCGTAGTTAGTTTGACACACTGGGACCGCGAATGGCGTTTTCCGTTTGAGAAGACGCGGATGCTTCTGGTGGAGATGATGGATGAATTATTGGATTTGCTGGACAATGATCCGGAGTACCAATGCTTCCATCTGGACGGACAGACGATTTTGCTGGAGGACTATTGCCAAGTTCGGCCCGAGGCCGCTGAGCGGATTTCTAAGCATGTGAAGAATGGTCGGATACTGATAGGGCCTTGGTTTGTTCTGCCGGAAGAAAACCAAATGTCGGGCGAATCTTTGGTGCGTAACTTTTTGATTGGCGAATCTCTGGGGCGCAAGTATGGCGGCAATATGAAAGTTGGGTATAGCCCGACTTCTTGGGGGCAAGTCAGTCAGATGCCTCAGATTATGAATGGCTGCGGTATTGATTCGATTATTTTCTATCGCGGCATTAGCGCTGATCAAGTACCGGGCAATTATTACATTTGGCAAGGACCGGACGGCAGTAAACTACTGGGGATTAGGTTGGGCGATTACGCTCGGGCAAGTTTCTTCCATTTGGTTGATCGGCCGACAGTGTTCAATCGGAGGCGTGGACAAGAAACGCATGAATGGAAACTGGGCGGTAAGCCGTTTAGAATGTGCGGCACGGGGTCGGCTAGTTCTTACCATTTTCATGCGCCGCCTAGTGGTTGGCATCCTGAGAATATCGAGGCGGCTTTTGAGGACTTGGAAAAAACAGATCTAGGCAAATGGGAAACTCCGTATGCGCTGGCAATGGAATGCGATGATTCGACGGGGCCTTTCGTTTATACGCCGCGGATTATCGCTGAGGCCAATAAGCTGGTCAGCAACGGCAAGAAAATTGTTCAGGGAAGCCTGACGGATTTTGTGGCAATGGCGCGGGAGGCGCTGAATGAAGACGAACTGACGGTGCTGGAAGGTGAGATGCGTCATCCGCAACGCGCGGGGGTTTGGACGGATTTGTATGCCGAGGTCCAAGCGACGCGTATGCCGATGAAATACGCGAATCGGCGGGCGGAATTCGCAGTGCAAAGAGTAGCTGAACCGCTGGCGGCGATAGCATGGAGTCTGGGAGATAACTATCCGACTTTCGCTTTGGACCGCGCGAATTATACTTTGCTGCAAAACCACGCGCACGATTCAATAGGCGGCTGCGGGCGAGATTCGGTTAATGACAGCGTGGAATACCGTTTTAGTCAAGTTAAGATATTAGCCAATGCTGTGACCGAAGACGCGGTACGCAGCATCGCGGGACACATTGACAGTTCGGCACTGAATACAGAGGATTTGCTGCTGGTGGTGTTCAATAGCTGCGCCCGGGAGCGCAGCGCGGTGGTACGAGCGGAAATTGATTTATCCAAGGATAGAGGCATCCAAGGTTTTCGGGTTCAGACATTGGATGGTGACGAAGTGCCGGGGCAAGTTATTGCCAAGAGCGACTGCCTGGCGATATTCAATCATCCTCATGAGATTCCTTGCCGAATGAGAAGCGATCGTTGGGAGCTATACTTTGAAGCGAATGATATCCCAGCGGTGGGCTACAAGGTGTTCAAGGTGCAGCCGGCTAAAGGCGAAATGCGTCATCCGGGGAGCCAATTGACCTCGCCTAGATCGATGGCTAATGAGTATCTGGAGGTAACGGTCAACAGTAATGGTACTGTTGATGTGGTTGACCGAGAAACCGGGGAAGTATTCCAACAGCAGAATTTGTTTGTGGATCAAGGGGACATTGGTGACTATTGGGTGGGAGCGTTTCCGACGCAGGATCGTATTGTTAACAGTTCGGGCTGCCATGCGGAAATCGCGGTAGTGGAAGACGGCAAACTGAGTACAGCTATCGAAGCGAGATTGTCGCTTAATTTGCCGATTCGGGCTCGACTGGACAAAGGCGACCGCGATAACGTACACCGAGCGGTAAACATTACCACCACCTACAAGCTGTTGCGAGGTGAACGTTTCCTGCGGATCGCCACGACGATTGAGAACACGGTTGAGGATCATATTCTGCGGGCGTTTTTCGCCACGGGTGTGGACAGTGATGTGGTGCATGCGGAAGTTCCGTTTGATGTGATAGAGCGGGCGATTCCGTTGCCTGATACTCGTGATTGGCGTGAACCGTATCGGCCGGTACAGCCGCAACAGAACTTTGTTGATATCTCCAATGGCAAACGAGCCTTGGCGGTGTTGAACCGGGGTCTGCCGCAATACGAAGCGGTAGATGATCCGCAACGCAGTATCGCTTTGACGTTGTTGAGGGCGCACAAGGCTTGGAATTCGATTCGCTTGGCGCATTATCCGGACCAATCAGGCACGCAGTTGCAGGGGACTTACACTTTCGAATACGCTTTGATGCCTCACGCGGGAGATTACCAACAGGCGGATGTGATTCACGAAGCGGAGAAGTTCAATGTTGATCCGGTGGTAGGCGCCGCTGGGCCGGGTGAGGGCAGTTTGCCGACTGAGTTGTCATTCTTGCAGATAAGCGGTAAGGGTTTGGTGATGAACGCGTGCAAGAAGGGACACTGGGACGATTCGTTGATCATCCGTTTGAGCAATCCAACCACAAAGGAAGTGAAAGGTAGAGTAAAACTGCACTGCAACATTGCGGGCGCGGAATCGGTGAATATGCTGGAAACCGAGGTTATTGAACCATTGACGGTGAAGAAGAACAGCATTGATGTTACGCTGGCACCAAAGAAAGTGATGACTTTACGTATCGAGCTGCAGCGTTGAGACAAACAGCGACTGGCTCTGCCGGATAGAAAAAGAGCGATTTGACCTTGGAAGCAACTTAGAGTAGAGTATAGCTTTACGCATGGACGGCTCTAAAATCGTTGTCTTGGATGGTTTCTTGACCGCCACTTGTATTCAGAGCTACATATGCCGAGTTTCCAGTACAAAGCGATCAATCGTTCGGGGCAACAGCTTAGGGGGGAACTTAATGCGCCGGATATGGAGACTGCGCAGGGTATGCTGGCTGAACGAGGGCTGTTCACGGACGAGATAAGGCCCCTAATCGCGACGGCCAAGCAAGACACAAGTTCCAAGCCAAAAAAGACTTACAAACTGAAACTCACTGACCGCCAACGGGTGGAGCTGATTGGTCAACTGGCGACGGCTTTGGGGGCACAACTACCTTTGATGTCGGCGTTGCAGGTGGTGGCTCAACAAAATCCATCGGCGCGGGTACAATCGTTGCTGAAATCCATGGCCAAGACAGTGGAATCGGGGCAGACTTTGAGTTTCGCGTTAAAGCAATACCCGCGCAGCTTCGATGATTTGCATATCTCCATGGTGCAACTGGGAGAGGCTTCAGGCAAACTGGATCAAAGCATGTCTCAGTTGGCTTCGCTGACCGAACGAGACTACGAAACCAAGAATCGCATTCTCACAGCGGCCCTATATCCGGGGTTTGTTCTTTGCATAGGGATTATCTCGGTTGCGATTGTGGTCACCTGGATACTGCCACAGGTGATCTCGACTTTAGCGACGGAAACAGCTTTGCTTCCTTGGCCGACCCGGGCACTACTGGCGATAAGCGGTTTTCTGCGTCTGTACGGCGGGTTCATAACGGCGGGCTTGCTGATATTGTATTTGGCGCTGCGTCAATGGAAGAACTCGCCCATGGGCAGTTACTATATGGATGCGATTAAATTGCGTATTCCAATAGTTGGGCCTTTGCGGCGTAAGTGGGCGGTATCGCGGTTCGCACGCACATTAGGGACTTTGACACATAGCGGCATCAATATCTTGGACGCACTGCAAATTGTGCGTAACTGTTTGGGTAATGAAGTTTTGGCACGAGAGACAGATCAATTAACGCAGAAGATTCGCAGCGGGTCTTCGTTGGCTGAGCCGTTGCGGAGGTCAGGCAATTTTCCGCCATTGCTGGTGCAAATTGTGACGGTCGGCGAGCAAACCGGGCGTTTAGGGGAATCGCTACTGAAAGTAGCAGACGCGTTTGACAAAGACACTGATGTGGCGGTAAACCGTTTCATGAGTTTGTTCCCGGCGATACTGATTTTGATTTTGGCGGCCATGGTTGGGTTTATCGTGGCGGCAACACTTTTGCCTATTGTGCAGATCGAAACAGGAATTACGCCTTTTTGACAATTCAGTTACATAGCGTCATTTGGGATCAATAACGGCTTTATATCAGCTTTTGTGATACCGGATTTATAGGAGCTACATATGCAATCTTGTGACAATTCATCCAGCCGGAAGGCGTTCACCTTAATCGAGGTACTAGCGGTTGTGGTTTTGTTGGGGCTGTTGGCGGTGTTCATCGTGCCACAGATACTTAATCGGATCACTCCGGCTAAACGATCGATTGCTGTGGCGCAGATAGCCAATCTGCAACAGTTCATTTCCGCCTTTGAGCAAGACACGGGTCGCTTTCCGGAACAATCCGAAGGGCTGGGGGCTTTGGTGGAACAGCCGGCGGGACTGGCCAGTTGGGCAGGACCATACTGTGGTGAGAGCCAATTGATTGACCCATGGAAAAACCCTTACGTTTATAATCGCCCCGGTCAACACGGCAGGCCCTACGACATTATTTGTTATGGTGCGGATGGACAACAAGGCGGTGAAGACGCCGACGCTGACATCATCAGTGAATAGTTCATACTGCTTTAGATGATCGACCGCGATAATGGTATGTGTAAGCGTTCACAGCAAAGAGAACCACGAATTGACACTAATATTCGCGAATAAGATAGCTGCCAGGGGCATGATGATAACACAGTGGGTCAGTCGGTGAGCGTAAAGAAGAAGATAGGTCAGAGAATTTTTAACCGCAAAAGATCGGTGCGTGCACTGATAGATTGACCGGCGGTGGTTGGTTGGAGAATGGGACTTGGTTGGTATTCGACCACCCTTTAGCTGCGCGAAAGGGTGCCACCCGGTAGGTGAAAAAGAAATGGCGATTGGCGTTGGGCGCTACCACAATAAATCAAGATAAACACGAATGGATACGAATCGGCACGAATAAAGGCATTATTGGGGTTTATTGGTGGTTGCGAGAGCGTGAACGGTTACTAGTGTGAGATACGAATGCCTAAGATATGTAAAAAACAGAAGGGGTTTACTATTATCGAGGCGTTGGTTGGGGCATTGCTGCTGGCGATCGGAGCGGTGGTCGCTTGCGGCATCAGTCAGCATTGCAGCAAAAACTGGCTGCGCTGTCAACAATATGAGACTGCCTATCAGATACTTGATGAATGTTTTGAGCAAGCCTTGCTGCAGGGGCCTGCTTCCTTAATGAAACAGGAACTCGCCTTACAGAGAAATGTTGTCAGGCCTTGCGCAGAGTATCATTGTGAATACCGCATTGAGCCGACCGCCGAGAGCAATCTTTATGAAGTGGCGGTAACGATAAATTGGCTGTCACAAAACGGTGTCCATGAAGTAACATCAACCACATTGATCTTCGATCCGCAACAGCCAGGTGAATTTCTTGAATACTAGTTGTCAGATTATATCCGGGGGTGTTCAGGGCAACCGCCTTGCGATGCACCGCGTAACACAAGAAAAAACAAAAAAGAGACAAGCGGGTTTCACTCTGCTGGAGGTATTGCTGGCGGTAGGTCTGGCGGCGATGGTGATTGTGGTGGCGTTGGTTACTTTGCATCACACTAGTTCTGTTCGGGCGAGGCTGGATATCCTATCGGAGGTCAACGGTAACGGCCGATATGTGCTGGACCGATTGCGGGACGACTGGGCGAACATATATCGTAATTCGCCGTCGGAGCCGGTACTATTCATTGCGACGGACGGTTCAAGCGGAACCGGCGTGACCCGCTTATTGTTTAGAACGGTGCAAAGTCACTTTTTTAATGACAATGAAGCAACGGGGGATATTTGTGAAGTGGAATATATTCTTGCGCCTTCTTTGGACGATAAAAGTTGTTTTACGCTTACACGTCGATGTACAGCCCTGAACGACATCGGTCGGGTGAACGCAGGCAGTATCAATGTTATCCTGGCCAAAAATGTAACGGAATTGAGTTTCGAGTTTTTCGATGGCAGCGATTGGCGTAGTTATTGGGATGCAATTGATCAATTACCGTTATCGGGGCGGGTCCATTTTGTATTAACTGATACTAAAAGCGGACTTTCTTTGGAGTTCAGCCAAACAGTCGCTTTTTGCGCGATCAGTCCCACACTTTCTGATAGTCAAAATACTATAAATGCAGCATTATCACAGGACAATTAGTCGGAATAAGTTATATTCCCTTAGCCATTCATACCGGGGGATGGTATTGATATTAGTTCTTTGGGCTTTGGTTGTGATAGCTATACTGGCGGCTGGTTTAGCTCAGACGGTTAAGTTGAACAATGCCGTTCGTATCACCGCTGGGGATCGGGTTCGCGCTCGCTGGCTTGCGCGTGCCGGAGTACAAAAGGCGATAGCCGTATTGGTGAATGACAGAGGCGCGACGGACTGCTATGCTGACAGTTGGTATGATAATTCGGAACTATTTCGAGATCAGACCAATACTGACGGCACATATTCGGTGGTCGCGGACCGAGGCATATCACTCGAACCTGTCTTATATGGAGCTGTCGATGAGTCATCCAAATTGAACATCAACACAGCAACACGTGAAGCTATTTTAGCTCTACCGAACATGACTGAATTTCTTGTGGATCAGATTATAGCGGCACGAGACAATCGCAATATTAACTTCGATGAACTAGGCGATGGGACGAGTTCCGGAGACTCGCAACGGCGTGGGTTCACAACGATCCGTTCTTTGGGACAGGTGCCGGGGGTCAGCGAATCGTTGCTCTATGGGGAAGACCGCAATTTAAACGGCATACTGGAAAACAACGAAAACGACGGCGACACTATGATGCCGGCTGACAATGAAGACGATATGCTCGACCGCGGCTGGCTGGCATATATAACGGTGTATTCGTACGAACACAATGTTGATGGTGAAGGCGCGGCAAGAGTGAATATTAATACCGCAAATCTCGCTCAACTGGAAGATGAGTTGGATTTGACGGTCAATCACGCTGCATGGATTGTGGAGAATCGCGGCAACGGATTTGCCAACATTGCTGAGATATTGGATATCGAAGCGGAAATTGATTTGAGGAGTGTCGCGGAAGCCGGACCTGAGCCTCAGGCCCAAAGCGAAGCTGGAACGGAAGCGGAGTCCGAAGACAGCAGTGAAGCGGAAATCGAGGCTATGCCGTTGGACTTTGTGACGTTTCGCAGGATCGCCGATCACATTACCGTTGATGAGTCTGAAACAATTGCCGGGCGAATCAATATCAATACGGCTTCGCTGGTTGTTTTACAGACTTTGCCTCAGATCACTTTGGATCTGGCAGAAAACATTATACAACGACGTCAAGAACTGTCGCAGGGTTTCACGAGTATTGCGGAATTGCTGACGGTGCCGGACATGACGATCGGTATTTTCAGGGAGATCGCGGGCTTAATTACGGTTCGCAGTAATGTTTTCACCATACGCTCTCTAGCTCAAGCACAACGTACAGGCTTACGGCACTCGGTGGAAGCGGTAGTTGACCGTTCCACGACACCGGTGCGTGTTTTGTACTGGCATGAGACTCGTTGAACGTTACCCCCCTACCCGCCGCCAAAGCAAAAGGCGCCCCCGAAAACTTGTTCCGGAAGCGCCTTTTAATTTATCAAGACAAATCTACTGCTGGTTACTGCACGTATGCATACACATTCGTGATGAGTAGAGAACTAATGTATGGGGATGTTGTCCAAGATGGTATTGTAGTTGAATCGTACGTTTAGGTTACGGTAATCGCCCCGGCGATAAACCACAACGCGAACCGTGGAGTTGCGATCTACATCGTCCAACAAATCTCCCAAATGTTCAACATCTCTGACTCTTTGGCCGTCAAATCGCGTGATGATGTCATCCTCGCGCATGCCGGCTTCGTCGCCGGGATAATCACGCCAGACTTCGCTGACCAGTACTCCGCCATAACCATCATAATCATAGCGGTTCCGATCAGAATTGCTGAGATCCCGGGCGGAGATGCCTAGCATGACAGGATTGTCAATATCATCATCATAATCGTCATCATAATCGTAATTGCCACCGACGACCTCGGCAGCGGCAATCCAGGCAAGCAGTCGCATAGCGGCATGTTCATTGTCACCTTGATATACTTGCGAATCGTAGGCGAAATCGACGGGCAAAGCCAAGAAGACAATGGAACCACGGCCCCATTCTCGACCCGCGCCGACCGTGATGCCATGATATGTTTTTTGTCGATAGGCACTGCTGACATCATCCAGGCCGTATTCGTTTTCGCCGATTATGGTCAGGTCTTCCAGCAAGTTCAATAGATAACCGCCATCAAAACCGGTACGGTCGGTGCCGCTGGGCCAGTTGGCTCTCTCAAAAGCGACATCAAACTCGCGTTCCAAAGCTCTGTTGCTGGGCCCGACCACGTGGAATATTACCCGACAGCCATAGTCGGTGACAGCTTGGCGAATCATGCGCATTTCTTCGGAATAATCCTCGTCTAAATGGACGGTACAGAAGATGCCGGCGTAATCCTGGGGATCAAAGTTAGTGCGAAATTCATCACCACCGCGGTTATTGCGCCCTCGCCGGGATGAAGAATCGCGGAGACCCATGTAAACGGTGTCAACACCAGCGTCCATCGCCACGCGCTGGAGTGAATGATATCCTTCTCGGGTGTCGTCACCTAGAATCAGCACGGGGCGATCATAATTCAGATTGCCGCCGCGGCGCAGAGATGTGCCATCAAACGGGCAGTACTGATATTCACTGGGATAACGACGGCCGCACTGCGAACAGGTTTGATAGGAGGTGGTACGATTACTGCCGTAAACATAAGGGCCGGACGAATCTGAATTGGAACCCATTTCATTTAGTATTATGCCGATGACCTCTTCGGCGACGTCACCGCTTTCGGATTGGGCCCAACTACTTGAGGCCAACGTCAGCAACATCAACACTACAGCAGTCCAAAGTCCGATTTGTCGGATAAGCACAGAGGATAATCTTTGATTTTTAGCGTTCATGACGAAGCTCCTTTCCTGAATTGTCGTTCGGGCGAACAACACAGATTTAGAGAATATAGTGCAAAATAAAAAACACCGAACACACATATACGACGACCGGACATTGGCGGGGCTTGCCGGTGAGCAACTTAAGCAGTGCATAGCTGATGAATCCCCAAGCAATACCGTCGGTAATACTCAGAGAAAACTGCATTACAACAAATGTAAGGAAAGCGGGCAAGGCTTCGGAAAAGTCTTCCCAATTGATTTTGCGTACCATGGGCAGCATATAACAGCCAATGACAATCAGTACCGGAGCGATTACTGGATAGCAACTGGTGCTGTTGAAAAACGGTATAGCGTTTTGGGTATCAGAACCGAGCTGGGCGAGCGAGACGGATACATCAGAGCTGAAAACGCCGACGAATGGATAAGCGAATATAGCAACTAGAAAGGCAATACCTGTGACTACCGCAGCCAAGCCGGTTCGGGCTCCGGCGGCAACTCCGGCACACGATTCAACATAACTGGTGATGGTACTGGTACCCATAACCGTACCGGAAATAGTACCGACGGCGTCAGCGACCATGGCTTGTCGGGCTTGAGGCAATTGGCCGTCTTTCATCAGACCGGCCCTCTCAGTAACAGCGACAATTGTGCCGATTGTGTCAAAAACATCCAAGAGCAGAAAAGTGAAAACTATCACAGCCACAGTGCCCCATCCTTGGCCCAACAATCCGCCGAACGCGGGAAATATTTGCCCGGCAGTGGCAGATACGTTGGGAAATTCAGTCACGGCAGCGGTGGAAATCAAGGACACATCAGTAAACTTGCTCCAAAAATATCCTGCTACAACCGTAGCTAACATACCAAGGAATATGGCAGCTTTGATTCTGTAAGCGGAGAGAACGGCAATAACAAGCAGGCCGAAGATGCTGAGCAAGACAACGGGTTGACGGAGATTTCCCAGCCCGACATAGACACCGTTTTTGGCGACCACTATGCCGGACCACTGTAAGCCGATAAAAGCGATTAGCAAGCCGATGCCGGCGGCGATGGCGTATTTGAGTCCGGTGGGTATAGCGTTCATAATAACTTGGCGTAAACCAAACAGGGACATAATTAGGAACAAACACCCAGCGATAAAATTAGCCGCGAGAGCCTGCTGCCAACTGAGTCCGAACCCCCCTGCCGCGACCGCTCCGCAAACAGTAAAGGCAAAGAAGAAATTGTGGCCCATAGCCGGCGCCAAGGCAATGGGCAGATTAGCCCAAAGGCCCATGATGAAACACGCCAGGGCTGAGCAAACACAGGTGGCAAACATCACAGCCGAGGGGTCCATGCCGGTGCTGCTCAAGACAACCGGCTGGACAAAAATAATATAACTCAAGGCCATGAAAGTGGTTAGGCCGCCCACAATCTCACGCGAGACTGTAGTATTGTGTTCTTTGAGTTTGAATAGGCCGTCCAAGGACATTGTTGCCGCTCCCATGTAAAACCATCGATTCTCAAGCCAAGTAATACTGCGACAATCCAGAACCAAGAGGAAACTTCGTCTGACCGTCACTAGCAGGTTATTCCAGGTGGGGCTGTATGTAAACCAATTTTTTCGTTAACACAGGCTGCCCAATACGGTTACTGAGGTATTTCGCGATTTTTTCGAGAGCAGATTCGTAAGATAGGACAGAGTGGTAAACGATTGGTTAGGATGATTTTAGGTGGAGCTGAAAGCTTAATACGTTGTCCGCAGAGGCGTGATACAGCGTTGGGATTGATAAGCCATTGCGCTATTGGGTTCAAGCTCGCAGACAGCGCGCCATGAGGCGGACGCCCGGTCAACAAGGCCCATGTTTTGCAGAGCCAATCCCAGATTAGCTTGCACATCGGCGTTTTCAGCATCAACATTGAAGGCAGAGCCAAAATGCTCAACAGCCAAGGCAAAACGAATCTTGTCGCAATAGAGCAAGCCCAACTTGTAATGCAGCTCAACGTATTCCGGGGGCACAATCATCGCCTCGGTCAATTGTTTCAGAGCTTCATTGGTTTCGTTCAATTCGCGTAAGACCAAGCCCAATTTACTCTTGGCTTTTAGGTATGAGCCGTTGATCTGGGTGGCCAAATGAAAATGCTTTGCGGCCTGTTGGGAATCGCCTTTGCCTCGCAACAGCAGACCATAGCGGTAGTGCAGGTCGGCCTGGTTGGGGTTATCTCGCAGACTTCGCCGATGCCGTTCCAATTGCAGATCCAGAAGTTGATCGATCGCGGCAGTTGACTCGCTGATCGAAGGGATAAAATCATCAAAGCCTGATCGTCTTTTTTCGGTCATGGCGATTTTGAGTTGCAACCGGCAAGTTTCAGCGAAAAGCAGATTGGTGTTGGGCTCCAGCGCCGCTGCTAAATTAAAAGTTTCGTTGGCATCTGTGGAACCCAAGCCCGTTTGAGCAACACCTAAGCCAATGTAGGCGTTGATCAACTGGTCATTGATTTCGACACCTCGACTGAAGCAATTGGCGGCTTGGTAAAAACGTTTCTGGCGCAAATGTTGAGTACCAAGTTTGACCGCGGCTTCGAGATAACCAGGATGCAATTCCAAGGCTTTGCAGTAGCTTTGTACAGCGGATTCATCATTTTCCAATTGGCTGTAAAGATCACCCAAACGTACAAACGAATCGGGAAACTCGCCCTGAACGGCAGCGATTCTCTCTAGATTGTCTATCGCTTCTTCCAAATGACCAGACTCGACCAAGGATTCAACTTCCTCGTTGCGCAGTTCAAAATTATCTGGTTCAATTGTCAGAGCGCGTTCAAAAGCGCGGGCGGCCTGCTCGTAACTACGCTGATGCAGATGTAATTGGCCCAGCACTAAATAATACCACATTTCCTCGGGATGCTCTTTGGACAACTCTTGGTACTGCTCGATCACTTGGAGGTAATCATTTTTGAACAGATGTATGGCTGCGATTCGCTCACGCAACTGGCGTAAATACGGGGCCTGATCTATTCCGGCACGATATTGCTCGACAGCTTGGTCGCATTGTCCCAATCGCTCGTAACAATGTCCCAAAGCAAAGCAAATACGTGCGTCATTTTGCTCTTGATTTTGGGCCAATTCCAGTTGGGTAATGGCCTGTTCGATTGAGGCATCCCAAAGATACATCGCAGCCCAAGCCAATCGCGTCTCAGCATGATCGGGCACTTGGGCAACAATCGCGGTAAAAATATCGGCAGCTCTATCGGTAGCTCCGTTTTCCGCATGATACATTCCCACGCGCAACATGGTAGCTAAATCATGCCGGCCTTTGAAGACATCCTCGGTCAATACTGCCGCTTCGATTGCGCCCATAGGTTTGACTTCGGGCAGAATCAATCGCATGAAATTTGACTCTAGACCCCTTCCCAATACTTCCAGCAGTGTACTCATGTCAGCAAAGCTCCGTCGATACTACAACCACGATCAAAGGTGCTATCTCGCGAGAGAAAAGCACCGAGATGCAATCCGCACTAGATAAGCATATTAGAGTCTCATTCTCCAAAAGCTTGTCATAGTGCGTATCGACGTAGGATGTACTGAGCTTAACCGCCAATCAGGCCACTAAACGAGGATTCGTTAAGTTCTTGTTAGACCAGAAGTCACAAACCGCAAAGACTGTACCGCCGGTACATCTTACAGGCTCTAAAGGGAGTTCGCGGTCCACCAGAAGGGGTTTTTATTGGTCCTAGACGAGCGGCGTACTGTCGTTGCCGATAACATATTGGTCCGCTATTGAACTGCTTGGGTATTATGGACCGATAGCCTGATGGTCGAACAGTTGCTTTGCTAAGCGCGCAAAGCCACCAGGAACATTGTACATCCGCAGTTAATAATGATGTTTACAATGTTTTAGATTTTTGGACAGGGACCCAAACCCATGATGGTGGGCTTGTCTAGAGGATGGGCTTGCAGTAATTGGCGAATATCGTCGTGAGTAACTGCTTGGATGGCGGCGATTTCGTCAGCCAAGGGAATATAGTCTTTCCGATATACCCAACCAAACCCCAACGGCACCAAACGGCCCATGGGTAATTCGCCGCTCAAGGTGGCGCTAGAAGCAATTTTGTTCTTGCTGGCAGTCAGTTCTTGGTCGGTGAGGCCGCCTTTGACAACGTCGGTTAAGACTCGCTTGGTTATATCCAATACCTTACCGGTCTGTTGAGGGTCACAGGAGATGTAAGTGTAGAAAACGCCCGATCCATCCATAGAATCGCACGCCATTTCAGCACAGTCCGTCAGGGCATTGTCCACCAAGGCCCAATAAAGACGTGAATTCGTGCTATCACCCACAACATTGGACAAGACGCTCGCGGCATATCTTAGGGGGTCCTGCATCGAAGGGGCGCTGCTCATAAGACAAATATGCTCACGTACGACTTTTTCCTGCACAACCGTTTCTTTGGCACCGGTGCCGGTAAAGTCAGTTATGGCACGTGCGGGGCTCGAAGGCTTCCATTCGCCACATAGTTCACCAGCTTGCTGGACCAACATATCCCAATCCACCTTGCCGGAACAAGCCAAAACAATGTTATCGGGCGCATAACGGCGGTTAAAATACTCGCGCATCTGCTCGCAGGTGAGGGCCTTGATGCTCTCGACCGTACCCAAGACACTGTTGCCGCACGGGTGGTCGCCGTAATGCAGTTTGCGGCACCGGTCCAGAACATCAAAATTGGGCATGTCCTGGTACATAGCGATTTCTTCGCAAATAACGCCCTTTTCAGTGTTAAAATCTTCTTCGCGTAAGGCCGGTCGCATTAAGTCAGCCCATAGGTCCAGCACGCGCCGCTGGTATTCGGGCAGTACCGCGGCATAATAAACGGTGTTTTCTTCGCTGGTGAAGGCGTTGTACTTGGCACCCATGGCATCGAACTCTAGATTGACTTCAAAGGGGGATCGATTATCGGTGCCTTTGAAGAGCATGTGTTCGAGGAAATGGCTCAGGCCGGATATTTCGGGCGTTTCATCACGACCACCGGTACGCGTGAAAAAACCAAGAGCCATGGAACGAGCCGTGTCCGAAGTCTCCGCGATAATCGTTAGTCCATTTTCCAACTGGGTACGCTTGAATTCCAAGTGCTTAACTCCCTATCTGCGTTTGTCTTTTACACAAAAGTTTTCCAAAGTGTCCAAACCCCCAACAGCACCACCAAAATTCCCAATATCAACGAAAGTTTCTGGGTTTTCACAATCTTGGTGGTAAACGCCCCAAACGGCGCCACAAAAACCGACCCTAATAACAATGCCAGCACGAGTTCCCAGTGAAATATCTTGGCTGAAAACATGGCGGCGAAAAAATCCGCTACGGGCATACTCATAACTGAGGCCCCCATTTCCTGAACGACTCGGCCAATCATATATGTCAGAAACGCCACAGTACAAATAGGCGCTTCAGCCAGAGTGGTCGCGGCAATAGCGCCTTTGTGTTCTTGTCCGGAAATGACCTGCCCAGCGGTCACCACGGGCCCAAATCCGCCGCCCGACAACGCTTTGTTGAACGAACTCAATATTCCAATACCCAACATACGTTTCCAAGAGAACTTGAAACTTTTGTTGGACAGCATAATGATACCCATCACCAACACCAAAACACCAATGTATCCTTTGATGAATGTCTTAGGGACGTTCAATGCTAGACATGCCGCGAAGATGGTGGCGCCGATTCCCAAGCTGGTTATAATCAATACCACTTTCAGATCGCGTGATCCTTTTGTGAACCTGGCGTTTTCAAACTGATGATGGAATATCGCGGCAGTAAAGCCGCCAAACGCCTGAGATAAAAGTAACGCCGGGACCGCAACTAAAGGATCAAAACCCATTATAATAAGAACCGGCGAAAGAATAGTACCATAACCCATACCCAAAGCTGAATCGATGAACTCACACACAAAAGCCATCGCAAACAACAGCAAGAACATGCTCAGGGTCACTTCCATTGATTGGAACCTCCTATAATATTAGTGTGTCTGTCAACTCTTAACGCTCAACTCAACCGGGCCTAGAGTAATAATTGAAAACTGTTTCGGCTGATAGGCCCGCGCATAAGCCAAAACATCATCTACCGTCAAAGACTGTATCGCTTGCTCAATTTCCTCCAAACTGCGTACTCTGCCCAAGAACAGCATATCGCGGGCGCAGCCGGACGCACGTGACGACGAAGACTCGCCCTGCATTATCAACGACGCTCTCAGGCCTACTTTGGCGCGATCCAGTTCATCCTGCTCTATACCTTCGCTTAGTTTCTGACATTGCTCCAAAGTGACATCCAACGCTTCTTGGGCGTTATCGGGAGTACTGCCCAAATAACACTGCATCAAGCCAAATGGGCCAACAATACGATGAGAAGCTCCCACAGCGTAACACAAACCTCGTTTTTCGCGTACTTCGGTGAATAGTCTGCTGCCCATACCTCCGCTGAGTACGGAAGCAGCCGCCAATGCCGCGTAGTAGTGTTCGCTCTGATGGGCCACCGAAGGGTACATCACCGCAACATGAACCTGGGCCCCTTGATTGCCATGATGAAACATCCCGGTTTGACACGGGCCTTGCTCGGACTTTGAGTTCGGGTCGCCGTTCCAAGATCCGCACAACTCACCGACCACATCTTTCAATTGTTCAAAATCAACTTTACCTGCGGCGGCAAAAATAGCACCATCGCCTACAAAAGTCTTACGCCAATAGTTTTTGATCTCATCATGGGTAATGGCTTTGAGTTCATCCCGCTTGCCCGAGACCGGCCTGCCAAAGGGGTACGGCAAATAACTTTCTTGAGCCAGCAGAGATATCTTTTGCCTGGGATCATCATCCAAAGAATCCAAGCCCTGCAGAGCCAATTCCCGACACAATTCAAAATCCTCAGCGGGAAGTGTCGGCCGAAGCAAAACGTCAGCGTGCAATCGAATTGCTTCAATCAAATTATCAGCAATTAAAGCACCACCAAAGCTGAAATACGACGTTGAAGCTCCGCCCTGACGATGCAGCCCCAGGTTGTCCAAGGCCTCGTTAAGCATACGATTGTCCATGTCGCCGGCGCCGCGATACATCAACTCATGCAGCACCGTGGCCGCTCCGGTTCGCGAAGGCGGGTCAAGGACGACTCCCCCTCCGGCAAGAATGGTAAAAGCCGCCGAAGAGACTTCTGTCATGGGCTCAACAACTAAAGTTAGTCCATTACTAAACTTATGAATTCTGATCGATTCTGATCTCACCTATTACCTCGCTCTAGGACACGTTTTTCAGGTCGGCACATTTTCCGGTAAATGGATTATTCTAAGGCTCCCTGGCTCCTCTAGCAACTGCAATCTGGACCGGCATTCAGCGATAGTTGCGATTGAGCTGAGGTTAGACCTGGTTTTGGCGCAAAAAAATGGCGTCTCCCGTCCGGACGGAAAACGCCACTTTCTAATGGTTAAGAACAATCATGTTAGCTCGCCGTCTGCCTGATTTGCTCGTCTCATATACCGTTTCCGGCTGATTGCAATATCTGTGGGCAAGACTCGCTTGTTCGGCAGACTCTAACCGATCTGTTCTTCCAGATACAACTTAATGGTTCGCAGGAATTCCGCGGCCAAAGCACCATCGATAATTCTATGGTCACTGCACAGAGTAACCTTCATTATCGGCTGAATACCGATCATGCCATCTACGGCTACCACTTCTTGCTTGGTGGCGCCGACGGTAAGGATGGCGGCTTCAGGCGGATTGATGATACCGGTGAACTGATCGATACCATACATACCGAGATTGGAGACCGTGAAGGTTCCTTTGCCGGCATTGATGATTTTGCCTTGGCGAGCGGACCCGGCCAAGCGTTTGTTCTCCGCGGCCATGTCATACCAATCACGTTTGTCAGCGTCGGTAAGAACCGGCACTACCAAGCCGTCCGGCACAGCCGTGGCCACACCAATATTGATATTGGGCATGTACTTGATCGTGGTATCGTCGCACCAACGGCTATTAACCGCTGGGTACTGCGTTAGCGCCACAGCACAAGCTTTGACCACCAGGTCATTGACGGAAACCTTTTGGCCCTTGTCAACGTTTTGGTTGATCTTCGTACGGAACGCCAGGGCGCGCGACATATTAATCGAAATTACCGCGTTAAAGTGCGGTGTGTCACGCGAACTCATTTGCAGATTCATGGCGATAGCGCGACGCATCTTGGTAACGGGAACTTCGGTGCCTGGTTGCGGTTGACCTGGTGCTGGGCCGGTCGGAATCGCAGGGACAGCAACGGCAACCGAAGCGACAGCGGCGCCCGGTCGGGCTGTGCCTTGCGCAGCGGCTTGTTTGACATCCGCGCTGGTAATACGTCCGTTACCGCCGGTCCCAGCCACTTGCTGCAAATCGACACCGAGTTCTTTAGCGACCCGTTTGGCACAAGGAGAAGCCCAGACTCGGCCGTCAACGATTTTTGCTCGTACAACCGCGGCGACAGATGCCGCAGGTGCAGCGGCGCCACTGCCGGCGGCGAAACGCTCGACATCATCTTTTACGATACGCCCCTTAGGACCGGTACCTTTGACTTGAGTAAGATTAACACCCAGTTTGGCGGCAACCTTACGAGCTATCGGAGATGCTTTCACACGCGAATCATCGGGCGCAGCGACTGGAGCCGGTGCGGGTGCGACAACTGGTGCGGGTGCGGGTGCAGCGGCAGGAGTGGGAGCGGGCGAAGCCGCCGAAGCGGAAGATAAAGAAACCTTCGCGCCTTCAGGACCGATCACACCAACAACGGCGCCAACGGGAACCATATCATCCTCGGCAGGTCCTTGCGCCAGCAGAGTACCTGAGCCGACAGCTTCAACTTCGATTACGGATTTGTCGGTTTCAACTTCCAGAACCACATCGCCGTCTTTGACAGCGTCGCCGACACTCTTATGCCATTTCACCACGCGGACTTGTTCGGTGGTTTGGTCTGGAATAGGAATCTTGACTTCAACAGCGCCTTCGGGCAGCTTGGTGTCAGCAGCGGCAACTTGGGAAGCAGCGGCGGCAGGGGCGGCAGAGGCAGGGGTAGCGGCCTTAGCAGGGGCATCTACCTTTTCGCCTTCTTTGCCGACAAAACCAACAACATTGCCAACCGGAACCATATCATCTTCAGCAAAGAGTTGGGCCAGCAAAACACCATTTGCGATCGCTTCGACTTCGATGACCGATTTGTCGGTTTCGACTTCTAGAACGACATCTCCGGTATTCACGGCATCGCCAACATTTTTATGCCATTTGACAACCCGAACCTCTTCAGTGGTCTGATCCGGAATGGGAATTTTAACTTCGGTAGCCATATAACAATCTACTCCTATATTATAACGGCCTTTTTTCTGAGACTGCTCGTACACGGTCAGGCTGGGGCAATCTCAAAAACAACCTATAGAGAACAATGACTTACTTGCCCAACATAGTCTTTACGCGTGCGGCGATTTTTGCCGCGTTGGGCATAAAGGCGGCTTCCAGAGTTGGAGCCATGGGCGGAGGAATGTCAGGGGCACCGACCAACTCAACAGGAGCATCGAGATAATCGAAGGCTTTGTTCTGGATTTCATAGGCGATATGCTCGCCAAAGCTGTTTGTGGTGCAAGCCTGGCAAGCGACTACGCCGTAATTGGTCTTCTGGACCGACTTCAATACGGTCTCGGTGTCCATCGGTATCAAGCTGCGCAGGTCGATGACCTCGGCGCTGATGCCGTCGGCGGCCAAAAGATCAGCGGCCTTGATGGCTTCGTTGGCCATGTAAGAATAAGACACGATAGTAACATCGGAACCTTCACGCCGAATGGCTGCTTTGCCGAACGGGATGGTGTAATCGCCCGCAGGCACTTCGCCTCGATCACCATACAACAATTGATGCTCGATGAAAATGACAGCGTTATCGTCACGAATAGCGGTTTTGAGCAAACCCTTGACATCGCCTGGTGTCGAAGGAGCGACGACCTTAAGGCCTGGGATCATCGTCGCGGCAGCTTCCAGACTTTGTGAGTGCTGGCCGGCATAGCCTTTACCGCCGCCGATGGTGGTACGGCAAACCAAAGGCATTTTGGCTTTGCCACCAAACATATATTTGTTCTTGGCGGCTTGGTTGCCCAACTGGTCCATGCTCATCAGGATAAAGTCGATGTACATCAATTCGATAACCGGACGCATACCGGTCATGGCCATGCCTACAGCCGAACCGCAGATGGCAACTTCCGAAATCGGAGCGTTGAACACACGTTTGCGGCCGAAGGTTTCAAACAGACCAGCAGTCGCGGCAAACGCCCCGCCATGCTCAGCCACATCTTCACCGTAAACCACAACACGCTTATCACGAATCATCTCTTCGGTGAGCGCTTCCTGCACCGCCCGACGATAAGGCATGCAGCCTTTGCCGTCGCGATAGTCTTTGACAAACTCTTTGTTATAGTCGGTGGTTTTGTATTCAGCGGGAACCGTCTCAGTTGTACTGTTAGAATACAAGCCTTCCATGAGGGTTGAAGGATCGGGGAAATCACTCTTGGCCGCGGCGATGGTGATTTCTTCCATATCTTTGTAGATTTGTTTTTCGATCTCTTCCGGTTCGGTTGGATCCAAGCCGGCTTTGACCAGCTCAACCTTCATGCGTTCGATAGCGTCTTCGCAACGCCACATTTCGATTTCTTCTTGTTGGCGGTAAAGATTTTGATCGCTGAGCGAATGGCCCATATAGCGATAGGTCATCACTTCCAACAACGCGGGGCCTTGGCCGTTACGGCATTTTTCCGCGGCCCGGCTAACAGCGTCACGTACAGCCAAGGCGTCCATACCGTTAACAACTTCAGCGTGCATACCTTTATCGTTATAAGCCCAACCACGACGGGCGAGGAAATCCAGGCCGGTAATTTCATTTCTGGTTCGACCGGTCATACCGAACTGATTGTTCTCGAGCAGGAAGATAACAGGAACGCCCTTATCAGCGAATTGGCCCATGCACGCCATGTTGAGCGACTCACAGAACACGCCGTTGTTGCTGGCGCCATCGCCGAAGAAACATACGGTCACTTTGCCATCATCTTGGAACATCGAAGACATACCAGCACCAGTCGCCATCGGCAAGCTGCCGCCCACGATAGCGTTGGCGCCAAGATGCCCCACGTTAAAGTCCGCGATGTGCATGCCGCCGCCGCGACCCCGGCAGTAGCCGTCTTCTTTGCCCATAAACTCGGTCATCGTGCGATACAGATGAACATCAATAGCTTGTTCGAGCAGGTCCTTCTTTGTGCTTTTGAACTTAACAGCGCCGACAAAGTCTTGCAGGCCCTTTTTGTCCATGTCGCGTAATGCATAGGACTCTTTGGCAATACCATGGCCATGGCCTCGATGCGAACTGGTGATGTAGTCGTCGCCCTTCAAAGCCGCCATAGCGCCGGCGGGCACTGCTTCTTGACCAATAGAAAGGTGAGTCGCGCCGGAGAACTTATAACCTTCATAAGGAACCAGCTCACCGCTACGTAAACGTATAATCATTTCTTCAAATGCCCGAATGTTGACCATTTGACGAAACATAAAAATCGCGTCTTCTTTAGTTAGAACCTTACCAGCGATCTCGGACTTGAGGTCTTTGTTGTAACTAAAACACTTAACCTCACCAAAGGTCAAAGTACGAGGCGTGAAATCGGGACCAGCAATAATGCTCTTCATCGCTAAACATCTCCAGTTTTCGGAAAAAACATACCAAATAACATAAAAACCCCACAATCGGGCACAGCAAACTATTGTAAAGCATGCGCCATAAATGTCAAGAATTAGCTATATTTTTCTGGATTATTTGCAAAATTTGCATATAATGAGTGCAATTATGAGACAAAGACAGCAAAAAATAGTAGAACACGTCCAGAAGGTGGGCATCGCTTCCTATGGTGAATTGGCCGAGATGTTCCGAGTGTCAACCTTCACTATCCGTCGTGATATCAATTACTTAGCACAGGCAAGGCTATTGGCGAAAGTCAAAGGCGGCGCCCAGCGGATAGAGAGTCCGTCGCATTTCAGTGAGGCTTCGCTGCCGAGCCGGATGCAAATGAATCTGGACGCAAAAGAAAAAATTGCAGCCAAGGCTTTGGAATTTGTCCATCCGGGCGATACGATATTTCTGGACGGCAGCAGCACAATCACCTGTTTTGCCCGCGCGATTGCCGCGATCAAGCCCAATATAACCGTCGTAACCAACTCGATTTTGGTGGCGTTGGAATTGTCGGAGGCCCCCACCGTGCGACTGGTAGGCCTGGGCGGGATATTTGACCGAGAAACGTTTTCTTATGTGGGATTTGACGCCGACGCCCCCGCCGAAGCGTTTTTTGTACACAAAGCCTTTTTTTCCTGTGCGGGTTTCGTGCCCGCAGAAGGTACTTTCGAGAATGCCGCGTTCAATCGCAATATCAAACTCTCAATCGCGAAAAGGTCCGCCAAGAGCTATTTGTTAATCGACCACAGCAAGTTCGGCCGACGCGCGTTGGCCCGCGTGCTAAGCATCGATCAAATCCACACCATCGTCACTAATAAGATCGATCCGCAATACCAGCAGGAGCTGGCCGAGACCGAAACTCGATTGGTCTTGGCAGATGAGCCGCCTAACAACCACGAGGAAGACATAGCCCCCGCAGTGCCCGACGACACCGATCAACTAGAATCGCCCGCTGATTCAGAACCGCAAAACAATATTTGGTGAAATCGGCAAAAGAAGCTATCGGCAAGGATGTCTCTATGCCTAATCAAGCTAAGATAGCCAAGAACATATGCTACACAGCATTGCTGCTTGCCCTGCTAACCGGGCTGCTGTTACACTTCTTCGTCAGCAACTACCGCACTCTAAGCAGCCTCCTAATGTATGCCAGTCTATCAGGCCTCATCGGCCTAGGCACCAACACCCTTGCCATCAAAATGATTTTGGATTACGTCTACCTCCCCTTCACCAAAATCAAAATCCCCATGTCAGGCCTGCTCCCCGCCAACTTTTCCAAAATCACCAACTCTATCGGAAGCCAAATCGCCGACAACATTCTCAACCCCGAAACTTTAAAAAACGAAATCCGCGATCAAGAATGTTTCAGCAAATTGCTCGACAGCCTGCAAACCGACTCCATACCGCCGGAATCCCTGCAAAAGTTTCAACAACTGCTCTGCCAAATTCTCGCCGCTAAAATCAAAACCGATGAATTCTATTTCCAAGTCCGCGACGGCATAGTCAAAAGTTACGCCAAGCAGAAAATCGCCCTGAAAATAGCGAATTTTACCGGCATCATCGACTATGACGACACCGCCTACCAAATAATCGACGCCATAAACCAAAGAGTCGCCCAAATCCAAGCCAATCCGCAAACCACCATCATCCTCCAAAACCTATTGCGGGATTTCCTCCACGAAATCGAACCCCACAAAGCAACCATCGAAGACGATTTGCTGGATTTTCTCAGCTCCTACGTATTGAATAGCTTCGACATCGCCTCAGCGGTAAAGAATAAACTGGACACACTTTCGGCTGGGGATGTAAAATCTATGGTATTGGATATCGCCTCTGACTATCTGGGATGGATCGAAGTCTGGGGAGGCGTCCTAGGCACCATTCTCGGCATAATCCTGGCCGCCCTCTTGTAGGAAGCACGCTGCGATGAAAGAACAACGACCCACCCGTGAAGAAGCCAAAAAAAAGAAATGGTGGAAAAGAGCGGGAACAGCCCTGGCTTTAGCCGCTGTGGCTGCAATCGCGATTCTCGGTCGCAAAAAACGCTCGTAGGGCCGGTCCCATATCATGATCTGACAAACTTTAAAAGCTTTTCGTAATCACCTCTGTCGGCGGCTATCAATGATTCAACATATCTCTTTCTGTCATCACCCGACCTCGCTAGATTAGCACTGCCCCACGTAAAAACAGGCTGACAGAGAACGTTTTCCAAAAGAATATCTGTCGCAAGTCTCGCATGCCTGCCATTGCCATTCGGGAACGCGTGTATTGAAACCAAACGGTGGTGAAAACGCACTGCTATTTCGTCAGCAGAGAATGTTTCGTTTACTATCCAATATTTGGTATCTTCACACAACTTCTTTAACTCAACAGAAATGACATACCAAAGAACGCCAATGTTTTTCTCGGTTTGCCGAAATGCTCCTGCCCACTTCCATACATTACCAAACATTCTCTTATGCAACCGTTTCATGAACGATTCGTTTAGAACATCCTTCGGCTTATTTGCTTCTATCCACGCCAAGGCCTCATTGATGTTATCCTGCTCCCATCGGTCAAGTTCGATCCGCGTGGTGATATGAGTCAGCAAAAGCCCTTCGGTTTCATTCACATCAATTGGTGTTGCCCCTTCTGGGTATTCAAACGCAGTCATCTCACGTCCCACAAAGACTTCGGCATTTCATTTACAATGTCCTCTACGATATCTTCAACAACCTCAACCTTCTCCTTTTCACCTAGTTCCTGTTTTTCCAACCGCATCATTTGGTTACTTTTGCCCATTCGTTTTTCGGCTACCAACCTAGCTTGCTTTCTCACCGTTTGTTCCAGACTATCTCTGGGAATGAAGCCGTAAACAAAAACACAATCCATGGCATCAGCCACATTCCTTAGCGTTTCAAGTTTAACCTTACCAAGCTTCTCATCTTGTTGAATACGTGAAATTCGTTGTTTATTTACATTCAAACGTATTCCAAGCTGCTCTCCTGTCATGCCAAGGGCATCACGGATAGCACGAATCCAACCCTTGCCGGGAGGAAAGAGTGTTTTTAGAGGCTTAAGACGCTTCAATGTGGCATCTAATTGCTCTCTTGCAAGTTTTTTGTGTCTCGGTTTCATAATTTACACCTACATCTTTGCCAGAAACAGCATGTTTCGTCTATTTATTTATAGACTATATCGGCTTAATTGTCCACTTAAATATAGACAAATAACAAAATTTTATCTACTTATTTATAGACTAGCTATATAGAAAAACCTGATAAAAATCAGGGCTCGTCATTCCCTGGCATATTGATCAGCGCATGAAAAAAGCTCACTTGACCAAAGTCAGGTGAGCCTTTTTTTGTTTATGCCCGGGACTGGATTTGAACCAGCACGATCTTGCGATCACTAGCCCCTCAAGCTAGCGCGTCTGCCAATTCCGCCACCCGGGCCGATGACGCCACGGTTTTCACCGAACGTCATATTACTCATTATTTGTTCTCTGAACAGTCATCGCCGAAACGCAAGATCTCACAACCGACCTTACACTTTGCCGATCACCAACGAACCGTTGTGGCCGCCAAAGCCAAACGAGTTCGACATGGCATATTTGATATCCCTTTCGCGGGCTTTCAAAGGCGTATAATCCAAATCACACTGCGGATCGGGGTTTTCCAGGTTGATTGTGGGCGGGACCATTCCACTATATACCGCCATAGCTGTAGCGACTAATTCCACGCCACCGCTGGCGCCAAGCAAATGACCCAAATGACTCTTGGTGCTGCTAATCGAGATTTTCGGGGCATAATCGCCAAACAATCTCTTGATAGCACAAGTCTCACTCACATCATTGAGCTGGGTTCCAGTGCCGTGGGCGTTGATGTAGTCCAGGGCATCGATAGCAACACCGCCGTCCTGCAACGCCAACCCCATCGCTCTAGCCGCCCCACTGCCATCCGGCGCCGGCGCGGTTATATGGCTGCTGTCACTGGTCATTCCAAAACCCAATAGTTCCGCGTAAATGGTGGCGCCGCGTTTCTTGGCGGCTTCCATTTCCTCTAGAACCACAACTCCGCTGCCTTCACCAAGCACAAAACCATCACGATCTCTGTCAAAAGGACGCGACGCTCTCTGCGGCTCATCATTGCGTTGGCTCAGCGCCTTTAAGGCACAGAAGCTAGCCAAGCCCAGTCTGGTCACGGCTGCTTCGCTGCCACCGGCAATCACAACGTCAGCGTCGTTGTTTTGAATCTGGCGTAGAGCATCGCCAATAGCATGAGTAGCCGAGGCACAAGCGGTCACCACCGATGTGTTGCAGCCCTTCAAGCCGAAGAAGATTGACACATTGGCGGCGGCGGCATTGAGCATAAGCTTAGGCACGCAAAACGGGCTAACCCTATCCGGCCCTCGTTCCAGCAGCTTACAATGCTCTCTTTCAATTTCACCTAACCCGCCGATACCCGAACCAATAATGACCCCACATCGGTCTCGGTCGAACGCGTCGAAATCGATAGCGCTGTCTTTGACCGCGTGGATCGCGGCCGCCAAGGCAAACAATGCAAATCGGTCAATACGTCTCGCCTCACGCTTGTCAACATAGTCAGCAGGATCAAAATCGACAACCTGGCTCGCTATGCGCGAAGGATATTCCGACGCATCAAACATCTCGATAGGGCTAACTCCGCTTTTACCGGCGATCAGGTTGTCCCAAAACTTTGGCGCACCCGCACCCAGCGAAGTAATCACCCCCAAACCAGTTATTGCTACCCGGCGCTTTGGCATATCACTCACACATAAACCTCTATTCGGCGTCGCCGCCTTGTCCGGCATGTTGCTCAATAAAATCCACCGCTTGACCAACAGTCTGAATCTTCTCAGCCTCTTCGTCGGGGATACTCATGTCGAATTCGTCCTCGAATTCCATGACCAACTCGACCGTATCAAGACTGTCAGCGTTCAAGTCGTTTACAAACGAGGTTTCACGGGTAATTTCGGATTTGTCAACACCGAGTTGCTCGGCAACAATCGCGATTACTTTGGCTTCAGTATCAGCTGCCATTGCAGGTCCTCCTTGATAAAGGATTGAATTCTAGGTATTCGTGCCGTTACACTTTCCATCGTAACAGCCGGAATACAACGTAATTAACAACAACAATCTATTTGTTCGCTATCGCTTACACGACGCGGCGAAGCAATATATAACGCCTGGGCTTGAATGATGCAAGTCTTTTGCCTGCATATCACTTATCATTTTTGGCTCAGAGCCTTTACATCGCCATTCCACCATCAACACAAAGTACTTGCCCAGTAATATACCCAGCTTCATCCGAAGCCAGAAAAGCCACCGCGTTGGCGACATCGTCAATCGAGCCGAATTTTCGCATAGGAATCATGGTCTTAGCGGCTTCCTTCACAGCGTCGGGCAAAACATCCGTCATATCACTAACAATAAACCCTGGCGCGACACAATTGGCGGTTACGCCTCTTTTGCCAAGTTCACGAGCCACGGTTTTGCTCATACCTATCAGGCCGGCTTTGCTGGCGGAATAATTGGCCTGTCCAGCGTTACCCATAACCCCCGAGACGCTGGCGATCGATATCAAACGCCCGAAACGATTACGCATCATGGACTTAGCCGCGGCACGCATAGCTATAAAAGCCGCACGAAGATTAATCTCTATAACCTTGTCGAAGGCCTCATCTTCCATAGCGACAATAAGACCATCACGGGTAATACCGGCATTATTGACTAATATGCCCACTCCGCCGAACTTCTCAGCTAAATCCTCGATCAGGGCCGTCAGGGCAGCGGAATCAGTTATATCCAACACCTCGGTAAGAACCTCATAGCCCTCTTGGGCAGCCAGTTCTTTGGTTTCGTCGAGGTTTTTCTGGCTTATATCAATGGCTACCACACGTCGTCCTTGTCGCGCCAAAGCAAACACAATGGCCCGCCCAATACCACGACCACCCCCGGTAACTATCGCCAAACGTTTGTCATCCATTACTATTCTCCGTTGTTATCTAAATCAGCTCATTCCATTGACCGTTATTATTTCAACTTTCTTCTGGACCGCTCGCGAGATTTTCTTGGCCAAGCCGGTCAATACCCGCCCGGGCCCAATCTCTACCAAACGATCCACACCCTGTTCGAGCAGAAACTCGATGGAGTGTTGCCATTTTACAGGGCTTACCAACTGTCGCATGAGTTTCTCAGGTATTTGAGACGCACAATCATACACCAGAGCATCCACGTTGGCAACCACCGGGCATTGCGGAACGTTAAAAACTGTTTTATCAAGTGCTTGCCGCAATTTTTCCGCGGCGGGTTCCATCATTTGCGTGTGAAAACCTCCAGCCACACTCAAAGGCACCGCCCGGCCTGCTCCAAATTGCTCAGCCAATTGCTCAGCTCTTTGGCAAGCGTTTACAGTTCCGCTCAACACAATCTGACCCGGACAGTTGAAGTTGACCCCTGCCAAAACCGCGGGGCCGCCGTCGTCTTCGTTTATACCTTCATCCAATACCGCCTGGCATAGCCGCCCCACCGCTTCCTCATCCAGACCCAATACCGAAAGCATCGTGCCTTTGCGTAACTTAGCTGCTTCTTGCATGCTCTGGCCGCGAAGTTGCACCAGTTTCAAGGCTGATTCAAAATCAACCGCTCCAGCAGCATACAGTGCGGTATATTCGCCCAGGCTAAGCCCGGCACAAAAATCCGGCATTACCTCAGCCAGTTCGCCGGCCACCAAACCCAACCGAATAGCTTTCAGACAGGCGACACTCGTGACAAAAATCGCCGGCTGCGAAATAACCGTCTCATTCAGTTTATCTTGCGGCCCGGAAAAACAAAGCTGAGCCAGATCATAACCAACAATCTCGTTGGCCTGAGCATAAAGATCAGCGATCTCGCTGTGGCTCTGAGCCAAATCTTGGCCCATGCCCTCAATCTGAGCCCCCTGACCGGGAAACATAAACAAAGTCTTCAAAGCGGCATCCTTATATCATTGTCAGCACTATCCAAACCGCGATATCGATAGTGACGTTTTATTATCAATTTAGGTTTTTGATGATTGGAAAACGCACAGTCCTTAGAGACGTATTAGGTTTAACGCCCAAGTCAAACCTGCGCCAAAAGCCACCAGCGCCACCAAATCACCTTTTTTGAGATGACCATTATGCAAAGCCTCATCCAAAGCTATCGCTATCGAAGCCGAGGACGTATTGCCGTATTTGTCAATGTTCACATACATTTTTTCATCGGGTATTCTCAAACGCTTGACAACCGACTCAATTATTCGCGCGTTCATCTGATGGGGCACTATCATGGCAATATCGTCGATGCTCAAACCACAAACCCTGCAACTCTCATTGACCAGATCCACAATTCGCCGCACCGCCAATTGATAAGTCTCCCGACCGTTAATTTCCATATAAACAGAATCGGGGTTCGCCAACGGACGGGATACGGGATTTCGACTGCCATAGGCCTGACAACTCAATGTCTGCCAACCTCCCCCGTCAGCATGCAAACTACTGTACAATACCCCACGCTCTTGGTCATCACCGGCCTTCAATACCATCGCGCCGGCGCCGTCACCAAATAGAATACAACTGCCGCGATCCTCGTAGTTCGTAATAGTCGATAGAGTCTCAGCCCCGACTATCAAAGCGGTCTTGTGTTGGCCCGCGGCGATAAACGAAGCCGCCGAGGCCACCGCGTAAGTGAACCCGCTGCAGGCAGCCGCCAAATCGAACGCGCAACAATGGGCCGCACCTATGCCGTCTTGAACAAAACAGGCGGTCGCCGGGAACACCATCTCCGGAGTGATAGTGGAACAGATAATTAAATCCACTTCCTTCGCAGAGACTTTGGCATCCTTTAGGGCCTTCTCAGCGGCCTCAATCGCTAGGGAAGCTGTGCTTTCGCCCTCACTAATGATACGCCGTTCTTTTATGCCGGTGCGAGTAACTATCCACTCATCAGAAGTATCAACCATCTTTTCAAGGTCGGCATTGTTCAGTATCTTGGCAGGCACCGCACTGCCTGTGCCTGCAACAACCGCGCGTTTGACTCCCTGGAACATCTGACCGCTATCATTCTCTGTCATCGATACCATCCAAAGCAACTAGATACTTTTCGTCACGGCAAAAGGTCCACACGCCACAAAAACGCATAGCCGACTCCCGCAAACAAAAACACTTTAATGACCAAATAATCTCAAATTTTACACATTTCGGGACAAAGCCATGACTTGTAGCCGGCCGACATATTCACCCCCGAGAATTCTAGCCCCCTAACATGATCGTTACTAGAGTCACTCCTCGGTCACACTCATATTGCCAATTTCCTGTGCAATCTGAGCATTGACACCGCTACGAACCATTTTACATGCTACCAAAATAGCGTTCTTTATCGTGCGGGCATTACTGCTGCCATGACATATAATACAGTTGCCGTCCACTCCCAGCAAAGGCGCGCCGCCGTACTCGCTGTAATCGTGGGTAGCATATAGACTTTTAATTACGGGTTCAAAATGCGGAATCAACTCCGGTTTAAGCCGGCCAATTTCCCGACCAATCGCTTTGAACAAACCTTCAGCAAGACCCTCGGTAAGTTTCAATATAACATTACCCACAAACCCATCACAAACAATCACATCCGCGGGCCTCTTGATAAAATCCCGTCCTTCAACATTGCCCACAAATTTCAAATTCGGATCGTCTCTCAATAACTGATTGGTCTTCTTTATCAGTTCGTTGCCTTTGGCGTTTTCCTCTCCGACGCTTATCAACCCAACCGTCGGTTCAGCTATACCCACAACCTGACGGGCATATACGCTGGCCATAATAGCATATTGATACAAATGGCTGGGTTTGGCGGCAACGTTAGCCCCCACATCGCACATAGTGACAGGCCCAGCAAAAGTCGGAAAAACCACCACAATCCCCGGCCTGATAACCCCCGGCAGCAATCGCATACGTAACTGCGCCGCGGCCACACAAGCACCGGTGTTGCCGGCACTCATAATCACATCTACTTCGCCGGCCGCAGCCATCTTGGCCATAACCGCGATCGAACTTTTACGCTTCTTGCGCAAGGCTTCAACGGGAGCTTCGTCCATGTCCACAGATTCCGGAGCATGAACCAAAGTCAGCTTCTTTTCCCAACCGCTTGCCTCCTCAAGATACGGTCGAACCGCATCCTCATTGCCTATCAATACCAATTCGTTGTCGTCGATTAAATCCACTGCCGCCAGCGCACCAGCTACCACCTCAGCCGGTGCTTTATCGCCCCCCATCGCGTCGATAGCTATGCGCATTGACTCTAGTCCTCAGATAACCATTTTTTGGTAACTCAACGCATCGGTCCGGCCAAACGCTTCAGACCGACCACAACGCCGCATTAAAATACTATTGCCAATACCGGTGACCGCAAATCAGCCCGATCTCCAACACATGTCATCACAAGAAAGCTCTAATATTAGATCAACTCTCAAGTAATGCCTGGTTGTTTACCCAGCATTGGCTAGCAACTCCAGTAGTAAACCAAGCTCTCTATTCCTTATTAAGGTCAAGAGTGAGCGTTGAGTTCACATAACCGCATTTGTCACAAGCACAATGCGGGAGTTTGGAGTTGCCGCATTGCTTGCATACGGAATAGTTCACGCCCTTCAAAGCATGGTGGCTGCGCCGCGTACGAGTACGATTCTTTGATATTTTCTTTACTGGTAACATCTTATTCTAACTCTCTATACAAAAAACACTAACATCAAACATTCCAACGTCTAATTCATCCCCCTAACCTTTAACCCCCCATAGGTGTAAATGAAGAAATTTATTGGAGATACGCCCGGCTGTCAAGCGAAAACTATCTGCCATATCCACGAAAAAATCATCTCGCCGATGAAATCACATTGCATTGGCCCCCGATATCTGCTATCTATAGGAGTTCTATTGTCCGTCGCAGACTGTTTATCTGCCGGCAATAGAGCCTTTTGGGTGACTATTATGGCTGCAAAAAAATACAAACCGGCGTTATTTGAGTTAGTATCGAAGAATAGCTCATCACCGCGCAAAGGGAGCCTGCAGACTCCCAAATGGTTTTACCAAAAGAGCAAAAAAGCCGCTCAAACAGTGGAAAAACCAGAACAGTCGGAACTGACCGACGAAGACGCCTTGTCCGAACAGCCCCAACAGGTCAATGTTGATGCCGCGATTCCGACGGCGGTTATGCCGGAACATGAAACTGAAACCCCTATGTTTTCAGGACTTACGTTTTCGGTTTCTTACCGGGTTTTGGCTCTGGCAGCGTTGGCTTTGGTATTTTTGCTGTTGGTGGCCTTTCAGTTGGGCCGTAACTCTGCGACTCCCAACTATATCGACGCTCCGCCCGGCACAGACATGCAGCAGATCGTCGAGTCACCGGCCAACACCAATTTGGTTACGCCCTCGGCCCAAGGCGGCTCGCAACCGGCAACCGCACAGCCAAGGCCTATACCAACAGCGCAGTCGGTGACGACTCAGAACACCGCACCGGCTCAGTCGAGCAACGCTGCCGCGGCCCGCACAGGCCAATGCCTCATAATATGCTCGCTGGCGGAAGGAAATATGTTGCGACCGTTACAGCAGCATTTCGCCAACAGTGGTATAATGACCGAAATCGGCTACTTCAATAACACCTATGTGTTACATTCGTCGCAGACGTTTGAGAGTTCCCAAGCCCCAGGCATGGTAAACCTCAGGCAAAACGTGATTCGCGTAGGCGCAACCTATAATGAATCACGACCAGCCGGCGCACCAGTGATAAGTGCCAATACTTTTCAGTCGGCGTACCCCGCGAATATAGCCGCTATTGAAACTATCGACCGTTAATGAGATAATAAAAACAATAAAGGAATTGTCGCCCGCTTCGGGCTGGAAAAGAAAGTCAAGGAGTAAAGTCTGATGTCTATTGATCGTTCTCTAAAAAGCGCTGATTCGCTGTCACGTCACCGCAATGTACTCACCCGCGAAGAGCGGCTGCTGGCACTCGCCGACGAAGATAAGTGGGAAGAAGGCAAGGATTCCGTATTCGGTTTGCCCAAAGTATCTCACCGAAAAGCGGGCGTAGGCAAGAAATCCCAAAAGCCGGGTAAAGAAACTGATTAATGATGCTGCTTAGAGGCAAACTGCCATCTTCGCAGTAAGTCAACGTTTATTGTCCAAGCCACATTGCCGTTGCCAGTTTAATTACTGACAGCGGCAATGTTTTTCAATTCCACCAAGTCAGGAGCCTATCAACCATGGATTATATCGCTGATCGAACGCGTTGCGTCGATGCTTCAGGTATTCGCCGCATCTGGCAAATGGCTGAGACAATGACCGATCCGGTGAACTTCAGCATTGGCGCTCCGGATTTCCCCGCACCTGAACCGCTCAAAAAAGCCGCGGTCGAGGCCGTTAGCCAAGATTATAACGGTTATACTCTCACTGCCGGCATCCCGGAACTTCGCGCAGCCCTGGCTGAACAAATTAACCAGGAATACAACTGGAACAATCCTTCGATACTCGTTAGCGGCGGATTGAGCGGCGCCCTGCTGCTGGGACTCATGGCAACTGTCAACCCCGGCGACGAAGTGCTGATTCCCGATCCTTATTTTGTCAGCTATCGACATTTGGTCAATATGCTCAATGGCAAATGCGTCTATCTCGATACCTATCCTGATTTCCAGTTGTCTGCTGAGAAAATCGCCGAGAAAATAACCCCCAAGACCAAATTGCTCTTGCTGAACTCCCCGGCTAACCCTTCGGGAACGGTTTATTCCGCTCAGCAGCTCAAAGCCGTAGCCGAAATCGCCCAAAAACACGATATCTTGGTCTTTTCCGATGAAATCTATCGCGATTTCAGTTACGATCAGTCCGCTCCCAGCATCGCCCAATTCTATGACAATACTATTGTTATGCGGGCTTTCTCCAAAGCCTATGGAGTACCTGGCTGGCGCATAGGCTATATTGCCGTGCCCGAAAAACACACCGATCTTTTTAATCAGATGGCAACCGTTCAGCAATACACCTTTGTCTGCGCTCCTCATCCCTTTCAAAGGGCCATCCTGGCGAACCTGGACCTCGACATTTCCCAGCACATCAATGCGTATCGGGAAAAGCGAGACATGATATACGACGGCTTGAAGGAAGATTTTGGCTTGGTGAAGCCTGGCGGCGCGTTTTACGCCTTCGTACCCGCGCCCGGCGGAAGCGCCACCGAATTTGTTACTCAAGCCATCCAGAACAATGTGCTGGTCATACCAGGTGAAGTATTCTCACAGAAAGACACCCACTTTCGCATTAGTTATGCAACCAGCAACGAAAATATTCTTAAGGGAATAGAACGTCTCTGCAATTTGGCCAAAAAGTTTCAATAAGGCCTTCAGCACCGCCTCAGATCGCCCAAGATAGTGCCAAGCACTAGCCACAACCAAAAAATAGCACACGGCTCAACATTCCCTTTGTTTATCCGAGAAAAAAACACTGGAAAACTGCGCATCTGTCACTAGAATATGGGGTTCTGGTATGCCTTGGCACCATCCGGTGCGGTTTTTACTGACAAATTGAGTTCTTGAAGCAAAGAAAGTTATCGTGAAGTTTATTCTGCTAGATAAAGTAACTGAGATAGTGCCGGGAGAAAAAATCTCCGCGGTAAAAGCCCTTTCCTTGGCGGAAGAGTATCTGGCCGACCACTTCCCGGAATTCCCCGTATTACCCGGTGTTATGATGATCGAAGCATTGGTGCAGACCGCCGCTATGCTGGTGAGAGTCACCAATGGTTTTGATAAAAGCATGATCGTGCTGCAAGAGGCACGTAACGTAAAATACAAAAGCTTCGTCAAGCCAGGCAATCTGCTGAAAATCGATGTCCAAGCTAAATCCATCGAGCCCGAAAGCAGTTCGTTCCTCGCTTCGGCCGCCGTTGATGGCAAACCAATGGTTGAGGCGCGTATCAAACTACGCCACTTCAATCTCGCCGACGAACAGCCCAAACTGGCGTCGCTGGATCAAACTCTAATAAAGAACATGAAGCAACGCGCTAAATTGGTCGGCGCCTGCTAAATTAATATTGAGAAGTAGTAATAGGCAACGCCAGGTTGCCATGGTTAGAAAAAAGTAAGTATAACAATAAGATTAAAGCAAAGCGTAGCCGTCAGGAGGTACGTAACTATGTCGATGAGCCGTGAAGACGTATTCGAAAAGGTCCAAGAAACTTTGGTTGATGCATTGGGTGTTGATGACGATGAAGTCACCCCTGAAGCCACCCTCATGGGCGATCTTGGTGCCGAGAGTATTGATTTTCTCGACATCGTATTCCGTCTTGAAAAGTCCTTTAGCATTAAGATTCCTCGTGAAGAACTGTTCCCTGCGGAAAACGTGTTGGGCAATGCCGAATATGTCGCCGACGGTAAATTAACCCCCGCCGGCTTAGAGGCCCTAAAAAGCCAAATGCCCCATGTGGATTTCGGTGACTTCGCGTCCGATCCAGACATCAATAAAATCACCGACCTGTTCTGTGTCGAATCTATCGTTAAGTACATCGAAGGCAAGATCAACTAGTCTTGCCACCGTTGCGTTCGAAGATAGATGGCCCTACAATCTCGCTGTGAAATTCCGAACAGCGAAGCAAGGCTATAACCCGGTAATCGATCAGAGAAATCTTTTATGCGTTGGATATGGATTGACAAATTCGTGGAGTTCGAGTCAGGCAAACGAGCTGTGGCGATAAAGAATATCAGCCTCGCTGAAGAACATCTGCACGATCATTTTCCCGGTTATCCGGTAATGCCCGCGCCGCTGATGATCGAAGCCATGGCCCAGACCGGCGGCATACTGGTCGGCGAGGCACGCGACTTCCAAGAAAAAGTCATCCTCGCCAAAGTCTCCAAGGCTGTTTTCCACAAACTCGGACTGCCCGGCGATCAACTGCGACTGGAAGCCACAATCGACAGCCTCGCGCCCGAAGCAGCTACCATCGAGGGTACCATCACCTGCAACGGCGATCTGGTCGCGGAAATCAGTATGATGTTCAGCCATGTGGACAAAAACATGGCCGGTCTGGAGTTCCCTGAAGAAAACTTCGTCTTCAACGATAACTTCATGAACCTATTGAAATTCTATAAGCCTAATGAAGCAGGCGCTTCTTCTTGAATTACTTGCGGAGTAGCTCATCTATGCCCAAACGTCGAGTCGTCATCACTGGCATTGGATTGGTTAGCGCCCTGGGGGAAAGTTCACAGGATTATCTCAAAGCCCTGTGGGAAAACAATTCCGGGATCAAACGCATTGGCGCTTTCGATCCCGTCAACTTCACCAGTCAAGTGGCCGGCGAGTCCCCTGCCTTGCGCATGGCCAAACTCGTCCCGAAAGCCCATCGCAAAGCCACCAAATTAATGTCGCGTGATATCGAGCTGGCCGTGGTTGCCGCCGACGACGCGGTCCGCGACGCCCAACTCAAAACCAAAGGCACAGCTCCTGAAGAACCCGCCGACATCGAACCCACCCGAAGCGGAGTCAATATCGGCGCCGGCCTGATCTGCTGCGATATTCCTGAGTTGGCAGCCGCCATCCAAAATGGCACCGAAAACGACACCTTTAGCTACGGCAAATGGGGCCGGGAAGGCATGGCCACCCTCACACCATTGTGGCTGCTCAAATATCTGCCCAATATGCTTTCCTGTCACGTCAGCATCATTCACGATCTGCAAGGGCCCAGCAACGCGGTCACCTGTGCCGAAGCCTCAGGCCTACTCGCTGTCGGCGAAGCATTTCGTCTGATCTCTAACGACAAAGCTGATGTTATTGTCGCCGGTGGTGCTGAATGCAAAGTCAACCCCATGGCCTTGCTGCGGCAATGCCTGCTAAAAAGAGTAAGCACAAAATATAACGACACTCCCGAAAAGGCATGCCGGCCTTTCGACAGCCAAGCCGACGGCACCGTCGTGGGCGAAGGCGCGGGAATCGTCGTACTCGAAGAATTGCAGCACGCCCAAAAACGCGGCGCTCCTATATACGCCGAGATTACCGGCTATGGCGCTTCTTTTGAGTGCGGCCCTGATTATGTCGCGCCCAGCAGTCAAGGCAAAGGTATCGCTTTAGCCATCACCAAAGCCCTGGCTGAGTCAAAACTCGATCCCGATAAAATCGATATGTTAATCCCGCACGGCGCTTCCGTACCTAGTCACGATCTGGGCGAAGTTAACGGGATCAAAACCGCCTTTGGCGCAGCCGCGTCCAAGCTGCCCATATTCGCTGTCAAGAGTCGAGTGGGAAATTGCGGCGCCGGCGCCGCGGCGATCGACTTGGTAACCGCGGCTCTGTTGATGAAACACAACAAAATCCCAGCTAACCTAAACTGCGATCAGCCCGCGGCCGACTTGAACATCATCAATCAGACTACCGAAACTGAACTGAACAACGTGATGACATCATGCTACACCTACGGCGGTCAAACCGCCGCCATGGTACTCAGCAAAATCTAATCTATAGTCTCGAACAGTAAAAACTGCTATGGCAAATAAACGTATTGTTATCACCGGAACTGGAGTTGTCACACCTCTTGGCTGCAACGTCGAAGAAATGTGGCGAAGACTCATGAACTGCGAAAGCGGCATCGGCCCCACAACGGTCTTTGATGCCTCAACTTTCCCTTCTCAGTTTTCCGCGCAAGTGCCTGATGATTACGATCATTTGGCGGACTTGCCCCAAGAGCTGCGCGAAGAACATAAACTCGCCGGACGTAACAGTCGATTTATGATCGGCGCAGCCGTCCAGGCGTGGCGCCAAGCGATGCTGCCTTTACCTCTGAACGGCGATGAACCCGCTATTCGCTCCGAACGCGTGGGGCTCTATCTCGGCGCCGGCGAAGGACCATTGGATTTCGACAACTTTATCGCGCCAACCGTAGAAGGCTGGAACAGCGAAACCCAAGAGATGAACTGGGAAATCTGGGGAAAAGTAGCCAAAGCCCGTATGGATGCCATACGAGAACTGGAACAAGAACCCAACATGCCCGGTTCGCACTTGGCGCGTCTGTTCCGTATTACGGGCCCTTGCATGAGCTGCCTCACCGCTTGCGCCGCCAGCACCCAAGCGACCGGAGAAGCGTTGGAAATGATCCGTTGCGGCGACGCTGACATCGTAATCGCCGGCGGTTGCCATTCCATGATACATCCGCTGGGCGTTACCGGCTTCAATCGACTCACCGCGCTATCAACCCGTAACGACGATCCAACCCACGCTTCTAGGCCTTTCGATAAAGAACGCGACGGTTTTGTCCTGGCCGAAGGCGCCGGCGCTGTCATCCTCGAAGACCTGGAATCAGCCCGCAAACGTAACGCGCCTATCTTAGCTGAAGTACTCGGCTACGGTAGCACCGCCGATGCGTTCCGCGTTACCGATCAGCATGAAGATGGACGCGGAGGTATCGCCGCGGTCCAGTTGGCGCTGAAAGACGCCGGCGTATCCATTAACGATATCGACTATATCTCCAGCCATGGAACCGGCACCGCTGAAAACGATTCTATCGAAACCCATGTCATCAAATCCGTATTCGGCGACCAAGCCTACAAAGTCCCGGTCAGCAGCGTAAAAAGTATGCTGGGCCACCTTATCGCCGCAGCCGGAGTCGTTGAACTTATTACTTGCGTTCTGGCCATTCGCGATCAAATCCTGCCCCCCACTACTAACCTGACCAACCTTGATCCGGAATGCGATTTGGACTACGTGCCCAATCAGCCCCGCAAGGCGCCAGTAAACATCGCGATGTCCAACTCGTTTGGTTTCGGCGGACAGAACAACATTATAATCATCAAAAAATTCTCCGAATAAGTCTCTCTGGTAAACGCCGCTGTCTGCCTAACTCCTGCGATACTATCACGCGACCACCAACCAGAATAAAAAAACAATCACGTCATGCTCGAAACACTGTTGCGACATTGGGCCACAACGCTTTTGGCGGTCCTGGCTGTGGGTGTACTGGGCATCGTCGCGGTACTAAGCAAATATGTCCGGCTGATGCTCAATATCATCCGCGACACACCCCCGCCGTTGTTGATAGGCCCTCTTGATTTCGATCGTATCGAAGGACGCCTAGTCAACTTTAGAGCCTTTGACGGCACCAGCCTTCGCGGTATGTTCCTCACGCCCGATTCTCTGTTGACCTGCCCCACCGCCAATGAACCAAACAACAAATCCGAACCAGCCTATTCCGAAGGACACAATCTCACATCCGATCTCAAAGGCGTGATTGTCTTTTGCCACGAATACGGCTCCGATATGTATTCTTGTATTCGATATTGCAGACCATTGCTCGAAGCCGGGTTCGCGATTTTCACTTTCGATTTCCGATCCCACGGCAAAAGCGCGTCATTGCCCGGCTACGAACCACGTCTCTGGTGCAGCGACAAAGAAGTATCCGACTGCCTAGGCGCCGTCTCTCTCGTACAAGCGGAACTGGAAGACCGCGGACTAGACCTCAATATAGGTTTGTTCGGCATCTCCCGCGGAGCTGGGGCAGCTATTCTTACAGCAACCCAAATTCAAAAATTCCTCCCCGTAAAAGCCGTACTCGCTGATAGCGCTTTCTCTACCGATACCACACTCGAATGGTCCATGAAAAAATGGGTCCACATTTTCGCCCGCGTACGCTTCGTGTACGAAAAACATCACCCCGCATTCTATAGCTTCTTGCGCTGGCTCCTGCTGAAATTCGCCCGCCGGCGTTTCAATTGCTCGTTTCCTTCTGTACGCAAGAGCATGAGAAAACTGCGTAACACCCCCATATTCTTCATCCACGGCCAAAAGGATTCCTATATTCAGCCCAACCACACTCGCGCGCTGTTCGCCCTGTCGCAACGGCCTCGTTATTTGTGGATCGTGCCCGGCGCCAAACACAATCAATCCGCGATAGTGGACCCCCAACGTTATGCCGGACGTACCGTAGGATTCTTCCGAAAGTTCCTCGCCGACCAACCGCCTCAACACGAAACCATGGAACCCCAGTTGCAAAAAGAAATCGCTGATTTCTTTGCCCGAGACAATAAAGCGTCACGCCCGCGCACCGATAAAACCAAGGTGAAAAAAGATGATAAACAAACTAATCGCACTCGCCGCGGCACGGAGCGCCAAACGAAAGTTAAAGCAGTTTCATCAGAAACTCGCCGATTGTGCCCAAGTACAGCGGCAGCTTCTGATCCAAACTCTCAGCCGACATCGCAAAAGTGACTTCGGACGGCAACATAATTTCGAACGTATCAAAAACTACCGCGATTTCACTGCCGCGATGCCTTTGGCGAACTACGAATACTTCGCGCCTTACATTCAGCGTTGCCAAGATGGTCAAACCGAGGCCCTGTTCGGCCCCGATGAAACCCTCCTAATGTTCGCTCTCACCAGCGGAACAACCGCACCCGCGAAATATATCCCCGTTACTCAAACTTCCGCTGATCATTATCGTCGAGGCTGGAATGTTTGGGGCATAAAAGCACTCGCCGATCATCCCAACGGATATCTGCGCAAAATCCTCCAAGTCACCAGTCCTTTCGATGAAGAAACAACCTCGGCAGGCATACCCTGCGGCGCGATATCCGGTATGTTGGCACGCAACCAGAAGTTCATAGTCCGGCGTTTCTACGCTACCAGCCCAGAAGTAGCCAAAATCACCAATCCCCTGGCACGATACTACACCATAATGCGCTTCGCCATCACCCAAGACGTCGGTTTTATCAGCACCGCTAACCCAAGCACCACCCTCACTTTGGCCCGCACCGCAGCGGAACACGCCGACCTCATCATCAAAGATGTTCGCGACGGCACCTTGACCCCACCTGCTGATATCGACCCAACCATTACAAAAAAACTCACCCGTAATTTACGCCCCAACCCCCGTCGTGCCAACCAACTCAAGGTCCATCTTAGTCACAGCAAAGCACTCCTGCCCAAAGACTATTGGAACCTGGCGTTCCTAGCCAATTGGACCGGCGGTTCAACAGGACTTTACATTCCGCAATTACGTGAATACTTCGGCGACGTACCCATCCGTGACATCGGCTTACTCGCCAGCGAAGGACGCTTCTCTATTCCCGTCGAAGATTCCACCGCGTCCGGCATTCTGGATATCACCTCAAACTTCTACGAATTCATCCCCCGCGACCAAATCGACCAACTTCCAGACCCCAACGCCCAAAGCACCATACCCGGTGAATTCGACATCCTCCAAGCCCATCAATTACAGCTCAACCAGGAATATTACATTTTCATCACCAATACCGCCGGTCTGTATCGCTACAACATGGGCGACCTCGTTCGCGTCACCGGCTTCGCCCAACAGACCCCGCTTATCGAATTCCTCTCCAAAGGCGCCCACACCAGCAGCATCACCGGTGAAAAACTCACCGAAAACCAAGTCGTTACCGCCGTTAACGCCGCCGCACAAAAACTATCCCTACACGTAGACACCTTTGTACTCGCCCCTCAATGGGATGACCTGCCCTTCTATTGCCTCCATTGCCAAAGCCCCATGATGTTAACCAGCAATGATCTGCGAAAACTAGCCCAAACCACCGATGAAAACCTTATCCAGACCAACATCGAATACGAATCAAAAAGAAAAACCCATCGCCTCGGACCCGTTCAAGCCCAGCAAACCACCGCCGACGCCCTGACCAATCGCGATCACCAACTGCTCAGCCGTAACAGCGGCCGAGCCGAGCAATTCAAGCATCGCTTCTTATTAAAACAACCCTTCGCCCCACAGCAATAATAGACCGCCCCACCCCCCAAAAAAACCAGCCCCCGCACCGCAAAGCACTCTTTCTCTCGCTGCTGACTTAAACCGTGCAAAAAACTATCTTAAAAGCACAAATATACACAACCCAACAATTATCTCACAGATTGCCTGTTATCGCAAAAAACCGCTCCACCCGCGCAAAAAAAGAGCTGATGTGGCGTGGTCGGGGTCGGGGTATGGGGTACGCCACATCAGACTAGGACAAAAACCATTCTACTGTCGAAAACTAACCGCTAATCCAACAATCCTTACGTGCAGTCCGCAAAAGTGCAAAGTCCCGATCATCATTCCAAGCGTTTTTTTCTCAAGCACCTTTGCCTTCGCACAGCTTCGACCGTCATCCGCCTCACTCACCCACGGCTCCAAGCCGATCGTTTTGGTAGTGATGTAAGGCCAAACCTGCAGCTCCGATCACTCCGGCATCAGCACCTAACTGAGCCAAACAAATTTCCATTGTTTCCGATTTCAAGTTCCACATCATCTCATTGTAGAACTTCTTCACTCTGCTGGTGAGCATATCGCCCGCGTTTATCATGCCGCCGGCCAACACCACCGTTTGCGGTTCGGTGATATGTCGCATACTCACACAAGCCTGGGCCAACGCCGCCGCGGTACCATCCACCACCTCGTTGGCCAATTCATCGCCTGCTACTGCACATTCGAAAACGTCTTTGCTTGTTATAGTACCTGAACGCTGCAGAACGCCTTCCAGGACCGAAGAACGCCCTGCCTGTAACGCTTCCATAGCTCGTTTGGCTGTGTGGCTCGCCGAAGCGTAAGCTTCCAAACAACCACATTGACCACAACTGCACTTCCTGCCCTTCGGCACAATTATCATGTGCCCCAACTCAGCGCCATTATCTTCGCTGCCGTGAACCAATTCACCCGCAACTACCATGCCGCCGCCAATACCAGTGCCCAACGTGAACATCACCATGTCCGTCGTACCACGACCGGCGCCTCGCCAAAACTCGCCCCAGCACGCAACGTTCGCGTCGTTTTCCAATAAGCCCGGAACACCTAATCGCGCCGACAATTCACCACGCAAACGAAAATTGTCAAAACCCGGTAAGTTGCCCGCCTTGATTATTTTGCCCTCGGACACGGAAATTGGACCAGGACTGCCGATGCAAAACGCCCTGACTTCAGAAACACCAATCGATGACGAAGCAAGCATCTCTTGACAGATCGCTGCTACCCGATCAACCAGCGAAACAGGTCCCAAAGCTACTTCAGTAGGGGCCGCGCCACGACCAACAACTTCACCTGAATCACTAAGAAGACAAACTTCAACATTAGTTCCGCCAAGATCTACACCTACAAAATAGTCCTTCATAACTAGTACTTCCATTAAATATCGTGAACTAGTGACAACCTATTGTCACCCAAAGGGAAAAAAGATGCGACAATATGACTTTTTCAGCCTATTTTAACAAAAATCGTCAAGCTGCAATTAAAAAACTACCTACTCAAAATTGGCAGAAACGTCTATCTATGTAAGAACAAACACTAATTCAGATTCTTACCCGCCAACAGCCCTATTCGCCTGTCAAAAAAGGAAGCTGACACTATCTCATTACAAGATGCATCAGCTTCCGACCCCGACCCTTGTCATCATTATTATTGAACCGAATAAACTCTTGATTCTATGGACTTCAGAATCTCCTCTGCTAATGCCGCGTCTTGGCCTAATGTCTCCCACTGTCGCGTATCCAGGCCGGTCTCAGCATTTGGATTGTCATCTGTCCGGTTCGCCGAGCGAGCGAGAACATCGCCGGCATACATCGTCCCGCCTACCTCCGGTTCCAACGGCGCAAAACGCTCTACCGTAACTACACAACCAACTTGATATTCATCTTCCCCCAACGGCTCGACCAATATGTTTACTTGCCTGCGAATAGTACGCAAACTGGATTCCGCTATATCTGCGCTGGTTGCCGTGTCACGCCCCCAGAACTCGAACCATTGACTGCTCACCCGACCCATCGTGGCGATTTCGCCGCTGCGCCGTTCTGCGCGGTCTAACACAAACCCTCTGCTGTGCAATTCATCCTGACAAGCCTGCCAAACCACCAACTCTTGGCCTTGAATGATAGCCGGTTCCACAGCAATCGCGCTGCTCTGCGGTTCACTGCAGCCGCAAACCGCCATGGCCAACAGTACCGCCCCCAGTACCCACAAGGCCCCAACCAGTCGGCTGATATTGTATGGATTCGCTGTCATTCCGCTCAGTATAGGTCACCTGCCCGCCAAGTCAAGCACAACTAGCCCTAACTCGTTACGCTATCTCCCCCCACCCCTGTCGCCAACACCCACCCAATCGCTGGGAATTTAGCCCGAATACTCCCGCTCCAGCTGTTTTAGCCCTCTGCGGCAAGCGATCCTGCCAACCGTGGTAAGGCGGTCTATAAACAATTTGCCGTCAAGATGGTCATTTTCGTGTTGGACCGCCGTGGCTGAAAGATCAGCCGCCTCCAGCACAAAGGTATTACCGTCTAAATCCAAAGCTTTTACGGTGCAGGCTCCTGCCCGACGAACCTTCGAACGGACCCCCGGAACCGAAAGACAACCCTCTTCGGTCTCAGATACCCCCTGTAAATTGCTTAGTTCAGGATTGATGAAGACCTGCCCGTCTTCTCGTCTGCCTGTGACGCTGACGATGAAAATACGAAGAGATACCCCAACCTGAGGCGCCGCCAAACCCACGCCGTCAGCTTCAAACATCACATCCCACATCAGGTCAACCAACGCCGCTATGGTATCATCAATCTCTACCACAGGCTCAGCTACTTTACGCAGAATCGGTGCCGGATAATGCTCAAGATGCAATTTTGCAACGTCTATTTTTTCATACATAATCATATCTCACTTGCTGTCATGGCATTATAGCACCCGCTCGAGGCCTCGGCTAGAGGCCGCCCAAGTTTTTAACCAATCACCGCCGGCGCAGACAAAGGTGATTTCGCCAATTACCTGTCAATATTGCCTTTATCGCAAATCCAACTATTATCCATCCGCTTTTTTTATTTGACATCTTCTAGTATTCTGTTAGCTTATCGTGTTTACTTATATAAATATCATGGCAAAATTATTACCAGCATTACTATAAAGAAACCTAAATATACACCGTTTTCTCCAGGATAAAGTACCGAACAACATAAACTCCAGCTGCGTATCTACTTACAGTAAGCCTTCCTCAGTTGGCTAATCACGAGACCCCCAAGTTCCGCTGGCAAACCACCCCGAAAATATGACCGACCAAAACAACAACATAAATACCGATACCAATGCCGTTAATCAGGAATTGTTTCCTGAAGAGGTCAAGAACCGCGCCCGTGAGTTTTTCGCCAAGGGTGCCGATGTTGCTTATGCCCTCAACTACGACTACGCTATCGAACTTTATCTTGAGGGCATTGCTCTTTGGCCCGAAGCTGTCGAAGAAGGACACACCCCTTTGCGGCAAATAGCTTTGGATCGACAAGCGTCCGGCAAGAAAAAAGGCGGGTTCCGCGACAGCTCCAAATTCAAAAAAATGGCAGCTAAAACCCCGCTTGATAACATGCTCAAGGCTGAATACTCCCTCAGCAAAGACCCACACAACATCGACCTGATGAAAGACTTCACCGAAGCCGCTACCGAAGCCAATTTCCGTCAGACAGCAAAATGGATCGCGGATATCACTCTCGAAACCAACCGACAAAAAGACAAGCCGTCTTTTCGTATATATTTGTTCTTGCGCGATTGTTACGCCAAAATAGAAGTGTTCTCCAGAGCGCTGCAATCCTGCCAATTGGCATTGCTGCTCAAACCCAATGATGCCGCCCTGCAAGACTCAATGCGTGACTTGTCCGCTCAAACCACCATGCAGCAGGGTAATTACGACAATGACAGCGACTTTCGTTCAAGTATCAAAGATATCGAACAACAGCAGCAGCAGCAGGCCCGCGACCAACTCGTCCAATCCGTAGAAACACGTACCGACACCATCAAGAAAGCCCGCGCGGAATACGAGGCCGAACCCAACGTCCCCGGAAAAATCACCAAACTCGTAGCCGCCCTTTGCGCCACCGAAAAACTCCAAAACGAAAACGAAGCCATCGAAATCCTCGAAAAAGCCCACCAAGAACTCGGGCAATTCGCCTTCCGTCAAAAAATCGGTGAAATTCGTATAAAGCAATGGAACCGTCAGGCCCGTAAAATCCAAGCCAAACTGAACCAGAACCCTGACGATGAAAAATTCAAAGAAAAGCTGCGCGAAGCCAAAATAAAGGCACTCGCCACCGAACTCAATCACTTTAAGCAATGCGTCGCCAATTACCCCACCGATATGAGCATGAAATATGAGTATGGCTGCCGTCTGCTTATGGCCAAAAAATACGACGAGGCCATCCCGCAGTTTCAGGAAGCACGCAATGATCCTAAGCTCCGCGTTAAATCCTTTAACTGTATCGGCCAGTGTTTCTTCCACAAAGGCTGGTTCACTGACGCGATCGAAACGTTTCAAAACGCCTTGGAACTTAGCACCAGCACCGAAGACGCCCTAGCCAAAGAAATGCGATATAATCTCGGTTGTGCCTATCAGGCTGACAACCAAATCGATGAAGCCCTGGCGTGCTTCCGTAAAATAGCGCAAATTGACTTTAATTATCGCGACGTTCGTAATCGAATCGACGCTATGAGAAATCAGAACAAATAGATAATCGTAAATTTAACACCACCCGGCAATGTTTTGTATAATCGCGCAGCCAACGTCGGCGGCGCCGTTGCCCCAAGGTGGTAAATGTAGTTGACGGGTGATAGTCACCCATCATTTAATGCAAGGAGTTGTTTGTGGCACATTCGCTTTCGGCGAAAAAAAGAATTCGCCAAAATGCCAAACGGAACATGCGCAATCGCGCACGCAAGGGTGCAATGCGTACCCAGATCAAAAAATATACCGCTATGGCGCATAACCCCGCGGATATGGAGCAACTGGAAAAAGAACTACGCAATACCCAGAAAACTATCGATAAGCTCGTAGCCAAAGGCACCATTCACAAGAATACCGCCTCACGCAAAAAAGCTCAATTGGCCCGAATGCTTAATCAAGCCAAGACCAAAGTCGGCTAAGTCGGCAAAGGATGATCCTTCACTGATCGCCCTTAACTGCCCGGGTCTTTGCGTGCGCCGGAGTAACGCTCGGTCTAAAGATTGCACCTAATCACGCATGAACGCGCATCAGCATCGGCTGCGGATTTCCCAGCCTATCGCAAACTGCACAACATCGTTTAAGTGTTAGTTTGGGTATGAACATGCCAGCCAGTTGAGAAAGGTATAATAATGGCTAAGGTACGAATCGCTATAGTCGGTGTTGGCAATTGCGCCAGCAGTCTGATCCAAGGCATCGAGTATTACCGCCAGAATCGTCATGAAGACACTGATAAAAGTCTCGGATTGATGCACTATCAAGTCGGCCCCTATAGCCCCGCCGACATCGAAGTCGTCGCGGCTTTCGATATCGACAAACGCAAGGTCGGCCAGCCGCTCACCAAAGCCATTTTCGCGCCGCCAAACTGCACCAAAGATATCTGCACCGAGTTCGCTCAGCCGGGCCCCATCGTCCAAATGGGCCCTATCAACGACGGCGTGTCCGAACACATGGCCCGCTATCCTGACGACCAGGCATTCCGACCCGCTGACGCCCAACCCGTGGACGTCGCCAAAGTATTGCGCGAAAGCCAAGCAGACATCCTTGTAAATTACCTGCCCGTCGGTTCACAAAAGGCTACCGAGTATTACGCCGAGGCCGCGCTTCAAACCGGTGTAAGCCTCGTTAACTGTATCCCCGTTTTTATCGTCAGTAACGAAAAATGGGCTCAGCGATTCGCCGAAAAAGGCATCCCCTGCGTCGGCGACGACATCAAAGCGCAAGTCGGAGCTACCATTGTTCACCGTATCCTAACCCGCCTATTCCGTGATCGCGGCGCCCAACTCGACGCCACCTACCAGCTCAATACCGCAGGCAACACCGACTTCCTAAATATGCTCAACCAGGACCGCTTGGCCAGTAAGAAAATATCCAAGACCGAAGCCGTCCAATCTCAACTCGACACGCCTCTGCATCCCGACCAGGTACACATCGGCCCCGCCGACTACGTCCCATGGCAAAAGGACAACAAAGTCTGTTTCTTGCGTATGGAAGGTCGTGGATTTGCCGGCATACCTCTCAACCTCGAACTGCGTCTAAGCGTCGAAGATTCCCCCAATAGCGCCGGTGTATCCATCGACGCTATTCGGTGCTGCAAAGTCGCCCGGGATCGCGGCATCGCCGGTCCGCTGCTGCCCGTCAGCGCTTACCTCATGAAACACCCGCCGGTCCAAATGGTCGATAATGACGCTCGACGGCAAATCGAGGAGTTCATCAGTCAACCTAACACCGTTAAAACCGCCGGCATAACTTCCACCGCCGCCGCATCAGCACCGGCAGACAAAGTCAAAACCAGTTAATGACATTCAAAAACAGATTTATAAACAGCAACAGGACTTAAAAGGAGGCCTGTTGCTGTTTGCTTGCGCGACAAATTATACCATCGCGTTTTTCGCTGCAAACTATGAGCCCCATCAATAAAGCCAACCACACCGCTATATTCAGCCGGATATTCGGCAACAATATCCAGCGTGCCCGCGAATTCGTCGCCGCCGGACTTATCCGCTGCCACGTCGGCCCCAACACCCTCACCATACTAGGCCTGCTCACCACCATCGCAGCAGGTGTCTTCCTGGCCTACGGCGCCGGCGACAAAGTCGGCTCAGGCCCAGACCATAGCTGGTTCGGCTTCACCGCCGCGATGCTTATCATTCTCTCAGCCGCCTTCGATATCCTCGACGGCGCCGTCGCCCGCAACAGCAAAAAAATAACCAAAGCCGGCGCCTTTCTCGATTCCTCCTGCGACCGCGTCGCTGATGCCGCTATCTTTATCGGCATTATCATGTATTACGTCCGCCGCCCCGATATCCCCCATAACCATCTGTTTATCCTCGCTGCCGCCGTCGCTTTCACCAACGCAGAAATCATAAGCTACGTCAAAGCCCGCGCTGAAAACTTCATCGATAGTTGCCCCGTCGGTTATTGGCAGCGCGGCGAACGAATCGCCGCCATATTCATCGGCCTATTCTCCGGCCATATCGCTACCGTCATGGTCCAACTCGCCATCTTCTCCTCCTTCACCGTCTTACGCCGAATCGTCTTCGCATTCCGCCAAATCCGCCGCGAAGAAACCAACCGCACTCCCCTCGATCCCACTTCCCGCACCGGTTACCGCCGCGCAATCCTCTGGTACTACAAACGAGGCAGCCTACCTTACGACCTCGTAACCGCAACCAACATCGCCATCATCCTATTCATCGACCTGCAAAGAATGACCTAGATTCCTGCCATGCAACACAGCCGCCACAATATAATATGCGAAGTCTAATCGCCAATAGACACGGGGGTATAATAACTGGGGATATCATCAATTAGGCTAAAGCTCAAGGGGGATTCTGCCGACAGAGCTAAGGAGTGAAGGGATACGCAAAACCCAATTAGATTATGTTTGCCCATCCCCGTCGATACTTCGCCGCGCAGTGCGGCGGCGGTCAGAAACGGGATATGTCCGCTCATCGCGGCTGCCAAGAAAGGAAAATCACTATGACGATACCTTATGCTTTGTACGAAAACAAACTCAGTGAAACCGACAACGCCTACGCCGCCCGCGTGCTGTGCTATAACACAGTGGGTTTGCAGGACCTGGCCGATTACATCGTCAACCAAGGTACAACGGTGCGGCGGGCTGATATCCTGGCCGTGCTGGAGAACCTATGCCAGGCGTGCGAGAGCCTGCTGATTATGGGTATGCGTATCCAGCTTGGCGGTGTGTGTGAAATGTTCACCAAAATCAAGGGCAACTTCGATGGCCCCACCGATAGTTTCGATCCTTCCCGACATACGCTGGATGTGGGTACCAATGCCGGGGGGCGTATCCGCCGGGCGGTACGTGAACAGGCATCGCTAACCAAGGGCGAGACTATACTACCGGCCCCTGATGTGCTGCAATATGAAGACCTGACCAGTGGCGAGGTTGATGGCCTGATCACCCCCTACGGTGTCGGCACCATCAACGGCAGCCGACTTAAGTTCGACCCCGCCGCCGGTGATGAAGGCGTCTTTTTGATTCGTGGTGAGGGCACCGCGCTGCCGGTACTGCTTATGCAAAGGAACATGCCCAAACAGCTAGTTTTTCAGTTGCCCGATCTGCCGCTGGATGAAGATTTGACACTCGAGGTACGTACCCGCTACACCACCGATGGCGAACTGCGCAGCGGCCGGTTACGGGTGCCCCTGCATACCCCCGCGATGGTGACCGCTTAAGGTACTACGCGCACGGCGGGTATTTGTTCCGCTTCCGGGTGCTACGCGTGCGGGTACGGCGCGTATGGCGAATACTTTGCATATGCTATTCGCTTGTTGGCGGAAATGACTCAAAAAAATATTTGTCCCTTTCTGTAAGGCGGTCCGCTTGGGCCGCCTTTTTCTATACGCACCTTGCCAGGTGGGGCGGTCACTCGCCGTGACGGGCAGATCATCATTGGGGCCGATAATCCAATACGACATGCCAAGTAGTTGCGATCTAATCGCCCTGCTGGTCCCGCCGCACCCAGCCTAGTGGCTAAGCCTCGACAAGCCCGTGGTCGCGATCTAACTAGCCCATGGCCGCATTACAATATGCCGGTAGTTGCATCAAGACCGGTCAATACTGCAATTACCACCGGCGGCTCTTTTGCCCGTAACAGTCGAATACAATGAGTTCTCGGACGTTAAAACCTCTATCTGACCAAAAGACAAAAAAGTTTTTGGCCGCCAACAACACTCTCTAGTTGGGTAATGTTTGGTGGTTTGGCAGCCAACCAATTACGGATAGTTGCACGTGGTTGGATAATCTGTTTCCAATTATGACAGCGGATACCAGCCGACAGCTTAGCATTAGCCCTAAAAAAATTCTGTTTTCATTTGCTTTTTACCCAAACATGAGGTACCCTCTAAGTAACACCGCTAAGCACGGTGGGACATTCAAATATAGACAGTGTTGAGTTTCATGCGCTTCGACCGAAACCGCAAGTTTGATAGCAGAAGCGTCTGGTAACTTGGCGCTCTTTGTCTATAATGATAAAGGGCGCTGTTACTTTTACGTTCTGCGAAGGCTCTTGCGGGCCTCGGTCGTGCGTGATTTGTAGCAGCGCCCTTTTTCATGCGCAGCCCGTGCGCGCTGAAATATATAGGGACACTTAAGCACACAGCCGGGCACACTGAGAGGCAAAGCAGCAGAACGGAGAACCGGCGCAAAGTTTCGTTTTGGGCTGAGCTTGGCTTGACTAGGACCCAAGCTTAGCCCTCCCTTAGACCGCCGACCACCTGGAAACCTAGCTGGCCACAATGGAGCAAACTATCGCTTAGACCCCTCAAAAGCGGCCTAATCTGCCCAGTTTTTTTGTTGACAAGGGCTGGGAAAGCCCGTATATTAGAATTAATTGTACAGGGAATTTTATCGTAACCAGGAGTAATTCCAAGGAGACTACCACCCGTTAGGAGCCGTTCACGGCCCAAGAAAATCGAATATGTAGATCACTATACCAGAGAACTTCTCCTGCAAAACCGCTAAATTTGTATGTGACGAGATGTGCCATGGTTGGTGCCCCGTTAGGGGCATCGCCTGCACGTGTTCGTCACGGGCTTTAGCGGGCCTTGCGGGAACATTACGCAGCGGTGTCCCATTTTTTTTGGGGTAGCCGCTGATAACAATACAAAAGAAATTGGGGTCGGGGTTAGACACCAGTTTTTGAAAGGAGACGTAAATGAAAAAGGTATTGTTTGTGTTGCTGTTGATGGTTATTGCACGGCCTGCCGTAGCGGATGTAGTTACATATCCGCTAAGCTGTGCAGGAACTTACAATGTAAACAGCGAAGCATGGGTACACGATTTTGATCTTGGTGTAACGTTTACCGAGATTACTCAAGTATCGATCCAGTGGTCGGGTGCAATGACCGCAGCTACAGTATCGCCACCTTTTCAGTATATTGATGTTGGCGTTAGTGCTTCTATTACCGGCGCTGCCCCTCAATACAGACATGCTTCAGTTTGGGCAGGAGCGGAAGCCTATCCCGTTCCTGAAGAATTTGATTGCCAGTCAATTATTCAGTCCTCAGGAACTACTACAGATTGGTCCAGTCTATTAGATGGTCAGGACCAAATACGCATTGAATACACAGAGGAAATTCTTTTATTGCAAACGTATTTGCACCATGGTTCTATGGTACTTGATGATGCAACACTAATTGTGGAAGGCACAGTCGTACCAGAACCTATTTGCGCAACGCTACTGTTGATCGGAGCAACAGCACTGCTGAGGAAAAGGTAAAGGCCAGTTTACCGTTACAAAAACAGACATTTGCTATACTTTAGCGAAAGGATATCTCATGATTCATATCTTGCGCCGATTCCCCGTCTTCATTCTATTGATTTGTGTTTTAGTCTCTACTTCTCGGGCAGGTAATAGACGACTTGATCTTGAAAGTCTAGACTCGGATAGCTATGTGCCTGGTGAATTAATAATTCGCTTTGCGCCTCAGCGAGGTGACAGAGTGCAAGTTCAAACGATGAGGGAGAATCGCTTAAGGGATACCATAAGTGATGCCAGAATAGACAGGGAGTTTAGTTTTGACAGAGATGTTTCTTTGGTCGAACTGCCTACTGGCGTTAGCGTAAAGGACGCGATTAATCAGTTAGCAGGCAGGGAAGATATTCTCTATGTTGAGCCAAACTTCAAAGTTCAGGCGTTTCAGACCTTTCCCAATGATCCTTGTTTTGGCTTGCTATGGGGATTGCACAACACGGGGCAAACTGTCAATGGCGTCACTGGCACTGTTGATTGCGACATCGATGCTCCTGAAGCCTGGGATATCATTACAGATGTTAATGATATCATCGTGGCTGTGATCGATACCGGGGTGGAATACACTCATCCTGACCTAGCGGCAAACATTTGGATTAACCAAGCGGAACTCAACGGCGACCCCAATAAAGACGATGACAACAACTCATATGTGGATGACATATACGGCTATGATTTCTACAATGACGATGTCGACCCTATGGATGATAACCGTAACTACCATGGCACCCACTGCGCTGGCACCTTCGGCGCGGTTGGCAACAATGCTGTGGGTGTTACCGGCGTGTGTTGGAATGAAACAGCCTAATCTTCCCAGTTTTTTTGTTGACAAGGGCTGGGAAAGCCCGTATATTAGAGATAATTGTATAGGGACTTTTATCGTAACCAGGAGTAATTCCAAGGAGTTCAAAGCTTTTAGGCTCGTTTTCGGGCCAAGACAATTGAATATGTAAATCACTGTACCAGTGAGTGTCTCACGTTAAACCGCTAATTTATTTGTCAGAGCACGCATGTTGGTTGGTGCCCACTATGGGCACTGCTGACGGCAGCTCTGACGGGCTTTAGCGGGCCCAACGTGGGTGCTTTGCGGCGGTGCCTATGTTTTTGGGTACTCGCCGATAACGATACAAATAAATTGGGGTCGGGTTAGCCACCAATTTTTGAAAGGAGCAACGAATGAAAAAAATGTTTTTAATCCTGATGATGCTGTTGTTGATTACGACCCATTCTGCCTCCGCAGATGTAGTCACCCATCCCCTAAGTTGCGCGGGAACCTATGACGAATATACGTCGCCATGGGTTCATTATTTTGACCTTGGAGTTACCTTTACTGAAATAACCCAAGTGTCTATTCAATGGTCCGGAACAATGGATGCGGCAATAGTGTCTTTGCCTGGTGGAGAAGAAACCTGGGATGCGCTTCTTACGGCTGTTTTGACGACTGATCCCGATGACTACTCTACCTCTGTGTATGCCCGTACCGAAGCCGGAGCGGCAACTGACCCGGAGCCAGAACCATTTGACTGCGAATCCGTCTTTGATTTGCCATACTACAAAAGTTGGGACGAATTGTTGGATGGCCAGGGACGTATTAGCATTAAATATGACTGGCCTGTTCTTGTGTACGGCGATTATGCGAATCACGGCGAAATATTGCTTAACAACGCTACCCTAGTTGTTGAAGGCACAGTAGTACCGGAACCAATTAGCCTGACAATGCTGTTGCTGGGAGCGGCAACAGTACTACGAAAAAAATAAAGATGTGTGAGTGACTGGCGGGTCAGACCTCGTTTTTGCGAAAGGAGAACGTTATATGGTCTCAAAAAGATTGGCCTGAAAACCTCCGGCAAATGTGTTATGAAGCCCGTACAATGACATCTTT
>JAFGKT010000005.1 GCA_016928435.1 Sedimentisphaerales bacterium | reverse complement strand
TCATACGCAGAACGGCAGTTTTTGGCGCAGCAGGAAGGGCCTGGGACCACAAGCGAGACGCTTGTGCTACTTTGAGCAACACGCCCTGAGAGCCCATCCTACATGAGTGCATGACTGAGCCAGGAATCATAAGGTAAAGTAAAATGTAGCGCCTTTGCCGGGTTCGCTCTGGGCCCAGACCCTTCCGCCGTGACGATTGATTATTCTTTGTACCGTCGTTAGACCAATACCCGTACCCGAAAACTCCGCTTGGCTGTGCAGCCGTTGAAACGCCGCGAACAACTTGTCCGCGTATTCCATACTGAAACCTACTCCATCATCGCGCACATAATAGACTGATTCACCTTTTTGTTCTTGGACACCAAATTCAATGACTGCTTTTTCATTGCCTGAGGTAAACTTCCAGGCGTTGCCGATCAAATTTTCCAACATAATATCGAGCAACGCACTGTCACCCACAACTTCAACGCCCGGCGAGATAGTGAACGTAACATCTCGGTTGGGCTCGGTTTCTTTAAGCTGCTGAGCGATTCTGGAAACCACGGCACTTAAATCAACGGTTTCGTACTGCATTTGTTTTCTAGTCAAACGTGAAAGTCGCAGCATAGCCTCGATCAAAACCCCCATACGCTCACTAGCGGCACAGACTCGCCGGAGATAGTCTTGCCCCTCGGCATCCAGTCGGCCGGAGTATTCATCCAGCACAGCTTGACTGAAACCATTGATAGCGCGCAGGGGCGCCCGTAAATCGTGCGACACCGCATAAGCAAACGACTCCAGTTCGCGGTTAGCCGCGGCCAGCTCGGTGGTACGGCGTTCAACCCGTTGTTCAAGTTCGGCATTGAGTCTTCGAATCTCATCTTCGGCATGTTTACGCTGGGTAATATCTAATCCGATAGAAAGCAATCCTACCGTAGCGTCTTGGGCGTCTTTGATGGTTTTGTCATACCATTCAATATCCAGCTTTCGACCGGTTTTAGTCACAATCAGATTGACGTTCCCGTGAGTTTGTATGTTGTCAATAGCCTTTAGGAATAACTTGCGAATCTGATCACGGTCTTCCTCCACCAAGAACGTGTCAAACCAATCTTTGCCTTGCACTTCTTCAAAATGGTAGCCGGACAAATGCTCCATATAGGAATTGAACCGTACGATTCTGCCTTGCTTGTCCAGCACCATGATTATAACCGGCGCGGTGTTAATTAGACTGCTCTCAAACTCCTTCTGACGGCGTAGTTTTTCCTCAGCCTGCTTACGTTCGGTGATATCCAACGTGATACCCAACATGCGCACAGCTTGGCCTTCGCGGTCATATATCGCCCTACCATACGAGGCCATCCATAACTGCCCTTTCGACTTGTGATGAATACGAAACTCACAATGATAATCCGTGTGCTGTGAAATCGATCGCTCCACAGTCTGCTTGAACAAATCCCGGTCTTCTTCATGAATCAGTGCCAATATGGCATCTAGGTTTAGGACAGTATCACGATCGACGCCCCATAGTTCGTACACTTCCTCTGACCACCAAATCTTGTCAGGTGCCACATCCCAATCCCATACACCGCCTCCGGCGCCCTGCAAAGCCCATCGTAACCGCTGTTCGCTATGTCGCAGCGCCTCTTCCGCTTGCTTACGTTTGGTGATATCTATCCATTGCAGGACGACATTGGTTAATTCTCCTTCCGGATTGTGAATTGGAAACATGGTTGCTTCGATCTCCACAGAGCGTGCATGCTCGAAATTCCAAAACGGAATGTCTGCGCCACTCCAACTGCAAGTGAAGCTGACTGTCTTTCCTTCCTCGAACGCACTGCGGATCAACGGTATGAATCCTTGCTTCTCAACCACAGGATCTTCAAGAACATTGTAGATGCCCACTATTTGTTGATCGGTGACATTCAGCATTTTTTTGAGAGCTGGGTTTGCCCGCTGCAAAACGCCTTGTGCGTCAGCAATCCACATAGCAAAAGGACTTTGATCAATAATGCGGTTAAGGAACTGCTCTTTGCTGAGCAGCGCCTCTGTTGCTCGTCTTAGCTCCGTCACATCTCGGCCGTAAAGATTAACATACCCCGCTTCGACCATCGGCGCAATTACAAATGATAGGATATTTCCTTCAACCTGCTCTTCATGAACCATGCTTGCCCCTTTTCTAAGGGCGTTCTTTATCAAAGCAAGCCATTGGGGCGGTACTGCTTGGCCTACCGTTGTGTTCCAACTTAGCAGCACCTGTTCTGCCGCGGCGTTGGCATACAAAACTTTGCCATCCCCGGCAATACGCAAAACCGGATCCGGGTTCTCCGAGGGAAACTTCGCTTGGTCCATAAGCTCATCGGTATGCATACGTTCAAATACCGGATCGATGACCCGTTTCAAGATCAACGTACTGACAAAAACAATCACAACCGTGAGCCCCAGCGCTGCGATCGCAGCATCACCCAACGAGAAAACCGTCTCCTCAGAATCGATCTGGGAAGATGTATAATGGAATATAAAAACAGCCCCGGTACTGGAAAGAAGACAAGCCAATGACAAAATTACAGCCATCAATACAACGTATTTCTTGTTGCTCATCTTCTATCTCCAACACCCCCCATACGCCCCGCAACTAACCGGTCCGCAGACATTAGCACACAACCCATACTTCCTCCGCAGCAACAACTCAGTAGGGACTATCGGCCTCAATGCCTCAATCCTCTGCCACAACAGTCTTTCAGTTTTTCCTCTGGTGAAAACTTGTGCCAATACCGGCAATATTGCCCTTTTTCCCTACATAAACATATTCTGCATTATTCGACCACGTTTGCAAGCAAAAACTCCCAGCCTAGCCGAATCTGAACCGGATATTTTCTTGCCTTGGCGGGTGATATGCTATTTGATAGTGCTGTATATTCTGACGGGCTGATATTACGCAAGTTATGGCACTGACGGCTGCCCAATGCCAAGCACAACCGGGATTCAGCCAAACTCAAAGAAGGCAAAATCATGAAAGTCCTCCGTAATATTCCATTTGCAATTGATCCTGAACCGCTGATGCAACGCCTGCGTATCGAGTGCGATTCCGATGACCATCGTGATTTTTTAGACCTCCTGCGATTGACATCCCAAAGCGCCAACCCCAAAGCGATTTATACCGAAGCCTATGTTGAACCGGGTGAAGGTGACAAGGTGCGGATCGGCGATGTCGTATTTACCAGCGCCACGCTTAAGATGAATTTGGCTTCGGTCGGCCGAGTGTTCCCTTATGTGGCGACCTGCGGCCACGAAATGGATCAAATCTTCGACGCCAAAGACGATTTTCTCAAGGAATTCTGGTGGGACAATATTAAAGCCGAGCTCCTCAAAGCAGCATGCGCCTACCTCAATAACCACCTTGAATCCACCTTTCATCTTGGCAAAAGCACAGCTATGAGTCCCGGCAGCGGCGACGCCACCGTATGGCCCATCGAGCAACAAAGTCTATTGTTCAGCCTGCTCGGCGATGTATCAGCCCAGATCGGGGTGCAACTCACGCCGTCCTTCCTTATGATACCCAACAAGACCATATCCGGCATAAAGTTCGCCGCTGAAAAAGACTTTCGCACCTGCCAATTATGCCATCGAGAAAACTGCCCCACACGCTCAGCCCCGTTCAATCAACAACTGTGGGACTCCATCCAACACGATTGATACCCAACGTAATACAGGTTACTTCGCTAACCGCGGCGTCTCGCCCGCTCCTGGCCCACTAGCGCATAAAAAAGGCCGAGATATAGACATTGCCATATCTCAGCCTTAAAAATCAACACTAATCACAAACCAGGTTGCAGCTAACAAGCTGTAACCCAAATACCCAAACCAACGACTACTTCCGTCGCCGAACCAAACCAACAACTCCCAACCCTAACAAACACAAAGATGCAGGCTCAGGTGTAAGCTTCATTACGAAAGCATCGTAGTCGCCAGCATTGGCCCCAAAGAGATCGCCTTCCGTACGACCAGCTAAAAAGACTCTGCCTAGACTGTCAATCGAAAGACCAAAACCAATATCGTCACCAGAAGTTCCAAACTGCTGCGTCCAAACAAGACTGCCATTTGAATCATACTTCCGCACAAACGCATCATAACCACCTTCATTTTCACCACCCAAGTCGCTACCACTATAGCCGGAAACATAAGCATTACCCAAGGCATCAGTACTCACATTAGCACCGCAATCCGTAGGATTACCTCCAAACTGCTGCGCCCAGAGACAATTACCATCCGAATCATACTTGCGAAGATAGGCATCATAATAGCTAGGAGTGCCGGCATGAGGCCCATTCAGACTACCTCTGGTTTCGCCGGTAATAAAAAAATTACCCAGACTATCTGTACACACACCAAAACCAAAATCCGTAGCTACCGTGCCATATTGCTGTGACCACACAAGATTACCAACCGAGTCATACTTGCAAATAATAGCATCGGAATCGCCGGTATTACTTCCATCTAAGTCACCATAGGTATAACCAGTAACAAGAACATTACCTAAACCATCGGCATGAACCCCCCGAATACGGTCTATGCTTGTAGTGCCTAGTTGTTGCGTCCAAATGAGATTGCCACTTGTATCATATTGACTAACAAAGGCATCGTCACTTCCCAAAGCGGAACCAGGACCAGCCAACTCACCAGAGGTTTGACCGCCAATATAGACATTACCCAGACCATCAACAGAAACCCCGCAGCTAAAATCGTTGGCTGTCGTAGCAAGTTGCCTTGTCCAAACCAAATCTCCGACGGAGTCGTATTTGCTGATAAATACATCTGCGGTAGGATCGTAAGCACCATCTTGGCTGTTGATATAACCTGTGGTGTAAACATTACCATAGCCATCCGCTGTGAGAGCATAACCGTTGTCGTTGTATATGGTACCAATCTGACGTGTCCAGATGATATTCCCCGCCGAATCATATTTGCGTATAAAAGCATCCGCGTTACCGACGACTCCAGCAAGATCCCCTTCCGTCCAACCGCTGACAAATACATTGCCGAGATCATCCGCGGAAACACCGTAGCATCCATCCGATGCGGATGTTCCGAACTGCCTTGCCCACTCTACCGGATACGGATCCTCCGCCCAAGCTAACGGGGTGAGCAAAGCAAGGGTCAACACTCCCAGTACAAAGACACAACTGATTCTAGAGATTGCAAAACGTTCCATTGGTTCACGTCCTTTCCGCGCGTTAGCGCATAAAAAAAGGCCCAGCACAAAGAGAGTGCGTCTCTCTCTGCACCAGGCCAAGTAACTTCTAAACTGGCTATTAAGCTAGTCAACGTTAGTATGTACAGGTAACGGACCCAATGATATCAGTTAGGGCCAGGAAAGTCAATATAGTATTCCCGATAAGTCCGGAATTGCGTCGCGGACACAGCAAGACCAGCGGTAAACTATTGTAAAAAAAAAGGATTACGATTGGGAATTGTTTATGATTCTAGACAGAGCTTTAGCAGATCATCTACATTGGCGGTTGCTAAGCACTCAACGGTATCGGCGGCACCGTAGTAGATTTTGACTTGGCCGTCGGGTTCCAGAATTAGCCCCCCTGGAAATAGGACACTGCCGCGAAAACCTTCCAACTCGTATGGTTCTTCAGGCACCATAAACGGCTGCTTATACATGGCTTTGATTTTCCAAGGCTGCTGGAGGTCCAGAAGCATTAGTCCGGCGGTATAGGTTGCGTGCCAATGTGCGTGCCAGGCTGGGAGTTCTTTGCTATCATCCCTATTTACCGCGTGGAAAAGCGTAAGCCAACCGTGTTTGGTCTTGATCGGCGGAGCGCCTGGGCCGATTTTTTGATTCGCCCAGGGAACGTGTTCGGAAGCGAGTAGTAATTGATTATTACCCCAATAAGCCACGTCGGGTGAATCGGCAAACCACAGGTCAAAATGATCCGATTCACGTCCGTAATTCGAGAAAGGTCTTTCCAGCCGCATGAACTTGCCGTTTAGCTTTTCCGGAAACAATACCATATTTCGATTGTCCGGGGCGGAAAGACTTAAAACATCCCATTTGTCAAAATCGTCGGTGACCGCTACGCCGCCTCGCACTCCGTGGCGGGTGTCCACAGCAAAGCACATATAGCAGCGTCCGTCGATGACGGTAATGCGCGGGTCATAGGCCCGAAGAATTTCGTCGGTCTGCCACTGGATCCAAGGTTGTTTTCGGGGCTGCCAGTTTATGCCGTCATCGGAGAAGGCGAGGCCGATATTCGTGCCCTCGAACTTGGCGTTGCCCTCCTTGCCGCCGTAGTCGTTGCGAAAGACCATGACATAACGGCCCTGGTATTTGGCAACGCCGGCGTTGAAAATCAGCGTTGCGGGATAACTGATGTCCTCTGCACTTAGAATCGGGTTATGCTCGTATCGTTTAACGACGTTTTGCACTGGCATTTCATCATTCCCATAGCTAAAGTGCTATTAGTATCCACTGGCTTTCGGCGTAAAATATGATATCATATCTTTAGTGTCAACATTAAAATAATGCTGACGCGGCGTGGGCACAACCGGAACCTGCAAACTGACATAACAAAGATGATATCCCTAAGGAATACATGACGGACTTAGCACTGAAACTGCAAGATTTAGGCTGGAACGCCGCGTTTCAACGGCATTTCGAGCAATTGGGGGCAAAGGATCAACTTCCCGGGCGTGTAGTGTGCCAAGGGCGTAAGGAATATGTTGTCCGTACGGCTGAGGGGGAACTGATGGTTCCGGTGTCGGGGCGATTGGTTCATAAGAGTAAGTCGAAAGCTGAATTGCCCATCGTTGGTGATTGGGTTACGCTTCAGCCGGGCCGAAAGGGGAATGAATATCGGCTAGGCGTCGTGCTGCCCCGGTCGAGTTGGTTTTCGCGCAAGGAGATTGGGGAAAGCCAAGCTGAGCAGATGATCGCGGCAAATGTAGATTATGTATTTGTGGTGAGCGGATTGGATGGTGAGTTTAATCCGCGGCGGATCGAACGGTATTTGACGTTGGCGGAAAGCTGTGAAGTGCCAGCGGTAATAGTGCTGAACAAAAAAGATTTGTGTAACGATGTGGCGGGGTGCGTGGCACAAGCGGAGGCGATAGCGCACGGGCGCAAAGTGCATACGGTTTGCGCACTGACGAAAGAAGGGTTGGAAGGGCTGCGCGGTTATTTGGGGGCAGGTAAGACGGCGGCGCTGTTGGGTTCATCCGGGGTAGGTAAATCGACGTTAATCAACGATTTGGTGGGTGAAAAAAGGCAGGTTACTCGTGAGGTGCGGGATTCGGACGGGGAAGGCAGGCACGCTACGACACGTCGAGAATTGATCTTGGTTCCGAGCGGCGGATTGCTGATCGATACGCCAGGCATGCGGGAAATTCAACTGTGGGCTGATCAAGCGGACTTGGAAGAAACGTTTGAGGATATCAGCGAACTAGGACAGCAGTGTAAATTTCGAGACTGCAAACACGACAACGAGCCAGGCTGTGCGGTGCGGGCGGCACTGGAAGAAGGGGAACTGGACGCGGAACGGTTTGAAAGTTATCTGAAATTGCAAAGCGAATTAAACAAATTAGCGAAGCGTCGCGAACAACGGGTTACACGTTCGCGGCGTAATCGCGGCGCGGGCGGGTGCTAATCGCTACGAAGGTGATTCCTCTTCATTCGGCACATGGTGGTCGAACCCCCGAACATAAAGTTCGGGGGCTAACGTTGAGGGGTTTTTGGTTGCAACACTGACAGAGGGGATTGTTTTATTTGGCGTCCATCCAGTCTTGCCACATGCCTTGTTCTTTTAGTTGTTCTCGGTTTTTTTCGCCTAGGTACACGTGATGGCGGCGTTTGGTGGTGATTTTGGATAGGTGTGCTTGGACATTGGAGAAGACTTGGGCGGCTTTAGGTGACGGGACTGGGGACCATCGGTCGCTGCGTGATTGCTTGCGGAGTTTGTGGATGGTTTTTCGTTTGGCGTAACGGAGGATGTCGTCTTTTAATGATAGGACGAAACGGCAGTCGGCGGGATCACCTTGTCGTCCTACTCTGCCTGAGAGCTGATCATCGAGTCTTCGGAATGCGGAGCGGTCGGTCCCGAGAAGGTACATTCCTCCGAGTTCGGCGACTCCTGGTCCTAGTTTGATGTCGACGCCTCGTCCGGCCATGTTGGTGATAACGGTTATTTTGCCGGACTGTCCGGCTTGGGCGATGATTTCGGCTTCGCGGGCGTGGTTTTTAGCGTTTAAGACTTCGTGTTGGAGTTGGCGTTCGGTGAGCATCTCGCTGATGATTTCGGAGATTCTTACAGAACCGGTGCCGATAAGGATCGGTCGGCCGGTCTGATGGGCGGTTTCGATGTTTTCGATTAAGGCATGATATTTGGCTTTTTGGCTGCGGTAAACGGCGTCGGGTTGGATGTTGCGGCGTGAAGGTTTGTTGTTGGGAATGGGTACGATTTTGAGGTTGTAAACGTTGGAGAATTCCCATGCCGCCATTTGGGCGGTTCCGGTCATTCCGGCAAGTTTGTCGTACTTGCGGAAGAAAGTTTGGAAAGTTGTCTGGTACGTGCCTCGGAGTTCGGCGGTTGGTGTAATTCCGTTCATGACTTCGAGTGCTTGATGGATACCGTCGGGGAGTTGTCGGCCGGGCAGCATTCGGCCGGTGGATTCATCGATCAGCACGACGCGATTGTCGCGAACAACATAGTGCTGGTCTTTTTTGTAGATATAGCGGGCGGCTAGGGAACAGGTGACGTAACGAACCCAAGGAATGCCGACGGGCAGCAGACGGAGGATGTCGCCGGCGAGTCTTCGGGCTTCAGCTTTGCCTTCGTCCTTGAGTTCGACTTTTTGGTCGTCCTGCATCAAACGGTAGTGGGCGCCGCGAACGAGACGGCCGGCAACTTCGTTGGCGTGCTGATAGATGCGGGTTTGGGGCGAGGCACTGCTGGAGGCACCGATTGCGAAGGGACTGCCGGCCTGGTCGATAAGAACGCTGTCAACTTCGTCAACAATGGCGAAATCGTATTTTGGGTCCAATTGCGGGACAGCATCGGGACGGAGTATGGAATCGACGGCGCTGGTTCGGCGGCGGCGTTGGGGTTCGCGGAGACTATCGAAGACGATTTCCTTGGCGGTGGCATAAACAACGTCGTGCTGATAAGCTTTGGCGCGGTCGGCGGGACCTTGGCCGGGCACGATGAGACCGACGGACATTCCCAACGCCTGACAGAGCGGGGACATCCATTGAGCGTCACGAGCGGCCAGGTATTCGTTGGCGGTTACGACGTGAGTGCAGCAGTCGATGCGGCCCAACTTGTGAATGAACGCGGTGATGGGCGCCATGAGCGTTTTGCCTTCGCCGGTGTCCATTTCAGCGATGCAGCCTTCGTATAGAGCCAGGGCACCCATTAACTGGACGTCGTAGTGGCGCATCTGGAGAGATCGACGGGAAGCTTCGCGGCCTATCGCCAGGGCTGTGGGCAGGAGGTTGTCGATTGTGCGGCTTGCCTGGGCGCGGCTGTGCAAATCAGAGATTCGGTCATCAAAGGCGGCGTCATCGAGATCGACGAGTGAGGGCTCAAGGGCATTGGCTTGGGCAACAATGCGGCGGTAGCGGGCGAGGCGGTGTTTTTGCCAAAGGTGGCGGAAGATTATGTAGGTGAAGTCCATTAAGAGGCTCCTGGTGAAAATTCGCGGTATTGGTAAAGCGTTGCGTTGGTGGTTATCATATTTTAGGATTCGGCCGTCCGCGTGAGAATGACATTATCAAAGAACCACCCTTTAGCTTCGCGAAAGGGTGCCACCCGGTCAATTCATAGATTTTGATGGAATTTGGGGATTTTGTCAAGGTTGGGGTGTTCTTCGGTCCAGGGCTCGGGATTTGTAGCGTTCGGGGACGATGTCTAGTTGGGTAACTTTGTAGCGGATGATTCGTGGGGTGGTGCCTAGTTCTCGGGCGGCGGCGGCGAGGTTTCCTTGGGTTCGTTTTAGGGTATCGACGATGATATCACGTTCGTAGAGGCTTACTCGTTCGGCGAGTGATCCGACGCCGAATGTATCGGTTGCGTCTGAGGTTTGCAGGGTCGGCGGGAGATGATGGCTGTGGATGACGTTGTCGGTGCTGAGGAGGACGGCGCGTTCGATGCAGTTTTCTAGTTCTCGGACATTTCCGGGCCAGTGGTAAGCGACCATCATATTGATGGCTGGGGTACTGATGCGTCGGACGTCTTTACCCATGCGATTAGAATAACGTTCGACGAAGTAGTCAGCCAAGAGGAGGATGTCGTCCTTGCGGTCGCGCAGGGCGGGCAGAAAAACAGGGAAAACATTGATGCGATAATAAAGGTCTTGGCGAAATGATCCATCGGCGACGGCTTTTTCGAGATCGCGGTTGGTTGCGGTGATAATTCGGGTGTTGGCGGATCGCGGTTGGTTGCTGCCGACGCGTTCAAATTGACGTTCTTGGAGGACGCGGAGGAGTTTGACCTGGGTGGTTAGGGAGAAATCGCCGATTTCGTCGAGGAACAGGGTTCCGCCGTCCGCTTCTTCGATTCGGCCTTTGCGGGTTTGGATCGCTCCGGTGAAGGCGCCTTTTTCATGGCCAAACAGTTCGCTTTCAAGGAGGTTTTCGCTAAGAGCGGCACAATTGACTTTGATAAAGGGGCCGTTGGCGCGGGGGCTGGAATAGTGGATGGCGTGGGCGACCAGTTCTTTGCCTGTCCCTGATTTTCCACGAATAAGGACGGTGGTATCCGAAGGGGCGACTTGATGGATGGCTCGATAGACTTCGCGCATGGCCCCGCTGTTACCGATTATGTTTTCGGGTCGGAATCGGTCTTCGAGTTCGTTGCGTAAGCGGAGGTTTTCCTGTTCGAGGGCTTCCTGTTGGGTTTTGGCTTGGCGTCGGGCTCGAACGTCGTTGGCGATCATGCTGGCGACGATGGACAGAACGCGTTGTTGTTCTTCGAGTAGGATTTCGGGGTCGTATGGTCGTTCGACACTGAGGGCACCGACGACATTGCGGCCGATTGATATTGGTACGCAGATGAAGCTGGTTTCCTGTTGGGCTCGGCGTTTTCGTCTGGTACGGTTCAGGAAGCGGGGCTCTTGGGAGATTTTGGGAACGCTGATTGGTTGGCCGGTCTGCACGACATGGCCGGTAATTCCTTCACCCATTTGGTAGCGAGTAGCTTGTCTTCCTTTTTCGGAGAGATCGTGGGCAACTTCGATCATGAGTTCGCTGCCATCGGGAGAAAGCAACATGATCGTACCTCCGGCCATGCCTAGCTCGCGATCGAGCAGGTCGAGGACTTCGAGGAGCATTTGGCGCTGGAGTACGCCGGTCGCGAGAACCTGGCTAATTCGATATAAGGTGGCCAATTCTCCGGTATGCAGATGCTTGTTATCGGGCGCGTTGGAGGGAAAAGTAGTTTCTTCAGTCATAGGAACACCTGTTTTGTCAGCATTGGGAAACGCTGTATTTATATCTAAAACCATATAATTATCGACAAAATTGTAACATATCTATATTCAGCAAACAACTATGTAATCACTTTGACGCCATGGAATACAGCGCGTTTAGCATTTAAACCATTATGCAACAACAACTTAATCCTAAAAATATCTTCAAGTGCCGTCAGTCGCCTGTACAAGCAATCTTATATTTGATTTGCTCCTGGAGGGCTTACCAGAATCCGATACTGAGCAATAGGTAGTTGGGTAACAGCAAACACAGACATAAATACAGGCTATGAAAGCGCGCTATTGACGCAAGTGAGCGGTGCCATTTGCGCTTTGCGGTGCCACTTCCGCTTTGCGGTACCATTTGCGTTTTGCGGTACCATTTGCGCTTTGCGGTTAAGCAGAGACTTTCTATGCCTCAATAGTAGATGGAACAAGCAGTCCAAGTTTCTCTTTTGCACAGGATCAGATTATGAGTACGCAGAGAATACATGCAAATATCTTCATGGGCGTCTTGGCAATGTCGGCAGTTATCTTGTCAGTATGTGCGACGGCACAGGGGCAGGAGAACGATAATCGGACGATTGGAATTACAATAGACAATACGTACGCTAGTAAGTACATATGGAATGGTTTCGATGTTTATGACGATCACGCGGTGTATTTTCCAAGCTTCAGCCTGGATTTATTCCAATCGGGTTTTGACATAAGCGTATTGGGCGCGATCCCAATGGGCACAGGCAGCAACTTACATGAATTCCTAAGCGACGGCGTTAACAAATGGCAGGAATGGTGTTATACTGTCAATTATTCCAATTCATTGTTCGCAGATGAAATCTACAGGTTCGATTATAAGATTACTTACCTCTATTGTGATTTTGTAAAAATAAACAGTTGGGCCATGGACTCAATGCAAATTATTACGAATTTTTCCATGCCTAATTTGATATCGCTGGGCGATCTGGCGATTGTGCCGAGTTATACCGCTCTTGCAGTATGGCCGGCGGAATCGGGGGGCGATAGACACTATAACGGCTGGGCACACAAATTTGGCTTGTCCACCAACTTAATAACCGGGGGCGTTATTCCAGGAACCGAAGGACAGTTTTGGGTGCTTAGCTGGGACATTACATACAATGACGGCATATTATGTGCGGATCATGATTGGTCGCACATGACATTCGGGATAGCAGCTCCGATCAACTTTGAACTTTTCAATCAGACGATTTCCGTAGCGCCGTTTTTGAACTATCAGATATCGATGGATGATTCGGTAAATAACAGAGACGATCTTTATGGCGGGGTTAGTGTGACAATTGCTTTTTGACGTGGCATAAACCATAAACAAAGCATAGTGACGGTTTGATTTTGCTGGGGGATTGGTTGCCGATCACCTTTTAGCTGCGTGAAAGGATATCAATCCATCTCAGCCAAAACCCATGCGATATCTAACAAAAAAGTATCATATTCAAGCATTAGTGACAATTATGTAGTTTAATTACCGCTCATATCCACCTCCTTCTAGGAATCTAATCACTTATCTGCAAATGGTTTGCGCGCAAAAAATGGGTTTGGCACGCCAATTGCTATTATGATTCATGTACTTGTTATTTACTCTCGAAATACGCTGACAGAATCCGAATAGTACTTTATAGGCAATTGGGTAGCAGCAAACAAAGAAGTAACGTTCAAAACTGCGAAAGTTGACGTTTAGAATACTCCCAGCAATGACTGGGGCAGAAATTTGGTGTTTCATTTTTTACAGGAGCAAGTTTATGACCACCACAAGAGTACATGGAAGTATTGCTGTCGGGATGATTTCAATGTTGTTAGTTGTTTTCTCAGTATGTCCGACAGCAAAGGGACAAGATTGCGATTGTGATTGTGATTGTCCGACGATCGGGGTAACAGTGGACAATACATTTACGAGCAGATACATGTGGCGTGGTTTTGATTTGTTTGACGACCACGCGGCATATCAGCCGAGCGTTGATCTGGATTTGTTCCAATCGGGATTCAGCGTAAACATGTGGGGTTCGATACCAATGGGTACAGGCAGTCTGAACCATGGCAACGGAATTAACGAATGGCAGGAATGGGACTACACGGTTGCTTATGGCAATACACTGTTCGCTGATACGTGCTACGCGATCGATTACGGGATCAATTACATTTACTATGATTTTCCGAAGTTGGACCGGGCATCAGATACAATGGAAGTTGGCGCGGGGATATCGATGCCTAACTTGATATCTTTGGGTGATGTGGCGATTGTGCCTAGCTACTACGCGGGAGCATTGTGGCCTGCGGAATCGGGCGGGGATACGGAAATTGACGGCTGGGCACACGTATTCGGTTTGTCAGCGGATTTGGTGACAGCGGGAATCATTCCGGGCACAGAAGAACAGGTATGGTCACTATCATGGGACATCACATACAATGATGGTCAGTTCGCGGTTGACCACGATTGGTCGCACACGACGTTTGGTTTGGCAGCCCCGGTTGACTTTGACGTGTTTGGGCAGACGGTGACGGTAACGCCTTTCATGAACTACCAGGTGTCGATGGATGATTCGGTTAATGATGAAAACGAGTTTTACGGCGGGGTTAGTGTGACGGTTTGTTTTTGACGGATGTAGGCGTTTATAAAGCACAGAACCCCCGAACATAAAGTTCGGGGGCTAACGTGTAAGATTCCCGACGATGAGCGTAAGAGAGAGTCGCTTGCGGGAATGACAAAATAACCCATTAACAAGTTATTCTTACAATAGGAGAAAACTTATGAGAGATTCCGCGCCCAAATTGTTTCTATTATTTTTGGTTTTGCTGGCATTACCCACAGTGGTAATGGCGCAAGATACTACGGAGCCGGTGAACGTTTCAGATTTAGCAGCTTTGGAAGAAAGCATGCAAATGAATCTGAATATCGTTTGGACTTGCGTAGCGGCGTTTTTGGTATTCTTTATGCAGGCGGGGTTCGCGATGGTGGAGGCGGGGTTCACTCGCGCCAAGAACGCGGTTAACATTCTAATGAAGAACCTGATGGATTTTTCGATTGGCACATTGGTGTTCTTTTTGCTGGGCTTCGGACTGATGTTCGGGGTGACGAGCAGCGGTTGGCTGGGAGGGTCAGAGTTTGGTTTGACGAATCTGCTAACCAACGGGGATACCGTTGGTGATGGTTCGAGTTGGAACTATACGTTCATGATATTCCAAACGGTATTCGCAGCAACAGCAGCGACGATTGTTTCGGGCGCGATGGCAGGTCGAACCAAATTCAAGAGCTATTTGATCTACAGTGTGGTTATCTGCGCGGTGATCTACCCGATTTTCGGCAAGTGGGCATGGGGTTCACTGTTGTTAGGTGACGACGGCGCAGGCTGGCTGGAGAATTTATCCACGGGGTTCTGTGATTTCGCGGGCTCTACGGTGGTGCATTCTGTAGGCGGATGGTTGGCTTTGGCTGGTGCTATCGTTTTGGGGCCTCGGATCGGCAAGTATGGGCCTGACGGCAGGCCACGGGCGATACCGGGTCACAATCTGACGCTGGCGGCATTAGGTGTATTTATTCTATGGTTCGGCTGGTTCGGTTTTAATCCGGGCAGTACGACGGTTGGTGACGGTGAGATCGGCCGAATCGCGGTTACAACTAACTTGGCTGCGGCGGCGGGTGCGGTTCTAGCGATGATAACCTCTTGGATTATCGGGAAGAAACCGGATGCTTCGATGGCACTGAACGGCGCGTTGGCAGGATTGGTAGCGATTACCGCGCCTTGCTACACCGTAACGCCTATGGGTGCGATAATGATTGGTGTTATCGCGGGAGTGCTGGTAGTATTAAGTGTAATATTCATCGATACGGTGCTGAAGATCGATGATCCGGTGGGTGCAGTATCGGTGCATGGCGTATGCGGATTGTTCGGTACGCTGGCTTGCGGATTGTTTAATGCCGAGAAGGTGCTGGGCATTGGCGAGAGCAACGGCGGATTGTTTTACGGGGGCGGATTCGCTCAGTTGGGCAGCCAGTTGATCGGTGCGGGAAGCGCGTTTATATGGGCTTTCGGACTAGGATTCATTATGTTCAGTCTTATCAAGGTTACAGTCGGATTGCGAGTAAAACCGGAAGAAGAACTGAAGGGCTTGGACATCAGTGAACACGGCATGGAAGCTTATAGCGGGTTCCAGATTTTCACGACGCAGTGATGCGGCTTAGCAATTCGGAAGTTAGATAAAATGTAAGCATTCACAGTAAAGAGAACCACTAATTGACACTAATAGCAGGAACCGCGTGGGTAACTTTGAACAATATGTTCAAAATTACCCACCCTACCGGGAACTCGGTTGGTGGATTTCGTTTTGGTGATAAGTTTTTGATCAACAGTTGGCGGTTGCGAGAGCGTGATCGGTTACGAGAGAATTAGTATTGTATAGAAACACACTAACAAAAACAGGAGATTGATACGATGAAATTGATCATCGCATACATACAGCCGGACAAGTTGACCGAGGTAAAGCAAGCACTTTACAAAGCTGAAGTTTATAAAATGTCGGTAACGAACGCTTTGGGGTGCGGTCAACAGATGGGATTTCATGAATCTTACCGCGGGGTTGATATTGAAGTGAATCTATTAAAAAAGGTTCGCTTAGAGATCGCGGTGAATCAGGACTTTGTGGAAAGGACGATCAAAGCGATTATTGACGGCGCCAAAACGGGTGAGATAGGCGACGGCAAGATATTTGTTCTTCCATTGGACCGCTGTGTTCGGATACGGACGGGCGAAGAAGGCAACGACGCGATCGGTTAGTCAACCCTCGTGTGTAAACAAGTTGCACACCTACACTATGCACACACTTTTTGGGCAGGGCGGACGGAGCGCCGGCGGGTAAGTCGCTGTTCTTCGATCCGCCCTAACTTTTTTTGGGATTGGGCGAGGTCGTCGAGGTACGAGGTATGTACGGACAAGGATGAAAATGAAGTCAGGGGAAGCATGGCGACAAATTTGTAACTTTTGTTATAATATGAGCTAGATTTGTGAGGATGAGGGTATTTTTTTGATCAAATCGAGGAGAAATGGTTGAGTGAGGCATCAATATATTACGACAATTATGTCGCACAACTGAAACTTGTGACAAATATGTCATATTGCACAAAATAGAGTTAGCACAGGCCTTTGCTGTTAGAGCTTGGGGGATCAGCATTTATGGGAATGCGGGGTTTTGGCACGATGATTGCTTAGGGGTTATGAGTGTTTCGACAGAGCGATAATTTTTGTTGCTGTCGATTGGCTCAGGGACGAGCCGGGCTGTGAAGCGATAGTCATTTGGCAATTGCATCGCAGCATTGGAACTGACTTTGGCAACACTCAGACTCGGAAGAACGTATGACAATCAGAGGCCCCAAAAAGTGTGTATGGTTAGTGTTTGTTAGTATAGCGGCGCTGTTGGCGGGACAGGGCGCGTTGTGGGCGGACGAGGTTCAGGGGGTTGGGGTTGAATCTGAGGCGGCCCTTAATGCGACTATTGATGTGGACGCAGCGGTACTCGAAGGCGCTGGGTCTGGGGCAATAGAAGAAGCGACGGTCGAGATTGACTCGGGGGCGACGGCATGGATGCTGACATCTACGGCATTGGTGCTATTGATGGTTCCGGGCTTGGCGATGTTTTATGGGGGCTTGGTACGAACAAAGAATGTGCTGGGAACCATGATGCACAGCTTCGCGGCAATGGGCATAATGAGTGTGCTTTGGGTGGTATGCGGTTACGCGATGTGTTTTGGCGAGAACGTATTTGGCGGCTGGTTCGGCTGGAACAGCGACTACGTATTCTTGCGGGGCATTGACACATCGATTATGGACGCGGGCGTACCGGAGTATGTTTTCGCGATGTTCCAAGGCAAGTTCGCGATTATCACGCCGGCCCTGATCGCTGGGGCGTTCGCGGAACGAGTGACATTCAAAGGCTATTGCGTATTTATCGCATTATGGGGGATATTGGTTTATAATCCGCTGTGCCATTGGGTATGGGCGGGCGACGGGTTTTTGTTCAACATGGGCGCCAACGGCGCGATCGATTTCGCGGGCGGCACTGTGGTACATATAAGTGCCGGGATAAGCGGATTGGTCGCGGCGATATATTTAGGATCGCGTCGAGGTTATCCGAAGACGGCGATGCCGCCAAGCAATCTGGTGTTGACGATGATCGGCGCGGGATTGCTATGGGTTGGTTGGTTTGGTTTTAACGCAGGCAGCAGTATAAGCTGTAGTTTGGTGACCGCTCAGGCATTGACAGCCACACAGGTTGCAGCGGCGGCTGGTGCACTAGTATGGATGATAATTGAAGGTATGCACCAAGGCAAAGCAACGGCGTTGGGGTTTGCTAGTGGAATTTTGGCGGGCTTGGTGGCGGTGACTCCGGCGGCGGGTGTAGTGCAACCGGCAGGCGCGATGGCGTTGGGCGCAATAGCGGCGATTGCTTGCTACATGGCGATATTACTGAAGAACAAACTTGGTTACGATGACAGCTTAGACGCTTTTGGCGTTCATGGAACGGGCGGGATAGTCGGCGCGATATTACTGGTGTTTTTCATCCGGAGCAGTTGGATGGCGGACGCAGCGGAAAAAGCCGGGGGCAGTTGGAGTATGGCGCAACAACTGGGCGTGCAGGTTTCAGCGGTAGTAATGGCGATCGTTTACGCAGCGGTGGTGACATTGGTGCTGGTGGTTTTGATCGAGAAACTTGTTGGTCTGCGGGCCAAGCCGGACTGCGAGATGGCGGGGCTGGACCATACGTATCACGATGAATACGGTTATGGAATGCTAAACCCAAATTAAGCGTAATTTCAAAATTAATCCCCTGACAGGTCAGGAAGTGAATCTGCCAGACAAAGGACATCAACAAAAGATGAAGATTATAACCGCTATTATACGGGAAAGTCGTTTGGACCAGGTACGGGAAGCGTTGATTGACGCGGAGATAGAACGCATTACGGTTACTCGGGTATCAGGGCACGGACAGCAGATGGAGCCGGCGATCCACCGAGGCAAGAAGGTGGTACCAAATTTAATGCCCAAAGTGAGAATTGACATTGGTGTGAACGAAGACTTCGTTAAGATCACTTGCGACGCGATAATCAAGGCGGCGCGGAGTGCCAAGGGCGGCAAGATCGGTGATGGTAAGATTTTTATCACGAATTTGGAAGAATGTATTCGTATTAGAACTGGCGAAACGGGCGGTGAGGCGATATAAGCAAGGAGATGGCGGATATGTCCGAGTTTGATACACAATGAGTTCGAACCGCCGAGCGTAACTCGGGGGCTAACGTTTGTGCGTAGGGATGACATTAGGTTGCGGGGATGAGATTGGACAAGAGATTTTTTTGGTTCTGTTCGACGTGAACAGACATAACAATAGCAAAAAGATAGTAGATTAGGATGTAGGATTCCTCTACTGATAGACCTCGTTATTGGCTGGAAAGGTTAGGTAAGATGAGTGACACAATTAAAGATGTAACTCGGTTATTTGGTTCGAACGTTTTTAGTGAAGCTGTGATGCGGGAACGTTTGCCCAAAAACGTTTTCAAGGTATTCAAGCAGGTTTTAGCTGGGGAGACTGAGCTGGATCGTTCGGTAGCGGATGTTATCGCCAACGCGATGAAGGATTGGGCGATCGAGAAAGGCGCGACGCACTTTTGTCATTGGTTCCAACCAATGACCGGTTCGACGGCAGAGAAGCACGACGCTTTTATTTCGCCGACGTCTGATGGTCGCACGATCATGGAGTTTTCGGGCAAGGAACTGACTCAAGGTGAGCCTGACGCTTCTTCGTTTCCTTCGGGCGGTTTGCGTGCTACATTTGAAGCTCGCGGCTATACGGCCTGGGACTGCACCAGCGCGGTGTTCGTAAAAGAAGACGGCAAGAACATTACGCTATATATCCCAAGCGCGTTTTGCTCTTACACGGGTGAAGCGTTAGACAAGAAGACACCTTTGCTGCGTTCGATGGACGCTTTGAACAAGCAGGTTATTCGGGTATTACGAGCTTGCGGAAATACGACGAGCAAAACCGCAAGTGCTACGTTAGGTGCTGAGCAAGAGTATTTTCTGATCGACAAGAAATTTTACGAAAAGCGTTTGGACTTGATGTTGACGGGTCGGACGCTTTTTGGGGCGGCTTCACCTCGTGGTCAGGAATTAGACGATCATTACTTTGGCACGCTGCAGGAACGGGTGGCCTCGTTTATGCACGAGCTGAACACTGAGCTTTGGCGGCTGGGTGTATCGGCGAAGACGCAGCACAACGAAGTAGCTCCGGCTCAGTACGAGTTGGCACCGGTGTTCGCGACGGTGAACATTGGTACGGACGCGAACCAGCTAGTAATGGAAACGATGCAAAAGGTGGCATTGCGTCATGGTTTGGTTTGTCTGCTGCACGAGAAGCCTTTCGCGGGCGTCAATGGTTCGGGCAAACATAACAACTGGTCAATCACGACGGATGACGGCATCAACTTGCTGGATCCGGGCATGACTCCGCATGACAACATGATTTTCTTGATTATGCTTTGTTCGGTAATCAAGGCAGTTGACAAATACGCGAAGCTGCTGCGGGCATCCGTAGCGAATGTTGGTAATGAACATCGTTTGGGCGCGAACGAAGCACCGCCTGCGATTGTATCGATATTCCTGGGTGACCAACTGACGGACATTCTGGAACAGTTGGTAAGCGGTGCCGCCAAGAGCAGCAAGCAAGGCGGTCAATTGAAGTTGGGTGTATCGACACTGCCTCCGTTGCCGAAAGATTCGACGGATCGTAACCGCACATCGCCTTTCGCGTTCACGGGCAACAAGTTTGAGTTCCGCATGGTAGGTTCGACACAATCGACATCCGGACCAATGTTTGTTTTGAACACAATCGTGGCGGAGATTCTGTGCGAGGTCGCGGACGAGCTGGAAAAAGCCTCTGACGTAAAGAAAGCGGCTGAGAAGATTTTGACTAAGATCGCCAAGGAACACAAGCGTATCTTGTTCAATGGTGACAACTACACAGACGAATGGGTAAAAGAAGCGGAAAAACGCGGTTTGCCCAACATTCGCAGCACGGTAGAGTCGCTAGAGACGATCATGGACGCTGAGAACGTAGCGTTGTTCAAGAAGCACAAGATTCTTTCGAAGCAAGAACTTCACGCTCGCACGGATATTCTACTTGAGGTTTACTCAACGGTTATCGGGATAGAAGCGAAGACAGCATTGAGTATGATCAAGCGTCAGATTATGCCGGTCGTAGCGAACTATTCAGGTCGTTTGGCTCAAGCGGTTCAAGCTATCAGTTCGACGATAGTGAGCGCGGAAGCTCAAACGGCAATGTTAGAAGAAGTTTGCGAATTGATCGGCGCGCTTTCAAAGAAGGCTGTTGATATCGAAGCGGCTTTAGCGAAGGCAGACGGCATGGACGACACCAAGAAGCTGGCTCGTTGCTGCAGAGACGATTTGGTTCCAGCGGTTGCCGCGGCTCGTGAAGTAGTTGACAAGCTGGAAACGGTGGTTGACGCGGATCTTTGGCCTTTGCCGACGTATGCTGAGATGTTGTTTATTAAGTAGTTTCAGTTTCTGCACCGCTTAGGGACATTTGGTACAATGAGTTCTAACCCCCGAACGTAAAGTTCGGGGGCTAACGGGGTGCGGTTAGTGTTTGTTGACGCGGATATTTGGCCTTTGCCGACGTACAATGAGTTCTAACCCCCG
>JAFGKT010000049.1 GCA_016928435.1 Sedimentisphaerales bacterium | reverse complement strand
TTGAGCAAAGGTCTGATTGGAACTGCTGTCCAAGGTTGTAATGGGCTGTAAGTCAAGAACTGTGCCGACCCCATCAGCCGAGAAGAATGTGCCCCCGGCAAAGCCGGTACCCGTGTAAGCTGTAACGTTCGGCAAAGCAAGCACCGCTCCGCCTGACAGATTGAAGAAACTATTGTCTATGTTGCCCAGCATGGGGGCATCAAACACAGCGACGGAATTGCCAATTGTTACCGCAGCACTGTTGAGTGATGTGAGCTTGTCAAGATGCACAGCCGCGATCGGCGGAAGGTCGTATCGTCCGCCGGTCTGCTGTCGGAGTTCCGGCAGATTCAGAGTCGATCCGGGATTAAGCGTGAATGTGATATTCTCAGCGGTAGAAAGGCTCGCCAAGGTAAAGACGGCCTTGTCGGAGACAAAGTTTACGTTACCGGTCGCGGTAGTCAGACCGGAGAGATTGACTGTTCCACCTGAAGATTCGCGGATTTGCGTGGTATCATCTCCGGTGCCGCCGTGAAGAGTGTGTACGCTCGATAAGTTAATGATACCGCCGTTGTTTGCCTCGATAGTACGAAATTGGGCAAACGTGAAATTGGACGAATCATCGATGATGCCCAGTTTGGACAGATCTAGAATGCTTTGGGTACCATCGGCCTGCAGGAGCGTACCATTGGTAATGCCGCGACTGTCATAGGTGCCGGCACCAAAGACCATCGTTGTCGGGCCTGTGCCTTGAACGCGGATGCGGCTGGTGTTTCCGATAAAATTCGACGCCGCCGACGGCGCGTTGAAGGTGCCCTCGTTGTTGACGTTAATTGTACCAGCTATGTTGGCGGCACCGATCACGTCCAAGTTCAGCGAAGATTGAACTGTAAACGTGCTGCTGTTGTCGATGCTAAAAGCGTCAACGGTGTTGGTGCCAGATCCTGGATTGGCCACATCGTAGTTGACCGAGACGCCGGCGGGTATGATAACGATGTAGGTATCCACGCCGTTATTGATGGGGACCTCTGAGCCGGGATTGCCCAGACCGTCGATGTCCCAGTTGTCGGGGTTGTTGTAGTTGGTGTTACTGCCGGCACCGGTCCAGGTAGCCACCTTCTGAGCCCAGGCGGTGTTGGCTGTTAAGCCCAGTACCACACACAAAAACAGCGCGCAAAAAACTCTAGACATGGAATCAGACATCTCTCTTGCTCTCCTAACATTTGAATGGATTACTCTCTACTCTGCGTTTTGCCCAAACGGCGCTCTCTGGTTCGCCGGGCCGGCATTATAGCTGTACCCAAGCGGCAGTCGCAAGGTTTTTTTCGCGATTGTTCAGGCGGTCTTTCCTTAATAACCGGTACTTCCCTATTATTAAGCAGTTATGTGTTATAATCGCATCAGAAAAAATGGCAAAATCAACCAGTTTCGCGCAGAACACCAGCGTAATGTGGTTTGTCTGGCTTTGAGGGGGCGGTGTGAATAGCGTCATCGGGCAATCTTGGTGGATGATCGAGTGATACGGCGTTAATCCGCGGGGGACTTTTATGACCACTAGCCTATGTCTCGATCATCAGGACATGGTCGTATTTACCGCTGATAGGGTTGCTCAGCAGGTCAACACAATGGGTCTTGATAGCGGCTTTTTGGCAAGGTTGCTGAACTGAATTCAAACCCTTCGATTGTCTTTATACCGCGGCTGAGCTTGTGACTAGATATTCGGTATCCGCGGCAGCGTAAACACGAAAGTCGCTCCGTTCGGTCGGTTGGCTTGGACCGTCATAGTGCCGCCGTGCTGTTGGATGATTGAACTGCTAATCGATAGGCCCATGCCCAACCCTTCGGGCTTGGTTGTAAAGAACGCCTCAAATACCTTTTTCGGATCGTCAGGCAACTGCATATTGCCGGTATCTGACACAGAGACTTCCAGGAAGTGTTCGTCAACTACTTCAATGGTGATGGAAAGCTTACGGTCTTCGGGCGCGGTCGGCTGCATCGCTTCAATGGCATTCCGTAAGAGATTGATAAGCACCTGTTCTATCTGAATGGCATCGACCCAAACGGGAGGTAAATTGGGGATTGCTTTGATTTTAATTTTGACTTGGCTTTTCTTGACTTCGGGTTCGAGCAGACCTAGCGCGTCGTTAATAACATTGCGTACGTTGACCGCTGAACGGCTCGGGGGTTGCTTACGAGCGAAACTTCGCATTCTTCGGATGATATTGGCTGCGCGTTCCGCTTGAGTTACGATTTCCTGGGTGGCAGTTCGCACGTCTTTCAGATCCACATCCTTCGCGGCGAGCAATCGCAGGCAACTTGATGCGTAGGTACTGATAGCGCAAAGAGGCTGGTTGATTTCATGGGCCAATCCGGACGCCATTTCGCCCATAGTACTCAGGCGCGCGGCATGAGCCAATTGCGCTTGGTGTTCATTGGCTTGGTCTTGGGCTTGGCGCAGTTCCGAGATATCCTGAAACGCGCCCACCGCGGCGATAGCTCGCCCGAAAGAATCGCGCAGCAGAGAAAGACGTACCAGGCAGGGAAACGCTGCGCCGTCGCGTCGATTGTGCCACAGTTCGCCGCTGAACTCACCGTGATGCAGCATCTGACCTTGCGCGGCTTCCGCGGCAGGCCAATTTTCCAAACTGTAACAGGCGGCTATGTTTTGGCCGATCAATGCTGTAGCTTTGTACCCGTGTTGCTCAGCGAAGGCCTCGTTAACGAAGATTATCGTGCCGTCCAGTTCGCAAACCGCGATACCTTGCAAACTCTGCTGAATGGCGGCTGAGAGCAAACGAACCTCTTCCTCAGCCTGCTTACGTTCGGTGATATCACGAACCACCGTTAGTATGTGAGGTTGGCCGTGATAGTCGATGCGGCAACCGATTACCTCGATGTCAAAATATGTTCCATCTTTACGGCGGTCGCGAGCTACTGTGACTATGGTTTCATTATTGCGTACCCGGGCTATATTGGCGTCGAAGTAGGGGACGTCATCGGGATGAAAAAGCTCTCTGGGGTTTTTGCCCACCAATTCTTCACGGTCGTATCCGTACATAGTACACGCGGCCGGGTTGGCGTCCACGACCACCGCAGCATCTATGTCCAAAACCACCAAACCATCCGTAGTTGACTCGAAGATAGTACGATATTGTTGTTCACTTCGCGCGAGAACTTCTTCAGCTTGTTGGCGGGCTTGCTCGGCATTCCTGCGTTCGGTAACATCTCTGCCGACTCGCAAAATAGCGGTTATGTTGCCCTTGTTATCACGAATTGCTCTGTCAGCCCAGGCTAACCATCGCCAACCGAGGTTGGTCTCAACGCGTTCTTCTACATAACACGTATAAGGCGGCTTGAGTAGGCGTTTGGCGGTTTTTTGTGCGGCAACAATATCATCCTGGTGTATTACTGGGACATATTTTTGCCCAAGAAGTTGCTTCTCGGTCTTGCCAAACAATTCACAATACGAAGGGCTGACAAATTGGTAATGGCCTTCGAGATCGGTTTTCACCACCAGCTCGGTCTGGTTCTCCACCAACATCCGATAGTTTGCTTCACTGTCACGTAGTTGTTGTTCCGCTTGACGCTGTTGGGTGATATCGCGTATTACGGTTAAGACTTTGGGCCCATGGCCCTTGTCAGGAAGAAATATCTTTCGAGTTCTGGTGATATATTTTTGTTCGTTGACGGTGGTGCTTTCTTCGGTGTCAAGTGAATGCTGGGAAGAAAACACGTGCTGGTATTCTTGGGTTATTTTATGTGAAAGAAAAGGGAAGACTTCCTGTAATGGTTTATGCAGGAATTTGGCGTGGCCGTGATACTGCTCCAGCCAATGCTGACAAGCATTGTTGTACAGTACCACGTGGAGTTTTTTATCAACTACGTGAATGATGTCATCAAGGGCGTTGATGACGGCTGAGAGCTGGGTTGCATCCAGTTGTTCGGTGTTTATTTCGCTGGGCGCAAGATGATTGTTTACCGACGCCGAGGCGGTGGAATTATTCTTGGCAGAAGGTGAAGCGGTGGAGTTGGCAGGATTTTCTGACTTGTTGGGCTGTTTTCTTTTGCTAGTACCCATACATACCCTCACCATTTGGCAAAGAGCCGGTGATTCCATTGCGATGAATTGCTCCGCGAGAAGCTGTTATCTTAATGGTAACGTTTTGTTTTAAGAATCACAACTGCTTGAAGGTAAATATTTTAAGTTTCTATTGTGTTGGGTGAAACTTAAACTTAAGTTGTCAGCCGTGGAAAGGTACCATCGACTGCGCGCGGAGAGAGTACGGGTTGGTGCTGTAAGTTATTGTCTAGCAAGGTGTAAAAGCCAAGTCTAGGCTTTTACGTAGGCTTTGTTGATGGTGATGGGTTCTTGGGGGACGTCGCTGTGGGGGCCGTGCTGGCCTGTGGGTACCGCGACGATGGCGTCAGCTATGTCCATACCATCAATGACTTTGCCGAACACAGCATAGCCGGGGTTCTCATTAGGCTGATGGTTGAGGAAGTGATTGTCAGCGACATTAATGAAGAACTGGGCGGTGGCGCTGTCGGGGTCAGCGGTTCGAGCCATGGCGATGGTGCCGCGGTTGTTGCCTAGGCCGTTGCTAGCTTCGTTGGTGATGGGGGCTTTGGTGGGCTTGGAATCCATCTCAGCGGTCATACCTCCGCCTTGGACCATGAAGTTGGGGATTACGCGATGGAAGATGGTGTCGTTGTAGAAGCCGTCGTTGACGTAATCCAAGAAATTTTGGGTGGTTATCGGCGCAGCTTGGGCATCCAACTCGATAGTAATATCACCTTTGGCGGTTTCGAGAACAACACAGGGATTGGCATCGGACATTTTTAATACTCCTTTGGGGAATTTGAGTCGATTGAAAATACCAGATTGATTTTAAGGTTTTTAAGAGACGGGTTATTTCGATTTGGAAGGTTAAAGGCGGCGGTGGGATTCGAACCCACGGTGGCGGATTTGCAATCCGCTGCCTTAGTCCACTTGGCTACGCCGCCGTTGTAACTGCTTATTTAGCAGTGTTTTTCGCGAACCGGAAATTCCGGTTGGTCCCGGGGAGTTTTGAATCGTCCGGGCTGGGACAGAAACGTAAATATAGTGGTTTCGGATATAGCTGTCAATAGATGAAAATGTAAGTTGGATGGAGTGCGGTGTTTAGCGTGATAGCGGTGAGGTGCGGTGAAAGGCATGGGCTGGTATGGTGGAAAAATCGAACTGGGTGTATAAAGTCAATAGTTAGCGGATTTGATAGTTGGCCTGCGAGGAATGTTGCGGTAAAGTATTGTAGCTTGTGGGTTAGGGGTTTTGATTGAAGTGGAAAAATGATGAATAGGGCAGGGAACTGAAGGCTATGTCGCGACTGTTGCGTTGGATACCGAATATATTGACGATATCGCGATTGGGAATCGCTGGGGTGTTTGTGTGGCTGCTGTGCAGCTTGGACTATGCGACATTACGATTGGGCGAGGCGGGCAGTGAGGACAAAACGAAATTGCTGGCGGCGTTCTTACTCTTTGTTTTAGGGGTATTTACGGACGTAGCTGATGGATATCTGGCCCGACGGATGAAGGTGGTGAGCAAGTTTGGGCGGGTGGTTGATCCGCTGGCAGATAAGATATTGGTGGGCGGGGGGATGATAATCTTAGCTGTGATAGATAAGGGTACAGGGGTGACTGGGATTGCCTGGTGGATGGTGGCGGTAGTTTTGGGGCGTGAGTTGTTAGTGTCTATTTTAAGGCATGTTAGCGAACATATGGGGGTCGATTTTTCAGCGACCTGGGCGGGCAAAAGCAAGATGATATTACAGAGCATCGCACTAGGGGCGTCGCTGATTGGGATGATGGTTATGCCCTTGTCGAGGGGGCTGTGTTGGCTGCGTGACGGGCTGATCTGGGCTGCGGTGATAGTGACGGTTTTGTCATTAATTCTTTATTTGCCTAGGTTTAAACGAGCGATTTTCAAGTGAGCTGACGGTTGGCTGTGTATGGAAATGGTGGGGGTTATGTAGGTAGGGTTTGGGGGTGGAAAAAGAGAGGAACAACTCCTGATAACATGTTTGCGCAATGTCGGCTAATAGGGCAGCAAAAATGCGCGAAATCGCGAAGCGGAAATGAGAGTTTTAGTGGGATACGGGCGCGCATGATTAGTAGGTGAGGGCAGAGGGGCGGCAGGCGAGATGCGCGAAGGGTTGTCGGGTGTAAAGCGCAACTGGATATGGCCAGAAGCGTGCCATCGGCGGGATTCGCCGGGAGTGGCGGGGAATCAGCGGTTTTGAGGGTCAAAAAGGCGGTTTTTAGGGGGGTTGGTGGGGGCTATATTTGGGCGGTTGGCGGGTCGATCAAAGTGGCCATAAAAGCGTTTTTTAGACGCTAACGCACAAGGATGGCCAAAAGGGGGCGGGGAGATACAAACCATTTAAAAACCGTTTAACGGTACCGTAAAGGCTGATTTTAGGGTGGTGGTGCTACCAGAAAAGATGGGGTTGGATGTCCGCAAATTTCGGGACATCGGCGGTATCCTCGGACGTCCAAAATATGCTTAAGGATGGCAAATATAAAGGTAAGTATATAATATTAGTGATTCTAAATACTATAGTATTAGTGCTAGGATAGAGGCTTTAGGCAGGCAAAAACATAAAATAGGGATAGGTAAAGCAGATTTTTTTTGAAAAAACTTTACGCAAATCAGGTAAGACACTGTGGGATAAGTCGTTATAGCTTTCGATGCTAGTATAAGAGGCAGGTAGGCAAGGGGATGGAGAGGGTTAAGGGGTTAGACCGTTCGGTCTGTCGAGGATTTGGGCAAGAGATTCTTTGACCCATGGCACGTCGTCTAACAATATCTTTAGCTGTGCATCCAGACCATGAATCTCAGATTCAAGCTCACCGATAAATTCTTTGAGGTCGTCATCATCATCAGTCCCCTTGGCGAGCTTGGCCTTTGCCTCGACGAGTTCGTCGGCCCGGTCTTGTCGCATCTCCACCAACCCCCCCAGCAGCAGTCCCATATGTTTCGCATGAGTGCTGAGCAGCTTCACACGATCAAGTTCCAACTGCTGGGCGGCGGGTGAAGGCTTGCCGGTGATAAGTTCGTGGAGGTCGATATCGTGCAACTCACTGAGCCGCGCTAAGGCGTCAACCTTGGGCAGAGAGTTACCTTTTTCGATATGACTGACAATTCCATGATTATTATGACCCATCTCATTGGCTAGTTCTAACTGACTTAGCCCTAGTGACTTACGTAAATCCCGCATTCTCTGTGCGAGTTCTACACAAAAACCTGCTTTTTCCCCTTGATTTGTTGGCTTAGTTGTCATTATAATGCCGAATAACAATAATGTGATAATAAATCATACAGGCAGTAGTGCGTGAGCTTTTGGAGTCTCTGTCTCATGTCTATAACAAAACAACGTAAACCTAGGTGGAAGCGTGGCAGCGGTCAAACACTGGCGGCTGTTCGCCTAGACGATCCCGAAGTCCTCAAACTTATCCAGGATCGCGCAGAGCGTGAGCGTCGCTCGGCTGCCAGCGCCGCCGGACAGACGATCATCGAGGCCTTGGGAGATCAAAGTCGATGACCTTTTCATTCGAGAGCTTGGTGGTCGTCTCTGCCGTCCGACGGATCGGCCGCCAAGCAATCGTAAACCATAGCGTAATGTGTCAAGTTTTGCAAGAGAAACACAGAGCCGGAATTATCTAGGGACGGAGACACTATGACGGCACAACCAAGCGAAGCGACAGTTTCGGAAGCCCAGCAATTAGGCCAACGCTTTCAACAGGTGCGCAAGGATGCGAACCTAAGCCAAGCGGATTTTGCGGCCCGGTTGGGATTTTCTCAGCAGACAATCTCGACCGTGGAAATAGGGCTTGTCGCTCCGAGTGTGGAATTGCTGGCGAACCTGGCGAAAGAGTTCAAAGTTGACTTGAACCAGGTTATTGCGGGCGAACCGTTCCGGGATGCGGAGTTGGCCAACCTTGAAGAAGTGCGCAAGGGATATCGGGAGTTGTTGGGAAAGATACGGGGACAAGTGAAGCGTTTGCAGGCTGGAGAAAAAGTCATTGAGTCGGTGGAACGCAACCTGAAAGATATATTCAACACTTATCGCAACCAAGGGAAACCTGCTGACGCCGATCACGCTGACAACGAAATCGACCAAGGCCGACATTATCGGTAAGGATTAGTTATGACCAAGGATATCGATGTAAGAGTAAACACTCAAATCGAGCAGGC
>JAFGKT010000048.1 GCA_016928435.1 Sedimentisphaerales bacterium | reverse complement strand
TTGAACCCGCGGACCAATCGCCGCTAACAATACGCTGCCTAACATACCTCTCTACTTTATTTGACTTAACCGAAGCTTTCATAACCATAATTCTATTCTATATATATGAGACAGTGCAATAAAAAACGCTATTAAGTTTAACTTAATTGAATCCGTAAGCCGGATAACCATGTAATTGATTGTTAAACAGGATTTTATGTCACATAGAGGCCTCCACAAATTTTGGCAGCATAAGAAAAGTTAATGCTCAATCAGGGCCTAATACTCCCTCAAAAACACTATCTTCTAATTATAAGTTAAACTTATAATTGGTGCCTTATGTTGCATACATGACGACTAGATTTGTGTATTTGGCCATACACCTTCTGGCCGCAATGTGAGACTGCTTATGCCGTTTTGGATATCCTCTGTTACATTGGCATGCCATTCAACAACGGCCTACCCCAGGAAAACGAATTGGACGACTGCCGCAAAGCCCTCGAAAAAATCCCACAAGCATCTTTGTTTCAACGCACATATAATGCGATGAAGAAGGTGACCTCAATGCTGATATGGACTTTGGGTTGTTCGCTGCGGCGTCGGTGCCGACTTAGGGCGTAACGCCGCAAGGAAGATTCCGTGTGGAAGTTGTTTCCTAAAACTAAATCTCCCAGAATGTATCAAAAAATCATCTGTCAGCATCGGATGCCGACATAACGGAAAGGTTATGGTGTGTCGTCGGAAAGGACTTTGATGTTGGGGGGTTGATTGATCTGGGAAGTTATGGTGCCATCTTTGGTTTTGGTGTGTTTAATATGGATCGTGCCATGAGGGGTGGGGATTGTTCCTTCTATATATTCCAAGTTGGTTTGTGGGGCAACGACGGAGATTTCGCTGTAGCCGGGGGTAAGGCGTTTTATGCCTAGTAGGTGTTCGCTCAGCCAAGCTGTGGGGCCTCCGGCCCAGCCGTGACAAAAGCTGTGACGCAATCCCTTGAAACAATGAGCGCCATACTGAGCGTGAACATCAATTTGTCCATTAGTAGCTAGCTCATCGATGCGAGCGGCATTGGTGAGCCAATCGGTGTCGAAGTGTTCCCAGAAGGTTGTCGCTCCGAGTTGGACCATGCCGCCCCAGTAGTCGCGGATAAGGTCGAGGCAACCATCATAGTCGCCGGCTAAGGCACGGGCTTCCAAAACATAGTAGCCGAACCAAGTGCCCAACCCTTGGCATGGGTTGTTAGCCAATACACTGCTGTTGTCGGTATGAGCGTCTTGTATGCCTGCTAATACTTGCAATGCGCGGATTTGTTTGGAGGTGACATTGTTGGGATGATTCAGTCGCAAGGCTTTTAGGGCGGGTTCAATGTTGCTGGGTTTTTCAGTGGTTCCCAGATAGCTGAATATTTGTGACGCGGACTGTAAGGCCCAGATTAATAAGCCGTGCAGGCCCGCGGCAATGCCTGGTTTGTCTTCAGCGCTGGGCCAATCCAAGAATTGCGCATCGGGAAGCGGGTCGGCTGGGTTAGTTTTGACCGCGATTAGCAGATTGTCAACCAAAGCGTTGAGATAATCCGCCTGTTGGCGGAGGAAGTCTCGATTGCCTGTATAAAGATACCAGTCTAGAACGGATATGATCCACCAGAGCGAATAGGAACTGAGGCCGTTCATCCAATGCGCCGGAGGCGTGCGATCACGCATGTACGCGAGCGACTCGGGAACAATGTCGATGTTGCCAAATACGTTTGCGATAACACGCAACTGTGGATGAATGTCGCCCATCCATACGAGTCGGTCGCGTTTGATGCCGTCCAAGATGTAGTCCTGGCAGCAAAGATGAACCGTTCGAGCGCCGATACGCCAAATCTGATTGAGCAACTCGTCGCTGCATTCGAAGGAGCCTATATAGGGATAGTCGTTCTCCAGGGCGACCGCTTCTACTTGTCGTAATGGGAGTGTGTCGTTTTTCGATAGTAAGTCGATTCGCACAAAACGAAAGCCGGTCATGCCGAATTCTTGCTTGGACATAGTGGGAATAGAGATGGAGATATCATGAATGGCGTGGTCCTGGTTGGGTTGGCCCATCACTTCAGCCAACGATTCGCCGAAGCGCAGTCTGATGTCCGCCAAGCGACATGCTTCGCCGGCCACGTTGATACTCACGCCGCCGTGCAGTTCTCGACCAAAATCAAGAATAAGCGCGGGATCAACACCGTCGGTTGAGTTCAAAATGCACACGTCTTCATTGCGTTCGAGCAGAGCTTGGGGGTTGTTTGCCCCGATGGTTGTGTTTTCGGTTGATACTACTCGCGTCGGCAAAACATAGCAGCGAACCCGGTCGTCCTTACGTTCGCCATTGAAAGTTGATGACATTAGGTGTTTTCCTTCTGGTCTAACTTTTAAGATTCGTTCATCCAAGCGATTCTAGGTGATTCATGGTGTTTTGAAACTAGCATTAGAGCCACTGGCGGTAACAATGTCAACCAGCAATCTGATTGTTGTATTCTTTTGAGGGGTAAGGCTTTAGGTCGCAAAGCTGCCGACGCGTAAAGAGAGCTGCGGCACCTTGCGCGGGCAGGGGGCCTTGCCCTTTTGTGGCGGTGTTTATGAGGGAATCAGGTTAGAGTGCTGAGCCGGCGGTTCTGGAGGATTGGGTGTAGCCCCGGCTGGCGGATAAGCTCTAGAGTCCTAAACTGCTTTGTCGCAGTTTTAGCTCGATCGGCAATATCCTATTAACAATTGTTCTTGATTTACCTAACAGTTCTTCGTGCAGCAGCTTAGCTCCTTCATAGCCAATCTCTTTGCGAGGCAAGGAGACACTGCTCAAGGACGGTTCGAGTTTCCTGCAAAGAGGTAAATCGTTAAAGCCCATGATGAATACGTTCTTTCCGACTTCGAGACCTCTTTCTTGAGCAGCTAAATAAAAAGCGTGGGAGACATGATCATCGCTGGCTAAAATACAGTATTTTTCTTGTTGCTGAGTATCGAAGAACTGATTGGCTGTTGCTTTAGGGTGTTTGAGTGGGTCCTTATAGGTTTGGGCGTCTGCGTCTGATTGCGAGATTGGTATTATGTAGTCATCAGACTTATTGTAGTAATGTTTGCCCATAGCAACGGCCCATCCCTTTACGCGGTCACGAGCGGTACTGGAAGTGTCCACCTGTCCCGCGTAGAATACCGGCAAATGGTGGGTTTCTGCGAGATGTTGTGTTGCGCGGTATCCGCCGGCGAAGTTATCCGCTGCCACCGAACTGGCGGAAATTCCGTCAAGGACATGGTCCAGGAAGATTACTCTAATGCCGTTGTCAATCACTTTTCTTACAGCTTGCTTGCATTCAGGAGATTCCAAAGGAAGAATCAGCATTCCATCTGTATCTTTTGGTGGATGACTGATCGTTTGCAGATACTTATCGTAGTCTATCCTTGTGTCTATGCAATGCCATGCTTGGTTGGTTTCTGTACAGTAGCTTTCGGCGCCGTCAGATATGTCAAGCACATAGGCGTCCAAGCCAAGTCTAACATAAAGCAAATTGTACGTTTTTTGAAATGTATTTTTGACGCGCGCACCTTTGCGAGGTTCTAATTCAAGCAAGCCTTCGGTTTCCAGCAGATCAAAAGCTGATTTTATTGTGCTGAAATCAACATTCCATTCACGCACCAGGGCTGCGATGGTCGGCATCCGTTCTCCCGGTTGCAGCCTTTTAGTCTTTATAAACTGGCTGATCTGCCGACGAATCTGCTCGTACAGCGGCTCGCTTCTATTCTCTTTGTCCAATGTTATGCCAAAACGGCTCATAAGAAACCTGCAGCGTGTTTTGTGGTAGATATTAATACCTTCGATGCTTATATCCAACGACCAAGTATTTTCGCATGTCATTGCCCAGCTCTTGAACCATTTCTTGACGAGTTGTGGTCAGATGCGTGCCAAATGCCATTAATAAACTCTATATTCTTGTTGTCGTCAACCCCCGCTTGACCCAGTTCGTCGAGTATCGCGGGGACAAATTCGTGGACAGGTGTCGGCCGATGAATATCGTCGCTGACAATAAGCACTCTCTTTTTGCCTCGAGCCAACTCGCGCAGAGGTTTAGAGTCTGTGGGGTGAGCTAGAGCTTGCCTAACCATTTGAATACTATCACAGCCGGGGTGGTACTCCGGCAGGTCGAAGATTTTCACATCTAGGCTATCTGCTATCTGGAGATATTCAACGGTGTTGTATGGGGGAATGTGACGATCAATTTCTCTTTGACAAACATATATAGATATCTTACTGTAATATTGTGTTCACCCAAGAGAAAAATTAACAACTTGATTCTGGAGCCTAACGCTAGATTTAGTAAGGATTTGGCGATTGCGAACAGGGGGGCGAAGCAGTTTCACATAACTAGGATGCAGGAAACAATTGATGCGATGGCCAATGACGCGGAAGATTTAGCCTTGTGTGTCGAGAAGGACTTCGAATTTCACAGTATCTTTTAGAAGCAAGTGGGAATATTATCTTCAAGATTATGCTTGAGCCGCTTTCGGAATTGTTGCGTAAATCTCGTAGAGAGACAATGCGAAATAGAGCTACACAAAGGGCTATTAACGGTCACCAAGCGATCCTAGAGGCTATTATTGCAAAGAATCCGGACAAAGCCGGTGAGGCCATGCGCCTTCATCTCGAAAAGGCCCAAGAAGATCTAGGCAGCACTCAAGAATTGGGCGATCTATCCAAAAGATGAAACCAACGGTAAAAGTTATTCGCGAAAGTTACTATGCTTGAATCGATCAAAACAAACCAAATCAAACTCGACGGCGAAATCGGTAGGCGAATCGAAGTCACCATAAAGAATAATCTTTATAAGATCAATGTTGACGAAGATTTCATAAAACCCTTCAAAGATAAAACTCTTTCCGATGGTTTTGTCGGTACCGGAAAACTTATCGACGCTCTTGTTGCTCTAGCGGCATACTCCGGTGAAAAACCCCTCCTAGAGCTGAAGCAGCACGTTGTTTCCGAACTGCTATCCTCCCAAGAGCCAAATGGCTATATCGGTACCATTAAACCTGAAAGTCGGCTTTGGCAACTGTGGGACATACACGAAATCGCTTTCGTAATTCGCGGCTTAACTCGCGACTACGAACTATTCCGCAATGCAGAATCCCTGGCCGCGGCAATCCGTCTGGCTGACTTCCTAATCAGCGAATGGTCGAAACATCCCGGCAAAAATCCCGCTCCTGAGATGACAGATATCTTAACAACTCTTGGAGTAGGTGAGGCTTTGCTGGCCTTGTCTATACAGACAAATAATGATAAGTATTTTAATTTCTGTGTTGAAGATAGAAAGCTCTCTCAATGGGACGATCCAATCGTGGTTGGAAGGCACACCGATGTGTCCGGCCATGTATATGCTTATGTTTGTAAATGTATTGAACAGCTTGATGTGTTTAGGCACCGGGGGGATGCTGAACTGCTCAGTCAATCAAAAAGAGTCATGCGTTTTCTTAGAAAGCAGCAAGGCTTGCTGATTACCGGTTCCGCGGGTTACCATGAATGCTGGCACGACAACCAGCAAGGCTTTTTCAAGCTCGGCGAAACCTGCGCTACCGTTTACCTTCTCAAACTATGGCACAATCTTCTTCAGATCGAAGGAGCATCGATTTACGGCGATCTCATGGAACGCGCCATCTACAATGCCTTATTCGCGGCCCAATCTCCTGATGGTAGAAAGTTGAGATATTATTCCCCATATCAAGGCGAACGCGCTTATTTCGACAAAGACAATTATTGCTGCCCCAACAACTACCGCCGCGGCATCGCCGATCTGCCAGAATACATATACTACAAAAACGATCACGGCATTACAGTTAATCTTTTTGCTCAATCAACAGCTACTGTGGAACTTTCTCCGGAATTATCTGTAGAGATAGAGCAGAAAACAGATTATCCAAATTCAGGAAATGTTTTGATTACAGTCAAGCCTTCGAGCCCGGCGACCTTTAGCATCTCATTAAGAATTCCTCGATGGTGCGATAATGCCGGTGTTTCAGTAAATGGCGAAGATAAGACGGACACCGCCAGGAACGGCTACTTTACCATTCTTCAAAAATGGCAGGCCGGCGATATCATTACATTGCGTATGCCGATGGAATTTCGACTTATCAAAGGACAGGTTGCCCAGGCAGGCAGGGTTGCCGTTGTAAGAGGTCCGATTGTTTTCGGCCTCAATCCGAAACTAAACCCTCGAATTCCCGCGGAGCATCTTGGACTAATCAGACTTGACCCAACATCAGTAACAGGACCCCAGCCGCACAATCAAGTCAGACCTGATGGCTTAGCTTGCAGAGCCAAAGCATGGTCACCGGATTCGTATGTAGGCGAACCGGATTTGGATATCCTGCTATCGGAATTTGCAGATCCACAGTCCGAACAAACCTTTATTTTAGTGCCTGATCCCCATGGCAAGGCCTTGGTTGAGGATGAGCTTGTGGAAATAATCAATTGAAACTGCGAAAACCTGACAGCTTAAAAAGAAAACATACTGCTGGCCCATCATATTTCACAAGTAGTCGATTCAGCGGGTAGTGATATTTATTGACTAAGTATTAGTGCTGGTATATGCGGTTTGAGCAGATTGATGAGGAACGCTCGGATTGGGCGGTGGGGGCAAATGCTGCCGATATCTTGAGTACGAACTGCCGAAGTCTATAAAACTGTTCACTGATGCGCGGTGGGCATCGTGCCTTTATTCGGTAGCGTCTTCGGTCATGTGCCGCATATGTTCAGCGGCGTCTTCCCCCATATCGTGCATCTGCTCGGCAGCTCCGTCAACCATTTCTTGTACGCTGCTAAGCAATTCATCTTTTTCTTCGTCGGTAATTTGGTCCCATCTTTCAACGCACTGAGAACAACAAAAGGCAACACGCTGCCCATGATATTCACGAACGCGATCTTCAGTTACGCTTTCAGGATCTATGGCATGCTGAGGCATAATAGGACAACGAGTGTTGATGAACGCAGACTCCGACTCGCTTCCAGCGGAGGAGGAGGATGCAGGAACTTGAGGCTGTTCATCGTTATCACATCCGGTGAAAGTGATAAAGACTGACCCAGCCAAAACCAATATTACCATGATTAAAAGCGGGTTTTTCTGATACATAGCTATTCCTTTCATAATTGTACATTTCAGTACGCTATGTTTCCTAAAACATTCGAGTATTTATAATCTTAGGCTTAGTTTCTGTGTAAAGCAAATATATACAGATAAGGGAGGCTAAGATTGCTTGCTTTATGGCGGATCGTACTCTAGTATGAATGTGTTGGGCCAAGTAGGTGGAGTGCCAAGATTGTTTCAATGCAAATTCCCAGGGAACCTATACTCAAAATATTGTTGCTGAGGGGTATATGATTAAAAGCGTTTTTTTGTTCGGTCTGTTAGTTGGGCTGATGGCAATGGCGGTCAATGTTTGGGCTGTTGTATATTGCCCCAGTAACCAGGTAACTGTGAGTTATGTACTCGCTGAACCAAATGGTCCGCCCTTAGCGGAAGCGGTGGGCGATGGCGGCGATAGCGAGATTATTTTGGATGAGAACGCCGCGTTGGAAGATTATCTTGCATACGCATCGGCGCATAACGCGGCCATAGGGGCGGCATATAATAGGTGGCAGTCGGCGGCGGCGCGGATAGGCCCGGCCGGTACTTTGCCCGACCCTAGGTTCACTTACCGTTATTACATCGAACAGGTGGAGACGCGAGTGGGGGCGCAGCGTCAGTCGTTTGAATTGGCCCAGACGCTGCCTAGGTGGGGCAGCTTGGACTTACAGACTGCAGCCGCGGAAGAAGCGGCATTGGCGCAGCGCGAACGTTATCAAGATGTGCGAACCCAACAACTCAGCGAAGTCAAACAAGCCTACTATGAATGCTATTATCTGGCACGCGAGATCGAAATAACGCAGCGCAATGTCGAACTGTTGGAACATCTGGAAGCTGTGGTCCGAACCAATTACGAGGCGGCCGCGGAGAGTTACGCCAGTTTTGTACGCGTGATGATCGATCGGAGCCGATTGGAGCAAAGGTTGGCGACGCTGGAAGATTCGCGCAGTGTGTTCACAGCAAGGCTTAACGCGGCGATGAATCGGGGATTGGATGAGCCGATAGCATGGCCTACGAATATCGCAGCCGATGTGGAAGATGTTTACATGAACGAGGCAACTTTGGCGCAATTACTTAGCACATCCAATCGGCAATTGCAGGCGCAAGAGCATGAAATAGCGCGAGCCGACCGACAGATCGATTTGGCCCAACAGAATTATTGGCCCGAGCTGACCGTGGGGGTAAACTATATTGACACAGCCGAGGTTAGCGGCAATATGAACCGGCCCGCCGATAGCGGCAATGATCCGATTATCGCCATGGTTTCCATGAATATCCCCCTATGGCGCGATCGGGTAAATGAGCAAGTACGCGGAGCCCGCGCGGACCATATGGCCCAACTGCACGGACAGGTGCAGTTGCGTAATGAATTACAGGCGCGTTTGCAGCGATTGATATATCAGTATCAGGACGCGGAACGGCGGTTTGTGCTTTACCAGGATCGCTTGATCCCCTTGGCGCAGCAATCGTGGTGCACCACCGAAACGCAATTACGGACGGATCTTGCCAGTTTGGATGATCTGATTGATATCGAGCGGATGCTTCTGGAGTTTCAATTGGCGCGGGAGCGAGCGTTGGTGGACAAAGCGAAATATCTGGCAGAGATCGAGGTTATGATAGGTTTGACTATTCCGCGTGTGGGTGACGAAGAATAATGGCTTCAGCGTTTATGCGTGAATGTTGAGTTGACAGCAAATGTCATATAGATTTTGTTTATTAGAGGTGGGCTTATGGGCCGGTGGCAGCAAAAGATGCGTGGTTTCTTGAGTCATATAGGTAACTATTGGTTATTGATACTTGTGTGCTTGGCTATCGGAGTGTTATTGGGTAGGTGGTGGGGGCCCGGAGAGCAAAAAACGCCGGTAGGTCAGGATACCGCAGCGGTTGAACAAGGCGTAATATGGACGTGTTCAATGCATCCGCAGGTGCAATTGCCTCGGCCGGGTTTGTGCCCGATCTGCAATATGCCATTGATTCGACTGGAAACCGGCAGTGACGCCGATCAAACGCTGCGGGATTTGACAGTAAGCACAACGGCGGCGGCGCTGATGGATGTTGAAGTTGCGCCTGTGCAAAGGCGTTTCGCCACGGCCCAAGTGCGAATGGTCGGTACGATTGAATATGATGAAACCAAGTTGGCGGACATAACCGCTTGGGTGCCGGGACGGATCGAGGATTTGTTTGTGGATTATACGGGAGTACCGGTCACTCGGGGGGATCATATGGTAGCATTATACAGCCCGGAACTGCTAAGCGCTCAAGAGGAATTGCTCCAGGCCTTGGAGTTGACAGGAGCCAACAGCGGCAATGACCTGCTGCGCGATGTTAACCAATCGACTTTGGCCGCGGCACGAGAGAAGCTGCGATTGTTTGGATTGACAACGGACCAGGTTGCTGAGATAGAGCAGCGCGGGACAGCATCGGACCGTTTGACAATTAACGCTCCGGCATCGGGAATTGTGATCCATAAAGACGCTATGGAAGGGATGTATGTCAATACCGGAACGCGGATATATACGATCGCCGATTTGTCGAGCGTATGGGTTATGCTCAATGCGTATGAATCCGATCTAATGTGGCTGCGTTACGGACAGGCAGTCGATTTTGAATTGTTGGCGTATCCGGGGGAAAGTTTCAGCGGGACGATATCGTATATCGATCCAATTGTGACCCAGCCCAGCCGAACGGTGCGCGTGCGGGTGAATGCGGACAATGCTGAAGGATGGTTCAAGCCCGGGATGTTTGTCCGGGCGACGGTGCAAAGTGAAATAGCGGGCCGCGGGCAGGTCATGGATGTGAACCTGGCGGGCAAGTTTATCTGTCCGATGCATCCTGATGTGGTCGAAGACAGTGACGGCCAATGCCCGATCTGTTATATGCCTTTGGTCCCGGCCGAATCGTTGGGCTACACCAGCGCCGTGTTGGATCCGAATGAGGCGCCTCTGCTGATTCCGGTCTCAGCGGCGCTGATTACAGGTGAACGAGCGATAGTATATGTGCGCAGTGAGACGGATCACGGCGCGCGATTTGAAGGACGCGAAGTAGTATTGGGCCCGCGGGCCGGTGATTATTATCTGGTACGCAGCGGATTGCGGCAAGGCGAAATGGTGGTTACCAGAGGCAATTTTCAGATCGACAGCGCTTTGCAGTTGCGCGGGGCACCGAGCATGATGTCGATGCCTTCGCAAGGACAGACGCCTAGCGAAGTGATTATGGAGACTTTGCCGGTGGAACCGTTGGATGCAACGCAGGTCGATGCATTGATGCGGCTAAGATTGAATCGACTAGCTCAACACGCCTTGGCGGTGGCAGCGGAATTGAACGCAGCAGATGGGCAAGCGTCTCAAGCGGATTGGGATGAACTGGAAGCTCGAATAGCTGCTATTGAAGATGAAGTGCTTACTGGAGATGCGGCAAGGTTGTGGCGTGAGCTGGAAATGCGATTAACCAATGACATCGTCCAAGGCAGAAATGCACAATCCGCGGAGGAACGACAATATGTCGCTGAGTCATTGACGCATAATGCCAATCTGCTGCAGGTATATTTTGGTTTGGTGGATAACGCTGCCCGCAGTCGGACAGATACACCTAGAGTACCCGAGGAGCATGTTCACTGAGTATGGAATCAAACCCACAAGAAGATTATAGTAAGACCACGCCTGAGCAATCCGGTTTGATCGGACGATTGATCCGGTTTTGCTTGGTCAATCGTTTGGTTATATTGCTGTTGTTGGTTTTGACGGTGGTGGGCGGGTATATGGTGGCGCCGTTTGACTGGTCCGGACCGTTGCCGCGAGATCCAGTGGCGGTCGATGCGATCCCGGATATCGGGGAGAATCAGCAGATAGTTTTCAGCGCCTGGCCCGGGCGCTCGCCGCAGGACGTGGAAGATCAAATAACATATCCGTTGACGGTGTCGTTGTTGGGGGTGCCGGGAGTGCGGACGATAAGGTCGAAGTCGATGTTCGGGTTTTCGCTGGTGCAGATGATATTCGATGAGGATGTCGATTTCTATTGGTCGCGTTCACGCATATTGGAAAAGCTCAATAGTCTGCCGGTTGGTTTGTTGCCGGAGGGAGTTTCTGCCACGTTAGGACCGGACGCCACAGCTTTGGGACAGATATTCTGGTACACTTTAGAAGGTCGCGACCCGGAAGGTAATCCCATAGGTGGTTGGGATTTGGAACAACTGCGAACGATTCAAGATTGGTATGTTCGTTATGGATTGCTCAAGGCTCAAGGCGTAAGTGAGGTGGCGTCGGTAGGAGGGTTTGTACGTGAATACCAAGTTGATATCGATCCGGATATAATGCGGGTTTATGGGGTAACATTGCCGCAAGTTGAAGCGGCAGTGGCGAATTCTAATATTGACGTGGGAGCTGGGAACATTGAACTGAACGGGGTGGAGTATCTGATTCGCGGACGAGGGTTCATCGACGGATTAAGCGATATCGAGGAATCGGTTATAACTTCGCGTAACCATATACCTATTACGGTTGGGCAAGTTTCGAACGTGTCATTGGGACCGGCCGTGCGCCGGGGAGCGCTGGACAAAGACGGTGCCGAAACGGTAGGCGCAGTGGTAGTTGCACGATACGGCGCTAATCCGTTGGAAGTAATCAACAATGTGAAAGAAGCAATTGCTGAGATCACGCCTTCTTTGCCGGTTAAGGTGGTAATCGATAACAGTATTGTCCGTCGGACCGAGGTGGAAGCTTACGCCCAGGCCGCGGGGTTTGAAGCGTATGTGGACGACGTATTGAACCAGGGACAATGGCTCACGCATTTGCGATCATTGCCCCGGGAGGAGTGGCCGAGATGGGTGAACACCAGCCAGGTGACGATCGTTCCGTTTTATGATCGAACCGGACTGATACACGAAACTCTGGGAACTTTGAGTACGGCACTTACAGGTGAGATTCTTATTACGCTGGTGGTGGTGATTGTAATGTTGCTGCATCTGCGCAGCAGTTTGGTGGTTGGTAGTATGCTGCCTTTGTCTGTGCTGTTGTGTTTCTTGGCGATGAAAGTTTTCGGAGTGGATGCGAACATCGTTTCACTTAGCGGAATCGCCATTGCTATCGGCACGATAGTGGATATGGGGATAGTGGTATGTGAAAACGTGGTGAGACGATTGGAAGAAGCGCCGGATGGAGTAAGTCGATTAGAGGTGATTCATCGCGGTTCAAGCGAGGTAGGCGGCGCGGTTCTGACAGCGGTAGCGACGACGGTAATTAGCTTTTTGCCGGTCTTTTTTATGAGCGGCGCTTCCGGAAAACTGTTTCGGCCTTTGGCGTTCACGAAAACCTTTGCGTTGATCGCTTCGATTATTTTGGCTCTCACGGTGATTCCGCCGGCCATTTATGTGATCTTCGGCAGCCGGACGCGGAAATCATGGCTCAGATATTGTCTGTATATTATGTTAGCCATCATAGCGATAGGTGTGATCGGCTATAGTTGGCGTATCGCTTCGACGATAGCAGCTCTAGCGGGCTTGCTGCTGCTGGCATTTGCGGCCTATAAGATGGTGGAACACCGCTTGCCTACAAGAATACAAAAAATATTTGGTTGGTTGGGTTTGGCTGCGATTGTTGTGTTGTTGGGGCTGTTGCTAAGCGGGCATTGGCAGCTTCTTGGCGCAGCGCATGGCGAATTGCGCAATTTTATTGCCGTGGCGTTGATGGTAGGAATGGTACTGTTGTTCTTTAAGTTCTATCAATCACTGTATCCACGAATACTAAATTGGTGTTTGCGTCACAAGAAACTGTTTTTGTCATTTATGTTATTGCTGATTCTTTTTGGCGCCTTCGCTTGGTTAGGATTCAGGCGAATGATGAGTCCGGTGTCTCAACTTGTGCAGGCTATGGGGGTTCAAGAGGAGAGTTTGCATTCAACGTCGTTTTGGATTCGTGGGCAGGAGGAATTCCCTGGCTTGGGACGAGAGTTAATGCCGCCGTTGGATGAAGGTTCGTTTTTGTTTATGCCCACGACTATGGTTCACGCGTCCATCGGCGAAGTACTAGACATTATGTCACAACAGGACAGGGCGTTCCGAGCGATACCGGAAGTCGAATCGGTAGTGGGCAAACTAGGACGCGCGGAAACCGCGTTGGACCCAGCCCCAATATCAATGATCGAAACCGTCATTAACTACAAATCAGAATACATTACCGACGCGAACGGCAGGCGGGTTTTGTTTCGGTACGATCAAGAGCTTGGGGATTTCGTTCGCGACGAATCGGGCCAGCTAATACAGGACGACAACGGCAGACCTTTTAGACAATGGCGCGATCATATTCATACGCCTGATGACATTTGGCGCGAAATCACTCAGGCCGGTCATATGTTGGGCGTAACCGGCGCGCCGCCTTTACAACCCATTGCTGCGCGATTGGTTATGCTGCAAAGTGGAATGCGTTCGCCGATGGGCGTGCGGATACAAGGCAGCAATCTGCAAGAAATCGAAGAGGTAGGCTTGCAGATAGAACGATTTTTGCGCGAAGTGCCGCAAATAGACGCGGCAACGGTGAACGCGGATCGGGTGGTAGGAAAGCCTTATTTGGAGATTGAACCGAGTCGAGAGGCGTTGGCGCGTTACGGCATTGAGATGCAAATGTTTCAGCGGGTATTGGAGACAGCAATAGGTGGCCGCACGCTGACTAACGCGGTAATGGGTCGAGAACGGTTCGGCGTGCGCGTTCGCTACCAAAGAGAGCTGCGGGATAATATCGAAGCGATGAATCGTATTTTGGTACCAGCGATGGATGGTACTCAGATTCCGTTGTCTGAAGTCGCGGAGATTCGCTATGTGCGCGGACCGCAGGTGATCCGCGGAGAAAACACTTTTCCCGTCGGATATGTTTTGTTCGATAAGTTGCCTGGTTACGCGGAGGTGGACGTGGTGGAAGCCGCTCGGCAGTACTTGGATGAAAAACGCGCAGCCGGGGAATTAGTGATCCCAGCAGGTATAACGTTTGTGTTCGCTGGGACATATGAAGCGCAATTACAGGCAAGACGCGTGTTGATGATTGTACTGCCTTTGGCGCTGCTGCTGATTTTCTTGATACTGTATCTGCAGTTTCGTCGTATGAGTACAACGCTTTTGACGTTTTCCGGAATTCTGGTAGCGTGGAGCGGAGGCTTTATCCTGCTATGGATGTACAGCCAGGATTGGTTTTTGAATCTACATATTTTCGGCGTGTCTTTACGAGAGACATTTCAAGTGCATCAAGTGCATCTGAGCGTCGCGGTGTGGGTGGGGTTCCTGGCGTTGTTCGGCATTGCCACGGATGACGGTGTGGTGCAATGTACGTATCTGGAGCAGTTGTTCCGAGACAGAAAACCGCAAAATATAACAGAAGTTCGTGATGCTACGTTAGCCGCGGGTAAGCGTCGTATTCGCCCGTGCCTTATGACAACGGCCACGACGGTTTTGGCCCTGCTGCCGGTATTAACCAGCCAAGGACGCGGCAGTGACGTGATGGTACCCATGGCGATACCAAGTTTCGGCGGCATGCTTGTGGCATTGCTGTCGATATTGGTGGTGCCTGTACTATACTGCTGGATAGCTGAAAGACAATTGCAGCGGCACTAACACATAGTAAACAATCCGGCTGCCGGAACAGATGATCACTCATACCGATGAATAGCCCGGCCGTGGTTCAAAGCCGCCAACACCACACTGTTTGTCCGGCTGAGCTTACGCTATTGAATCTATATGTTCATCTGCCATGCTCGCACATCCTCGAACGCCCCCACGCCGTTCTGCACCAGCAATCCCAATCTGCTTGGCGTTCGCCCTGGTTCCCCCGGCGCATGTGTCGTATTAAAAGTCTGCGCCAACATATCGTCCAGATATAGTTCAAACATCTTTTCTCGAACCAACAACTTAAACTTATGCGTTTTGCCCGGCACTATTCCCGCTGCGCTCGCGCAGCCCGGCCCAATTACATCCTGCCAGTCAAATACCACTTTTGATGCTTCTAATGTGGCTAGACCTATTTTAGTTAATCCAAGTCCTTCCAGCAAAATCGCTGTGCCTTGCTCAGCGGTCTCTTGCAAGTAAAAGCCAATGCCCGGAGTCACAATCCGCGATTCCTTGGAATACGCCCGAATATTGCCTTCAATAACCACACCCTGCTCGATCGGCAAATCCAAATCCAATATCGCGATGTTCGTTGGAACATTAAGGCGTGCGGTACTGTTGATTTCCGGGTCGGCTGTAATTTCCCATCCGCGTTTGGTTTTGGTCGGCTCCGCGCCGTTGGGACCAACATGCAGTATCCCATCGCCTAAATCAATAGCTGCGCCTTTGATCGCGTCATTACCATTCCAATATCCCAACCTTAGATGCCCGTACTCATCCACGACGGCTTTCTTGATCGGCGGCAGCCAAGTTAAACCCTTCTCATAAGTAAAACCATCATACATGTAGCCATTAACCAACAAATCGCTTTCGTTATGGAAAAACCGTGCCCATAGCGCCACCCATCTCAGCGAATTACCACATAAACGATACGCTGCCGGGTCCGGCCGAAAAGGCCCAACCGCACTGTCGCCCACCAGCGTATAAGTGCCATAACCAGACATCCCCATCATGTTGAACCAACCACCGACCAAATAGAATCGTCCATCAATTTCTTGACAGCCGCCTATCTCTAATATCCCTTCATCGTCACTGGTTGGCGGCGGCTGAATACCACCCCAATCGATTTTCGGATGAGGCAAACCTTCCCAATTTATGCCGTCTTCCGATCTCAGAAAACCTCCAGGCCCCGTCGCGTAGCCATAGTAAACTGTCTTGTTGTCTTCCACCATCGCAACTACCGACATGCAGTCCAGCCGGCTCATCTTGTCATACCATCGCTCATCCGGATACAAATCCCGATCCGCCCCGGTGTACTCCCAATTACGCAAGTCAGTTGATTCCCAAAATCGAATCACATTCTGTTTGCTTTCAGCACCGAAACTGCCATGGTTCATGATGAACTTATCACCCACCTTGTGTACCGCCATCGCCCAAATCGGAAACGGAGCATCCTCAATTACCGGCCCAACCTCCCGCCAATGCACTCCATCGTCAGACTCCGCTGACCAAACATTACGATAGTCCCCAGGCTCACTCTTAATAACCGCAGACTTAGAGTACATCGAAAACAGTACATACTTGCCTTCGTGCCAAAACACCATTATGTCTTTGAATCGTCCCTTGGATGGTTTATACAGCATAGTTGTACCTGTGTTAATGGTCGCCGTTTTGAACGTCTAAATTTTCGCTCAGTCTGAATTGCGGATTAATGTCTCTAACTCCACTAGGTCGTAATCTGGAATTGCGCTGGTTTTACTTGCCACCAACGCTCCCATCCTGCAGCCTAGATCGCAAGCTGCCTCTAACGAACCGCTCTGCATACCATGCAGCAATCCCGCGGAAAACGCGTCACCTGCTCCTACCGTATCTGCTACCGTAACCTTATAACCTCGGCAAAAGCCAAAGGCCTCTGGACTGGAATAGTACACTCCTCGGCCGCCGGCGGTTACGCAAACCTGTTCAATCTCAAATCTCTCACGCAACTGTTTGGTTAGTCGTTCGATATCGGTCGTATCCAGGCCAAACATTTTGCCTAAAACTTCCGCCTCATCAACGTTCAGCTTGGCAATCGTACACTGTTCCAGAGAATAGGCGATTGTCTCTCTGCTATAAAACGGTGCCCGCAGATTCACGTCCAAAAATACTTGCTCAAAGCTCACCTTTTCCAGCAGCGTTTTGAGAGCATTGCGTGAACAAGGCATACGTTGTTCGAACGTTCCAAAACAGAAAGTGGCAAATTTCTCGTCGCTAATCAACGCAATGTCGGATTCTTTTATCGCGATGTTGTCGCAGGAAATATCATCATCGATAATATATGAAGGTTCACCCGTATTGTCAAATTCCACTCGTACCAAGGGTGTCGGTTGCGCCACGCGTCCTATCCATCGGCCTTCAATCCCCATCTGCTCAATTGACTCAACAGCCTGCTCGCCCAGTTTATCTTGGCCTAAGCTGGATATTATGGCGGTTCGATTCCCAAGCCGCTGCAAATGCGCCATCACGTTCAGCACTGCCCCTCCAAGGTTTGGATTCTGTGCCTCAGAAGTTTTTTCCGGAGTTTGCCCCTGCCTCGGCAAACCAACCGGAATACTATCCCATACGATAGCGCCAAAGCCTAGAACCTTCATAGCGTATGCTCCGCATTAAATTCAGCTATCGCGTCGATCATCGCTTGCTGGTTGGCCGGCGGAAGCGTAATTGTATGGCTCGGTGCGGCAATGTAACCACCCCCTTGGCTCATTATCGTTAACACCTCTTTTACCTTCGTCTTGATTTCCGCGGGTTCACCGAACGCGAGGTAAGTTTGCGTATCCAATCCTCCCATAAAACTCAACTTTTTGCCATATTGGCGTTTCCACTGAAAAATATCGTTTGACTGAGGTTGGCACGGGTCCAGCACGTCAATGCCCAAATCCACCAAGTCCGGCAATATGTCCTCAATACAGCCGCAAGAATGTTGCATCACTATTCCGTTGTGACGCTTAACCACCTCATAAATTTTCTGCAATCGCGGCTTGAACAATCCCCGCCACAATTGTGGATTGATAAACAACGCGTTTTGCATCCCCCAATCATCAGTAAAACGCACGCCGTCCACCCCGGACCGCATAATTGCCTCTGTTAGCTGTACCTGGTAGTCTGTTACCTTATCCAGCAGAATACCCAACCGCTCTACGTCGCCTGCGCACGCCATCAAAAAATCCATCGTGCCGAGCAGGTATTTGGTTCGCTCAAAAAGCACCTCTTCGCTGCGCACGACAAACAGTACGTCTTTATCGCTATGCCCCGCCATTTGTCCTTGCAGATCAGCCGTTATAGCTTGCCAATCTGAATTCGGTGCCTCATAATCCGCAACCTCGTCCATGCTGATAACAGCTTTCTCTTCTGGATAACTGCCCTCGTCAGCGTCTGTGGCAATCCAATTGACTCCCCAGTCATCAAGACCGCCTTCGCGCGGCCGAGCGTTCACTTCGGGGCATAACATCACCAAGCTGCCGTCATATCGATAAGGCACATAAGCCGGAGAATCCCGCCGGATCGTACGCAATAAGTTCTCGCGTTTGGTCATTGTAATATCTCGCTGGGTGCTTATGACTACTCCAAGTTAGCATGATAATGCCAAAGGCTGTGAACATCCAGTTTTTTTACCCGGACAATCTCCGCGGCCACAGTATCGCCAAAAAGCCACAAACATTGCTCGAACAGACTGGTCATGGGCTGTGCTGAAGCAATTTCATCCGGAAGCCCCAGTTTGGTTTGGACCGGAATGCGAACCATTAAACTGGTAATCGGTTTTAGACTGCTTTCTGGATTCGAACCAATATGAATTACAGAAGCACCGAGCTTATGAGCTTTGCGAGCGATGGCAACTGGAACCAGCGATTCGCCACTGCCGGAACCAACTATCAATACATCGCATTCAGTGATGGCTGGTTCGGTAATATCGCCAACGCAATGGGTTTTCAAGCCCAGGTGTGCCAGACGTTTCGCCATCGATTGCAGAGCCAACATCACCCGTCCGACTCCGATGAAAAACACCTGCTCAGCCGACAACAACGTATCAATCAATTCTTCGACGGTATGTGGCTCAATCATCGATAACGCATGGCGGCATTCACTCAAAATCATCTCCGTTGATGACGAATAAGATGATGCTGCGTTGGAATTATGATGATCAGATTGCATAACAGTTGATTTCTTCCTTATAAGACAGCCCGCTAATCTTATCGTTTTTTTTACTGGCCCCACGACTTAGCTTCTTCAACCAAGGCGATGATATTCTCAACCGGTATATCAGCTTGGAGAGTGTGAGATCCCGCGATAATATACCCGCCGTCTTTCCCGAGCTCTTTGATTGCCCTGCGAACGTGTTTTCGTACTTCATCAGGTGATGCGTTCGGCAGCAACTCCTGAATGTCAATCCCGCCATGCAAACACAACTGATCTCCAAACTCAGCCTTCAAAGCAAAGGGGTCCATATTTGCCGCCAACGGCTGAACCGGGTTGAGTATATCCACACCCATATCAATGAGGTCTGGAATAATTGCATAAACCGAGCCGCATGAGTGGTACTTGACTTTGGAACCATAGCTATGAATCAGATCGCACATACGACCCATCCGCGGCTTTACAAGTTCCCGCCACATCTCCGCAGAAATAAGCATTGCTCGCTGCGAAGCCACATCATCGTTATATTCAAAGAACGCGAATCGCCCCTCGCCAGCCTGGAGAATAAGCTCCGCCTTGGCAAGCAGGTATTCCAAAATATGATCCATCAATGCGCAAGCAAAATCCGGACGCAAAGCCAAATCCATCATGAAATTATCCATCCCACGCAGAAAGTGGGCGATTTCAAAAACGCCTCGCGAGTGCCCCCAAGCAGCCGGACCATTCTCAGCCTCCAAAGCGGCCAGCGCAGGCTCGATATTGCTATAGTCCCACATGTCCGCACTCGGCCATGGGTAATCATCCAACTCCGCAATCGAATCGCAATTTGCCAACGGAGGTTTCCCCGCTAATTCCATATAACTCTGCAATTCTGTCTCAACCCGCCGAAACGGCACACCGTATATGTCAAGAAAAAGACCGTCCTTGGTTATCTCCATAGTGGGGTCAGCATAGCGGATATCACTGGCGGGCTCTCGGAAGATCGGCCGAACCGTCACCAAATCTTGCCCTGACCAGCTTGCCAAATCTTTTTCATTTACCTTCACAGCCAAAGCTAGCGCTGTCTCCAATTCCGGAGCAAAACGTAGATCGATCGGCGGCCTATCCGGCTGTTCATGCGCCAAAGCCGCTTCTACTCGTTCACGACTAGTCATAACCATGGGACTATCATCAAACGATCTGAGCAGCCCGTTGACTCTCTGGCCCAAAGCAATCATCTGCTGCATCGCGGCCAGATTTTGCCCGCGTTCAGCGCCCTTCCTGAAAAAACTCTGACTGCCTGCCACTAATATGTTCGCACCCGCAGCAACCAGTCCGGGAATGCCTTCCAAAGACACCCGGCCGTCAACTTCAATCGGGATATCAAATCCTGCGCGATCAAGAAAATCACGACATTCTTTCACCTTACGCAACGCGTACGGCACCTGCCCCTCATCGCCGTGCCCGGCATAACCGGGATTTATCAACATCAGCAGTACAAAATCACACCGCTCAACAACGTAGTCCAGCACACTCAAAGGCGTCCCCGGTTGCAAAGCCACACCCGCCTCAACACCTGCCGCGCGAATCTTGCTCAAAAGCCGATCCACGTGAAAAGCGGACTCAACATGAAAACAGAGACGCTTGACGCCTATGTCTAAAATTTCATTAATAAAAAACTCATGTTCCTTCACCATTAGATGCACATCAAACGCTAGTGATGTGATTTTACTTACCTGCCGCACCACCTCCAGCCCGATCGGCATACTGGGACTGAAATGGCCATCAAGAATGTCAACGTGCAGACTTGTCAGACCTAATTCCTCAAACTGCTTTAGTTCGCGTTCAAGGTTGCATAGGTCGCTGCAAATCAGCGACGGCACGATTTCACATTGGGTCTTAGCTGATTGTTTTGGGTCTCGCATATTTCCGCTCTTGGTAACTTTAGTTAAAACCGATGGCGCAAATCAATAAAGCCAAACTCTACTGATGCTTTCATTATCCCCCCGGCTATCTCGATAGTCCATGTCAATAGATGCCCAATTTGTGTCCTATCGGACCAGATTTTAATCGGGCCAAAGCCTTATTCGTTGATAATTGTCTATTATTGTGCTATAATGCCCTCTCAGGCAGGTATAATAGACTATGCTCACTGCCGCCACATAATCCGGTTTGTATCGTATAGAATCAGCCATTTTTCAGCGGAAATGCCGATATGCTACCCGAATTCTATTTGCGGATCCTCAATTACAACAATGAAACCCTCGATCACGAGTGGGGCACCCAATGGCACTGCGACACCTTTTGGCGAATGTATGTTAATGATGCACCCGGCGGATACCTCGAAAGCGATATCGGCAATATTCCCGTCAAACCCAATCAAGCCTATTTTGTTCCCGCCTGGGTGCGTATCAAGTGCAGCAACTCCGCTGTCTTACGCCATTTTTATTTGCACTTTGAGACTGTTGGAATCAGCAGTTCTCTTCTTCGTCGCGTTTTTACCCAACCGCTCTGTTGCAGCACGAAACTCCGTTATACCGATGTGGTTCGCTCTAACCTTTCGGATAGCGACGGCATTCTATGCAAAAACCTGATTACTCACTGTCATGTAAAGTCTTTACTCTATCGTGAATTCATGCGTGCTATTTCTATTTTGCCCAAAAAATCCATCGACCTTATCGAACGCCTCGCGACCGCCAATCATGATTTCATCGAGGTAATCGAATACATCGAAGACCACCTCGCCGAAGCCATCCATAATGAAAAACTGGCTGAGATATGCTGTATGAGCAAAACCAACTTTATTCGGCGTTTTCGGCGCGAACTGGGCCAGACTCCCGCTGAGTATGTTCGCGAACGACGTGTTGCTGCATCTGCGATCAGTCTTATCTTTACTCAAGACAGTATAGAGACTATTGCCCAAACCCATGGTTTTCCCAATCGATACTATTTCTCCCGTGTTTTTGCGCAACTGCTCGGCATAACTCCCGCAGCCTACCGCAAACAACGTCAGGTGTAATCCTATTCCAGTCAACTTTCGTAGTTGTGAACGTCAAAATATGCACTCAGAAGGGCCTTTCCATAGGCCCGGATTATCATCTTTTAAGGATTCCGTATATGACAAAACTTCTCCCCGTTCTGCTATTGGTTGGTTCCAATCTCTTTATGACCTATGCGTGGTATGGTCACCTCAAGGATATGAAAAACAAGCCGTTGCTTCTGGTTATCGTCGCCAGTTGGGCTGTGGCGTTTCTGGAGTATTGCCTTCAAGTGCCCGCTAATCGGTTAGGCTTTCAAACCTATTCTCTCGGCCAATTGAAAGTCATCCAGGAAATTATTACCATGGCGGTATTCGCCGTCTTTGCCACTCTCTATATGGGGCAACGCCTGACCATCAACTACCTATGGGCCGGAATCTGTCTTGTCGCTGCCGCCTTCTTCATCTTTCGCGAAATCTCCGTCAACAACTGACAATACGTTAGCTTCTTATCTCGGTACACACAGCAATCTCTTTAGCACCTCAAAATCCCTGTCTTTATTTGCGTTCTTTGTGCGGTAAATTTTTCTCGTTGCGCAAAGTTGCTACCGACCAAACCGCGCAAAATCAGCCACCCCAAAAAACTCATCCGTTTTTGAAAAAAACCACTCCATTTCTAACCCAAACCGATCAAAACCGACAAATTTCTGTTCATTTTTGATCGCCCATTCTCACCCGTCTCGTCCCCGCGCGCTCCCGACAAACCTTCGCGTATCTCAACGTCCGCCCCTCAGCGCCCGCCTACCATACCAAGTGCGCCCGTATCCCAACAAATCTCTCATTTCCGCTTCTAAATTCCGCGCATTTATGCTATCTTTTTGTTTCTTTATTGCGCACGCGTTTCCGCTGTGTTCCTCTCATTTTCGCACCACCCGGTTCAATCGCACTTGCGTTTCTCTGCTGCCTAATTGGATACCTTGACCAGCCGAGTATAGGCAGTTACAATCCGTTCCATGACAACCAAACCCTCACCATCAGAACCGTTAGTGCTTACTCGCGAGCAAGTTAGAGCCTGTGACCAGGCCGCTATCGACCGTTTCGCGATTAATTCCCTTATCCTCATGGAGAACGCCGGCGCTGCGGCGGCCCGCCAATTGCAATCGCTTCTAAATGCCAACCCGAGCAGTATTTACGTCATTGCCGGCCCGGGCAATAACGGCGGCGACGGATTCGTCATGGCACGCCACCTAGCCAACGCGGCCCACAGTCTCAAGGTTCTTATCACCTGTCCGCGAGAGAAATATCAGGGCGACGCCCTGGCCAATCTAATAGTCATCGAGAAAATGAAACTGCCAATTGCGTATCTGCAAAGCCAAGAATCAAGTTCGATAGCTGAGGAGATGAAGGAGCACGCGGGGCATGTGGATTGGTTCGTTGATGCTATGCTAGGCACCGGCGCTTCGGGGCCGCCCCGGCAACCAATCCGCACTGTGATCGAAACGCTTAATCAACTTGATGTCCCGGTTTTTGCGCTGGACATCCCCAGCGGCCTAGATTGTGACACCGGCGAAGTTGCTGATATCGCGGTCAAAGCCAACCATACGGTTACTTTCGCTGCGATGAAAAAAGGCTTCCTTAACCCCGCTGCTCAAACCTACACCGGCGCTGTTACCACCGCGGGGATTGGCATCGACACACACTTGCTTATATGATATTGTGTCGAAAACCAATGTTTATTTTCATTAGAATCTTGTTGAGACAAAAAACATGAATACGCAAAGACAAACATCAGGCAATCCGATTATGCCAGGCATAGGATTATGTGACCCGCATATCCGAATTTATAATGATCGAGCGTATTTGTACGCGACACATGATAAAAGTGCCCAGAGCGAACGTTTTATCATGGAGGATTGGTGGATATGGTCCACGCCTGATCTAATCAATTGGCAACATGAGTGTACGATTCGTCCGGAAGAAACATATTATGCCAAGCCCGACACAGAATGTTGGGCGGTGGACGCGATGGAACGCAACGGAAAACATTATTTCTACTTTTCACGCGGACCGGCAAACATCGGCGTTCTCGAAGCCGATACACCCATCGGACCATGGCGCGATCCGCTCGGAAAGCCGATTCTAGCCGAGGGGGCGGTTGATACGATGATTCGTGATCCGGGTTTGTTCAAAGACGACGACGGCACGTGCTATATTGTTTTTGGAACAATGCAGTTCTATATCGCACGTTTGAATGAGGATATGATCAGCTTGGCGGAGACGCCTCGTCTGATTACGATTAATAATCCTGAGGGTCCTTACGGTAAGGGCAAGATGGATGATAAGCCTTACCTGCACAAACGCGATGGGATTTATTATCTCTCGTGGGGGTGCTATTACGGGATGTCTGATTCTGTGTACGGCGACTATGACTGTCGCGGATCTATCGTGCAAAAAGACAGGATCACACCTTCATTACATTATCGCGGCGAACGTAACATAGATTTTGACCGTCACGGCTCGTTCTTCGAATGGCGTGGGCAATGGTATTTTATCTGCAACGAAATGGGCAGAACGCAAAATGTTTTCTTCCGCGACTCGTCGATTAGTTATGTAAATTACCTTCCTAACGGCCGGATCGAGCCGGTTAACATTACCGAAGAAGGGGTTTCTTTGCCGTAGATGGATTTTAAGCGGACATATTTAAATCTATTTTGTAGTCTGTAATGGGAAAGGACGTGACTATGACGTGGAAAGCTTTTTGGGTGATGATGGTGGGGCTTGTGTTGGCGGTAGTGGGCGGAGAATGTTTAGGGAATGAGGATGCAAAGGCAGACACGACGAGACAACGGGCGGAACGATTGCGGGAGCAGGCGGAGGCGGGAGATGCAGATGCGATGTCTGCTCTGGCGCGGATGTATGTGCATGGGCGAGGGGTTGAGCAGGATTATGCTGAGGCGTTGCGTTGGACCCGTCGGGCTGCGTGGAGAGGTAATGTGAATGCAATGTATTACTTGGGAACAATGTATATACATGGTTTGGGAGTAGACAAAGATTATGCTGAGACGTTGCATTGGTGGCGGCGAGCGGCTGAGGCGGGCAGTGTGGATGCGATGTGTAGTCTGGGGTGGATGTATGCGGAAGGTCGCGGTGTTGAACAGGATTATGGGAAGGCGTTGCATTGGTGGCGGCAGGCGGCGCGGATGGGGCATTTAGGGGCGATCTATTGTATAGGTTTGATGTATCATGCAGGCGATGGAGTTGAACAGGATTATGGGGAGGCGTTGCGCTGGTGGCGGCTAGCGGCGGAGGAAGGCAGTGCGGATGCGATGTGTGCTCTTGGGGGGGGGTATGCAGAAGGGCGTGGGGTTAACCAGGACTACGATGAAGCCTTGCGTTGGTATCATCGCGCGGTGGCGGCTGGTAGTGTGGATGCTATGTATTCTCTGGGTTGTATGTACTACGAAGGTCTCGGTGTTGAGCAGGATTATGCTGAGGCGTTGCGCTGGTGGCGGCAGGCGGCGGGAATGGGGCATTTAAATGCGATGTATTGTATAGGCATTATATATCAAAGAGGCGACGGTGTTGAACGGGATTATGATAAGGCGTTGCGATTATGGCGAGAAGGGGTGGCGGAAGGCAATGGATATTCGATGTATGCTTTGGGGTGGAGGTGTTATGACGGGTTGGTGGTTGAGCAGGACTATGATGAGGCGATCCGTTGGTTTGAGCGGGCGGTAGCGGCTGGTTGTGTGGAGGCTATGGTTACTTTGGGTATAATATATGAGAAGGGGCAGGCGGTGGAACAGGATTATGAGCAGGCGGCATATTGGTATGAAGAGGCGATGAAGGCTGGGTATACAGATGCAAAGGGGATGTTGGAAATCATGAATGGGCGATTAAATAACAGCTTATTCTAACATTCAATAAAGGGAATTTCAGGTAATGAACCTGATGTCTAGTCCTTCGATCTGCATTTCGCACATCACTAGCCGGTAGTAGCCGCGCGAGCCATGCACCGCCGACCGAAGATAACGATTGCCAAACCGCAGCACCTCACAGGCAAAACCCGGCAATCGCTGCCCATAAGGACGAAAACCCGTAAAGCCGCCGTCAGGCTCATTCCCTACTGCATAACCATCATTGAGAAGAAGAAAAAGATTACCTTCATGCTTCAATACAAAAGGTGATTCAGTCGGATGTGTACTTCGATAAGGCATATCTTCCAGGCGAATACGAAAACACACCTTCGCAGGCCTCCAAGTTTCAAGATCTGTACTGGTTCTTACAATCACCCCTGTAACACGATTACTGCCGCCAATGCAGTACAGATAAAATTTCCCTGTCTCTGCATCGTGATAAACATGAGCATCCTGACATTCCACAATTCCCTCAGGAGGCGGAGGCACCGCTGGACGTTTCTCCCACGTCTTCAGGTCCTTAGATACCGCGTGGCACGTCCGTATCGTATAATCCCCCGGCGATTTGCGCGGCTCATTATAACTTATACCAGAATAAAATATATGAAACACGCCATTATGTTCGATAACAAATGGCGCCCAGATTTTACTCTTGTCTTCTTTGCCATACCAGTTGATCGCAAGCACATGTTCAGTAAATTCCCAGTTTACAAGGTCACTCGAAATACTGTGACTGAAACGTTCCTCACTGCCTGAGTCTTGCCATGTTGTTCCCGCTGGCCCACTAATAGAAAACAGGTGGAACAGACCATTATGATAAACAAAACTATGGTCTTTTACAAACTCTCCTTCTGGTGCATAATGCAGTTTGGAAATCGCCTCCAGCGAAGGAAAATAGGATTCATCACATACTATCATAATCTCACCTATCTGATTAATAAACGACCGATCACAATGTCAGTCCGACGCAACTTAGAAACAATCTGCGGACCACTAAAATGCCTATTCATGCGTACAATCCCCTTGATCTGGTACTAGTACTCTACCAAATTACGCGATCACCCTCTTACAGAAACGGGATTCAATTTCAAATAGCAGGCCGGAAAGGCTGGATTAGTTCCCCCACCACATTGGAAATACGAAGGTTTCAAATTTCTTGTGCCACCTGATGTTCCACAACTGCGGAAGCGGCACGCGGGATGCTGAACCATCGCCGAACAGGACATTGATTGCGCCGTAGTGGCGATTAAGTGCTACACGCGCCATCCGGCTTTGATTTACTATCTCGCAAATGGGTTGGTCGTCATAAGAAGCAGGCAAGTCATATTGCGAGGGCCAGGTGTCCGGCATTAGGCCGTCGGCTAGTAGGGGAGCCTCCGCGTTCATATCGGAGTTCCAAAATCGGGTTCGGTCCAGGAGGGACGACGGAGCCCATTCCAAAAGGCATTGGTAAGTAAGGGCATCAAAGTGATGAGCCCATACGTTCCAGCAATAACTGCCAATGTCGCCGCGATAGGTTGGGTCGCCGGAGTTAGGGTGTCCCCAAGCGGTGAAGGTACTGCCCCATTCCGGGCATCCGTTGTTGTCGTTTAGATCCGGTTCATCAGCCTCGGGACACAGACGGATATCATCGTTGTAATCGTGGTATTTGCGCAACGCACCATGGTAAAAGCCATCTTGCATGGCCTCGAAGTGGGCGGGGTTTTCAGGCCAATCACGGTAAAACGTATAGGAGAACAAATTGCCCTCGTTATCAGCCATGTAAAGTCCCACGGCCAATCCCCATTGATGTAGATTGCTCAGACACACCGCCGAGCGTGACTGCTTCCTTGCTTTCGCCATTGCCGGCAGCAAAATAGCCACCAAAAGAGCAATGATCGAAACCACCACCAGCAGTTCGATCAACGTAAAAGCTCGCAGGGGGCGATGGCAACCGGCGCAATGGCGGCTGGAACTTTTTGTTGGGTAACTTTGCCTTTTGAGATAAGTAGTAGAACAGCTCATGAAAATCGTCTTCTGGTAGAACGCGAACTCATCCGATTTTGGTCCATCGTTTATGTTGCGGTAGCTATACCAAGCACCGCAATCACAATCATTAACGTTTGACCATTTTTGCTATAGAAGATGCCAAGAAGTGCTGCGGGCTCATCCGAGTTGTTTCGCTATAATTTGCTACTGCATCTTTGTTTAGTTTATCCTATTTGGTGTGTGCTTGTCAATAGACAGACGATAGTTATCTGTGTATACTAGGGTGTTGAACTACTATGATAATCTACGATGTCTAGAGATGTGTGTCATATGACAGTTGTGGGTGTGACAAAGCGGTGTTGTCACAAAGGCTGTTGAATACTCAGGCCGGATGTAATTCTGTGAACAGGAAGATATAGAGTTATGGATAAAAACACGTCAGAAGTATTTCCGCAATACGGCGCCGGCACAGGCGCAGCTGATTCGAGCATTGTTAATACGCAGAAAGGTCCGTCGTTTTTCAAGTATTCGGGGGGCGTAAATTTTATGCGGGCTATGGAGGTGGTTTCGGTTGAACAGAAGGGCGGCAATATTGTGGCCTTTTCATGTAAGACCGAAGGCTTGACGAATAAGTTTATGCAGACGCATGAAACGCAAATGCTTCAGCGTCATATCAACGAAGATTTAACCGGTGTTTTGGATTTTGAGGTAGCGTTTTGGTCGGCTTCGATTTTTCGAGTGCGGTTCAGCCCGGATACGATTCCTTCGACCGAGCCTGATTTCCCGCCCATAGCGGGCCGGATGTTGGCCGCTGAGCCGGATTCGAATGTGCAAATAAATGTTGAGGATGGGGATGAGGCTTTGACCATCAGTACGTCGGAGGTTCGGCTGGTGATCGAGAAGAAGCCGTTCGCTATGCGGGCATATGACAACGATGGTAAGTTATTCTGGCAACAGTGGCACGAAAGATTACTTACCAGTGATATGTTTGAAGCGTCGTTTGTGGAGAGCGGCGATCGCAAAGCGTGCTTTGAATCTTTTGTGATCGAAGGCCAAGAAGAAATATATGGTTTAGGCGAGCGTTTTGACTATGTGGCGCGCAAAGGCAAACCGGTGGATTTTTGGAACAAAGACGCCGTCGGCACCAGCAACCGTCGCAGCTATATAAATGTTCCGTTTCTTTGGAGTACAGCGGGTTATGGTTTGTTTGTAAATTCTTCCAGCCGGACCGAATGGGAAGTCGCGACGAGCGAAGCTTACTCACTTGGTTTCGCTGTGGAAGATAGTTGCATGGATTATTTTGTTATCCATGGGCCGAGCCCGAAGGAGATTATTTATAAGTATTGTCAGTTGACGGGTTTTTCGCCTGTGCCGCCTATCTGGAGTTTTGGGCTTTGGATGAGTCGTAATAGTTATGTGTCATGGGATGTTGTTGACGAGGTCGCCAAGGAGCTGCGGGATCGTGACATCCCCGCTGATGTTTTACATTTGGACACCGCTTGGTTTGAAGAAGATTGGAATTGTGATCTTCGATTTTCAAAGAGTCGTTTCGCAGAGCCGGAAAAGCATATGCGGAAACTGAAAGAAGATGGGTTTCGCGTGAGCCTTTGGCAGTATAATTTTGTTCCGCCTAAAGAAAATAACATTAACTACAAGGAGGGTGTGGAAAAAGGATATTTCGCAAAGAACAGCGACGGGACGCCTTTTTGTTATCCGCCCGGTACGACGGGGGCTTGGGTTGACGATTTGATTATAGATTTTTCTAACCCACAAGCGTGTCGTTGGTACGCGGATCAGATATCTGATTTGATTCGTCTGGGCGCAGCGACGATAAAAACGGATTTTGGCGAAGGGATTCCGGAAGATGCGTGTTTTCAGAACATATCGGGTAAGAAGTTCCACAATTTATATACGTTGGTTTATAACGCGGTGGTTGCTGAAGCGATTGAGCGCGTAAGCGGCGAGTCGGTCGTATGGGCGCGCAGTGGCACGGCAGGTAGTCAGAGATATCCGATACATTGGGGCGGCGATAGTCAATGTAGTTGGGCTGGTCTGGCGGGAACACTCAGAGGCGCACTGAGTATGGGGTTGTCGGGGTTTGTGTTTTTCTCTCATGATATAGGTGGGTTTATAGGTCGGCCGACGCCGGAGTTGTATATCCGCTGGGCGCAATTTGGTATGTTTTGCAGTCATGCGCGTTGTCATGGTGCGGGTAATAACAACAGCAGAGAGCCTTGGTCGTTTGGAGATGAGGCTGAGGAGATATTTCGTAAATACGCGAAGCTGCGTTATCGGTTATTGCCTTATATTCTTGAACAGGCTGCTAGGGGTTCGCGAACGGGTGAGCCTTTGGTGCGGGCTTTGGTGTTGGAGTATCCGCAAGATCGGAACGTTCGGCAAATCGAAGATGAATATCTCTTTGGTGAAAGTATGCTGATAGCTCCGGTGCTTGAGCCTTTGGAGCATGGCAATAAGAGGAGTATTTATTTGCCGGCGGGTACTTGGATTGATTATTGGAGTAAGGAGACGATTGTGTCAACCGGCCAATGGATCGAAAGGGATATAGATCTGGAAACGATGCCGATCTATGTCAAGGCGGGGAGTATAATTGCTTATGGTCCGGAGCGTAATTACACCAATAATGAAATCGATAAGATAGCTGCTCTTGAGGTCTATAGCGGGCGCGACGTTAAGTTGGAATATGATTATGATTCGATTCGTTTTAGCGTGAAGTTGGAGAATAATCGGTTATCGGTTTCCGGGCTGGGCCGGGAAGTCGATATTAAGGTCTTTGGTTCAACGCAGGAAGTGGACATAACCTACGCTTAGGTAGGCAGAGTATTTTTGTCGAACTCTAGTTTGATGATGATGACTTCGTTGCTTAAGGCCTCTAGGGGCAGATTGCGCAGTCGCAACTGGGGGATTTTTCCTATGTGGGCATTGGGTAGATGTTCGACGGCGAATTCGACGGGTTGACCGGTGTTTAGGAGAGTTGCTTTTTGGGGTAGTTTGGCGAATGGTTTGAGCAGGACGCTGGAAATGATGGGCCTTTTGGTCAGGTGGACGTAGATAGTTTGGTCTTTGCGGGTGAGCAGGACTTCGCGATTTTCGGTGAGTTCGTTAGCGGGGATGGTGTGGTTGAAGGCCGGCCAGGTTTGTTTTATCCAACGGCCTATGTCGTGTAAAATGTTAGTTGCTTGTTCGGGGATAGTGCCGTCGGCTTTGGGACCTACGTTGAGCAGGTAGTTGCCGTTCTTGGCTAGGATGTTATCGATGTCACGTATGAGAAATTCAGTGGTGAAATAGTCTTCGTCTTTTCGGTAGCCCCAGCTTTCGTAACCGACGGAGTTGCAGGCTTCGGTGGGTTCGGTAAATTCCAGAGAGGTTTTGACGGACGCATCCCAGTCGCGTTCAGGGGTGCCGAAGTCGCCCGGGTCGAACCCACGATTGTTGATCACCGCGGCGGGCTGCAATTGGCGAATCATGTCGTTAAAGGATTCATCTTGGTGATCGGTCTGGTTGATGTCCCACCATATGCCGTGGATCGGTCCGTAATTGGTGCAAAGCTCACGAATTTGGGCGCGCACAAAGTCGAGATAGATTTGCAGGTCCGGCTGGTCGTCTGGTTCGGGGATGTTTAGCTCGTGGCTTTGGTTGCGGTAGGGATAGTTGGGGTGATGCCAATCGACGCAGGAGTAATAGAGGCATAGAGGGAAGTCGCGTTTTTGGCAGGCTTGGGCGAGCTGGGCGAGGACATCACGCTGATAAGGGGAATTCATAACGTTGAAGTCGGTTTGTTTGGTGTCCCAAAGGCAAAAGCCGTCGAGGTGTTTGGTAGTGAAGCAAATGTAGCGCATGCCTGCCTGTTGGGCGAGGTCTATCCAAGCGTCGGGGTCAAACTGGGTTGGGTTGAATTGATTGATGAGCTTGGAGTATTGAGCGCGGGGGATGTCGCGGCGCATCTGATCTTGTTCGTGCCAAGCTTCGATGGCATAGAGGCCCCAATGAACGAACATGCCGAAACGTGCGTCTAAGAACCAATCGCGAGCGTCGTTGAACTTTTTCATGATTATATTTTCCTACTTACCGAGAACGAATTATTTTTGTTTGGGGTAATTGTAACAAGAATGACTGATAGTAAAACGTTTTTTTGTGATTGATTTGTTTGCTGGGGGTAGGGTAAACTAAAACGGGTATATGTTTGAGATGAAATGGGAAAGGAAGCGACGATGGATAAGCCGCGGATTGGGAGTTGGGTGCGAGTTGTGGCAGTATCGTTGGCGGCGATAGTGATATTTATGGGGGTTATGACTTTGCAACATTATATCGCTTATGAGCTTTTCTATGGAGTTGGTCGATTGCGGGCGAGTGTAGGGGAGCGGGTTGTGATACCGGCGCAGTCAGTTAGAGTAATGGGTGAGACGATTAGCATAGAACCAAGGACAGGGATTTTGCGGCGAGTGGGCTATAGGTTTAATGGAGATAGTTTGGTTTTTTTTTGATTGTAGAGTGTGTTTGGATGCAGAACGGGATGGTGACAGTAGTATGCAAGGAGGATTGTCGCCAAGTGAGGTGGGGCAGGTCACAGTAGAGGGGCGGTTGAATTCGCAAGTGGCGCTGGATGAAGATTTGGTGATGATCTTAGTTATAGCAGCGATCAGTTTACCAATAGGGTTAGGTTTAAGGATTGTGTTGGGCAAGAAGTGGTGGCAGAGGTTTGTGTCGGTGATTCAAGTATCTGGTCGGGCGAAGAATAGGTGGGATGTGTGGGTGCCGGCAGCTACGGGCGTATTATGTGGGACTATTGCGATTGTCTATTGTGTAGAAGGTCGGTTCTATTTTGGTGCTGTATTTGTGATAGTTGCAGCGTTACAGGTATTGGTGATCTTTCGCGCTCTTGGAAAAAAGCAGGTGAGAATGGAATCGAGGTGAAAGACGAAACGGTAGGTTTTTGATGAACGGGATTCGGCGCAAGAATGAAGAGAGCAAGATGCGATTAGTCCGTGCGGGAAGGATTGTGGTGCTTGTCCGATATTCAAGGGTGCTGGGGGTAGTAGGTTAAGCTAAGATAGTTGGGGTGGAAAGTGAAGGCGTTATTGTTGGTATGCACAGCATGTCCCAAATGAAAGGGGTGATGATATGAGTTATGAGCTGCCGAGGCGGATGTTGGGGCGGACGGGGATGGAGGTTTCGCGGATCGGTTTTGGTGGGATATTGGTGAAGGGTGCGCAGGAGAGGCAGGCTGCGGAGCTGGTGGCTGAGAGTGTGGAGCGGGGGGTGAATTATTTTGATGTGGCGCCTAGTTATGGGGACGCGGAGCTGAAGTTGGGCCCGGCGTTGAAGCCTTTTCGAGATAAGGTGTTTTTAGCGTGCAAGACGGTAGAGCGAGACGCCGCTGGCGCGCGGAAGGATTTGGAGGGTTCGCTGAAGAGATTAGGGACGGATCATTTTGATGTGTATCAGTTACACGCGCTGACGGATGTAGAGGAGGATGTTAAGGCGGTGATGGCTAAGGGCGGGGCGATGGAGGTGGTGCGCGAGGCGAAGAAGCAGGGGCTGGTGCGGAACATTGGTTTTTCGGCACATAGTCCGGAGGCGGCATTGGCGGCCATGGCGGAGTTTGATTTTGACACGATAATGTATCCGGTGAATTTTGGTTTGCACTTTCAAAAAGATTTTGTGGGGGCGGTTTTAGCCGAGGCGAAGCGGCGGCAGATGGGGGTCATTGGGATCAAGGCGATAGCGATGCGGAAACGGCCGAAGGATCAGGTGGAGCGACCTTGCCCGAAGTGTTGGTATGAGCCAATCAGGGACGCGGAGTTGGCGCGGTTAGCGTTGAGTTGGGCATATGAGCAGGGGATAGATTTGGCACTGCCGCCCTGTGAGGAGGAGTGTTTTCGGTTGTGCTTGAAGGTGCTGCCGGACTGTGGACCGTTGAGCGTGGAAGAACTAGCGTGGATGGAGAAAAGGGCGGCGGAATTGGAGCCGATCTTTCCGATGTAGTGGCGAGATATGATTTATGTTCAAACCCCCGGGATGTGACCCGGGGGCTAATTCTTTGGATGAGGAGTTATTTGACGTTTCTCGCGGCCATGCTGGAAACTTGGGCGGCGCCGTCTTTGATTTTTTTGGTCGTCTTGTGACGTTTTTTGGTTGGCGCGGCGATTTTTTTGGCGGGCTTGTTGCACCATAATGGTATGTAGTTTTTCTCAGCACGGAAGAGTTTGTCCGCCATTTCGCGAATCTCAGCGGGGCAGCAGACAGCGGCGCTGAGCGGATCAAGCATCATGGCGTGAACGATGGCTTCGCGGTCTTTGTTGAGAACGCCCTGAGCGGTGAGTTCGTAAACAGCCATGTTTGACCGGCACAATGCCGCGACTTGTTCGGGCAGATTGCCAAAGTAGGTGGGCGTGTAGCCGTTCTGATCCACGAGAACCGCGACTTCGACGACACCGGTGTTTGGCAGGTTGGGGATAAGGCCGGTATTGGGCACCGAGGCGTAGATGGTTTCTTGTTGGTTGAATTTGTGGGCTTTGATGATTTGCGAAGCGTATTCATGACTGGTGCCGGTGGGGATTTCGATTTTGCCGGATGCCATGTCGCGTCTTTTTTTATCGGTTTCTTTGCGCCATTGAGGCCAAGAGTCAGCATAGAAACTGCTTCCGCCGAGATAACTGGGTCGGCAATATTGCTTCATGACTTTTTTGTTCTTACGGAAATAGGGAACATACTCGGAGAAATGGCCTGACGATTCGGTGACAAAGTAGCCGAACTGTTGCATCATCTCAAAGCGAACGGGGTCACGTTCGTAGGTTTCTTTGTCCTGCATGGCTTGGAGCAGTTTGGGGTATAAGTCTTTGCCTTTGTAGGTTAGTTCGGTGAACCAGGCCATGTGGTTGATACCGCCGCAGCGCCATTTCATTTTTTCGTAGGGGATTTCAAGGATGTTAGCCAGGTGTGCGGAAGTACCTTGGACGGAATGGCATAGACCAACATAGGGCAGGTCGCAGAAGCGAGTGGATGCCAAGGACATGATGGACATTGGGTTGGTGTAGTTCATGACCAGAGCGTTGGGGCAGTACTTCTGGATGTCGGTGAGGATGTCGAGGAAGGGTGGTAGAGTTCGCAGGGCTTTCATGATGCCGCCCGGTCCGATGGTGTCGCCGATGCATTGGTCGATGCCGTACTGCATGGGAATGTCGTTGTCCCACCGTACGCATTTGGTGCCGGACACTTCGATGGTGCTGATGATGTAATCAGAGCCTTTTAGAACTTCTTTGCGATCGGTGGAGGCTTCGATTTTACAGTTGGTTTTGTCGAGGACTTGGAGGAGCCGGTGCATGAGTTTGATATTGACGTTGAGGCGTTGCGCATCGATATCGACCAGGCCGATGGTAATTGGGCCGAGATCGGCTATGCTGAGAATATCGGTGAAGAGAGTTTGAGTGAAGCCGGAACCGGCGCCGAGCAGGGTTACTTTAGTCATGAGGTTTTAACTCCGATGGTTTTGGAGATTGATAATTGTTCGTTTGCTCAAAATCGTTAGCTTAGTCACAGCAACTGATTTTATTTAGGAGCATTTGGAAAACAGGTTATATTAGTGACATTCACGAGAAACATAAAGTATAAAACGCAAATACGCTTTTAGGCAAGGCTATTTTAGCTTGATTTAGCGTTTATATGGGAATTAAACACTTTTATTGGTAAGTTTGGATAATTTACTTTGGGGGGTAATTTAAGCAGATTTTATTTGGTTTTTGAATACGATATGTTAAGATAAAACATGTGAAATACGACCATCATAATAAAATTGAAATTGGCTTTGGCAGGCTGCGTTGGGAAAAGGCGGTCTGGGCCGGGGATATACACGATACTCCACTGCGGGTCTTGGGTTGTGGTCTGTCGCGTTGGGGGCCATGGGAGAGCTTTAGCCGAGTTCGGAGTACAATTTTCGTGGTAGAGCTAGTGACACGCGGGAATGTGGTGTTAGTGCAGAATAGACGGGAGTATTTGATTGAAACTGGGCAAGCGTTTCTGCTGCATAAGAACAGTTTTCATGAATACCACACGGGTTTGGCAGGCTGGGCGCATAAGCGTTATTTAACGATGGATGGGCCTTTGTTGGACCCAATGTTGCGGGCGACGGGATTGAAAGGGGTGGGGCATGTGGTTTTGAGTGACCCGGACGAGATTGTTAGGATTCTGCGAGAATGCTACAGACTGATAGATCGTAAGGAGAGTGGTTTTGGTCAACGGTGTTCGGAGTTGGCGTATAAGCTTTTGTTGACGTTAGGTCAGGATTTGAAGGTGAGTTATCCAGAGGCTTTGCAGCGAGCATTGAGCTTTATGGAGAATCATTTGGGTGAGACTTTGAGCCGTGAGGACATGGCCGAGGCTGCGGGTCTGAGCGAGACGCATTTCAATCGGTTGTTCAAGGAGCATTTGCAGGTGACGCCGGTGGCGTGGTTTATACGCCAGAAGATGGAGATGGCGAAGTATTTGCTGCGAGAAACGAAACTGCCGGTCAAGGAAGTAGCTGAGGCTACCGGTTACATGGACGCGTTGTATTTCTCAGCTCAGTTCAAGAAGTATGTGGGTATGTCGCCGAAGTTTTATAAACGGGGCGAGAGTTTCGATTGATGAATTGGGAGGCCGGTGGAAATGCTTTGACAATAGGATTGTCCGGCGATACAGAGGGGGCGTTGTTTTTGGCTTTTCTTGTGATTTTGGCGACGCCGAAAGGTTGTTGAGATGTCTGATCTGCGAAGATTTGTTGCAGCCGAGTGGAGTTTTGAGAGTTCGGTGGAATATGATGATCCGTTCAACGAGGTGGATTTGGATGTGGTTGAGGGGCCTGCGGAAGGTAAGCGGTATAGGGTGCCGGGTTTTTGGGCCGGTGGTAAGGTTTGGAAAGTGCGGTTCGCGGCCGAGACGGCCGGCGAGTACAAATGGGTTACAGAGTGTTCTGATAGTGGCAACAAAGGTCTGCACGGTTTAAGGGGTGAGTTCAAGGTTCAGCCATACAAAGGGGATAATAAGTTGTATGCTCATGGGCCGATTCGAGTTAGCAAGAGCAAGAAGCATTTTGAGCATAGTGACGGCGAGCCGTTCTTTTGGCTGGGTGATACGTGGTGGATGAGTTTGTGCGAGCGGTTGAAATGGGATGGATTCAAAGAGTTGGTGGCGGACAGGGTGGCCAAGGGGTTTAATGTGGTGCAGCTCGTGGCGGGGCTGTATCCCGATATGGACTGGTACGACGAACGAGGTAAAAACGAGGCGGGGTATCCGTTCGATAAGGATTTTGAACGGATCAACCCGGCTTACTATGACGCTGCGGATAAGCGTGTACAGTATTTGGCGGACGCGGGGCTGGTGCCTTGCGTGGTGGGCAGTTGGGGGTACTATTTGCCTTGGTTGGGGGTCGAGAAGTTGAAGCGATTTTGGCGGTACTTGATCGCGCGTTGGGGTGCGCTGCCGGTTGCTTGGTGTTTGGCGGGTGAAGCGAGGATGCCATATTATCTGTCGAAACATCGCGAGGCGGAAGAACAGCAGCAATTTGAAGGTTGGTCGGAGATATCGCGTTATGTGCGGCAGACGGACCCGATGGGTCGGCCGATAACGATACATCCGAGTTGTATGCAGCCGGGGCGGGAGCAGGTGACCGATGCGAAGTTGATAGATTTTGAGATGCTGCAGAGCGGGCATGGTGGTTATGACAGTGTCCCGAATACGATATCGTCGGTGGTAAAGCTGTGCGCAGCGGAACCGAAGATGCCGGTTCTAGAGGCGGAAGTGAACTACGAAGGTTTTCTGCACGGTACCTATGACGAGGTACAGCGGATGGCTTTTTGGGGTAGTGTGTTATCGGGTGGGCGAGGGCATACATATGGCGCGAACGGAATTTGGCAGGTTAATACGCGACAGCAGGTTTATGGTGCTTCACCTCACGGCAACACCTGGGGTAATTTGCCTTGGGACGATGCGATGAATCTGCCGGGCTCAGGGCAGTTGGGAGTGGGTAAGAAGCTGTTGGAGCGTTATCGCTGGTGGGAATTTGAGCCGCACCAAGAATGGCTCGAACCAGCGGCAGACGCCGAGAATCGTTGGGGCCACTACGCGGCAGGGATTCAGGGACAGGTGCGGGTGATATATACCTACCAGGTGATCTTCTTGGGGGTTCCGGGGAGCAAACCTGTGTTGGTACAGAAGATCGAGGCAGGGGTCAATTACAGAGCTTTCTTTGTGAATCCAAGTACGGGGCAGGAGCATGACCTTGGCGCAGTTAAGGCGGATGAGGAGGGTAATTGGCCTATTCCGCAGCAACCGGAGGCGCGTGACTGGTTGTTGGTGTTAGAGGCGGAGTAAGATTAGCTGTGGCTTTGGGAGCGATGTCGCTCCAATATGGCAATGACGCCGACAGTCAGCAATAAGAACGTCATTGGTTCCGGCATGATGTTGATGGTGTAAGAGTCTTGGGCCCCGGCGATGCCGTATGAGGTGTTATTGAAGGTTCCGGGGGTGATCCCTCTGTCTGGGCCGGAGCTTAGGGTTCCGCTCCAACAGATTTCAGTTTGATCGCTTTCGGCATAGGTGCCGCGCGGGCCGGTTCCGATTAGAGCGGAGTTGAATTCGTGATCGCAGCAGTCGTTCGTTTGGGCTGGGAGGTTATCGAAGACAAAAATAGGCATATCGTAGCACCAACCGCGCCGACCGATGGAGTTATAGGTTGCGGGATCGCCGTATGTCCCAGCCGAATCATAGGCCGAGAACGACTGGCTCAGTCCGGTTAGGGATGGCCCCGCAACAGAGGCGCACTCGTATTGCCATTCATCGACTAAGGTGTTATCCGCAGCCCAGAGTTGGATGATATCGTCATCGCCGTTTTGGATGGCATTTTCGCTGGGCCAGGTATCAGGAACGTAATCGACGTATCCTAGACCGAGGGCTTCGATGGAACCTATGACATAGAAACCACCTTGGCCGCCCCATTCACTGTCGAAATCATAGGGGATAACGCCTGCGAGGTAATGACTGGCGTAGGGGGTCAAGGTTGGGTCGCCGCCGTTGATAAGATCGATACGCCAGCCGGCCAGGTCGATACCTGTTTGGCCGACGATCTCGATCCATTCAATGGTATCGGTTCCCGGATTGTCATAATCGCATTCATTGATGGCGACGGTCCATTGGTTACCGAGCGCACCGGAAGCGCAAACTAAACACACTAATGCAATAGTAAACTTGTACATGGCGTGACCTCTCTCTCAAAGCTCTTGCTAACTCGCCTCTCTCCTCTTGGCGCAACGCATGCTCTCCACGCATACGTTAAACAAGACAACTTAGCGTAGATGATTAGGTGGTTCGAGTCAAGTCTAAATACTAAGGCAGGCCCGCAAGACCTGTCAGTGTTTTCGGGCATTCAAGGGTTTTCTGGGCAGGATAAACAGGATGTTTCTTTGCCAGAGGTGAGAAGTAGTGGAGTATAAGGTGAGGTAAATATCGATTTGGGGGCAACGAACGCGGATTTTAAGAGTATTGATAAAATAGGGGCGAAAAGACCGTGGGGATACGCATTGCCAGATTTTGTGATAGACCTGTCCAAGAGGTTTGGGGGGCGCAAAAAAACGGTGAAGCAGAACTGGAGGGGGTCGTTCTGCTCCACCAGCAAAGGAGGAGAAAAGAGAATCATGATTAATTACGGCGTTGACTGATCTTAGTTTGCGCTAATATTTTATGAGCAACACCGCTAAAGTCAAATCTAAATCTACCCTCTCTCTGTAACTTAAGTATACTCTAAAACTTGTGTTAAGTGTAGAAAAAATAGAGAAACTTTTTTTTGTTGGCACTGAGAAGTTGGCTTTTTGCCTAGATTGCCATTGGGTGACGCAGTTTTGAGAGGATGACTAGTTTTTTGAGGGATTAGTTGCAGAATGAGGGCGTTTTTTTTTCTGAATACGAGTTTTACATGGGCAATTGTTGGGCGTAAGGGGGTCGTTTTTGCGAAGGTGCTACCAGATATATCACAATAAAGATGTTTTTAGTAGCGTAATCTTGGTTGGTGGCGATATCCAATGAAATTGAAGAACCGAGATTGATTGAAGGTTGGTACTCCAAGCATATTGGCTCTTTGCAGGGCGTTTTCGTACGCCTCGGCTCGGGCGGTCGCCAGTTGATAGGCTTGGGCGGCGGGACTGTTGTCGTTATAGGACAGGTCGGTTGGTTCTGCGACGATGGGTGGTCGGCCAACTACAAGGAAGTCGGTATCGACAGTGAGCCGGTCGGTCGCTCTTCCGCCCCATGCTTCGATCAGACGAACGATTTGGTCGCGACCGTCGGGATCGATGTTGCCGTCGCCGTCAAAATCAAAATCGCCGATGACAGAGAATAGATATTCCTTATCAGCGTTCCAGACGACATTGGCGATAGTGTCGCCATCGAGAATCGGGTTGGTTCTGTCGTAGTCCACGATCCGGCATTTGGAAATCTGGTCCATGATTTCGATGACTTCGATATTACCTTTGCCTTGTCCGCTGCGGGGAATGGGTTGATAGCTGTCGTACACGGTGAAGGTCAATCCTCGGTAGATGTGGTCGTTTCGTCCGAGGTTAATGTAGGCGAATCCGTCACGCAGGACGACCGAAACGATGTGGCCGTCAGGTTCCAGGGCGGCAGCTTCGGTTTCGGGGTCGGGTTGGAACATCTGCAGGCGTTCGTTGAGCCGTTGGACTTCGGCTTCGAAATCCGCTACGGTTTGCTGCATTTCTTGAACTTGTTCTCGGGAGGCTCGTTCTTGGTTTTGAGCATAATCGAGTTGGTTGTTTAGGCTGGTGATAATCTCTTCGTATCTTTGGGTTTCGTCGGCGTGGAGTGCCTCGTAGGCTTGTACCTGTTGCTGGCCGAGCCGGGTGGCTGTGGCGAGCTGCTGGCGGATTTCGTCCATGGCAGCAACGTTGTCATCGGCTTGTTTTTGGAACATATCTGCTTGGTCGATCATGGTGGTTTCCGCGGCAATGCAACGGCTCTGCCAGGATGAGGTTTGTTCGATTAGCCACTGGGCCAGGCCGTTCAGGCCGATATCGCGGCTGAGCGATTCGCTGCCTAGCACACTGTCTTGAGCTTCTTCCCAGGTGTTGTCGATGCTGTTGATTATCGTGGTCGCGGCACCGGTAACAGGGAAATCTTCGCTTTCGGTGCCGTCAACGGCTCGGGCGATATCACGGAACTGCTGGGTGACCCGACTCATCGCGGACGTACGCACACGGCCGCCGGTGGTAATGGCAAGGGCCTTGATGGCATTATATTCACTGGTGCTGGCGAGCGTTTCTCTTTGACTTATGGCCTCATCGGCGGCGGTCTGGAGGTCGCTGTTGTTCATGTAGAGGATAATAGTAAAGACCGTTGAGGCCAGGAACAGTATGACGAAGAGGATCAAAGCGTAAAGAGTTGAATTTTTGTTGTCGCTGGAGGCTCTTGCTGACGGCATAGTTATGATTCCTTTGGGATATAGCTGCTGTTTAGGTTGGGGTATGGCCTGTTTTGAGGCTGATATAACCTATTTTTTGGCAACGGTTAGGTGCCGCGAGCGTTTTGGGGGTAAGCGATATAATCGCGAATAGATTTCAGTTGTGCTCGGGCTATGTTTTGTGGGCCGAATTTGTGGGCCGAATGCGGTAGCTAATATGTCAGGAAAATGACGAATCGTCAATAAAAAAAGCTGGGACAGGTGTTTGCGGGTTATGGAAGGGGGTTGGGCGGGGACGGAAATTGAGACTTGACGGTGGGCGTGTATAAATGTAGTTTAGATAGATATTTGGGTCGATTTGGGCCCATCCGGGGCGGTTAGGGCAAGTTAAACAGCACAGGGACGTGGGCATTTATGAAAAAGAGTTTGTATATAGTTGACGGGCATGCGCAGATTTACGCGGCTTATTATGCGCCGATGGGGGGGCAGTTGAGTTCGCCCAGCGGTGAGCCTACCAAGGCGACGCTGATATTTACAACGATGATGCAGAAATTGGTTCGGCAGCGCCGGCCCGACTATCTGGTGGTGACGATGGACGCCAAGGGGCCTACGTTTCGTCATGAGATGTACGCTGATTACAAGGCCACGCGCCCGCCTATGCCTGAGGATTTGCCCAAGCAGATCGAACGGATCGAACAAATTCTAACTGCCATGGGGGTGGTGATAGTACGCAAAGAGGGCTACGAAGCGGATGATCTGATTGGAACCCTGGCAAAACGGGGCAGGGCGGAAGGGCTGGATGTTTATATATGCTCCAAGGATAAGGACTTAGAGCAATTACTGACGGACGGCGTGGTGATGTATGATGTGAAGAAGGGCGAGGAACACGGGGTCCAATGGTTGGCCCAGGAAAAGGGGATCGCCCCGGGCCAGGTGCCGGATGTTTTGGCGCTGCAGGGGGATACGTCGGACAATATACCGGGCGTGCCGGACGTGGGGCCCAAAACGGCATTGCAATGGATCCAAAAATACGGCAGCGTGGCCGGGGTGATTGAGCATCAGGATGAGATAAAAGGCAAACGCGGCGAGAATCTGCGAGCCGGCCTGGAGCAGTTGAAGTTGTCATTGGAACTGACCAAGATAAATTGCGAAGTGCCGTTGGAGGAGTTGGATTGGGAGGCGCTGGCGATAGGAGGCGCGGACGAAAAAGCACTGGCGCAGTTGTACACGGAACTAGGGTTCAAGAAGTTGCTGACGCAGTTGGATGAGGAAGTGGTGGCCGCGGCAGCGGAGGCCGGCGGGAATGAAGCGTTGCCGGCAGCGCCCAAAGAGGTCAAGTATGTATTGGTGGACAATGAGCAGTTGCTGGAGCAGTTGGCTCAGGTGTTGGCTAAGCAGAAAATATTCGCGCTGGATACCGAAACTACGGGCTTGAACCCGGTAGCGGCCGAACTGGTGGGGCTGAGTTTCTCCTGGCAGGCGGGATTGGGGTATTATCTGCCGATCAAGGGGCCGATGGGGGCGAAGTGTTTGGATTGGGAATTGGTACGCGAGCGTCTGGGCGGAATGCTGACGGACGCGAAGGTACACAAGGTGGGGCAGAACATAAAGTATGATATGATCGTGCTGGAGCGGGCCGGCGTGAAGTTGGCGGGGGTGGTGTTCGATACGATGGTGGCGTCGTATGTGTTGGATAGCAGCAGGGCAAGGCACAGCATGGACAGCATGGCGGAGGATTACTTAGGGTACGAAACGATCAAGATCGAGGCGCTGATCGGTAAGGGTAAGAACCAATTGACCTTTGATATGGTGGACCTGGGCATCGCGACGGAATATGCCGCCGAGGATGCCGATATCACCTGGCGGCTGTATGAATACTTGAACAAACGGATGACGGACGATGATTTAAGGCGGTTGTTCGAGCAGGTGGAAATGCCTTTGGTCGAGGTGCTGGCGCAAATGGAGCTAAACGGAGTGGCCCTCGATGTGCCTTGGCTGCGGAAGATGAGCGGTCAGTTCAGCGATCGGATGGGCGAATTATTGGAGGATATCTATAAGCAGTCGGGATGTGAGTTTAATGTTGATTCGCCGAAACAGTTGGCCGAAGTATTGTTCGATAAGCTGGGGCTGAAATCTACAAAGCGGACCAGTGGGGGGAAATCCGGTGCGAAATCACGCAGTACGGACCAGGAAGTGCTGGAAGCTTTGCAGTGGGAGCATCCTGTCCCAGGTATGGTACTGGAGTACCGCAAGCTAGCGAAGTTGAAGAATACTTATGTCGATAAACTGCCGACGATGATTTGCTCGGATACCAAGCGGGTGCATGCGTCGTTTAATCAGACCGTCACAGCAACGGGGCGATTAAGCAGCAGTAATCCGAACATGCAGAACATTCCGATTCGTTCGGACAAGGGCCAAGAGATAAGGCGCGCCTTTGTGCCGGGCCAAGAGGGGTATGTGATATTGGCGGCGGATTATTCGCAGGTGGAACTGCGGTTCATGGCCCATCTGAGCGGCGACGAAGCGCTGATCAAGGCGTTCAAGAGCGGACAAGATATCCATCGTTATGTAGCGGCACAGGTTTATGGCAAGAATCCCGAGGATGTAACCTCCGATGAGCGTGCCAAGGCCAAGGGCGTGAACTTCGGCATTATGTACGGCCAGACAGCCTATGGGCTAAGCCGGGCGATTGGCGTACCAGTGGAAGAGGCGCAGCAGTTTATCGATGAATACTTCGGCCGATACAAAGATGTGCAAGGTTTTGTGGAACGCGTAATAGAGCGGGCCAAAAAGGAAGGAGCTGTACGCACGATCTTGGGCCGAAGGCGGCCGATACAAGATTTGAATAGCAAAAACTATAACATACGCCGATTGGCCGAACGCATGGCAGTGAATACGGTAGTGCAAGGATCAGCAGCGGATCTGATTAAGTTAGCGATGTTGGCCTTGCATAAGCGGATAGCGAAAGAGCAGTTGGAGATGCGTATGCTGCTGCAGGTGCATGATGAGTTGGTATTCGAATTGCCGCGAGAGAAGGTCGATGAGTACAGCGAAATCGTACGCCAAGAAATGAGCCGCGCGATGGAACTAAAAGTGCCAATAACAGTGGATGTCGGTTGGGGCGAGAATTGGTTGGAATGTAAGTAGGGGCTTAGTGATCGCAGAGATATCCAAACAACGTGAATTTCTTAAGTATGTCGCAATTGTTACTATGTGTGTGGATCATGCTGGGCAAGTGTTGTTGCCGGATTATATTTGGTTGCGATACATCGGGCGTTTGGCCTTTCCGCTTTATGCGTACTTGATTGCTACAGGCTACGATTTAACACGTAATCGCAACAGATATCTTCTGCGTTTATTTCTATTGGCTTGCATGTCACAGTTAGGTTTTATGCTATACCATCCATGGTGGCAGCTTAATATTATATTCACATTTTGTCTTGCCGTTGCGGCATTACAATCTTGGCGAACAAATCGCAAAGGCAAAATAGTAGCAGCAAGTATCGCAGGACTTACTATAATTATTTCATGGTTCTCAATGTCGGTTATACAATGGGGGTTCATTGGTTTTTTTACTGTTATTTCATTTCGTATTATGAAATGGCACGAGGTCTTTGGAACTGTTTTTTTCCTGGCCCTCATGACCGTTCCATTTATATTGTGGGCGGTATTGCTCAACGCTTCTTGCTGGTACCAACCGCTTGCTATATTAGCTTTGCCGATCATCTGGTGGTCACCAAATAATTTCAGATACCGCATCAATCCATGGCTTTGGCGGTTATTTTATCCTTTTCACTGGTTTTTTCTCGCACTTTTCAGTTAATCTAATAATCATATAAAGCAAAAGGCCGAATTGTCGGTTTTGTCCTGCGATGGAATTGTGAAGTTATGACGCGGATGGAAGAAAAACAGGATGCGGGGCGGGTGCCGGTTATTGGTTTGGCGGGGTCGCCGGGCTGTGGCAAGAGCACGGTCGCGGGGGAGTTTGCGAAGCTGGGCTGTGCGGTTATTAGTGCCGATGAGGTTAATCGGCAAGTGCTGGAGCGGGCGGAGGTGGCGTCGCAGTTGAAGGATTGGTGGGGCGATGCGATTTTGGATGAGACTGGACGAGTCGATAGGCGAAAAGTGGGGGAGTTGGTGTTCGAGGATGACCGGCAGCTGAGGCGGTTGGAGGCTTTGGTGCATCCGTTGATCGAACAGCGGGAAAAGGAGCTTCTAGAGCAATACAAGCGAGATGGCGGATATAAAGCGGTGGTGTTGGATGTGCCTTTGCTGTTTGAGGTCGGCCAGGACAAATGGTGCGATAAGGTGGTATTTGTTAGGGCAGACCAGGGTTTGTGCTGGCAACGGCTCCGTCAGCGGGGTTGGAGCGAGGCTCGCATAAAAAAAACAGAAAATCTGCAATTAGCGCTGGACATTAAGGCCCAAATGTCCGATCATAGCATTGCGAACACATGCTGTCTGCGAGCATTGTCCGTGCAGGTCGCTGAATTGTTACCCCTATTACTAGAAGGCTAAGAGCTATTTTGCCCCTGTTGAGGTGCGATGTAGCCGTGAGCCGAATTGGCTGTTGCTTTGGGGGATATTAAATCTCGCAGATGGTGTTTGGTGTTGACTATATGGGGGCGGCGCACCCAAGAATCGACATGAGTTGTCGGTTTTTTGGCTGCCTGACATTTTGCTTATCTTAGTGGCCGGCAATAGGTTCAATCGATCCAGCGATTTACGTTCAAAGCCATTTTTTATCGGGTCGAGTTAGAGCTTGGGTCGGAGGCGTCTTCCTATAAAAGAAAACCTGTCACGGGTATTATGGGTGTGGATAATCGTATCGCAGTTCATTCCTGTTTGATCAACCTATTGTGTTTAATGAATTTAATTGAAGGAGTTTTGCTGGTATGGCTAAGGCCTCTGCAACAACGTCGGAAACAACAACCAAAAAGACAACGAGAAGACGCAAACGTACACCTCGTCCCAAAAACGATGTTAAGCAAGCGGACCCTCAAGTGGAATCTGATATGAATAATGAATCTGAAAATCTGTTTTCGGAAGATGAAGTTTCGGTAACTGTAGAAAACGGCAACGATGCCGCGAACGGCGATAACGAAGGCCAGCCGAAAAGCAATCAGTCCGCCAACTCCGGTCAGCAAGGAGGCGGCAAGAAAAAGCCCAAGAAAAAGAAGAAAGCTGACAAGAAAAAGGAAAGCAGCACTTCCGTCGTGGACGAAGAAACCCACGCCAAGTACGAAGAGGTCAAAAAAGGCGAACTGCACATAACCGACCTGCAGAAGATGACGGTCGAAGACCTGCACGCATTGGCCAAACGTGAAGGGTTGTTGGAGTACACCGGTCTAAAAAAACAGGACTTAATCTTCAAGATACTCAAAGAGCGGATTCAGCAGAACGGCTTGATGTACGGCGAAGGAGTGTTAGAACTGCTGCCGGACGGCTTCGGCTTTTTACGCAGTCCCGATTATAACTACTTGCCTTGCCCGGATGATATTTACGTTTCGCCTTCGCAGGTAAGGCGTTTCGGTTTGCGTAACGGTAATGTGGTTCACGGTCAGATTCGTCCGCCGAAGGAGTCGGAAAAGTATTTCGCTCTGCTGAGGGTCGAAGCAGTCAACTATGAAGACCCCGAAGCGCTCACGGAAAAGGTGGTATTTGAAGACTTGACGCCTTTGCATCCGGAACAGCGATTGTTCTTGGAAACGACTCCGGAAGAGATCAATATGCGTATTGTTGATTTGGCGACACCGGTCGGTATGGGCCAACGTGGTTTGATTGTTGCTCCGCCTCGTACCGGTAAGACGGTATTGCTGCAGAAGATCGCCAACGCCATAAGCGCCAATCACCCGGCCGTAAAGTTGATAATTCTGTTGATCGACGAACGGCCCGAGGAAGTCACGGAAATGCGACGGGCGACGGGCGACGATGTTGAGGTTATCAGCTCGACGTTTGATGAGCCGGCCAGCCGACATGTTCAAGTCGCTGAGATGGTAATCGAAAAAGCCAAGCGGATGGTGGAGTACGGCCAGGATGTGGTTATCCTGCTGGATTCAATTACGCGTTTGGCGCGGGCCTACAATACCGAAATCCCCCACTCGGGTAAGATTCTAACCGGTGGTGTTGACGCCAACGCGTTACAGAAGCCCAAGAAATTCTTCGGTGCCGCGCGTAATATCGAAGAAGGCGGCTCGCTGACAATCCTGGCCACGGCACTGATCGAGACCGGCTCGAAGATGGATGAGGTTATCTTTGAGGAATTCAAAGGTACCGGTAATATGGAATTACATCTTGATAGGCGGTTGGTGGACCGTCGTACCTGGCCGGCGATCGATATCAGCCGAAGCGGTACGCGAAAAGAAGAGTTGCTTATGGACCCCAAGGAGCTGGAATTGGTTTATCGGCTGCGTAGGGTACTCAGTGACATGAACCCCGTCGAAAGCATCGAACTGCTCAAGAGCCGATTGCAGAAGGTCTCCACTAATGCGGAATTCCTGATGACAATGAATCTCCGCTAGCACTACGCCTGCGGCGGGATACGAGTTAAATTTTGGTTTGATATAGAAGAGGACGAGTTCCAGGCTGGACGGCTTGGGACGAGTCCTCTTTTTTTGTGTTGGCCAGACAGGGTAATAGCCGATGTGATAGCAATAGCGGATGATGTCCGCCTGCGATCTCTAGAGCCGAAGATATGATTTCTTGATATAGGACTGATGTTGTGATGTTAGGGTTGGCAAAGCGGGGTTGGGTGGCAGTTGGCTGTTGGTTTTTATTTCTTGGGGTGGCTGCGGCCGGGGCTGACGAACTGGTGTTGAACAATGGTGATGTTCTGCACGGGCAGGTGGTATCGATCGAAGGGGGCAACTGCAACTTTAACTCAGCGATACTGGGGCAGTTGCAAATATCATTGGAACAAATTACGACGATAGCCACCGACGCGAATATGCCCGTACGTTTGGCCGACGAGCAAGAAGCGATCAATGTTTGGATTAGCCCAGCCGAGGATGGCGTATGTTTGGATGACGGTGTTAGTGAATGCGTCGTGCCGTTGAGTTCGGTGGCGCATGCGGGGCCGCCTGCGTTGGTGCCCTGGGAAGAATTGGACGCTGATCCGTGGGTTTGGTCCGGCAACGCGGAACTGGGATTCCGGGCCCGACGGGGCAACAGCGAACGAGCCAGTCTCGAGACTAACGCACGTTTAGGAACACGCAATTCGGTGTGGGCGCTGAGCGGACACTTCAGAAGCTATTACGCTGAGCAGGAGGTGGACGGCCGGGATGAGCCAACCGATGATGAATTAAGAGGGGGTGTTCGGACGGAGCGAATTTTGTTTGATGGGTTAAGCGCTTATTTGGCGTTGGATTTGGAGCGGGACAGGATAGAGGATTTACGGTTGCGGAGTACGTGGGACGGAGGTTTCTGTTACTTGGTTTGGGATAGCGATACGGTTTCGTGGAAGCTGTGCGGCGGTCTCGGCCAAGAGGATGAAAGATACTACGACGGCAGATCAGAGAGCAGTTGTATTGGTACTTTGCAGTCGTATTTCACCTGGCAAATAGTCAAGCGGGTCGAATTTACCCAGCAGACGGAGTGGTTGTCGAACTTGGCGACAACGGCTGATTATCGTATCAACGCCGAGACCGCGGCGGTGGTTCACCTGGATGACGCGGAACATTTCTTTATAAAAATCGGATTGAGGCACGAATACGACAACGCCCCAGCCGCGGACGTGGAGCGACTGGACAGTTATTTCTTCAGCAGTATCGGAGCGTCGTTTTAGAACTGTTCAGACTGGTTGGACTTAGGTAATTTGTAATACTATCCCAAGACTTCTTGTTTTTTATGTGCGTTTTCCATTTACTACGCAGATTAATATCCTGTTAATCAAAAACTTCCTCACCAAAAACCAAATCAACCAACCTAGTGTTACTTGGCGTCTGCCCTTTACCTTCCCCAAAAAACCCTGCTCCTTTCGTTTCCATTGTGGCAGCGCCCAGCGGAAGCGCCTTTTTCCAACTAACTCTTGTTGGTCAATCTATCCGTGCGATTCGCACCTCTCCCAAAAAATCCCCGTCCCTTTGGTTGCTCACTTGACCGCCTTAAGATTTAGTGTGGCTGAAGGATTTTGGGCCGATAACTCGATGGCAGGCAGGGAGTCTTCTAATAATATTGATCGCACGACGTTTGGTTATAGGTCCCAAAAGCGTAATCAAAGGCGATTTATGGCCTGAAATCCGGCTGTACGGACAGAATAATTGTCTTAATCGTTACAGTTTGACAAATGATTTGATATGGAAGTTTGGTGGGCCGATATAATGGTTAGAATCGTTATAGACATAACGAACAGCCAATCCTGCTCGCGTAGCGAACGAGATCGGCAGATGACGCTTACTCGCCAGAGGTGAGCAAAAAATATCGTAAACGGAGTTGATGAAAACGACGCAATAACGAGGATGTCAGAGGGTAATTAACTGGCATTACGCGTGCGGTGAGATTTTCCGCAGAAGTTACTGAGAGACGCGGAATGACAGAACTGTATCACAAATTATATGCTCTAGCCAAAGGTACAATTATGACGTACTTACAGGATCCGATAATTGCTGTTTTGTTCGTGTTTTGCATAGCAATGATGATGGTCGCGATGCTGCGTCAGAAGCGTTGGGGTGACGTAGTGCTTCTGGGATTGGTGGTATTGCTGTTCGGATTACCGCGAGCGGGCGTGTTTATCGGCAAGGCGAATCTTCCTTTGCCCTTAGCTCATATACTAGCGGCGATGCTGATAGTGATATGGGGTTTGAGACGTTATCAGGTAGAGCATAAGCAGAAACTGCATTACTTTTTCTTGTTGTATGGTGTGATGGCTTGTTGGGGCATGATTTTGGGATTGGCCTCGGGGGGAAATCTGTTTATAGCTTTCTTGGAGTCATCTTTTTATCTTTTCTCAATAGGGTTGTTCTTTTACGCCAGCGAGACATTCGCGGATAAGCATTATTTTCGTTTGTTTGTGAAAATTTTGGCGATTGTGGCTGCCGCAGTGAGCATTTACGGTATTGCCCAGTATTTTTTCGGCCCCCAAATTCTGCTCAACCGTGTAACCTACAATTCAGCGAGCGATAGAGCTCTGGCATACTTAGAGTACAGCGGAAGTCACCGACGAGTGCTGTCCAGCTACGGCGATCCAAATGTTTTGGCTAGTGGGGCATTGGTGTTCTTGAGTATTGGATTGGCGATAGTGACGGCACGCGGGATAGTGCGGACCAAGCGATTGGTTTGGCTGACGGTATTGATTCTCAGTGGAATATGTTTGTATTTCACCCATAGTCGTGCCGCCATGCTGTGTACGGTGATCGTCGCGTTGATAATTTTCTGCCGTTATACTCGGGTAGGTTTTACGGTTGTACCTTTGTTGGTTGTAGGCGGAATTTTGGCATGGATTAGTCTGGGAGAGATTGAGTTCTTGAGCGGCGTGGTCCCGGCCAATGATATGCGATGGAAGTTCGCCGGCTGGGCATGGCAGTTCGTCAAGGGAGTGCCTTTGGGTTGCGGTTTCGGCAACTCAATTATTATTGACCCAACAGACGCGACGGAAATATTCTCGGTGGTCCCGGCCACGACGATATGGATGGGATTTAATTCATTCTGGCTGGACTTGCTCAGCCGGCTGGGTATTCCGGGAGTATTGGCATTTATACTTTTGCTGATGGCGTTGTTCCGGCGGATTTGGCACGACACTTTCTTAGTTAGTGATCCTATGGTTCGCGCGGTATTGGTAGGGGGCTTGGCAGGTTGTATCGGTCAGTGTGTTATTTGGACGGCCAACAATACTTATATGTTGCCGGGCGGCGGTGTCAATTTCTGGTTTATGATGGGTATGCTTTATGCCGGCTGCCGAGCCTTTAGCAGCAAAACGGCGGTTGTACTCTTGCCGACCGAAGGAACATGGGGTGACATACCAGAGCCCACCAAGAATACAGCGTTAGCTTGACAAACGATCTATCTACACAACAAGGTTTATAAATGAATATTGTTTACCTCAATGGTCCTTATCATAAGTTAGTTTATTCTCGCAGCAGTCGCAGCCCGGCCGTTACCAAAAGCGGCACGGTCTATTATCCTATGTGGTTGGCGTACGCAGCCGGCTTGGCGCAGCAGCGAACAGATTTTAATATTCGCTTGCTGGACGCCGTGGCGCTGAAACTGTCCGTGTCTGATCTCGTACAGCTTCTGGAAGACATCAAGCCGGATATCGTGTTCTGTGATACTTCTACGCCTAGTATCAACGAAGACATCGAGACGGCTCAAGCGATTAAAACGGCCTTTGCGAATTGTAAAGTGGTGATGGTTGGTACGCACGCCACGGCATTGCCGGAAGAAGTATTGGCTGCGGCCTCAGGCGTTGACGCCGTGGCGCTGGGCGAATACGATGAGACAGCTATCGATTTGGCTGAGGCATTGGCCGCGGGGCGTGACTGGACCGAAGTTTCGGGTATTGCGTTAAGGCAAGATGGTGCGGTATTGCGTACAGGTCAGCGGCAACTTATCGAAGATCTAGACAGCTTTCCTTTTGTGAGTGAAGTTTATAAACGGCATTTGTCGGTGCGGGATTACTTTTTCGCAGCGGCAAAGTATCCGATGGTGATGACGATAACCTCACGCGGGTGTCCCCATCGCTGCAGTTGGTGTTTGTATCCGCAGGTGATGCACCGCGGTAAGTATCGCATGCGCAGCAGTGATAGTGTCGCCGCGGAGTTCGCGTACATCGCTTCGGAAATGCCTGATGTTCGCGAAGTGGGCATCGAAGATGATTTGTTTACCGGCAGCCGGAAACGATTGCAAGAGACTTGCGAGAAGCTTATCGCCCAAGGCAACCGTTTGCCGTTTTGGTGCGATACGCGGGTTGACCTAGATTACGAGACGATGCGGCTGATGAAGGCGGCGGGTTGCCGACTGTTGATCGCCGGTTTCGAAAGCGGCAGTCAGGCGGTGTTGGATCGAATTAACAAAGGGACGCAGGCGGAGCAGGCGTTTGATTTTGTACAAAACGCTAAGCGGGCGAACCTGTTGGTGCATGGTTGTTTTGTTTTGGGTAATCCGGGTGAGACGCCCGAGACGATGGCTCAGACAGTGAAGTTCGCGACGCAATTGGATCCGGACACAGCACAGTTTTTCCCCATGATAGTTTATCCGGGTACGTCGATGTATAGTTGGGCGGAATCGCAAGGCGCGCTGCGAACGAAAGATTGGCGCGAGTGGTTGACGCCTGGCGGTATGCATAATAGTGTGGTGGATTTGCCGCACCTGCCGGGCGAGCAGGTACGCGACTATTGCGACCGAGCGAGACGCGAGTTTTACCTGCGCAAAGGTTATGTGTGGAAAAAGATAAAACAGTCGCTGAGTGATGCGCAAGAAGCCAAGCGAAATGTCAAGGCGTTTTGCCGATTCGCGAAGCATTTAGTGGGCTGACGTCTGGGCACCCTGACAAAGCAATTGGAGTTAAGATGACAGCAACGCTGGAAGCAAAGAATGAGAAACGGATGCCCCAAGTTCGTTGGGAGTCGGTAAGTTGTAATCTTTGCGGCGGGGACGATACCGATACGATACACCGGGAGCGATTGGCATATTTCGGTAAGCCGTTGGATTTTACGATTGTACGCTGCAAGGGCTGTGGTTTGGTTTATACCAATCCGCGATTGGCGGATGTGAACGAAGCGTATTTGGAGGATTCGACCGCGAGTGAGGAACAATGGCGGCGGCACGATCAGGCCAAAAGTGTGGTTTTCCGGAGGGCTTTGGATGAACTGACGCGATTGAGTGATGCAAATGGAGAAAACGGCAGTAGAGGACAACTATTGGATGTTGGCTGCGGCAGCGGACATTTTTTGCAGGAGGCGCAAGCTCGTGGTTTTGAGGTCATGGGCATCGAACCGGCGCGGGCTGCAACTCAATATGCCCGCAGCAAAGGGTTACACGTAGAGCAGGGGGATTTGTATGCGGTACAGATGGGCGAACGCAAGTTTGATGTAATAACAGCATGGGATGTGATTGAGCATGTGCCGGATCCGATGGGTATGTTGCAGCGTTGCGCGGATTGGCTCAAGCAAGATGGGATAATGGGTTTGCGTTTTCCCTCAGCCATTTGGCAGCATCTAAAGGCGTTGGTTTTTCATCGTTGGCTGAGAATGGATCGGGCGGCATACGCGCCGACGATTCATTTGACTTTCTTTTCGCCTCGCACCTTTGAGAAAATGGCTCAGCAGGTGGGCCTGAAGGTGGAAAAGGTTCGGACAACCGCCGCCGAGGCGAATACGGAAAATGTCTTTTTAGATAGCTTAAAGCGGATGAGCAATTTGGTTACGGGCACTGTTGAAAAGGTTGCGGGCACGCACCTGGGCAACTTGGAAATCTATTGTCGGAAAATATAACGCGGAAAATATAACATGAATTATCTGGTTCAGATTATTTTGCAAATTGTTTTTTGGTTTTGCCTGGTCGCAACGGCGTACACTTACTTTTTGTATCCGGTTGTGCTGGTAATCTTACGTCGTTGGGTGCGAATGGACAGCAGTGACGAAGGTGTGATGTGTATGCCTAAAGGCCAACTTCCCACTGTTACCATGGTGGTCAGTGCCTATAACGAAGAAGATGTGATAGCGGATAAGATCGCGAATTGCCGAACCTTGGACTATCCAACCGATAAACTGCGATTCGTTTTTGGCTCGGATGGTTCTACGGATGACACCAATAAGTTTTTACGCGCAGCCGCGGACGAGCAGATCAAAGTGGTGATTAATGAAAAACGAGGCGGAAAAGTAGGTATGCTCAACAGCCTGCTGCCCATGATCGATAGCGAAATTGTGGTGTTTTCCGATGCCAATACAATGTATGAGCCCGACGCGATTCGGGAATTGGTGCGGGGTCTGTCACGCGATCAAGTGGGCTGTGTGATCGGCAAATTGGAACTGCACGCGACGAACGATCAAAAGTCTTGCCATACCGAAGGATTGTATTGGCGCTACGAAAATAAGGTCAAACAACTAGAAAGTTCGCTGGGCGCTGTTCCGACGATTAACGGAGGAATGTTCGCGATTTGGCGAAATTTGTTTGTACCTTTGCCCGAACATACGCTGACGGAGGATCAGGTGCTGGGGATGAAAATTATGACGACTGGTTATCGTTGTCTGTTTATGGACAAGGCCCGGGCGCAAGAGACCGTCTCAACTTGGTCGGGAGAATTGTGCCGACGTATTCGTATCAGCGCCGGGAATTTTCAGTCATTGTTTTTGGTGCCTAAGATTTTGGATCCACGTAGTGGCTGGGTGAGTTTCGCGTTTATCAGTCACAAGTTACTGCGTTGGCTGGTGCCGTTCTTCTTAGTGTGTTTGCTGGCGACCAATATTTTCTTGGTACATCGGTGGATTTACGCCGAAGTGCTGTTGGCGCAAGGGTTGTTTTATTTGAGCGGATTTGTGGGCGCGTTAGTGCCGAACCTTACTGGCGTGGGCAAAATATTGATGATACCGCGGTATTTCTTGGCGATGAACCTGGCGATAATGATGGGGCTTAATCGGTTCCTACGCGGCCGACAAAAGGTCGTGTGGGCCAAGGCTCCACGCTAGATTTCGCGTAACCGTTCACGATCTCGAAACCACCAACCACACCCCGGCAACTAATCTTATATTTGTGCCCATTAGTATCCATTACGTGGTTCTCTTTCGCATGTTTCGCGTTTTTCGCGGGTAAAACCTCACTGACTGCCGGGTGGCACCCTTTCGCGCAGCTAAAGGGTGGTCGAATACCAACCAAGTCCAATTCTCCTTTGCTCAATCTATCCACGGCAATCCGCCGCTTCTCTTTAATATGAACGCTTACGGTCTAGCTGTGGAGAGCGAGCGTTTGCAGAATAGCCTGGGCATATTCTTGGGGTTCATTGCCGGATGCGATTATGCTGTTGGCGGTTGAAGCAAGCAGCTTGGCTGAGACGCCCGAGGCGATGATGGGGATGGGGCTTTGTTGTGCATATAGTAGGCGGGTGAGTTCGCGGAGATGATGGGGCGGAGCTAAAAGACAATCCACAGCATTGAGCCAGTTGGTCCAATTCGCGCAGTCGGTATCGATATGAACGATATTTGGCGCAAGCCATGACTGCTGCCAACTGTTAAGTAAATCACGCTGCTGGGAAGAACAAGGACTATTGATGATGAGCTTCACGTGGGTCAATGCATGGTAAAGCATGACCGTGGTGAACACAGCATGATGAAGAGCTTGGGTGTTGTCACAGGTGCCCAAAGCGAGGATGTATTGGTATTGATCGGTCGTGGCTGTAACGTCGGCAGGTGACGAGTGAGCGATCGAGGCGATAAGCTCGGATTTGGCGATGGTGGGTTCTGATAGGGCAGAGATGTCGGGCGGAGTGATTATGATTTTACGACGGTCGATATTTATTCGGCGCATTTGTTGGGCGACGAAGTCGGCGGGGCAGACAACATGAGTGACTTGACCTGCGATTTGCTTAATAACAGCAAGTGTACGCGAGTTAGCGTAGCCGGTCAGATGCACGACAATATTGAGCTGCTTGATAGCCGCCGCGCTGACAATCGCCAAGCCTCGGCCGTCGGGTTGGTAAAGATCGATCTGCTGAACCTGATTCTGTGTTAACCATTTGAGCCAGCCGGGCAAATTGGCGGGGTGCGGCCGGTCCGAACGACATTGAGCTTTATCGAGATCGATAACGAAGCCTGGTTTATGCGCAGGATCAATAACGCCATGCCAGCCGCTGTCAGGCTGTTGTGTGATGATAGCCAGAGATCGAAAATTGGGGTCGGTTGGTTGGTTCACGAAGCGGGCTTTCGTTAGGGGCGTTCTTGTTCGGCTGGACTGGCGGCACTGTGGTCATAGAACCAAGGGGCGACGACCGAGGCGGTATGTTCGCACAGTTCGCGGATCAGTTGGTTCTCGAAGGTTTGACCCGAGCCTTGCCGCAGTTGATCGGTGTAGGCGAAGCCGCGATGCGATTGGTCGCTGGGCCAAACACGCTGCTGTGTGGCCACATCAACTATCTTCAGCGAAGCTGTCAGGTTGATGCGGTAATAATCTTCGCCGGCTTCGTCATGAAAGGCGAAACTGTTGACCCAAAAGTGAAGCACCTGATCGGCTTGAAGCTCAGCCCCAATTTGGGCCAGGCTCATCTGAGGAAAGTCAGGATGAATTTGACGGAAATAGGCCACGTCGCTGTAGGGGATTACCGAAGCGACCGCTTCATTTTCGATGAGCATATCGCCTATCTTCTGGGTCAGTTCACGTCGAAGCAGCGGCGTCTCTTGTTCGCTGGAAAAATCGTCAATCCAGATCAGCAGTCTGGCTTGACGCATATCATGCTCCGCGGGAATAGTTTCCGGCGGAATCAACGGTTGAATGAACAAGCCGAAAAACGCGCCCAAACCGCCGCAGCCCGATAGCGACAGAGACACTGCCGCCACAGCCAGTATTACCAGAGCCGAACGAGTTTTAGATATTGAGTTCTTCATATTACCTTTGGTTATATTCTTCAACGATTAAATGATGACCATTAAGTTTCTATCTCTGACTATATTCTTCAACGGTTACACGGTGGTCATAGAACTTCTTGGCGAGTTGGTCGGCAAATTGCGCGAGGGTGTGTTGGAATACCTGCTGCTCTGCCTGGTCGCTTAGAGCGAGGGGCCCGTCTTCGGGGAAAGTGATGTTGATTTCAGTTTGATAAACCGGGTTGTCGGGTCGAGAACAGTGGATGTCGTACACACGAATGTCGGAAATAATGCGCCCACGCAGCAAACCAATGCTGTTATCTTCGATCATAGTAAAGCGAACGATGTCGAGATAGAGAACTCGGTCGGCCTCAAAACGTTGCCCGATTTCGCTCATGGTCAAGTTGAACCAGTCTAGGTCTTCACGTTGGAATACGTCGATTTGGTCTTGGTTTACAAACTGAATGTTTTCGATATGTTGTCGGATAGCGTCGGAAACGACCAGTCCTATGTCGAGCCGCGCATAAGGAAAATCGAAATCAGTCGCGGAATCCGTCACGACGACGATAGCGGTAGTGGTCTCGTCCAGCCCTTCGTATTCAGCGGGTACATCTACGTGGCTTTGTCCGAACAGAACATAAGCGGGAAATTCAAACCAGTTGCAGCCGCCGCAACCGACGGCCAGGAGAATCAATATTAGAGCTATGGTTTTGGTGGACATAATTTAATCTGCTCTCTGAAAGGTTTTTATTGTTTTAGCCCAGCCGCCAGGCACAGCAAAGCCCAAGCCAGCACAATTAGAACAACTGCCGCGATGAGCAGGCGTTCGATGTTGAGGCGAGTGATGATTTTGGGAAGCCGACTAGTGCAAATAGTGTAACCAGCGGTAATTAAAATAACAACGGCAGCCAGGGCGAACACAGCCCCGGCCGGCTGCGTTTGAAACGCGGTAAATATTCTGCCTCGCGTAACCAGGGCGAAGGCGGTGGTCATGCCGCAAGTCGGGCAAGGATACCCGGTTCGCTGCAGCATGCCGCAAGGAGGCAAATGAAGCTGTTGATGCGTGCCATAACCGGCTGATGCGGGAACCAATATACGGGCGCAAATCAAAACCGCCAAGCATCCAGCAGCCACAAAAACGGCAATAACACGGCTCTTACGCGACACACACACCACGCCGGACCAGGGCCCAGACTGAGCCTCTGGCGATAAAGCATTATTCTTTAGGATTTTATAGGTCATAGGCGAGCTTGCGGCAGTAGGGGTGGATGGCTGTTGCTTATATAAAGTCATTTTACGGCATTAAGCAAGATTGTCAATGTGCGGTTGTTGTCTCTCATGCTTGCCTGGACAGTTTGGAGTACTAGCAGGGGATTGGGAAAAACCTTGACGCAGAAGCCATTTGCGGTTAAAGGGGTGGTTAGTTAAGTTCTTTTCTTTACGAGGTTTGTCGTTAATTCAGGTTGATTTTCGCGGGCGGTGGCTTAATGGTTTCACAGAGCAGCGTAGAGGGCGGCGGTGAGATAAACCATCGCAAATTCGGGACTTTTTTGGGAGTTTTCACGCCGAGTGTTCTGACGATTTTGGGCGTGATAATGTATTTGCGTTTCGGCTGGGTGTTGTCGAGCGCCGGGTTGCTCGGTACGGTATTGATAGTGCTTTTGTGTACCTCGATATCGTTTATCACCGCACTGAGCGCATCAGCGGTGGCGACGAACATGGCGATTGGGGCTGGGGGTGAATACTTTTTGATATCGCGGAGCTTGGGTCTGACGATCGGCGGGGCGATTGGCATACCGCTGTTTTTGTGTCGGACCTTGAGCGTGACACTGTACTGTTATGGTTTGGCGGAAGCGATAGCGATGTTTTGGCCCAGCGGATGGGGGAACTTGCCGCCATTACCTTGGATCGCCGCGGGCTGGGTGATTCTTACCACCGCCATAGCAGGTAAGAGTGCCGCGGTTTCATTGAAGTTGCAGGTACCATTGATGATAGTTGTGGGATTGTCGTTGTTAGCTTTGGCGGTGGGGATTTTTAATGGTCCTTTACGTGAGCCGGATTTTTTGCCGGTTGGTGATCGCTTGGCTGACGCGGGAGGTTTCTGGGTAGTGCTGGCGGTGTTTTTTCCGGCGGTTACGGGGTTCACGGCTGGTATAGGAATGAGTGGAGATTTACGTGATCCACAGCGTTCGATACCGCGCGGGACTTTGCTGGCGGTTTTGGTTGGGTTGGCGATATATTTGGTGGTTCCGGTGTTGCTTTCTCTGACGGGTTTGGTGAGTTCTGAGGAGTTGTCTGATACTCAGGTTTGGACTCGGCTAGCGATTTTTGGCGGGTTGTTGGTTTATCCGGGGATGTGCAGCGCGATATTGTCCTCGGCGTTCGGCAGCGCTTTGGCGGGGCCTAGAGTTTTGCAATCGTTGGCGCGTGATGGTTTGGCTCCGGCGTTTTTTGGTCGGGTATCGAAGTCGGGCGAGCCGATGGCGGCGACTTTGGCTGCTGGGGTAATAGCGGTATCAGCGGCGGCGTTGGGGAATTTGAACGCGGTGGCGCGGTTGGTGACGATATTTTTCTTGACGCTTTATGTTAGTGTGAACTTAGTAGCGGCGACGGAGAGTTTGGTAAAGGATCCATCATATCGGCCGACGCTTCGGGTGCCTTGGTTTATTTCACTGCTGGGGGCGTTAGGCAGTTTAGTGGTGATTTTTCTGATTAGCCCGGTGGCGTGTGTGATTGCTTTGGGTTTGGAGTTGGGGGTTTGGTTGTATTTACGGCGTCGGAGCTTGGCGGCGAATTGGGGTGATGTTTGGGAAGGTGTTTGGGGGAGCTTGGCGCGGTTCGCGTTGTATAAGTTGGCGCGGCGGACGGCGGACCCTCGGAGTTGGCGGCCGATCATCATGTTATTTGCTGATCAGATTCAGCAGCGAGCGGGTTTGGCAAAGGTTGGAGCTTGGTTGAATTTGAACCGGGGGATAATGACGGTTTGCGAAACGCGGGTGGGCGATATTGGAAACGATATGCCTTCGGTGACGCAGCGTGAGGATGAGATAAACGATTTTTTGGATCGGCATGGGATATCCGGGTTTGGTGAAGTGGTGTTGGTGGATAATTTTGAGGATGGGGTTTTGGGCATCGCTCAGAGCAGCGGTGTGGGTGGATTGCGTTACAATACGGTGTTGTTTGGTTGGCCAAGCCGGGCTGAGCGTTTGGAGGCGTTGTTGCGGGTGTTGGGTAAACTTAGCGACGCTGAGAAGGCATCCGCGATAGTACGTTGCGAAAACGGCGGTGGACCAATGCGATACGAGCGGATCGATGTATGATGGCGGGGCAAGCAAAACAACGGCGATCTGATGCGGAACAAGCGAAGCGATTAAATGAGTTGGTGGCGGGTATGCCGACAACGATTTTGGTGCGTAATAGTGGGCCGTTCAAGGGGCGGTTGCTTTAATCGCACTTATAGATTGACCGACGGTAGTCGGTTGGGAAATGGAAGTTAGATAGAGGTTAAGCGATGAATGATAATAGTGGTTCAAATATTATTATCTACAATACCGCTGATGGTAAGGCATCTGTAACGCTTTACGCCAAAGACGGTACTGTTTGGATGAATCAGCAGCAGTTGGCGGAACTTTTTGCCACCTCGGTTCCCAATATCAGTATGCATATAACTAAAATATTGCAGGAAAAGGAGTTAGAGGGAGATTCAGTTGTTAAGGATTACTTAACAACTGCCGCTGATGGCAAGCAGTATAACGTAACTTTCTATTCACTGGAGATGATTTTAGCTATTGGTTTTCGGGTTCGCAGCAAGCGTGGGACGCAGTTTCGCATCTGGGCCAACCGTAATTTGGCTGAGTATATGGTCAAGGGTTTTGTTATGGATGACCAACGACTAAAGAACCCTGATGGCCGACCTGATTATTTTGATGAACTGCTGGAACGGATCCGTGACATTCGCGCTTCGGAGAAAAGATTTTACCAGAAAGTTCGGGACCTCTTTGCTCTTAGCAGCGATTATGACAGCAGTGATAAAGCCACGCAGATGTTTTTTGCTGAGACCCAGAACAAACTGCTTTATGCGGCAACGAGTCAGACTGCCGCTGAGATTGTCGCCTCTCGCGCTGACGCGGATAAACCCAACATGGCTCTTACAAGTTGGAAAAGTTCTATTGTTCGCAAACAAGATATATTCATCGCTAAGAATTATCTTACCGCTGATGAGATCGATACTCTTAACCGTCTGACGATTATCTTTCTGGAAACCGCGGAATTACGAGCCAAGAATCGTATGGATATAACGATGGATTTCTGGCGTGAAAATGTGGATCGGATCCTTGAATCTAATGACAGGGAGGTACTGCATGATGCTGGGCGTATCAGCAACGCAGAGATGCAAGATAAAGTGTTGGGTATTTATGAGCAGTTTGATAAGAGACGAAAAAACGCTGAAGCTAAAGCCGCTGATGAACTCGATATGAAAGAGATTGAGCGAAAAATAAAGGAAGATAGATAAAACACAGCGGAATTGGTGGGGGGGCGGAAACGAGAGAGGATTGCTGAAAAAAGTGCGCACGCGATGATGGATGAGTGCGGTGGTTTTGGGGGTAGTGGAAATGAGAGATTTGGTGGGATACGGGCGCGCGGGTACAGTAGATGGGCGCAGCGAGACGGGAGGTGAGATGCGCAGAAGTTTGGCGGGAGCGCGCGGTAGTAGGACAGTGAGAGAGAGGGCGTTCAGAAATCGTCAAAAAGAAGTAAGTTTTGATCGGTTTTGGTTAAGAATGGGACGGTTTTTTTCAGGAACGGATAAGTTTTTTGGGGTGGCTGATTTTGCGCGGTTTGGTCGGTAGCGATAGTGCGCGACGGGGAGTTTTTAACCGCGAAAAACGCGAAACATGCGAAAAAAAAAGAATAGCTGCCAGGGGCGGATATGGAGCAGAAAGGTTTAGTCGGGAGTACAATGGGGACGGAGCGCCAGGGAGTATTTAACCGCGAAAAACGCGAAAGACACGAAAATAAGAGAACCACGAATGGGCACGAATATTCTCGAATAAGAATTAGCTGCCAGGGGCGGATATAGAGCACAGAGGGTTTAGTCGGGAGTACAATGGGGACGGAGCGTCAGGGATTTGTTAACCGCGAAAGACGCGAAAAAAAGAAATAGTAGCCAGAGGCGGGTGCGATTTGGTAATGATGGCGAAAGACGATTTGGCTGTGAGGTGCTATGGTTGACGATTATGCTCGCGCAAAGACACAGAGCCACAAAGATGAGAATTAGTTGCCGGGGGCGAAATGGGATATAAATAGGGACAGGTAGATGGCATCCTACCGGGCTAGCTTTTTGGTTTCCATCGCTCCGGGAAGACATCTTCGGCATGTGCGGTTATTTCGGCAAGTTTCATATTGTCGATTGTGAATGCTCTGAATTTTTCGTTTTCTTGGGTTTGCGTATTGGAATCCTTAGCAATGCAGTGGCACCTGGGGCCAAAAATCAGAAGCCACTGACTGTTTTGCACACGGTGTATTTTTTCTGATCCAAGCTTATCGAGGTATTCCTGTACATAGTCCTCGATTTTTTGCTTTTTTGAATGGTCGTAATAACTTGATATCACCCGTAAATCCGCCGCGACGAAGCAAAGTTTGCACAACTCTGAATCCCAATCATCACTATTTTCATGTTCGTAAGCAATATCAAGCCACCAGTTATTGTCTTTACCAGGTTCTTCTTGTCGAAAGCCGATTACGTCAATCCGAAAGTATTCTCTTTGTGTTTCTTCGATTTTGTCAGAATCTTTTTCAGCAATGAAGTCGGTGAGTTTTTTACAGGTTTTTTCAGCCATGACCTTCACCGGTTCAGTCCATGTTTCGCACTTTTTATATGCTTCCCAATCCCCGCCTTCGTTTAATTGGGCGGCATATTCTTTCCAAAAGCTTACGGCATTCACAATAGGGTACATCTTGTATTTCCTTTCGCATTTAACAGTGGGTTATTTTTTTGCTTTGATGGATCGGTTGAGGTGGAGTTGGAAGGTGGTGAGGGTTTGGTTTTTGGGTTGGAAGTTTGCGGTGGTTAGTAGGGTTTGGATTTGGGGGGTTGAGAGGGGGCGGTGGTGTTCTTGGATTTCTTCGGGGCTGACTAGGTGGAGGCGGGCCATGACGCGTAGGATTTTGTCGGCGGGGGGTGCTGGGGTGGTGATGACGAGTATGCCTTGGGGGGCTATGACGCGGTGGATTTCTTTTAGTAGGGGGGGTAGTTGAGTTGGTGGGATGTGTTCGAATACGGCTAGCATGGTTACGGCTTGGAAGTGGTTGTCGGGGAAGGGTAGTTGGGTGGTGTTGGGGGGTATGTTGGTTAGGGTGATTCCATCTTGGGTGGCGCGGTTGATGTCGGTTGGGGTTAGGATGGTGTCGATGCCGAATTTTCCAGCGAAGTTGATGGTGTGGAGGAAGGCGGCGGATTGACCGCAGCCGATGTCGAGGATATTGCCGGTACGCAGGGAGGTGGGGAGCAGGCGTTGGGCGACGTGGTAGCGCCAGCGGGCTAGGAAGTTTTCGAGTAGGCCTTGGCCTCGGGTTGGACGAGAATTGGTCATGGTTGGTTTTGCTGTTCTTGTTGTTTTATGAGTTCTTCCCAATGGGCGATTTTTTCGAGGCGTTCGACGATGTTTAGATGTTGGGTGCAGTTATCGAGGCAGCGTTTGCAGGCGATGCAGTCTGAGGCGGGCGGCGCGCCGACTAGTATGCCGTAGCCTTTGTTGTTTTTGATATCTTGGGCCATTTCTTGATCGGTATGGTTGAACATCTGGTAGTTGTTATAAACGAGCATATAAGAAGCGATGGGGATTTTCTTGGGGCAGTCCGCGAGGCAGTAGCCGCAACCGGTGCAGATTTCGTTGAGATTGTCGCCGAGGTGCTTACGTACGCGGTCGATGTCGGCTTCGGAAAGCGGTTGGGAACTATCAGCGACTTTGCAGGCGGTGTCGATATGCTCGCGGGTGGTGAAGCCGTTCAGGGTGACGGTTATCTGGGGGCAGCCGACACAGAAAGCGAGTGCGGCTTCGGTGGGCGTTTCATCGGGTGTGCGGCAGAGGAATTGGAATTTGTCTTCGTTGTTCGGTATGATTCCGCCGGCGAGTGGGTTCATAGCCACGACGCCGTAACCCATGTCGTAAGCGCCTTGGACGGCTTGCCACCGATAGGGGAAGTTTAGGATGTTGACGCCTAGCAGTATGCCGTCGAATTCGTTTTTTTGGAGGATCTGGTTGGCTTGATTGCCTTGAAGGTGGGTGGAGACGACGATGTGGTCGATGAGTCCTTTTTCCTGGCACTTAAGGAGTCCTTCGTATTGTCCGCCGGGGCGCATGGCCAGGTCATAAACGCCCATCTCGCGAACGCACCAGATATGATAGAAGTCAATTTTATCGACTTGGAGTTTTTTGAGGGATTTTTCGACGGCCTGGCAGGACTTTTCGACGGTGTCGCATTTTTCGGGCCAACCTTTGGTGGCGACGTAAGGGGCGCGGCCTTGGGCATGTAGCTGTTTGAGGGCGATGCCGAATATGGTTTCGCTTTGGTCGTTGCAATAGCCGGGGGCGGTGTCGAAGTAGTTTATGCCTTGGTCCCAGGCGTAGAGCAGGAGCTTGGCGTTTTCTTCGTCGGATTTTTCGAGATCGAAGCGCATTCCGCCGAACCCGACGGCGCTGACTTGCTTGTTGGTTTTGCCATAAGTTTTGTAGATCATGAATGCGAGTCCTTTTGCAGTTTTCGATGGATATATAGTTATAGTTGCGTTTAAGTCGGCGGTTCGGAAATTTGTTCGAAGGGGACGTCGATGTGTTTGTTGTCGATGGAGACGGTCATGGTTTTTTGTTTTTTGTGGATGCTTACGACCATGGCGGTGCGTTGGAGTCGGCGGACGAAGACGTAATCACCTGGGCGAGCATGGGCGACGACATTGGCTCGGCGTTGGGCGAGGGTGGTGGATGAGGTTAGGTTTTCGATGGTTTGGGCGAACTGCTCGACTTGCTGGAGCCAGGTTTGCGGGGCGTTGTTCATGCGATGGAGTAATTGGCGGGTTTGATGGCGTACTTGTTCGTAGGCTCGGTCGATTTGGGCGTCGGCTTCGGCTTGGATGCTTCGTCGTTCTTGGTTGATACGTTGGAGTTCCTTCTGGGCGTTATCGCGGATTTGCTGTGCTTGGCGGCGTAGGTCTTGTGCGATTTGTTGTTCTTTCTGGGCGACGGTGCGGATGGCTTGGGCCTGCTGCATGATTTCGCCTTCGGCGACGACGTCAGTACCGAGCAGGCTTTTGGCGTGTTTGATGACATCGGGTGGCATATTGAGTCTTTTGGCGATAGCGAGGGCGTTACTGGTGCCGGGCTCGCCGATGCGGAGTCGGTAGGTGGGCTGTAGGGTTTGAGGGTTGAAGTCGACGGAGGCGTTGCTGGCGCGGTCTTGCGCGAAGGCGAAACGTTTGAGGTTGCCGAGGTGAGTGGTGGCGATGATTTTTGCGCGTTTTTTGAGCAGTTGGCTGAGGATGGCGGTTGCGAGTGCTGCGCCTTCGGTTGGGTCGGTGCCGGCACCTAGTTCGTCGAGCAGTACGAGGCTGTCGTGATGGGCGCCTTGGAGTAGTTCGACGATTTGGGCCATGTGAGCTGAGAAGGTGCTGAGGCTTTGTTCGATGGACTGTTCGTCGCCGATGTCGGCGTAGATGCGTTGGAATAGAGGGAGTTCGGCGTTGGGGGCGGCGGCGATGTGCATGCCGCTTTGGTGCATGAGTGCGGCGATGCCGAGGGTTTTTAGGGTGACGGTTTTTCCTCCGGTGTTTGGGCCTGTAAGCAGAAGCAGGTCGTAATCTTGGCCTAGGGTTAGGCTGATGGGTACGACGGCGTTGAAGGGGTCGTGGGGCTGAGTTTTTTCTTGTTGTTTTTGTTTTTGGAAGGCGAACTCGAGCAGCAGCGGATGGCGGGCGTCGTGCATTACGACGCGGTTATGCTGGGATAGCGTGGGTGGGTTATGGTTTTGGGCGATGCTGAAGCGGGCCTTGGCGTAGGTGAGATCGATATGGCCAAGGGCTTGGACGGTGGAGCGGATGGCTTGGCGTTCTTGAGTTACGAGGCGGGTGAGTTCCCAGAGGATGCGTGAGACTTCCTGGCTTTGTTCGTAGAGAGCTTCTTCGAGTTCGTTGCTGACTTGGACGAGGGCTTGTGGTTCGACGTAAAGGGTTGCTCCGCCGGCGGACCGGTCGATGACAAGACCCGGCATCCAAGCGCGGTAGTTTTTCTTTACGGCGATGACGGGGCGGTTATTGCGGATGAGGATGTTTTCGTTTTCGATGGCATCTTGGAGATTGGGGTCGGAAAGAATGCGTTTTAGCTGGCGACGGATTTGTTCTTCGAGTTTTTCGATGGTTTGGCGTAGGTTGTGGAGTTTTTCGGAGGCGTGGTCGGCGAGTCGTTGTTCGTTTTCGACGCAGCGATTGATTTCGCTGACGATTGGGGTGAAATCTTGGAGTTGCTGAGCGAGTTTGTTCAGGGCGGGGTATGCGGTGATTGCGGTGAGGAATTCTCTGAGGTTGTTAGCGGTTTCGAGGGTTGAGGCGATTTCGAGCAGTTGGGCGGGTTCGAGCGTGGTGCCGGCGTCGCATTTTCCCAGGATAGTTGTGATGTCTCGCAGGCCTGATATTGGCAGGCGGGTTTGCTGCTGGAGGAGATTGCGCATTTGGGTGGTTTCAGCGATACGCTGGGTTATCCAATGCGGATCGAGCGAAGGATGCAATTGGAGAGCGGCGTTTTGGCCCAGTTCGCTCGCGGCGTAGCGTGATAGGATTTGGCGGATCGCGGAGAACTCCAGCACTCTGAGGGTGTGTTCATGTATCCGTCTGGGCTTCATGGTTGGGCTCGGGGCTACGATTATTTACCAACGGCGGGCATAGCCCGCCCTACATTGTGAGAGCCCGATTATAGCACGGTTAGGTTTTGTGTTCTACATGCCGTTGGCTCTGGGGGTGAAGTCGCTGCTGGTTAGGCCGGTGTTGAAACGGAGGTCTTTATAGATGTATTGGCTTACGATTCTGCCTTGCCAATCGTAACAGGTGATGGAGGTTGGCAGAACATATTCGATATCGATGGCGACGACCATCTTGGCGTAGGGGTAGTTGCCGTTGTTGGGCAGGTTACGCTCGAAGACCTGGCAGGGTCGGTCGTCGATTGTGGTAGGCCCAACATAGGTGATTTGCAGGTCTCCGTTTCGTGAAGCTTGGCGATAAACATCCAACATATTGTTTATAGTATTGCGGAATCCGAATTGATCGCAAGTTCGCAGGCTGTTGCGTGTTACATCGGGGTGGTGCGGATCACGGGACACGGAGCTTATCCAAGAAAAGAAGCCTGTCGGGTGTACGAGCATATTGCCGTCGTTTTGCCCGGCCACATAGAGCAGCTTATCAGCGGGGCCGGCGTTCTCTCGCCAAACCATCAGCAGTGAGAAAGGGTTTTCGCGGAATCTGATGCTGATGACCTCAACGGGCTTGAGTCGGCCTTGGATGCGTTCTTGCTTGTAAAATGTTGCTGTATAGTCATTTATGTTATCTGTGTGTTTTTGAAGGGCCCATTCTAGGAGTGCGATATGGTCGTGTTGGGCGAAATAGATGATACGTGCCTCATTGATTGCGAGTCGGTTTGGGTCGTTGGGGCAGTCGGCGGCATAAAAACATTGGTCGGCGGTGACTCCGAGTCCCTCCAAGGTATAGTGATTAGGATCATCGAGAGTTTGGGCGTAGGCGTTTGTGTTTGAGATACTGAGTAGAACAACAATTCCGATGAAGGCTACGGCGTGGCGGGTTAAATTTTGGTAGGGATATGAGGAGTTGGTTGTTGTCATTTGAGGGCCCCTTTTGGCGTAGAGGATAATATTTTGGCGCACACCGGCTATTAGTAAGTAGATAATTGTAGGAGGGTTTGGTCCGATCGTCAAGGATTACACAGCGGTTGGGGAGTTGAATGGATTCAGATGGTCAGGGATTTAATCCGCAGATTTCGCAGGATTTCGCAGATTTTAGATTGGCCGGGGGGGGTTAGGCAGTTGAATGGATTCAGGCGGTCAGGGAATTAATCCGGTCGCTGACGCTCGCGGCTCTGATTGGGGGTGGATTGGGGAATTTGCGGGCAAATTTGGGTTGCCTGGTTATAATGGTGGCGACATGACGGATTTGATTGTAACAATTGATGGTCCGGCGGGTTCGGGCAAGAGTACGGTGGCGAAATTGCTGGCTGCGCGTCTGGGGGTGACGTATTTGGATACGGGGGCGATGTACCGGGCGGTGACTTGGGCGGCCCTTGATAGAAGAGTGGATTTGACAGACGGCAGTGCTTTGGCGGAACTGGCGGGGCGGCTAAAGATAACATTGCAGCGCAGCGGGCAGGGGGATCGGGTTTTGGTGGATGGGTATGATATTACCGAAGCTATTCGCACGAGCGAGGTCAGTGCGCAAGCTCATTATATAGCTGGGGCGGCAGCGGTACGTGAGCAGTTGGTGTCGCAGCAGAGGCGGATAGGAGAGACGGCAGGTTCGTTGGTTACCGAAGGGCGGGATCAAGGTAGTGTTGTTTTTCCCGATGCGGGGTTTAAGTTTTATTTGGACGCGTCAGCAGAGTGCCGGGCGCGTCGGCGTTGGCTGCAACTTCGGGAGAAGGACTCGACGGTAAAACTGGAAGATGTTTTGGCGGCTCAGCGGGAGCGGGACCACCGCGACTCGACTCGGGCGGTTGGGCCTATGAAAGTTCCTGATGACGCGATAGTGGTTGATACTTCGGAGATGGCGATCGACGATGTGGTGGAATATTTATACGGTTATATTGCTGAGAGGCGGGAATTATAGATGCGTTTTTGGTATCGATTGAATCAGTGGGGTGCGCAGGTGATGTATAGTACGTTTTTTCACTTGCGAGTTTTTGGTCGGGAGCATGTACCGCAAGATGGGCCGGTACTTTTCGTGAGTAATCACCAGAGTTTTTTGGACCCGGTGTTGTGCGGAGTTAGTTTGGGCCGAGAGCTGGATTATATTGCGCGGGACAGTTTGTTTAATAAGGGATTATTTGACAAGTATATTCGTTCGTTGAACGCTTTTCCGATTCAGCGGGACCAAGCGGACTTAGCTGCGATAAGGGTGATAATCGATCGATTGAAGCAGGGGCGGGCGATAGTATTGTTTCCCGAGGCGACTCGCACGCGGGACGGCAAGATAAAGACGATCAAGAGTGGTTTTGAGTTGATAGCTCGCAAGTCTGGGGCGCCGACGGTTCCGGTGGTTATCGATGGGGCTTTTGAGACATGGCCTCGGACGCAGGCGTTGCCGGGCATTGGTAATATTAGAGTTCGGTATGGTGAGCCGATAGCAGCTGCGGAGGCGAAGGCCATGGCGCGGGAAGATTTTGTGGCCGAGATCAATCAGCGGTTGCGGCAGATGCAGAACGAGTTGCGGGTACAGTTCGGCCGGTTGCCTTTTGAGTATTGAACATAGTAGAGTGGTTTGGCCGGGGAGAGAACCACGAATTGACACTAATATTCGCGAATAAGATTAGCTGCCAGGGGCATGTATTTGGCATATGGGGTTGGTCGGTGCGTGCAATGAAGAAGATGCGTCAGGGAGATATTAACCGCGAAAAACGCGAAACATACGAAAAAAATATTTGCCAGAGGCGGATATAGAGCGCAGGGGGATTAGTCGGAAGCACAATGAAGATGCAGTGTCAGGGAATAGAAACCACGAAATATACGAAACACACGAAAAAAAGATTAGTAGCTACTAGGGGCGTGCTAGGGATCGCGTGGGTAACTTTGAACATGTTGTTCAAAAATTATCCACCGATGCGGTGAACATAATTGGTGTCGTTAGGTCAGGGATGGTGGGCACGGCCCACCCTACCGGGGGCAGTTTGGTTTTTTGTGATTAGGTTTGTTCTATGGCGGATAAAAAGCGGTTGGTAATTGTTTCGGGGAGTTTTCCGAAGATAAGCTGCGGGGTTTCGGGGCATGTGGAGTTGGTTGCGAGGCTGACGGCGGAGCGGGGGGATTACGATGTGCATGTATTGACGAGCGATGATCCGTTGGTGGATGAGACGATCGCGCAAGGTTATGAGGTGCATAAACGGATAAAGTGTTGGAGTATGGGGCGGGCGTTATCGATTGTGAAGCAGATTCTGGCTTTGGAGCCGGACATTGTGCATTTGCAGAATCAGACGATTAAGTATTATGGTTGGGGCGGGTTGACGATGTCATTAGTGGCGCCGCTGCTGAAGCTCCGGGCGCGGGGTGTGCGTTTGGTGGTGATGCAGCATGATGTAGCGATAGGCCGGGAGTGGCTGCGTTGGCGTTATTGGCCGTTGTTTGTTAGTGCTGACGCGATTTTTGTTTCCAACAGCAGGGATGAGCAGGCAATTGCGGCGCAGGGGATTGGGCGAAAAAAGATTTATCGCTGTCCGGTGAGTTCGCATTTTTCGATGGAACCGAGCGATGCTGCGGGGCGAGCGGCGGCGCGGGGGGAGTTGGGAATTGCTGAGGATGAAAAATGCTGGGCGTATTTTGGTTATGTTCATCCGGGTCGTAATATTGATGTGTTGGTGCGTGCCACGGCGGCGCTGGCGGATCGCGGGGTGAAGGTTCGCGGGGTAATTATGGGGGGAGCGTTCGCGGGTATGCAGCGGTATTATGATGATTGTAAGGCTTTGGCTGAGCGATTGGGGGTGGGTGATTGTTTGACTTGGACCGGTTACGCTGACGAAAGGCAGATAGCGATGGGGTTAGCGGCGGCTGATGTTTTTGTGAGTCTGCCTGAACGTGGTGCGGACATGCGTAATACTTCGATACTGACAGCGATGTTGGCGGGGGTGCCGATTGTTACGATGGAGAATAGGCGTTATTATGTGGATAAGGATTTGCGGCAGTATGGGTGTCGTTGTGTGGCGGGGGCGACCGTTGCGCAAGTGGCAAAGGCGTTAGCGGAGGTTTGGGATTTGCCTCGAGATGAGCAGATGCTGGCAAGGCGGGCGAAGTTTTTGGAGCGGGGCCGTATTTGGAATTTGCACATTGACGAACACTATCGCGCTTATCGTGGTGAAGGGCCGAGCGCGCCGATGCGGTTTGAGGGGTGATGCTCATGTAAGCATTCACAGTAAACAGAGGCGGTGAATTGCCGCAGATAGATTGACCGATTGTCGTAGGTTAAAAAATAGCGCTTCCGATAGGCGCTGCCACAGTGGAGACGGAAGATCAGGGATTTTTTTGACAGGATTAACAAGATTAACAAGATTAACAAGATTTTTTGTTCGCCAGAGGCGGGGCAGAGACGCGAATAAATTCGGCGAGTTATTAGAATTAGATAGCTAAGTGGAGCAAGACTGGATTTTGATCAGATTGACAGGATAAAAATCTATCGCGCTTATCGTGGTGAAGGGCCGAGCTGAGGGGTGATGGGGGCGATTATTTGGGGAGCATGAGATAAAACCCCCTGAGCTGGTCAGGGGGCTAATTGGTTGAGATTATTCTTTGTAGGGGATGATGCTTCCGCGGTCGTCTAGGTTGTTGAATTGTACTTGGTCGTTAGAGAGGTTTCGGTCCGCTAGGACGGTGATGGTTTTGTGGTTGGTTTTTTCGAGTTCGGTGATGGCGGCTCGGTTGCGGTTTAGCAGGTGGGATGCGACATCGGGTGCGACGGAGACGTTTATCTGAGCGATGACGGATTTGGAGACGCAGCTTTGGATTTGTCGCATGACTTCGATGGTCATGCTTTCGGGAGTTTTCATGAGGCCTGTTCCTCGGCAATGGGGGCAGTCCATAAATGTACTGCGTTTGAGGGACGGTCTCATACGCTGTCGGGTCATTTCGATAATACCGAACTGGCTGGTGCGGAGTATTTTGGTGCGTGCGCGGTCGGAGCTGACGGCGTCGCGCAGAGCTTTTTCGACGGCTCGTCGGTGTTTCTCCTGGATCATATCGATGAAGTCCATGATGATGACGCCGCCGAGGTCGCGCAATCTTAGTTGGCGTGCGATCTCTGTTGCCGCTTCTATATTGATTTTGTATGAGGTTGTTTCAGCGTCTTCATGAGCTCGATATTTACCGCTGTTGACATCGATGGCGACGATGGCTTCGGTGCTGTCGATCACTATTGATCCTCCGCTGCGCAGAGGGACGTGGCGGCTATGGATTCGCTCGATTTCCTGCTCGATTTTGTGTTTAGCGAATATAGGTGTTTCGCCGTCGTAGTAACTGATACGGCATTTGGTGCGGGGCATGGCGATACTGAGGAAGTCGCGGATTTTTTTTGCGGTGGCTTCGGTGTCGCAGATGATTCTGGTGATGTTGCTATTGAAGACATCGCGTACGGTGCGGATGACGAGGTCTGACTCTTGATAGATGGCTGCGGGTGCCGGGGCGGATTTAATTTTTTGTGACACTTTCTCCCAAAGTCTCAGCAGATAGTTCATATCTCTTTGTAGGTCGCGTTTGGTTCGGTCGATGCCGGCGGTTCGGATGATAAATCCGGTGTCTTTGGGTGGTTCGAGCTGCTGGAGGATTTCTCGTGCTTTGGCGCGAATGGATTCGTCTTCGATTTTTCGGCTGATCCCTAGGCGATTCATACCGGGCATTAGCACGAGGAAGCGGCCTGGTATTGACAGATAGGTTGTCAGGGTTGGTCCTTTTGTGCCGATACCTTCTTTGATTACCTGGACGATAAGTTCTTGTCCTCTTTTGAGGCATTCTTGGATTGGTGGTCGGTCTCGTCTTGGGCGTTTTCGTCCGACCCTTTCTTTGGGCGCGTTGGCGTTGTTGGGGAAGTACGTGGATTGGAGGTCGCTGATGTGAAGGAATCCGTTTTGGCCGATCCCGAAATCGATGAAGCATGCTTGGATGCTGGGTTCGACGTTGGTGACGACGCCTTTGTAGATGTTGCCGACGTGAGTTGTACCGCCTGCTCTTTCGGTGTAGAGTTCTTCGAGTCTGCCGCTTTCCAATACAGCAATACGGCACTCCTGCTCTTGGGCGGTGTTGACGATCATTTCGCGTGATGCAGTTGTCGTGGGTTTGTCAGCGGATGAATTGTCTTGGGGCTGTTGGTCTGGTTTTGAAGTTCTCTTATGTCTGTTTGACTGGGAAGCAGGCTTGGGATCGGGCGCGGCGTCGGGGGTTTTTTGATTGGCGTCTTCGGTTTTAGGCTTGGAGCGTCTGCGAGAATGCGAACGTTTTTTGGTAGTGGATGGTTTCTGGGCGGACTCGCCGGTGTTTGCGGTGTCGGTGGTGTCGGTGGTTTGGTTTTCGGTTTTATTTTCTTCTAGGGTGTCTTTTGGTTTGCGTGAAGTTCTTCTTCTAGCGGTCATGTGTGTTTTTTCCTTTACTGATTTGTTTCGTTGAGCCGGTGCAGGTTTAGCGGTTCGGCGTACCCGGCGGCCAAGCGTGTTACTTGGCTGACACAGTGTGGCGATTCGATGTCTAGCATCTGTTGAATTTCACTGATACGCGGGGTTGCTTCCTCTCCCATGTTTATTTTGCACCAGATATTGTTTTGATTGTATTGTTGTCGCAGTTGGATTTCTGCTACATATTTTTTAAGTTCGATAGTTCGTTGTTTGTGTCGGCCGTGCGCGGCGCGTTCGATGGGCCATTGGTCGGCTTGATGAAATTGCTGTAACGCATTTTCGATTTTCGCGCAATCGGCATTTTCGGTTAGCGTGATGCGATATTGGGCCCAAATGGCAGCGGCGTTAATTTTACTTGGAATATACTGAGCGTGATTTACGGTTAGTCCCGCGGGGCATTGCGGCTGGATGTCAGCGAGAATTCGCTCGATGCTTGGATTATCATTGAGGATAACCAAAAGCAGGTCGTTATCCGCGGCCATGCCTACGCTGCGAGGTAAAGGCAAGGTGATACGAAGACGGGGATTGAAACCTCGCGTGAAGCGCAAAGGAAGCCGGGCGCGTACCAGAAGCCTGCGCCATAACTCCATCGTGTCATGATGCGACAAATATCGCAAGTCTCCGTGCACTGAAAACCATATCGCCAATCGGAAATTTTGATTACCGTTGGCTTGGGTTGACGGTTGGTCAGTTTCGGTTGCACGGTTGACCTTTACGGTTTGCTCCTCGTGCGGTTGATTCATTATTTTTATGTACCGGTTTTGACTCGGCGCAGAAGCGTTGTTATTCCTCATCGGGCAGGATTTTTTGCATTTCGGCGCGTAGGTAACTAATAGTTTGTTTATCGGTATCGAAGCCCATGGCTTTGCGAGCGATAGCTCGGCATTGTTCCATAGACATCGATCTTATTGCTTTTTTAATTTCGGGTATCATCGGCGGCGCCAAGCTCAGGGTTGTGATACCTAGTCCGAGCAACAGAGGCAGGTAGTCTTTTTCGCTAGCCATTTCGCCGCATAGGCTGACGCTGATTTTCGCTCGTTTAGCTGCCTGTACGACAGTTCTTAACAGTTGCAGCACGGCTGGATGGGCTGGGCTGTAAAGCGAGGCGACTTTTTGGTTGATACGGTCCACCGCCAATGTGTATTGGATTAAGTCGTTGGTACCGATGCTGAAGAAATCGACTTCATCGGCGAGATGTTCGGCACACAAAGCGGCGGCGGGGGTTTCGATCATGATTCCGACGGGCATACTATCGTTAAACTTGATACCTTGTTCTTCGAGGTCTTCTTTAACGTCGGCGACGACCCATTTGGCTTGGCGCAGTTCCAAGAGGTTGGTTATCAATGGGAACATCATTCGGATATTGCCGTGGGCGGACGCGCGTAATATCGCGCGAATCTGGGTTTTGAACATATCCAGATTTTGCAGACAATAGCGAATAGAGCGTAGTCCCAAGAATGGGTTGGGCTCTCTCATATCTCGTTGAGCTTGGGTGAACTTATCTGCGCCGAGATCGAAGGTGCGAATTGTTACGGGTTGACTGCCGAAGGATCTGATGGTTGTAAGATACGCCTGGTAATGTTCCTCTTCGGTGGGCTGGTGGTCGGCCTCGAGATATAGGAACTCGGTACGATATAGTCCGATGCCGTCTCCGCCTTTAGCCAGGGCGATATCGGCTTCGCCGGGGAATTCGATATTTCCATGGAGTTCGATGATAACTCCGTCGGTGGTTTCGGCGGGCAAGTGAGCCAGCTCATCCAGCTCTAGCTCATGTTCGATTAAGGCGGCTGCCTGTCTTTTATATTCATCAATGGTGTTTTGATCAGGATCGATGACCACCGTACCGCGATTACCATCAACGATTACGGTATCGCCTGCTGCGATTTTGCCGGTCGCGCTAGCCAGGCCTACCACCGCTGGGATACCAAGACTGCGTGCCATAATGGCGGTGTGCGAGGTTCGGCCTCCCTGGTCGGTAGCGAGGGCTTTGATGAACTTGGTGTTGAAGGAGGCGGTTTGTCCGGGGGTAAGGTCTCGGGCGACAATAATAACCGGTTCGGTGAGGTGTTGGATATCTTCGCGTTTTCTGCCGATTAGATGCCTGAGCAATCGTCGTTCGATATCATAAATATCGTTGACTCTTTCGGAAATATAAGCATCATCGGCCTGAGCGAAATGCTTGGCGATATCACGCAGGACAACACTAACAGCGTATTCGGCTGTGTAGCTTTGCTGTAAAATGATTTCGACGATTCTTTTGCGTAAGCTTCGGTCCCTCAAGAAATGGAGGTGAACCGCGAAGATATCTCTTATTTTGTTGTCCCATATATCGGCTTGGGAAGTCTGCAAATTAGCGACTTCCTGGACTGCTTCAGCCATAGCGACGCGCAATCGTCGAATTTCTTTTTTAGCTGATTCGGGAGCGACTGACCGGCGCGGAATACGAGATTTCTCGGCATCATAAATGACAGCCGAGCAAATGGCGACGCCGGGCGATACTCCAATTCCTTTTATAATTTCCATTGATTTACATATGGCTTCTGAACGATAGCCGCAGGTGTTTTATTTTTTTGGTTGCGGTGGTTTTTCCAGCGAATCTTGTTCGATAATCTCGGCCAGTTCTTCCACAGCCTTGGCGGAATCTTCCCCTTCGGCTACGATGCGCAGTTTTGTACCTTGAACAGCGGCCAGCATGGTTATTTGCATAATGCTTTTACCATCCACGCATTGTTCTTCTTTGTAGATACTGATTCTGGACTTAAACCCATTGGCGCATTCAACGAACTGCATAGCCGGTCTCATGTGCAGGCCTTCCGGGCTACGAACTACAGCGGTTCGCTCGGCGTTTGATGTCCGGCCATCAGACACGGCAGAGTTTCCTTCCTGATTTTGACTGAATATTACCACAATAACAATTTCGCTGGATTCTGTTTACTAGATATTCCCGGATTTATGAGACTCATCCGCTTCCTTGAGGAGGTCAACAACGGCCTCGGTTGTGTCGGCTTGTCGTAGGAACTTTCGGAACATATCTTGCTGCAAGTGAGCGAAGAGACTTTCCATAGCTTCGAGGTGTTGATCTGGCTGATTGGGCGGGCTGATGAGCAGCAAAACCGAGTAAACGGGTGCTTTGTCGAGAGAAGAAAAATCAATACCTTCTTTGGAGCAGCCGATTGTCCCGACGATTTTTTTTACGGACGCGTGCTTAATATGCGGCACGGCGATACCTTTTCCGATGCCGGTGCTGCCTTGTTCTTCACGTTCGATAACGGCTTGCGTTATTGACTCGACATCTTTGTCTTGGATGCACTTGGCGTCGGCGAGCGCTTGCACCAGTTCGCTGATGGCCTCATTTCGCGATTCGGCTTGAAGTTTCGGCCTGATCGCTTCTGGTGCCATAAAGTCACATAGGTTCATTTAATGTTACTCCTGCAATTACAACTGAGCTTAGCGTGAAAGTTTTCAGCTACTGACGCGATTGAATATCGGCCTTATTATTCTGACGTCTGCGCCGGTTTCGATATTTCAAGTAGGCATTATCTATTTTAGCTAAGCATCTATTGACATCGCATCGCGAATAATCCTATTTTACAATCGAGATCGAAATATCCCCGCGTCTTTGTTATAGATCTCTGTTGGATGTATCCGGATGTATATTACATATCTATTCTGCCGTGTTTTCTTGGTCCACTTCTTCCTGTTGGAGTGCTTCGAAGGTTGCTTCGGCGGCTCCGGTCTGGCCTTTATGGTTGCGAGATTTTTCTTTGTGTCGGGTTAGCTGACGTTCAATTTTATCAACGGCAGTATCAAGGCATGCGTACATATCCGCGCCGGACTCGTGTACGATAAATGGCGAGTGATGGTCAGCGTTGACGATAACTTCGATTTTCTGCTCGGTTGCTTTTGCGCTGCCTTCGATGACTACTTCGATCTCAGATATTCGATTATAGAACCGTCCAAGTCGGTCAATTTTCTTTTGTACGTAGTCTCGCATGGCTTCAGTAACTTCAATGTGTCTGCCGGTAATTTTGTTAATCAACAGCCCACCTCCGGGTCTAGGGTCTTGGTTAGAGTTTGTTCATATTTGCACTTTACTGATCCGACACCGGTGTCGGTCTAGTTTTATTATTTTTTTTATCACCTGTATGCGTCGGCGCCATTTCATTCAATTGTCCGGGCAACATTTGATGATTGGGGACAATCACGCCGCCGCTGACGGCAAATCTCAGGGCTTCTTCAATGGTTATAGGTAAGTCTATAACCTCTTCTTTTTTCACATAGATCACATAACCTGTCACCGGTGTAGGTGAGCTAGGGATAAACACTGTCAAAAACTCATTTTTTGTGGCTTCGTGTACATGTTTGAAGCCAGCGCCGGTGACCAGTCCTATCGAGTATATTCCGTCGCGTGGGTATGGCACGGCTACGACGCGGGAAAACTGCACTCTTTCATCCCCGAACAGATAATCGGTTATCTGTTTGATATAGGGGTACACCTTATTAAACAGTGGCACTCGGTGTATGGTTCCTTCAAGAAACCGCCACAGCCGTTTGCCTAATAAACTGGCGAACAGTCGGCCTACAATATAGACCAAAACGATAGCCAGCAGGAATCCAACCAAGGAATAGGCTCCGCTGTTCCATCGTTGGCTCAATACGTACCAGCGAATATCTCGCTGGACATTCGGCTTTTCGATATCATTTTTACGTACTGTAGGATATTCGTTCATGTAAGCGTTGATATCTTCTTCGGTGATTTCGGGGTAATCCTCGAAGAAGTACACCACCGTATACAGAATGCCGTTGGTAACGTGTACGCTGATGTTTTCCTGGACGAATTGATAGCCTTTGACCAGCAATACGATAGTAAGTACGGTCGGCAATAGAATAACAAGTCCGCGGGTGAAAAACCGCCTGAAATCGGAGGAAAAACCTCTTTTTGCCGGGTCGTCCATTGACATCACACCTTATTATAAGGCTATCTTCGTACGTTTTCACGTCCCGACTGCATCGGCAAAGCGATTAATTCAGTCGAAACTATCGTTTTTGAAGCTCTATTGCTCTTATTGATCAAGTTTCCGGTGCTATCCAGGTCGTTCTGAGCAATCCAGCCACAAAAGCAATTCAGTCTATCCTTGATCCAAGTGTACGTCAAACACAAAACACCAGGATAAGCCGGCGTGACAGTGGAGCTTTTTTGGATTAGTTTAATGTTGTTAATCCTTTTAAGGCAATACTTTAGGTTGATAATGGCTTAGCGGCCCCAGCTCCATCGTCATCCCCCAAACACAATTTGACCTATCTTATAGAGCTGCACTAATTGGGTAATACAGAAGGGTTTGGGAAGTGGCAATGCGGCGTAAGTCTTTTTTTATTCGACACTTACGGTTTGGCGGGGTTTCCGGCGATTGCATGACCGTTGTTTGCGATAGGCTTTTTTCGCAACCTTACTGCAATTTAGGTTGTTACTGGTTTGGTTTTGCCCGGCGTTGACGGGGCCTGGCGTTCTTTTTACCGGCAGAGCCTTTGGACGGCCCGTGATACCGACGACGGTTTGCCCCCGCTTTGCCACCTACATTTTTGAGGTTGGGTTCCGGGCCGATCCAGATAGGGTTTATTTTTGCTGATTGGATCACAGCTCGCAAAGCTCGCAGATCGTGACTGGTGAAGAAGGTGATCGCTGTTCCGCTTCGTCCCATACGTGCGGTTCTTCCGGTTCGGTGGGTGTATGCCTCGGTGCTGGCTGGGAAGTCGTAGTTGATTACATGTGACACATGGCTGAAATCGAGTCCTCTGCTGGCCACATCGGTGGCGACCATAATAGAAATTTCTTTTTTACGGAAGCGATTGAACAGTGAAGTTCTTCGTGTTTGTTCCAGTCCTCCGTGAATGAAATCTACTGAATCGATTTGCTTGCTGAGTTGTCCGCTGAGTTTTTCGCCGCCGTGTCGCGAGTTGCAGAATATGATTGCTTGTGCGGGTTTTTCTTCCTGGAGGTAACCGAGTAAGTCTTTTAATCTTTGGTTATGCGAAGTACTGTAGAATTGATGGGAAAGGTTCTGCGGGGCGATTTGGTTGACATTTAGCTCGATGGTAATTGGGTCTTTGAGATGTTCATTAGCGAGTTTTTTGATTTGGGTCGGCATAGTCGCTGAGAACAGGAGCGTTTGATGGTCATGAATCAAGCATGACAAGATGAATTTCACATCATCGATGAATCCCATATTGAGCATTTCATCAGCTTCATCGAGTACGAAGGTTCTGACGTTCGCGAGGCTGAGCGGGCTATTGTATATAAGGTCGATTAGTCTGCCGGGCGTCGCGACGAGGATGTGTACACCGTGGGTTAGTTTGCTGATTTGGATTTCCATTGAGAACCCGCCGTACACTGCAAACGGTTCGACTTTGGTTTGGCGGGCGATGTCGGCGATTTCCTGGACATATTGGAGCGCGAGTTCTCTGGTGGGCACGAGGATGAGTGCTTGGACTTGGTTTTGGGATGGGTCCACGGCTTGGACCAAAGGGATGGCGCAGGCGCTGGTTTTTCCTGACCCGGTTTCAGCTCGGGCTATGAGGTCGCGGCCCGCCAAGATGGGGCCCAGAGTTTGCTCCTGTACCGGGGTGAGGTCGGTATAACCCATGTCTTTTAGGCCGGCCAGGACTTCCGGTTCCAGGTCAAGTTCGGTGAATTTCATTTTTTTGTGCTTTGCGAGGCTTGAATTTGCTGGTTCAAGTTGGTTTCTAACTATTTTTGGACTACCTGAAAAAAAAGATTTCAAGGAATCGATGCTTTTGGGAAAAAACGGCACTTTGCCGGGCGCCCCAGGGCAATTTCAGCATCGATTATGATTATAACGCAAAATAGCAATAGCAAGTACCCAAAAGTTACTATCAAAAGCTGCCCGGGGCGGGGCTGAGGCGGAAGGGGGCTGGTCGGAGAGTGCAATGAAGTAGATGGGGTCAGGGAGATATTGCGGCGAATCGCCGCGGATAGATTGACCGATGATCGTTGGTTGGGAAATGACGCTTCCGGTGGGCGCTGCTACAATAAAGCAGAGGGAACGAATGGATATTAATATACACGATTAGCTGCCGGGGGTGTGATGATGAATTAAATTTGACAGGTTGATGTGTGAAGGAGCAAGTGAGAAAGAATGAGCTTTTGTCGCGGGAGACGATTGGTCAGGGAACCGCGTGGGTAACATTGAACAAGATGTTCAAAATTACCCAGCCTACGTTGGTTTATTTTTGCACAATATGGTGCGGTTGGTCAGAGAACCGCGTGTGCAAGCAAGTTGCACACCCTGGAGGTTAGAGTTGTTTTTTGGTCAGGGATGGTGGGTGTGTCGCAGTCTGCCGATGGCAGTTGGTTTTGGCGGTGGATAAGTTTTGGTTGGTAACTGGGCCGCCATTTTGCATGAACTTCGCTAAGGTACAACGGTTTTGGGGAGCTAAAGTGATGGTGTATTCATCTTGTTGGAGGTACGAAACATGGTTGTTTGAATGGTCTTCGCGGGCAAGATGATGTTGGTTTATGGTTTGAAGCGTCTAAGATATGGTTTTTGTATAGGGATTTAGAGTGAGTGCGGTGTTTTTTTGAGTATGATTTACTGTACGAGAGGCAATAAAGGTGGTTCAGGTGTCCCCTTTATTCTGGAGTTAGTTTTTGTGGGCAAAAAGAGGTGCTTTGAGGTCTTGAACAAAGCTAAGACTTGCGTGCAAAGGCGCCAATTTTTGTGATATCAACAGCATTAAACAGGAAAACAGTTAGAATATTCTAAAATTTATGTTTTTGTAGCGAAGTGATGTTGGTTGCGTCGAGTTTTGGTAATTTTTTTGTGACTAGAGAGTCAAAATTGCGTAATTAGCAGTAATATGTTGCATTTTATTGGCTATAGAGAGGTCAAAAATGGAAAGTTCTAATGTTTATGTGGCATATTTGACGAAATAATTTTTGAGAAAAACTAAAGGTGACGCAAAAAAATTTTTTGACAGCTTATAATTGTAACGATAAAACTAACGGTTAGGTTGGTGGCATAGGCAAGTTCTTTTTTTTAATAGTGTTCACTCTATTGAAGGGAGGTGACACATATGGCACGGAAAGTAGCCAAGAAGAAGAAAGCCACCAAAAAGGTAGCTAAGAAGAAAGTCGCTAAGAAAAAGGTAGCCAAGAAGAAGGTTGCCAAGAAAAAAGTAGCTAAGAAGAAGGTCGCCAAGAAAAAAGTCGCGAAGAAAAAGGTAGCCAAGAAGAAGGTCGCCAAGAAAAAAGTCGCGAAGAAAAAGGTAGCCAAGAAGAAGGCCACCAAGAAAAAGGCAACCAAGAAAAAGGCCACGAAGAAGAAGGCCACGAAGAAGAAGTAGCCTATTTCCAATCAGCCATTGCAATCAGCGTGATTGAATTCGGTTGTTGGACCCACTTAGGCAATGAACTTGCCCCCAACCAAGTCGAACAGTAGGTTCGACAATCCGAAAAGCCGCTCCGACATTGCACAAGTCAGCGGTACTTGTTGAATGGAAGGTCCTATCGCCACGGCAGGATCTTCCATTTTTTTTTGCTCCGAGCAGCTCAGCCAGCTATAATGCGATTCGGCATCATTTTCTCTAGCCCTTTTTTTCGGGTTAGTTCGGCTTTCATTAGGGTAAATATTGGCACAAGGCGGAGTCCATGCGAATAATAGCGTTGACCAATCAGAAAGGCGGCGTTGGCAAGACGACCACGACGGTCAACCTGGCCGCGGCGTTGGCTTTGCGAAACAAAAAAGTTGTGCTGTTGGACCTGGACCCCCAGGCGCACATGACGACTTTCTTTGGTGTTGATCCGAATGGTCTGGAGAAAACGGCGTATGAAGTATTGACCCAGTCGTTGCCTTTGGCTGAGGGTTTGATACCGATTCGGGAGAACATCGGCCTATTGAGTTCGGGTTTGGACCTGGCGGGGGCTGAGCAGGAGTTGGTTTCGGTGGTGGGGCGGGAAACGATTCTCCGGGACGCAATCGAAAACTATAAGGACCATTGCGATTATGTTTTCATTGACTGTCCGCCTTCTTTGGGACTGCTGACCTTGAACGCATTAGGCGCGGCCGAGGAAGTTTTCATGCCTTTGCAGCCTCATTTTTTGTCGTTGCAGGGTTTGAGCCAGTTATTGGAGACGGTTTTGCTGGTTCAACGGCGGATCAACCCGCCTCTACGGGTTACGGGTTTACTTTTTTGCATGTATGACCAGCGGACGTCCTTGGCGTCGGAGATATTACGTGACATCGAGCATTTTATGCTGCAACAGCGTGAGGTTGATTGTCCTTGGAATGCTGTCAAGATATTCAATACTCGTATAAGGCGTAATGTAAAATTGGCTGAGTCCCCCAGCCACGGTCAAACGATATTTGAATATGAGCCCAATTGTAACGGCGCTTGTGATTATCAGGCGTTGGCTGATGAAGTTGAGTCCATGGTCGAGGGGCCGAGGCAATCGGAAACGCCGGCAGTTCATCCGGAAACAGCGGCAGTTCATCCGGAAACAGCGGCAGTTCATCCGGAAACAGCGGCAGTTCATCAGGACCATGCGGGTGAAATCGTGACTGATACTGAAGTCATCTTAGACCCAGCGGAGGATCACTCTTTGGCTTCGGATGCCGATGGTACTGCCGGTGGGGACACAGAGTCCGGAAGCATCGATGATAGTGTCGAAGCCGGCGTAGAAACCGCTACGGGAGGGTCGTCGGGGCTGGATATTCACCAGGCCGAGGGAACTGCGCGGCCTGAATGACGGCGGTGTTGTTTTCAGGGGGGGCGTTTTTGTCAGGCGGATCATATGAGTAAAAAAACTTCATGGCAGGAAAAACTTGCCGATAGCAAGGATTTGCCGCGGGTCGAGGAAATTGACGAGAAGAAAAGTAAGCGGTGGGGGAGTGGCACATTTGTTATACCATCTCCAGTTGAAGTTGATGCTATCATGAAAAAGGTTCCCAAAGGCAAAGTCATAACCATAAATGAAATCCGGCAGATTTTAGCGCGCAAGCACAAGGCTACTATCGCTTGTCCAATCACTACGGGCATATTCTCGTGGATTTCCGCCCATGCCGCGGATGAAATGGCAAGCCAAGGAAAAAAGCGTATAACTCCCTATTGGCGAACCCTGAAGACTGGGGGCATATTAAACGAAAAATATCCGGGCGGATTAAAGAACCTCAAAGAGAGGCTGCAAGCGGAAGGTCATGTTGTGATCCCAAAAGGCAGAAGCAAGCATTTTATGGTTCAGGATTTCGAGCAATCACTGGTTGATATAGACAAACTGTAAGTGTTCACAGAAACTAGAATCGCGAAAGTTGACTATGGCATTAATAAGAATCTCCCCGGTTTGGCGTCGCAGGATTGCGTGGCTGATGCTGATATTGTATTGGCCGATTATGTTTGTGGCGACTCACCTTTCGCCTCCTCAGTTGCGTCGATTGGAATTTCAGGGCAATGACAAGGTTTTGCATTTTCTGGCCTTTTTTGCTCTGACGTTGGCTTTTTGGCTGGCGTTTTCCGGGTTCAAATCTCCTGATCTGCGCAGTCGCAGGCCCTATCTGGTTGCCTTGATGATGTTGTGTTACGGGGCTTTTGACGAGATATCGCAAAGGTTTGTGGAGCGATCCATGAGCGTTTGGGACTGGACGGCTGACGCTCTGGGTATTTTTACGGCATTATTTTTGTTATTCGCTTTGCGACGATGTTTGTATTGGCTGATTCTTTTTTGGTTGGCTTTCGCGTTGTTTCGCCATTGGCCTGGTGCTGAGCCTCTGGTCAGTTTTTTGCCGGGCCATTTCGCCCGTTATAGTGTCGCGTATTTGATGGTGGTTTATATTGTATTGACTTTGCTTTGGACTCGTTCGATTTCGCCGGTTCCTATGTGGATTTTGGACCGCAAGACGGTTGCGCTGACGGTGGTATGTCTGCCGGCGTATGTGGTTTTTGACGTTTGGTTGAAGTCGCAAGCGACCGGGGTATTTTCCGCGGCTGACATGTTCGGCGGGTTTATGGGCATTATTTTTGGCTTGATGCTGGTTGTGGTGTTTTCTTGACGTAGCGGGGAGGCCGTATTGGTTATCAGGGTTATGGTATTGGGGCGTATGGTGCGTTTTTGGCATACGCTATTTGTTTTGCCTTTTGCGCTGATGGGTGCGTTTTTGGCGGGGGACGGGGTTGAGCCGGGGTTTTGCGGCTGGGGCAAACTGGGATTGATTCTCTGGTGCATGGCGTCGGCGCGGACGACCGCGATGCTGTTCAATCGGATTGTTGACGCTGAGATCGACGGGCGTAATCCGCGTACCGCGAACCGGGAATTACCGAGCGGGGTTGTAGCGAAGCGAACGGCTTTATGGTGTTTGGGTTTTAGTTCGGCGGCGTTTTGCGCGGGGGCGATGCTGTTCTGGAAGCCCTTTGGGCCTTGGTTTGGTTACGGGAATTATTGGCCGGTTTTTTTTGCGTTGCCGGTGCTGCTGTTGATTTGCGGTTACAGTTTCGCGAAGCGTTTTACCTGGGCGTCGCATTTTTGGCTTGGTGTTTCCTTGATGGCCGGTCCTGTAGGCGCTTGGGTTGCGGTTAGTCCTCCGGGAGGGCCTTTATTTTCTTGGCAGATATGCATGTTGGGCGGCGCGGTTGGTTTATGGGGTGCTGGGTTCGACATTATTTACGCCATTCAAGATGTCGCGGTCGATCGGCGTGACGGTTTGTATTCGCTACCGGCTGCTTGGGGGGTGCAACGAGCGTTATGGGTTAGTCGGTTTTGCCATGTTGGGGCGGTGGTTTTGTGGTGGTTCTTGGGTAGGCAGTTAGGGTTGGGCTGGTGGTACAATGGTGCGGTGCTGGTGACCGCAGGGCTGTTGCTGTTGGAGCATTGGTTGGTGCGCAGGGGCGAGATGCGTCATATATGGTGGGCCTTTGGGATAATTAATGGTGTGGTGAGTTTGCTGTTGGCGGCGGGTCTGACGGTCGAGATTCTAGTTTTGTAGCGTGGTAAAGCCAAGGAGTTGGGCGGGATGGCCGGCGAGATAAGCCTGGGCCTGTTTGGTCTGTTGCTTGATGTGGTTACGCCGACGCGTGACGCAGAAGACTCCGTTGGCGATCTGCAGCAGCTTTTCCATGGGGCAGTCGGATTCTTGCTGTTGCGACTTATGCAGAGGCTGCGGATAGTGAAGGATAATCGCGTCGAAACGTTGGCGCAGTTGTTGCCAACAGGGAAGTTCTTGGGGGTTTTCAGTATGCGCCAGCGGATGGACGGTTCCGTTTTTGCCTGAGGTCATAATATTCAGATGAGGCAGTTGAGTGGCTTGGATGGCTGTTTCGGCATCTTTGGGGTTTTTGAGATAATCGACCAAGCCTGGTTCATCGGGCAGTTCAAAAACGCTGCTGAGATGCGGGTGCTTTGGGTCGATGTCGATAATAATGACGTTGTGGTTGCGTCGGCTAAGAGCGATACCCAGATTGACCGCGGGCCGAGGCGAAATGTCGTTTTCAGTGAAGGGACTGATCAGAATGATGGGAGATTCGATAGTAGTGCGCAATTGTTCGATACGATCAGCCAACAAGTCATATTTTGGTGACCACTGAGCGGATTGGTTTTTGGGTGCGGGGGTTTTGGAAGGAGGTGTCGGGGATGGCGCTGATTTTGGTGTGACACGCGGGCGTTTCTTCGCTGCGGCGACGCTTTTGAGTATTGAACCGGAGATGCTGATGAGAACCACAATACCCGCGACAACACCAGCAAGACGATATTGGCTGTGGCTTGGTTTTATAACGCGGTACATCGCGGGCAATCTTTCAGGCGGTTGGGGCGCAGAACCTGGCTCTGCTGTGTTGTGGTAGTAAGCCAGATACCGCTGCGCCAATCGGCGCAGGGTGTTGGTGGAAGCAAAGTCGGCGGGGCAGTCAAGGATGATCTCGATTTGGCCAGTGGTGGTGCTGGTTAGGGCTGCGCTGAAGGTGATGTAATCAGCCAAAGGCGGGTCCGTGTTATGCGCTAGGCGATCGTAAATGATGCGGCATTGGTTTTGGGCGAAATCCTCAAAATCGGCGGGCTCGATAGGGTTGTGAAAGACGAAAGGTATTCGCTGGCTCGCCTGCAGCTGTTTAGGCAAAAGAAGTGCCGCGGTGCCGATGCCCAATGCCAGAGCTAAGCAGCCGGTTACGAAAATGACAAAGATATAATGGTAAAACTTCATATGCCTGGATCGCTGGTGCGGAGTGTTATAGCATCGAATATAAGCTAATTGACATAGGGCGGTCAAGTAAGCAACGGAAGGTAGTGTCTGCAATACGCGGAATTAGGCGGCGGCAATGCGTCAGCGTCATTGCGGGAGACGATAAACGATTGGTCAGGGAACCGCGGTAACATCGGGCAAATTGCCCGAATTACCCACCCTACCGGGATCGGGTTGCCTTTTGGTTGCGATGGTAGTTGATATCGCTGGTGACGATTTGAGTCATGATTTCGGTGATAAGGGCTTTGTCGGGAATCTCTTTGATGGGCGAGGCGTTAATGGTGTCGGTTGGGATTTGCGGCGTGGGTTCATCGGCGACCTGCTCGGGGGCGTTTGGGGTTTTAGTAACGATATTATCAGAAGGCGGGGCGGTTTGGGTGGAATTTTGTTTGGCTTGTTGGCCCGCGGCGAGGATCTGCTCGGCAAGACTTAGCTTGGGATTTTCGGCATTCACCGCATTTTCCGCGGGATGAATCAGTTTTTCGAGTTGGTGTTGGGCTGGGCTGGTTTGAGCGGTGGGTTCGGCTTTGTTGGTCTCTCTGTCGCTGAGAGATGTTGGTGGTTCGTCGGGTTTGGCGGTGGTTTTCAGGATTTTGTCAATATGCCTTAGTGCTTCGAGTCCCGCCAACATGACATCACGTCGAGTTTTCTCGATCTCGTCGAGATTGTCTGTGGTCAGGCTGGGATCGTCGCTGGGAAGTTGGTCTATGGGCAAATTGTTATTAATTTTCTTGTTCACCGCTTCTGCCTGCAAAAAAAAATAGAAAGTGAAACTAGGTGGTGTCTGGAATGGTCAACGTCATTTACCAGTGATTGTCTCCACAACCTACGATTATAGCAAAAGCAAAGACTTCTAGCAAGAAATGGCGTTTGAGTGATTTAAGGCGTCTTGGTAAGGTTGTTTGGGGAGGGATTGTGTTAGGATGGGTTGGTTGGGTGGTTTGCGCAGCTTATGAATATGTAATACCCTGACCTTTAATACTGTCCTGTAGTATCTCTAAGAATTGGACCACGGAATGTTAGCCTTAGGTAGGCCAAGCAAATAGGCGCAGATTTTTGAGGAATTTCTTTATAGTGGACAAAAAAGTTGTATAATTAAAATTGTCATTTGTGAGGATCAAGCTTGTGTGATTGAGGGCCTTGAGTATCAATTGCACCGGTTATGGTTGAGAATTTTTGTTGGCTTGGCGTTTATGCGCCAGGCGGATTATTTGAGTTAAGTTGCGTTTGTCGAAAGGAATCAAAATGGCAAAATGGTTGAAAAGTATTTTGACGGTGATGATGGTTATGGTTTTAGTTATGGGTTCTTCGCTGATGATCGCCGGCTGTGACAAAGACCCTGACGCTGGTGATGCTGTAGAGCAAGCCGAAGACGCCGTCGGCGACGCTGCTGATGCGGCCGGCGATGCCGTTGATGATGCCGGCGATGCCGTTGATGATGCTCTGAGCAATTAGAACCAACGAGCCAACGAGTTTTCGTTTTGGCTGGGGGTACACAAGTTTGGCTTGTGTGGTGTATAGTTGTATGCTGAGCACGATGGCTTGTGGTCGAGTTGTCGCGTGAACAGTTGGGTTGCGCTAGGCGATAGTGGTTGCGCCATTAATTGAGCCTATGCGGCGACGCGATTCAGCAAGCAAAGTCTATAAAAATAGGCGGCCCCTTGTTATGAGAGGTCGCCTGTTTTTTTTTGTGATATGAAACGGCTTGGGGGTTTATTCGACCGTAACGCTTTTGGCGAGGTTACGGGGTTTGTCCACGTCATGGCCTCTCGCCACCGCGGCATGGTAGGCTAACAATTGCAGGGGCACTACGGTGAGCAGCGGCTGCAATTCTTCGTGCGTATCAGGGACGGTGAATACGTGGTCGGCGTAATTGTGGATTAGTTTGTCGCCTTCGGTGGCGACGGCGATGATCTTACCGCCCCGTGCTTTGACTTCTTCTACGTTGCTGATGACTTTTTCGTATTGGCTGCTTTTTGGTACACAGAAGACGACGGGCATTTGTGGGGTTATGAGGGCGATAGGGCCGTGCTTCATTTCCGCGGCGGGCAAACCTTCAGCGTGAATGTAAGAGATTTCTTTTAGTTTCAGGGCCCCTTCCAAAGCGACGGGGAACTGATAACCACGGCCCAGGAAGAGCCAATTCTCACGGTCACTGTAGGTATGAGCGACATCGCGGATCATATCAGATTGAGTTAGAATGGATTTGATTTGCTGCGGTATTTGGTTCAATGCTGTGACGTATTCAGCCAAGGTGTGCTGTGACATGTGGCGGCGCCTGGCGACATAAAGAGCCATCATTGTCAGTACCGCTAGTTGTCCGGTAAAAGCCTTGGTTGACGCCACGCCGATCTCCGGCCCGACGTGCAGGTATATCCCCGCGTCGGTCTCACGGGCGATAGTCGAACCAACGGAGTTTACCACGCCTAATGTCAAGGCACCGCGTTCCTTCGCTTCGCGCAATGCCGCCAAGGTATCGATGGTTTCTCCTGACTGGCTGATTACTATTTGCACGGTGCCTTCTTCGATTATCGGGTTGCGATAGCGGAATTCGGAGGCGTAATCCACTTCGACAGGGATTTGCGCGAGTTGCTCGAAGAGGTATTCGGCGACCAATCCGGCGTGCCATGCTGTGCCGCAAGCGTTGATGACGATTCGATGAGCCCGTACCAGGTCGCGACTAAGCGAGGCTATGCCTCCGAGGTGAATTTGTCCTTCGGTTAAGTCGATTCGGCCACTAAGGCAGGACGCCAGGGTTTGAGGCTGTTCGAAAATTTCTTTGGCCATGAAATGTTCGAATCCGTCCAATTCGATGGCATCGAGAGAGTATTCGATCTGTTCTGTTTGTCTTGCGACAGGGACATTATCGATGGTTGTGGTGCGGAAACCTTGGCGAGTGATGACGGCCATTTCATTATCACCGAGGTATATCGCTTGAGTTGTGTGCTGGACGATGGCTGCGGCATCGGAGGCGACCACGAATTCATTGTCTCCCAGTCCCAGCACCAGTGGACTGCCTCGGCGGGCGGCGATCATAAGGTCGGGGTGATCCTGGCAGATAACGGTTATGCCGTAAGTTCCTACCACTTCGTGGAGCGCCAATCGCACGGCTTTTTCAAACCGCCCAGCTAAGTTGTCGTTTTCGGCCTGGGTTTCCGAAGGATTGTTGTAGAAATGCCCGATCAGGTTGGCTAGAACTTCGGAGTCGGTTTGACTGGAGAAAGTAGCGCCTTTTTCGATGAGCCATTTTTTCAGCGTGCTGAAATTCTCAATGATACCGTTGTGTACCAGAGCGATTTTTCCTGTGCAGTCAAAATGTGGATGGGCGTTTTCGGTAGTTGGTTTGCCGTGCGTGGCCCATCGCGTGTGGGCAATTCCGAGGGTGCCGTGCAGTCGGCCTTTATCTTGGATGTTTTGTTCCAGTACAGTGATTCTTCCGGCGGCGCGGGTGAGATGAATTTCTTGGCCGTCGGAAATCGCAAGTCCCGCTGAGTCGTAACCGCGGTACTCCAGGCGTTTGAGGCCTTCGATTAGAATGGATTGAGCTTGTTTGTCTCCGAGATATGCAACGATTCCACACATAAGAAACTGCTCCGATTAATTGGTATTTTGGTCTATATAATAATCTTAGGTTGTGTCTGGTCCGAAAACAATCTGCTTGCGCCAATATTGGGTTCGCAGCCATTGGTAGTATCGGCCCTTATGGTGGGTCGGTTAAGCTGGAAGTGGATTGTTAGCATCCAGGCTGTGCATTTTAACATTAAACAGCCTATTTCATTGTTTTGAACGATTGATTTGGGGGTTGGTTTGTGCGTTTTATGCTGGTTATACGGGTTTTTTTACCGAGGGGCAATATGGGTAAGATTTTATTGGGCATGTGGTTAGAAGTTGTGTAGTTATCCGATCTAAATATATGGTTTTTATAGGAGATATTTTCCGGTTGACGCCAAGGGTTGGTTTGCTGTAAACTTGATTCGCTATGCATGCTGGAAGAATTATTTTTGCGGCGTGCTAAGTCCCTTCTTGGAGAGAGTGAGGGCCAACCTGAGGGTCAGGTTGGGTGAAAGAGAGGTCTGAAAAGAGAGCCTAGCATTGGGCGAGATTAGAAAGGCAAAAGAGAAATGGAGAATACTCATGTGTCGAGGGTCGTGGGAGCGGGTCTAATTTTGGTGTTTTTGGCGGGGATTTGTCAAGCGGATCTTACATTTCAAATACGTGCTTGCGACACTGCTTTGGAGGTTGGTGAGACTCAAGTGGTGGAAATCTGGGGGCTGTTGAACGGTGCCCAACCCGGCGGTGACGATATAGCCAGTTGGCAATTGGATGTTGATGCTGATAAGCACGGCGTGGTGCAGATCAATCAGATAGATCTGTTGGAACCGGCGGAAATAGACTGGGCTGATGCGTTCGCTACGGGATATACCATCAGCACGACTGAAGTTGGTGATATCGTGCAATTGCGTGCAGCTCGTGTTGGGGGAGGCTTGCCATCTGATGTTGGTGTGACCTATACCAAGTTAGCTGAATTTACCATTGAAGCCCTAGTTGCTGATACTGTGACTTTTACGCTGGGTTTAATGCCCACGACTCTTGGCGGGGACTTTGGCGGAATCGATAGCGGCCTAAATATGCATTTTGGTATTTTTGATGCTGCCGGTTCGGACAATGTTTTTGTTGTCACCTCTGCGCCGGAGCCTTGCACGATGATGTTGCTGGGTGTTGCCGGGCTGGTCAGATTACGTCGCCGTTTGATGGCATAGTTGTAAAGCACAAAGCTTGGGCCTTTGCTAAGAAGTTTCAAGCTTCATATAACTTAGCGGTTAACTGTGACTGAGTGCCTGTTGTTGACTGTTGGGTACACAATTGACTTCAGGCAAATTGGGAGAGAACGCAGTATGGTTTTATATTAAGGGAGCTATACGCTCGTAACGAGGAAGGACTACGGAGATGCTGACAGGGCGAGGTCGGTGTGGCGTCAGGGGTATTGTTGTCGGGCAGATGGTCTGCCTTTTTTTATTGGCTGTTTCATCAGCTTTGGGGGTTGTTGGTCCGGAAAACGTACTTATTCTGGTCAACGAAAACAGTCCCACCAGCAGATATATTGCTAGACTGTACAGGGAATATCATCCAGAAATAACTGATGCGCAGATTCTATCTTTATCCGGTCTTACCGATTGCAGCGGCCCGAATGCGACTGCCGCGGATGAGATCATAACGCGTGATCAATACGATAATTTGATTGCTGGTCCTGTGCGTAATTATCTCTCGACCGCGACGGATTTGCCTGGGGAAGTTATGGTAATTATTACGACGGCAGGGATGCCTTATCGCATAGAGGATACCAGTGCCGCGTTGGCCAATGTTATCTATCCCGGCGGGTCGAACCCAATTACTGTATCGAGCAATCTCACTTTGGTTAACGCGGCGTCTGTGGAATCGGAATTGACGTGCCTTTGGTACAGTGACGCTGATTCGGGCGGTTTCGGCATCGCCAATCGCATGGTCAATCCTTATCAGGGCTATCGCAACAGTGGGATAGATTTATTTACGCGTAGTGAACCAGGCACTAAGAGTATGCTTTGGAACATCGCCTATTCGGACAGCGCCCCAAGGATTGAAGGGCAATCACAGACGCAATTCGTACCTCCTTTTTCGTTTATATTCGGCATTACTGATCGCAGCTTTAGTCCTGGTGATATCTATCTTACCTGCCGTTTGGACGGTCCCAAAAACCAAGGGCAAAGCGCCGTACACGCGGTCCGCGAAATGTTGGCTCGCGCTTGCAGGGCATCTAGTCCGTCCTACGGCGTCAACCCCGCGCAAGCTGTGGCGGTATTTGACGATAGTCCAAGCAATCTCGATGACAATCGAATCCACAATGTTACCAACACCGCTGATTGCTTGGTATTTAGTGCAGGGCAAAACCAGCCGCCCGATGTTTGGGGCGCATTGATGCGCGACGATTATTGCGATGCGTTTTGTGCTATGACCGGTGCGGGAGTTGCTGATGGTCAGTTGAATATAGCATTTGCCGGGGCTTGTCTGGGAGTGGTCGATTCTCGCGATTACGTGATGACTTCGCAGGGGGATTTGGATTTATATGCCGCGATGGACCCATCGCGTGACCCTTGGCAGGCAGTTATATATCTAGCCAGCTATGGCAGAAACGGTGACGATCCCGCGGGTGCGGATTATATTTTGGCTGGATATAACGGCGGGCCTTTGTTTAACGTTGCCAACGGTGCTGTGTTTTCGGCATACGAGAGTTTCAATGCTGTGACTATGTTCTCGGATGTGGCTACGGGGAGTTCTGCCCAAGGCAAAATCGTGGACTTTCTCGCCATTGGCGGCAGCGCGGCGATAGGGCATGCTTTTGAGCCCATGGCAGACGCTGAGACTGATAACGCGTATGTGGTGTGTAATTTGCTTGCGGATTACGACGGTGACGGCCTGGCGGATCTGACGGCTATTGAAGCGATTTTTAGTGGGCTGCCCTATCTGAGCTGGTCCGAAGTGGTCTTAGCGGATCCACTTATGCGGATAGCTTATGGTCCCGGTGGTCCAGCGTGGTATCGGCTCACTGGTGATGTGAATGATGATGGAAGAGTCAGCACCTGGGATTATTACTATGTGCGATTCCATTTGGGCGGCATTTTGGAAACGACTGACGAGGCTGCTTTTGCCCTATATGATGATTTGGCCGATGTTAATATGGATGGAAGAGTCAGCACCTGGGATTATTACTATGTGCGATTCAATCTGGGCAATTATAGGTAGTACCTATTGTATTTGGATTAATAGCACTGATAATCTGGTTTTTTGGGAAATAATACTAGTTTTGTCTTGCAATGTGAGGGCCTCTGAGGTATAGTTAACTTATACGCGAACATTCTCGGGCGCTATCCGCTGGTATGCGGACCGTTTTTGCGGTAGCGTCATGTCGCTCAAAATAGAGGTTTTCTGGAAGGGAAATGAAAATGGAAAAGCGAGGCAGAAAATTTGCATTTGGGGGTGCTCTCATATTGTTGATGGTTTTTGGCGTCAGTGTGTCTGCGGCCGTTGTTACGGATATGCAGATGACACCGTTGCTTAGTGCTGCATTCTATACCGGTGGGACTTCCCCGGTGTTTCAGCTAAACGGCGTTCCTTATTTGGGCGGAAACCTTTCTGTAGGAAACGAAGCAACGCCCAGTTATTTACTATCTAATGGTACCGTTACGGTAACGCCGTTGGCTTTCGACCATGATGACAGTCTGTCCAACCCGCCTGGTGCCTGGGCGAGGGGTTGGTTCTTCGGCGGCGGATCAATGACTATTTACGGCACACTGACAGACAAAAGTGGTGCCGTTGCCCCATATACCGGTGTGATTTTGACTGCCGATACGGTGCTTTCTGATATGGAACTGTGGCTGCTGGAAGAAGTAGGCATTCACAATTCGAAGGATATCAAAGGTTCGCTGGAGTTTGTTCCTACCGGTGGTTATTTGGCTTCGGCCAATGCTATGGGATTGACTATCGGTGCTTTTGAGGCGGATTACTCGTTTCTTCTCGGCACTGATCCCACAAGCTTTGGTACAACACCATTCACGGCTACCCCGACGGGAAGCAGGGTTCAGATAGTAGCCGTGCCGGAACCTGCTACTATGGCGTTGTTGGGACTGGGGGTGGTAGGTTTGGTCAGTAGGCGGAAACGCTGAAATGTAGAGTCGTTTGGAATTGTTTTTAATTGTGGTACATTGCAATTTGTGCATTGAGGGTGTTTTTTAATCTTAAAGGTTAGGAGGATGAGCAAGTGAGTAAAAATGTTGCGATTACAATAGTGTTGCTATTGGGTGTTTGCTCAATAGCCGGAGCAGATGTTACCGCTATTCAGCTTAACATTGCCCAGGCTTTGAGTGTCAATGCCGAGTATGACCATTCTACTGGTACGGCCACTTGGAGTGGAGGTGACACGGGTTGGGCTTTGACGGATGAGTATGGTTATGTGAATTTTGGCACTGTGTCAGTAACCGGTTCTTTTACGGACGTTTTCGATAGTTCTCCTGGTACCGGTTTAGCCAAGGCTTCTTTCAGCACCGGCGGCTTTACTGCCACAGCAAGCAATTGCACGTATACATTGGGCAGTCTCGTATATAACTTGGCTGGTAGCTTTGAGATCAGTGCGGCTCTTACCGGCGGCAACAAATATCGCGAAACTGAGCTATACGCCGACAAAATTGATGGTCGAGCTGTTGTTACGGTTACCGGTTTTAGCTATAATGACAGCGATATTAGCGCATCCTGGGAAGGCGGCGTAGGCTCTTTAGGCGGTGTTGTTGCTGACATCACCTTGGACGAGGATACCGTTTTCGGCGATTATGATACCGATGATTACTTGACGAACAACGTTATCATAACGCTGTACGCTGATGAAAGCATTATTCCGGAACCGGCGACGATGGGTCTGCTTGGTTTGGGTGGTCTGCTTCTGGCTCGCCGTCGCAGATAGGTGGAGATATTTATCAGTTGCTCAATCTCAAAAGGAGGGGGCAACGAGTAATATAAGGGTTGCGTCACTTTTATCGGTGGCGTGACCCTTAATGCTGCGCTTATTTGACGGCTGAGCGTGTCGGGCCTTTCTTGGGGGGCATTGCCATTTGCCTTGGAAAGTGGTACAAAGGGCTTTATGAATCTTTTTGCTGAGTCCGAACGAAAGCACTTCGCTAACGCTGCGCCGCTGGCTGTGCGGATGCGCCCTAGGAACTTGCAGGAGTTTTGCGGGCAGGAATCGTTTGTCGCGTCGGGTAAGCTGCTTTGGCGTATGCTGAAGGCAGATCGTTTGAGCAGTCTGATCTTCTATGGTCCACCTGGGACGGGCAAAACCACCTTGGCCAATGTTATCGCTGCGCAAAGCTCAGCTGTATTTGTACCTACTAATGCTGCGAGTATCGGCGTGGCTGAGATTCGCAAGATTATCGACGCGGCGAAGAACCGGCTAGCTGTGGATGGCATCCGAACGGTACTGTTTCTGGATGAGGTGCATCGGTTCAGCAAGTCGCAGCAAGATGTGTTATTGGAAGACGTTGAGAACGGGGTGGTGATATTGATCGGGGCGACTACGGAAAATCCGTATTTTTCCGTTAATTCCGCCCTGGTTTCGCGCAGCACGATATTTGAATTTAGTGTTCTTAGCCAAGCTGACATTATCAATCTGTTGCGGCGGGCCCTAACCGATACGGATCGCGGCTTGGGGCGGTACAAAGTCGAGATTACCGAGGAAGCGTTGGATTATCTTGCGGTGATGAGCGACGGCGATGCCAGGCGGGCTTTAACGGCGCTGGAGATTGGGGTTTTGTCCCAGGTTGCGTTGCAACAGGAGGAATCGAAGATTGTTTTCGATAAAGATCTCGCGATAGAATCAATCCAGCAAAAAGGGCTGGTATCTGATAAGAGCGGCGACAGCCATTATGATTTGGCCAGTGCCCTGCAGAAAAGCATGCGCGGCAGCGATCCCGATGCCACGGTCTATTGGTTGGCGCGGTTGTTGGTAGGCGGCGAAGATCCGCGATTCATAGCGCGTCGGATAGCTGTGTGCGCAGCTGAGGATGTCGGCAACGCTGATCCTACGGCCACGATATTGGCTGCCGCGGCGGTGCAAATCAGCGAGTTTGTGGGTTTGCCCGAAGCGCAATTGCCATTGGCGCAAGCGGCAATTTATGTAGCCTGCGCCCCCAAAAGCAACCGTTCAGCGCAGGCGATCTGGACGGCTTGCGCTGACGTCAAGGAGGGCCGCACCGCCCAGGTGCCCCAGAATTTGCGTGACAGCCATTATAGCGGCGCGAAAAAGCTCGGCCGAGGCCAAGGATACCTCTATCCGCACAGCTACGGCGACGGATATGTTTCCCAGCAGTATCTGCCGGCCGAGGTTGACAAGATATATTATGAACCCACGGAGAGAGGGCGGGAGCAGCGTATGGGGCAATATTTACGTCAACTGGAACACATCAAGGCCCGCTTGGCGCGAGCTAGCGAGAAATGAACTTTCTTGCGTTTTTGGGGGCGGTGGATTATAAATACTGTTGATTTGTATGTCTTGATTTCCAGTACCACTCTATGGCAAGATGGGCGGAAGGTGCGTTGACTGACTCAGTGGTTAGCAATCAGAAAAAGAAGGCGCGCAGGCAGCTGTCGGATCTGCTGGCGGATTTGGGCCAAGCGAAACTGCGTCGCCGGAGTATAATCGCCTGTGAGCATTTGTGCGCGACTGCTGAATTTCACCGGGCTTCGGTTGTGATGATGTTTTTGTCGTTGCCCGACGAGATAGACACGACGGTGGCGATGGAGCGTGCCTGGGAGGCCGGCAAGCAGATTGTTGTGCCTTACGCGGTGCGTGAGAACGGCCGGATGATACCAATGGCTCTGTCGAACCTGGAATGCGAAATGACGTTGGACGGCGTGGGTATTCGGTGTCCGGCCCAAAAAGAGGCTGTGCCTCCCGCGTCCATTGATTTGGTGGTTGTGCCGGGCTTGGGGTTTGACGGCGTTGGACGAAGGCTCGGTAGAGGCGGCGGGTTCTACGATCGCTTCCTGGCTGAAAAACTATTTAATGGTATAAGCTGCGGCTTGGCGCTGAAAGAACAAGTGTTGCCCGAGGTTCCCGCTACGGAGCAGGACATGCCGGTTGCAATGTTGGTGACCGACGACGGCGTAAGACGTTTTTCGAGTTAGTTTTATTATTACGGATGATAATGCCTAGGCCCTTTTGGGGGCTGACGATAAAGGAGTATCTTTGATGGCCGGCAAGCAGATGTTCAGCAAAAAAAATTCTACCGTTTCCTGGCTATTGCTCTTGTTGGTGATAGCGTTTGCCGGGGTGGTAATATATCGTTATAGCATCGAAGACAGTGGTGATTCGGCTGATGAAGCAGCTCAGCAAGACGCTGTTCAACTGGTAAACGACGGCCAAGATGCTGGTTCCGCCGGTGTTGCCAGTGAGTCTCGACCCGCGGGGGTGCAATCGTCTCGTGAAAATCGTGCCCATCAGGATGCCGGTTCGGCAAACCCGTCTAATCAGGAAACCGCTCGTCTAACAGCGGTTGAACCCATGGCGAACGCCGAGCCGACGGCTGTCCAGCCCGCACCGGTCGTACGTTCCGCGAACCAGGTTGGTTTTCCGGGCGATAGTTTGTTTCGCCAAGGCCTTGACGCCTGGCAAAATGAAGATGTACTCGGCGCTCGCGATTGCCTCAGCGCGGCGGTCAATGCCGGGCTTTCCGACCAAGACGACCTTGCCGCTCGGGCGATACTCAATCAATGCGCCGATCTCTGGTTGTTCTCCTCACGAGTTTATGAAGGCGATTCCTGCTGCCGACGTTACACGGTGCGGTCGGGCGATTTGCTGGCGAATATCGGCCGAGACTGTGGAGTGCCTTATGCGTTATTGATGCGTCTCAACAATATTAGTCGTCCCGAGTCGCTGCAAGCGGGCCAAAGCCTGAAAGTTGTCCAAGGGCCCTTTCATCTGGCCGTTGACCGTGATCGCTGTCTGATGTCGGTTTATCTGGGGGATATTTTGGTACGCAGCTATCCTGTGGGGTTGGGTGCCCCTGGACGCGATACGCCGATCGGCTTATGGCGTGCCGCCGAGGGGCGCAAACAACTCAATCCCGCTTGGACCGATCCCGACACCGGCGAACACTTTTACGCCGACGATCCGCAAAACCCGTTGGGTTCCCGTTGGATCGGACTCGAAGGCCTAAGCGGTGACGCGGAGGGTCGAGTTGGTTTCGGTATTCATGGCACGATCAACCCTGAAGAGATCGGCCGGGCCGTTAGTCGCGGTTGCATTCGGCTGCATAATCACGACGTCGAAGAACTGTACGATATGGTTTCCGACGGTGTGAGCGAAGTCCAAGTTTACTAAATTTTCCTCGACAAGGACTTGTCATATTATCCCGCGGCGATTGTGTTTCAGCGATCGCAGCGATCACTCGAAGATGATTGTGCCGAAAAACTTTGGTAGGTGAAAATCTGGGCGATCCTTCTCCACGAGAGCCCATGTCAGATGATGCCTGTGCGAAGTTTTGTCGCCGCATTTGTAGAAGTTGGCGCGCCATTTCACGCCCGGGGCCGGCTGATCCACCACTGCTGTGTAACCGGATAAAATATTCACCGGCAAACGGTACTCAATCATCCACGTGGTGGGCGTAGTGATTTCCGGTTCCACAATCCTGGGCAAAGTAGTCGCCATTTCTATTTGATCGCGATGTTGATCGCTTACAATTTGCGTGTTTTCCCCTCGTCCGGTTTGATAGTGAAACAGCATAGTGCCTCCGCAGTTGGTTTCAAGATTGAAATAACCTTGATCGGTTCGGCTCTGCGGACAGAAAAAGAATTCCACGCAACTATCCCAACACACGATATCTTCGTGTTTCTCCGCCACCGCTCGCACGTAACGGTCCTCCACGCGGAATATAACGTATAAATTTTCACTGTCGTAGCAGATTTTGGCTTGTACTTGCGGAAAGTGTGCCGGCTTGTCCCCCATATAATTGTTCAACGTTACTGCCGGGATATTTTGCCAAAATTTTTTGTCCCAACACGCGTCCGCGACGAACTCCTCTTTGCGTGACTTTACAATATATTCCATGTGCTGCTTTCTCATTTGAGTTAGTGACCGAGTTTTCTATCTTTTTCAGCTCCGGCGACATTGGCGGAACGTTTAATTGGGTTATGATAATGTCCGTGTCCGGTCAAAACAAGCTCCCACAAGACTTTTTGCAGCGGGCGCAGTGGGCGGCCCAGCAAGAAAGGGGTTTTGACGCCGGGCACCTGCCGATAATCTGTTGCCTTAGGGCAAAAAAACCGATATTTGATGTATATGCATTTAATTTGCCTATATGTTCGTTTTTCTATAGGAGTTTGTGATGTTAGCTAAAGGGTTGGCGCGATTTTGGGTTTGGGCTTTGATTTTTGTGGTTTTGGGTTTTGGCGGGTGCAGTTCGTCTGTGCGATACTCCGCTGAAGAAGAATCGCGCTATATCAAGCCTACTGTCGCGGTGGAGAGTTTTGAGAACCGCGCGCCCGATGATATGCCCTGGCGGATTGGTGACGCGATGGCTGAGCAATTGACCGAGCGTTTGGTCCAGACTCGTCGTTATGAGGTCTTGGCTCACGGTCCGTTACGTCCGACGTCCGTGAATGCGCAACGCGACAGTAGTTCCGGCCCATCCCAGTCGGCTGATTACGTAATCCGGGGCGTGATAACTGACTTTGGCTCGACGGCGGGCGCCGACGGTGTTCTAGGTGTATTTGAAGCTGATAGTTATTCGGTTGTCCGTGCGATTATACACGTTGTTGATTTGAATAATAATAGTGTAGTAGCGAGCGAAACACTCGAAGCGCGGGTACCCAACAGTGAAGAAGACCAAGCCGGGGCCTACGATCAAATGGCGTTCGGCAGTTATGTTTTCAATCGCACTTCGTTAGGACAGGCGGCCAATGACTTGCTCGATGATGCTGTGGCTATGATAGCTGAGAGCATAGAACAGCGTCCTTGGCAACCGAAAATCGCTTCTGTTATGGAAAACTGTGTTGTGATAAATGGCGGCAGCAATCGAGGTGTGCAGCGTGGTACTGTTTATGTCGTCCGTTCCCCTTCCCATCGAGTTTATGATCCTGACCAAGCTGATCCGCTCGGCAGTATTGTGGCTGGGACTGTCGGCCGAGTCCGGGTCACTCAGGTGACCGAACAATTCGCTATTGCCGAGGTGATGTCCGGCAGTGGATTCGCGCCGGGGCAAACATTGTTTGTAAGTGACTACTCCACGTCAAGACAATCAGTCCAAAGCAGCAGCTATTAGGGGCGATTTAATCTAAAACAAGTTGTCAGTGGGGTTTACGTTCAATCCTCGTTTTTTACCTATCGCACCTTGACTTACGAGGCTAAATGGGGAAAAATAACCTGTCATGTCCTGATCGACATGTTGCATAGACGTGGATAGCTAGGGGGATATTGTGGAAAGGAATTCTTAATGTCGGCCGATCAGAAGAAATCGCTCAAAGGGACCAAAACAGAGAAGAACCTGATGACCTCGTTCGCTGGGGAATCGCAGGCACGCAACCGCTACACGTATTTTTCGAGTGCTGCGCGCAAAGAAGGTCTCATGCAGATATCAGCTATATTCGAAGAGACGGCCAACCAGGAGAAGGAACACGCCAAGCGTATGTTCAAGTTTCTGGAAGGTGGCAACGTAGAAATCTGCGCGGCTTTTCCGGCGGGGGTAATAGGTACTACTTCTGAAAATCTCGCTGAGGCCGCCGCCGGTGAACATGAAGAACAAGCCGAGCTTTACCCGGCTTTCGCCAAAGTCGCTGATGAAGAGGGTTTCCCCGATGTTGCTGCTATGTACCGCGCTATTGTCAAAGCCGAGCAGCATCACGAACAAAGATATCTCAAGTTGAAACAGAATCTTGATAACGGCAAAGTATTCAAAGCTGACAAAGCCGTCCGTTGGACCTGTCGCAATTGCGGTTACATTCACGAAGGAGCCTCGGCTCCGGAAAGCTGTCCCGCTTGTTTGCATCCTCAGGCATATTTTGAATTGCAGAACGTAAACTACTAGTCGTTACTATACAACGCGATGTTGCTGTTTGCTTATGTGAGTTGGCAATCGTGGTGTTTTTTGCAGATTGGCCCGTTTTTATGACCAAAGAAAGTTACAATCTCTCGGAAGTTTTTCACATGGCTGAAGCCGTCGAGCGTAACGGCGAGAAGTTTTATCGTCAGGCTGCGGGGATGGCTAAAGACAAATCCGCCAAAGACGTTATGTTGTTTCTGGCGGATCAGGAACTCCAGCACGAAAGAATCTTTGCTCAAATGCGTCAGGAAAGCTGCGGTGCGGGCGTGGCCCAATGGTGGGACCCCGATGGCCAAGCCGCGGCCTGCGTCAAGGCTGTTGCTGACTCTCATGTTTTCACTTTGACTCCCGATGTCACCGGTTTGTTGGCTCAGGTTCAGTCACAAAAAAGTGTATTGAACCTGGCTCTCAATTTTGAAAAAGACACCATTGTGTTTTTCTCGGCGTTAAAAGACATTGTTCGCGACCAAGACGTCGATAAGGTTCAACGGTTAATCCAGGAAGAGCTAAAGCATGTCGCTATGTTGAATACTGAGCTACAAAAGCTCACCAGCCAGGAATCGTAACAGAAAGAAGCACCTGCCAAAAAAGCCATAAGACCACCCTTTAGCTTCGCGAAAGGGTGCCACCCGGGATGGGAGTACAGTGGCGGCGGTAATGGAGCACTTTTGTTGCGGAAGATGACAGCCGATTGGTCAGGGAACCGCGTGGGTAACAGTCGGGCATTTTGCCCGAAAATTACCCACCCTATAGGGCTAGTCAGGAATTCTAACTGAAAGAGTACCCCAAAAAAGAAACCACAAGCATGAACAGCATCGAAGTCAAAAAAGGTATTTATTGGGTCGGCAGTGTTGATTGGAACGTGCGTGATTTTCATGGCTACACGACATCCCGCGGCAGCAGCTATAACGCGTACCTGATCGTCGATGAAAAAATCGCTCTGATAGATTCTGTCAAACATGGTTTCCGGCAGGATATGCTCGCCAAGATCGCTGAGCATGTGGACCCGTCGAAAATCGATTATGTAATCTCCAACCACACCGAGCCTGATCACTCCGGTGAACTTTTGGCGGTTATGCAGCAGGCTCCTCAATCGCAACTGATCGCCTCGGCCAAGGGTGAAAAAGGTCTTCGTCAATATTATCCAGGCGATTATCCTTGTCGGGTTGTCAAGACCGGCGATACTCTAAATCTCGGCCGATACGAGTTGTCCTTTATCAACACTCCCATGCTGCATTGGCCTGACTCGATGTTTACTTATCTTGCTTCGGAGAAACTTCTTTTCTCGATGGACGCGTTCGGCCAGCACCTAGCTTCCAATCAACGCTTCGATGTCGATGTCGATTTTGATATCCTCATGCACGAAGCCAAGACCTATTACGCCAATATCATAATGCACCTCGGCAGCATTGTCGCCAAAACTCTAAAGGCGGCCTCTGAGCTTGCAATAGAAACCGTCTGTCCGAGCCATGGTGTGATTTGGACCAAACATCTGCCCGATATCATCAGTCGCTATCAAGATTGGTGCGCCTTCAAACCGGCTGGGAAAGTTTTGGTGATATATGATTCCATGTGGCACAGTACGGAAATGATGGCAGAGCAAATTGTTGCCGGGGCCACCGAAGAAGGGGTCCAAGCCCAGCTTATTCGCTTGCCTAATCACGACCTAACCAATGTGGTAACTGAAATTCTGGATGCCGACGCGGTGGTGGTTGGTTCGCCCACGCTCAACAATGGCATGATGCCCACGGTTGCGGCGTTTTTGACGTATATCAAGGGGTTAAAGCCCGCTAAGAAGATTGGTTTCGCTTTTGGTTCCCATGGCTGGAGCGGCGGCGGCGCTGCCCAGGTGGGCCAGGAAATGGAAGCGACGGGTATAGAAATTGTCCGAGAGCCCATAGTGTGCCAATATCGCCCCGATCAGGCGGTTCTGGACCAATGCCTCAGTGCTGGAAAAGAATTAGCTCAACACGCAAAGTCTTGTTGACAACCGATTGTCTGATTTATATCATTCGTTCAGTTTTTTGAGTATGGAAAGTGGAACAGCCACCAAATTGCTGTTCCTTTAGCTTAGGCGTTCTTAAACAGGAGACAAGCTATGAAGTATCGTTGTTTGCTATGTGGTTATATCTATGATCCCGAAGTGGGCGATCCTGACAATGATATCGATCCCGGTACCGCTTTTGAAGACCTGCCTGATGATTGGGAATGCCCCGAATGCGGCGCCGGCAAGGATGAATTTGAGCCGGTAGAAGACTAGATTGATTTGACAATATCGTAAGCATTCCCAGCAAAGAGAACCACTAATTGACACTAATATTCACTAATAAGATAACTGCCAGTGGCCGGCATCAGACACAAGGGGGCAATAAAGGTTGTGCTGACGCGTCAGAGGTTTGTAGCCTTTATTGGGGCGATGGGGCAGGGGATATTGGCTGCGCAAGACGCGAAAGAGAAGTACGAATGGATAAAGATGGACACGAATAAAGGCATTAGGGTTCATTAGTGGCGGCGGGAGTGTGAACGGTTACAAAATATCTGGTGTCTGTAAGGCTCGGAAAATCTAGCCCCCTGAGGTGTTCAGGGGGTTTTATTTTGCGCTTGCCCAAGGAGTTGCCGAGCTTGCCCCCATTATCAGCGTTGTGTCAAACCCGCGGTTAGGCTGTTGACCGTTCCCCGTACGTTCTCGTCGGTATCACATAGTTTGTCGATGTGACGGAAAGCATGCAGTACCGTTGTGTGGTCACGTCCGCCGAAGTGTCCGCCGATTTCTTCCAGGCTGTGCTGTGTTAGTTCCCGCGCCAGGTACATACATACTTGCCTTGGATGCGCGATGCTTCGACTGCGTTTCTTTCCCTGCAAGTCGCTCAGACGGACGTTGAAATGTTCGGTAACGGCATCGATAATCTGGGAAATCGTTACTTGTCGATGGGCGGGGGTTGGTTCTTCACCCAATGCCTGCCGAGCCAACTCCAGCGTGATCGGACTGTCATCCAGCATGGCCAGGCCATGAATTTTCGTCAGCGCTCCCTCTAACTCCCGCGTGTTGCTGTCGATTTTGCGCGCGATAAACTTTACCACCTCTTCGGGCGGTTTGATGCTCCGCATACCCGCTTTTTTCTTCACAATCGCCATGCGGGTTTCAAACGTCGGTTTGTCAATCCGTGTGACTAAACCCTGATTAAAACGACTAACCAGGCGATCTTCGAGTTTGGGGATTTCCGTCGGCGAGCAATCCGCTGACAAGATAATCTGCTTACGATTTTGGTAAAGCGTATTGAACGTATGGAAAAACTCCTCTTGTGATCGTTCCCGCTCACTGAGAAACTGTACGTCATCGATTACCAAAATATCGACATAGCGATATTTATAACGGAAGTTGTACAAATCGCCCTGTTCGACGGCGTGAATGAAATCATTGGTGAATGTTTCGCAAGACATGTATAGCACTTGCGGGGGCGAGGCGGCGTTCTTCAAGAAGGCTTGACATGCCGCTTGCAGCAAATGCGTTTTGCCCAACCCCACCGAACCATGAATGAAAAGCGGATTATAAACCTTACCCGGCGCTTCGCTGACCGCCAGGCATGCCGCGTGCGATAGCCGGTTGCACGGTCCCACCACAAAGTTGTCGAACGTATAGTCCGGACTAAAGCAGAGCAAATCTGTTTGGTCCGATGAATCCCTGTAATCTTTTCCCTGCGGTTGGTTTTCGTCGTCTTGTTCGGAGCTGACGTATTCGATTGAGATTAGATGGCCTGTCACTTGCTGGGCTGCTTGAGTGAACGCTTCGGTGCAGTATTGCTTGAGATATTGGCGCCAGGAATTGTCAGCGACTTCGATTCGTAATGTTCCGTTATCAAGGCTGGCTGGTTCTATTTGTTCAAACCAATTGCGCCAATGCTCACTGTGGTTTTTTTGCACATGGCGCAACACTCTATCCCAAATATCAACCAGCAGATCGGCCACTACCAATATTCCTTGACGAAAAAAAAAGACTTTGTTAGACCGGATTACGAATCTCCGCAAACACACTGTCGTAATTCGGCAGCAACACTATCTTGCAATGAAAATCCCGCCGGCAGGCTCAAACGAACGTGAGTCTCTATGGCATCAGGCTAATACGCCCAACCTGAACTGCGAACGCCGGCATCTGTGATCGGTATAAACTGAACCGATTGGTTCAGATAGAAGGTAATTCGCTGAAAAAGTAATCTCAATGTTGTGCTGCGAATAAATGTGTCCTGTCATGTTGTCGAACTATGCTGTGGGCTTCAATGCGATAATCGCTGCTGAAGCGATCTCTTCTCGGGAGTAAATAACTCATCCCACTGCCTGAGCAAGTCTAGCATGGTCGCAAAAAACTGTCAACGCAAAAGCCGTAACTTCACAAATTCATTGTGGGATTTGCCTGTGACAAAAGCATTGACTTGATTGGACAATGGCCTTAGCATGTTTGCGTGTAATGCCGTTAAGTTGTTGCTGTTGAGCCCGGCTTGTTGGTGTGCTTACGTTGATTTGCACAGTGCGATACATGGTGATTTTCCCGGTTACGGCTCGGTTTTGGTGGTAGTTGACCTACTTTCATGAATATCGTGCTTTAATATGGGAATTTTAGGGGGTTCGGCTGGTGTGCCCTTGGCGGATATGGGTAAGATAGTTATAATACCAGCCTTTTGTAAAAGTAAATTAGACCGCAAGATGGCGCTGTTGCTGTCAACCAGAAAGATTTGTTAGGAACCTCCAGCAAAACGCGAAAAAACGCGATCTAGTTAATATTGCCCTTGGTCTTAACTTGTGACCTAGATCTCTTTGCTTGGGGGGGTTGTTTTATGAAATCAAAAAAACTATTGTTTTTGTCGCTCTGTAGAACAGCGACCGGGGTTTGATTTTTGAGTAAATTCGCAATTATTTCCGACATACATTCCAATTTGGCTGCGTTAACGGCTGTGATTGAAGAATTGGATCGCCGAGGTATCAAAGAAATCTTTTGTCTTGGTGATCTCGTAGGTTACGGCCCTCAGCCCGCTGAGTGCTTGGACCTTGTTATCGAAAGGCAGATTGCCTCGATCATGGGTAATCATGACCAAGCCGTTATTTACGAGCCAACGAACTTTAACGCCGGGGCTGAACGCGCCAGCTATTGGACCCGGCAGTGCTTGGAAGACGAATCGCAAAAGGAAAAAAGGAATCAACGTTGGGCTTTCCTCGGCCGGTTGATGGTGCGTCTGCAAATGGGCAAGATTCTGCTCGTACACGGCTCCCCGCGTCGGCCCATCAGTGAATACATCTTCCCCGACGACATTTACACCAACACCTCCAAGATATCAGCAATATTCGAGCGTGTTGAGCATTTGTGTTTTGTCGGTCACACCCATGTTCCGGGGGTCTTTCTCGAGGATCCGGATTTCTACAGCACCGACGAACTCGATTTTGTTTATCCAATCAGCGACAACGAGCGTGCCATTATTAACGTCGGCAGCGTCGGCCAACCGCGCGACCAGGACACTCGCGCCAGCTTCGCCATTGTCAGCGAAGAAAATGTCGAGTTTGTACGAGTCGCATACGACATCGATGTTACGGCCAAACTAATTTACGACAATCCTAGTCTGGATGACTTTGAGGGTAAGCGGCTTTACGAAGGTCGCTAGGATACCAAATTATATGGATCAAATAGATTTCAAACGCTTGTTCACTGCCTTTCTGTTCTGCATGGCTATTATCTTGGCCTACCAATGGTACAATGCCAAATACCATCCGGAGCCCACAGCGCCGGTTCAGTCCCAGGAAGATTCATCTGCCGTGGATGGCAGCGCTCAAAATGGATCATCACAAACGGCTTTGCTCACCGCGGGCGGCAGTTGGAGTCTTGTAATTCCCCAAGACACCGACAATCAGGTCGTTACTCTTGGAGATTTGGGTGAAAGCTCGCCATATCATGCCCGCGTAATGTTCGACCCGACCACAGGCGCGATTTCCCAATCGTTACTCAATGGTTTTAAGCTGAATGTTGACGATGAGCAAGTTGGTTATCCGTTGATGTCAGTGGCTCGCCCGGCGCGGGGTAGCGAAAGTCTCTCATTGATGTGCGGCGAGCTTCGTCTGCAAGGCCGATCCGAGCGTTTCGACCTCACCAGAGCTTGCTGGGTCGCGAGCGGCGTTACTGACGATCCCTGCAATGGTCAAAGTATCCAATACACCGCGACGATCGTCGATGAAGAAAATCAACCGGTGTTACGAATTATCAAAACTTACAGCTATGCGCCCGGCGACTATGAATTGCACTTCGAATTGTCCTTCGACAATCAAAGCTCTGTGCCCATTCAGGTAGAGTCGATGCAGCTTTACGGTCCTGCCGGGGTTATGCGTGAAGACCCGCGAATGGACCGCCGATCCGTCGCTGTCGGTTACCAAAGCGGGGAAGATTTCGAACTGCAAAACGTTATGATGTCCAAGTTAAATAACGAATCCGGCGCTAATACTGTCACCGTGCCGACCTCGCCCGGGTATGGTTTGCGTTGGTGGGCGGTGTCCAATAAGTTCTTCACCGCCATAGTAAGACCTCTTCCGACCGTCGGCCAAAATTACGTGAACTACATCAACGCCGCCGATACCAATGCCTGTTGGTTATCCATCGCCGATCCTGCCCGTCCCGGCGAAACCTTGCCCAGCTTAGGATCGATGAGCGTTCTTAGCATGGACCAAGTGCTGCCCGCCCGCGGTCAAGTCGTCTATCCCTTCCGTATCTACATGGGCCCTATCGATAAAGACATCTTCGACAAGTACTATGTCGCTGAGCATTACGAAAAACTGGTTCCTGTTTCCTGGTGCGCCTTTGAATGGCTTACCTTCGCCCTGCTGGGTATTCTTAAAGGTATCTATCGCTTGGTGGGCAATTACGGCATCGCCATTATAGTCTTGGTGCTTCTGGTCCGTCTTGTCATGCATCCCATCACCAAGAAGAGTCAGATAAGCATGATGAAAATGGGCAAGATGGGACCTCTCATGCAGGAGATCAAAGAAAAATACGCCAACAACAAAGAGGAAATGCAACGCCGCACCATGGAACTCTACAAAGAGCAAGGCGTTTCACCGGTTCTCGGTTGTTTACCCATGTTGCTGCAGATGCCCATTTGGATCGCTCTCTATACCGCTGTGGATACTAATGTTGCTCTTCGCCACAAGGGGTTATTCCCCGCTGCTTGGCATTGGCTGACTGATCTTTCGGCTCCCGACCGACTTATACCGTTTTCGTGGTTCGGCCGGGAAACGCCATTTAACATCTGGCCAATAGGGGGAGTGGACGCAATTAATCTGCTGCCTATCTTGTTGTGTGTCGCTATGGTCTTGCAGCAGAAGTTTTCTCCTCAGTCGGCCATGGCCAAAAGCAATCCGCAACAAGCCAGCCAGCAGAAAATGATGATGATCCTTATGCCCGTCATGATGTTGGTGTTCTTGTTCACCGCGCCGTCGGGACTGAACCTCTACATTATGGCCAGTACCTTCGCCGGACTCATCGAACAGCATTTCATTCGCAAACACATACGCGAACAAGAGGCATTAGAATCTAAAGGCGCCGTCGCGGTGACCACCAAGATCGGCGGTCGAATGGAAGCGAAAAAACGCAAACCTCGGCCCCCCCAACGCTATATGTAACCTATCGAAATTGCTCAACGACCGGGGCGTCACTTTTTCGCGCAGCTAAAGGGTGATGTAAAGGCAGGATGGGATTGACCCATGCTGAAATCCAATGCTCTACGATACTGAAGATACAATTGTAGCTGTCAGTTCCGCCCCAGGTTCCTCTGCGCGAGGGATCCTTCGCATAAGCGGCCCTGAATCGCTGCAATCGCTTGATCGCGTTTTCCATCCTCAACTGTCCTGTGATTCGTTAGCAACTGCCTCTTGGTCGCGTTGTTTTGGTTGTGTTGATGTATCTGAAGGCATCACTGTTGCTGTGAAGGCCTACAGCTTTCCCGGGCCTCGCAGTTACACCGGGCAAGACATGGTGGAACTGCATGTGCCAGGCTCTGCCGCTCTGCTGCAAATGTTGTTGCAGCGTTTTTTGGCTGAGGGTTGTCGTTTGGCTGATCCCGGCGAATTTACCGCCCGCGCCTTTCTATCCGGCCGATTGGACCTCAGCGAAGCCGAAGCCGTCGGCGAAGTCATCGCCGCCCAAAGTGACGCCCAATTGCGTGCGGCCCAACGACTGCTCGACGGCGACCTCCATCGTTTTTGCGGCGAAATCCTTTCCCGCCTAACCGACATCACGGCCCTCGTTGAGGCCCACATTGATTTCAGCCAGGAAGAAATTGAATTCGCTTCGCCCGAGCAGCTCCAAACCGAACTATCCGACCTCGAAACGAGTCTTGCGACGCTGCTTCGCGACAGTGTTGCTTGGGAACAATTGGAGCATCTGCCCCATGTGGTTTTGGCTGGTGCCGCTAATGCTGGTAAAAGCACTCTGGCTAACGCCCTGCTCGGTATCGATCGCAGTGTGGTTAGTCAAATTGCCGGAACTACCCGTGACATTCTGACGGCGCCGCTGCAATTAACCACCGGGGAATGTCTGTTAATGGATACCGCGGGCTTAGGCGCCGTTGAAGATATCCTCGCCGGCCAAAGCCAAATGCTTACCCAAAACGTCATAGCCGCTTGCGATCTACTGCTTTGGGTGTTCGATGCCTCCGCGGATCAATCCCAACAACAGCACGAGCAAACTTTGCTCCAACAGCTTATCGCTCAATTTCCGCCCCGTGAAATCATCTTTGTCGCCAACAAAATCGACCAACTGCCTAACCCTGACGAACCCCTAATCGTTTCACCCAACTACCAGCAAGCTGCCGTTATCGCTGTCAGCGCCCTAACACGCCAAAACCTGCCGCAATTGCTCGGCGCGATCGAAGACACCCTCCATAACTGCCCCCAAGTATCCGCTGACCAACAAGGTATTGCCCTGACCGCCCGTCAGCGCCATGCCCTCCAAGCCGGCGCCGCGGCTGTGACCCAAGCTCGCCAACTTCTCGCCGATCAGGAATCGCCCGAACTGCTCGCCCTGGAACTCCGTACCGCCCTGGATGAACTCGGCGCCATCAGCGGCCAAGTTGTGCCCGACGATGTTCTCGACCGGATTTTCAGCCGATTCTGCGTTGGTAAGTAATATAGGGGCGGAGTCGATGGTTGGGGAGTTTTTTGAGGATTGACAAGATTTTGGATTGTCGGGGTGGAATGGGGGTATGTTGAGATTTACTTGGTAAACTCGACTTTGACGGTTGTTGTGATGCCGCCGCGCGGGGTGAAACTGCCGGTCAGGCGCATTTTTCTGGGCTCACATGCCTTGACCAAATCATCCAGAATCTGATTGACCGCGAACTCATAGAAAATGCCCTGGTCGCGGAACTTCTGCAGGTAGTATTTTAGCGACTTCAACTCGATGCAAAATTTGTCGGGACAGTAGTTTATAGTTATTGTGCCGAAGTCCGGCTGGCCTGTTTTGGGGCATACACTGGTAAATTCCGGGCAGACGATCTCGATTTCATAATCGCGCTGCGGGCGTGGGTTGTCAAAAGTCTCGATCATGCCTGTTTCACTCATATCTTGTCTGCTTTCCAAATAGCGGTTAAACTATCCATTTTACCGTAGGGCGGGCTTTGCCTGCCATCTGAATCAATAGTCTATCGAATACGGACCCCCATGGCAAGCACATCAACATCTAATCCCAAAGCTCTCATTCTGCTAAGTGGCGGCCTGGACTCCTACACCGCGGCTGCGTGCGCCCAGTCCCAAGGTTTCCAGGGTTACGGCCTCACTGTCTTATACGGCCAACGCCACGATTGCGAAATCGACGCGGCGCGACGGGTCGCCCAAGCCCTCAACCTCGCTGAACACAAAATTATCCAACTGGACCTGCGTCTGTTCGGCGGGTCCGCTTTGACCGCTGACCTCGAGGTCCCCAAAGCCGAGAGTGCCCAAGCCGAAGTATCCGCGGGCATACCCATTACCTACGTTCCCGCGCGCAACACTATTTTGTTGTCCTTGGCGTTAGGTTGGGCCGAAGTCCTCGGCGCCTTTGACATTTTCATTGGTGTCAATGCCGTGGATTACAGCGGCTACCCCGACTGCCGACCCGAATTCCTTCAAGCCTTTGAAAAACTCGCCAACCTCGCTACATCCGCCGGGGTCCAGGGCCAGGGCAAATTTAGAATTCACGCTCCCTTAGTCTCACTCAGCAAAGCCGACATTATTCGGCGAGGCGTCGCACTAGGGCTTGATTATTCTCTTACCCATAGTTGTTATGATCCGGATGAAAAAGGTCGCGCGTGCGGCCTTTGCGATTCTTGCCGCCTGCGTCTGAAAGGTTTTCGCGACGCGGGGCTAACCGACCCTGCTGTGTATATTCAACGGGACGTATAAATGAGCTTATCCGTCAGTGAGATATTTCGATCGATTCAAGGCGAAGGCCGTCTGGCCGGGGTGGTTTCCGGCTTTGTGCGTCTGGCTGGGTGCGATCTCCACTGCCGTTGGTGCGACACTCCCTACGCTCGCAAAGGCGACCAAGGCTCGCCCATGACGATCGACCAAATAGTCTCGCAACTTTCCGCTTGGGCTGTTCCTCATATTGTAATCACCGGTGGAGAACCGCTCTTAGCTGACGAATTACCCCAACTGCTCCAAGCACTCAAACAGCGCCGTTGCCACATTACCCTTGAAACTGCCGCCACCATCTACCGGCCCATTACTTGTGATCTGCTAAGCATCAGTCCCAAACTTTCCAACTCCGATCCTGATGAACCTGCCGTTCAGCAGCACGCCGACCGCCGTCTCAACATCGCCGCCATCCAGCAATACATTGACAACCACGATTACCAATTGAAATTTGTCGTCGAACGGCCCGAAGACCTCGCTGAGATCGAACAACTCCTCGGCCAGTTATCCAATGTCAATCGGGACAATGTGTTATTAATGCCCCAAGCAACCACCGCCGAGCAACACCAACGCTTAGGCCCGATTATCGCTCAGCTATGTATCGAACGCAACTATCGTTACTGTCCGCGTTTACAGGTTTTACTCTGGGACCGTCGCCGCGGAGTCTAACGAAGTTAATGTCATTGCCGAGTTGATCGGGCATCCAGCATGCTATAAAAGGCGTCTGTTTTAACCTTTAAGAAAGCGACCTATGAATGATCTTGTCTATTTCAACAACGCCCTGCAAAGCGCTGAGAAAGTCTCCCTGAGTGTTTATGATGCTGGGTTTCTTCAAGGTGTCGGTCTGTTCGAGACCATGCGCAGTTACAACGGCCGGGTCTTTCGCCTTGACGATCACATCGACCGGATGCTCACTTCCGCAGAAAAGCTCGGTCTAAGAACCGGCTATGAAAAAAACTATATCAAAGAAGCCGTCGCCCAAGTTCTCCAAGCCAATGAGCTATCCGACGCACTTATAAGAATAACCTGCACCAGCGGCAGCACCCGCAATCTTGAAGAAAACGCCCAAGGCACTCTACTGGTAACTGCCGAGAACATGTCCGCCGACCCCAAAGCCTCCTACGAGCTTGCGGTTATGGTCGTTGTTTCCCCTTATAAATTTAATCTAACCGATCCTCTTTTGGGCCATCAAAGCACCTCGAATTTCGCCCGGTTGGTCGCCCTCCAACAAGCCCAACAGCACAAGGCCAGCGAATCCCTGTGGTTTACCCACAATAATCGTTTGGCGGCCGGCTGTATGAGTGATATATTCTTGGTTGAACAGGGCATACTCTACAGCCCCAACTTGGAGAACGCATCCGTGGCCCCTGTTACCCGAAAAGTCGTTTTGGAGTTGGCTGAGGAATTGGGCATCGAACATAAATCCACGGAAATTGTCATCAAAGACCTCTTATCCGCGGCGGAAGTTTTTCTCGCCAACAGTGTAATGGAACTGATACCTGTGGGCCAGATCGAAAAACACATAGTGAGCGACGGCCGGCCTGGGATGATCTATCGGCAACTTCACGAACAATACCGAAAAACCACCCAAAACCAATAACTACTGCTATGAAACTAAAGAATATTCTTACGACTCTAAATGATTTTGCTCCGCTTAGCTTGGCTCAAAGCTGGGACAACGTGGGGCTGCTCGTGGGCGACCCTGGGCAGAATATCACGCGTGTTATGCTTACCATCGATCTTACTGAGCCGGTCTTTGCTGAAGCCGTGCAAGCCCAGGTTAATCTTATTGTAGCGTATCATCCTCCGATCTGGGATCCCCTAAAGCGCGTTACTCCCACTCAAGTCGATTCACCTTTGGTCTATAACCTTATTCGCAAGAATATCGCTGTTTATTCTCCCCATACCGCCTTGGATGTGGCGTCCGGGGGTGTCAACGATGCCCTCGCTGAGATTCTCAGCATTCAAAACCCCCAACCGCTCCAAAGTGATGCGCCTGAGGCTGCGGGTGTGTGCAAGGTGGTGGTTTTCCTGCCGGAAAGTGACTTTGAACCTGTCAGTCAAGCTATGTTTTCCGCCGGCGCCGGCCACATTGGTCCGTCTGGGAAATACTGCCAATGCAGTTTTCGCGGCACCGGCACCGGTACCTTTAAGTGCGGCCCGAAAAGCAATCCCACCATCGGATCGCCCGGCAAATTCGAGCAAACAGCCGAACTTCGTTTTGAAACCATCGTGTCGATCACCGATCTGCCCGCGGTTCTGCGAGCCATGCGTCAAGTACACAGTTACGAAGAACCCGCTTACGATATCTATCCTCTCTTAAACTCCGCCGGGCACGTAGGGCTTGGACGATTCGGCGATCTGGCTGAACCGCAAAGCGTCAACACGCTGATCAATCGCATAAAGCAAAAACTAAAAGTCTCCGCCGTGGGCCTTGTCGGCTCGCCTCGGACGAAAGTAAAACGCGCCGCTGTGGGGGCCGGTTCCTGCGGCTCGCTGCTCAACGACGTCATCGCTCACAATTGCGACTTCTATCTTACCGGCGAACTTTCTCATCACAACGCGCTCAAGCTGCAACGCGCCGGCGTAACCACCGTTTGCGTGAGTCATTCCAATTCCGAACGACTCATGTTGCCCCGGCTGGTGCAAGTTTTACGCAAAGCTCATCCAAAACTAACCGTCAAAGTCAGCAAAAAAGACCGCGATCCTTTTACCTGGGGTTGATTATGAAGCTGCCCAAGCATTTCGCATTTACATATGTGTTTGTATCGATGTTGTTTTTCGCGGTTTTTTCCGGCTGCGAACAGATGAACAACACAGAATCCGCGGTGAGCAACTCTGAGTGTGACCCCGTCGTCGCCGTTGTCAACGGGCGAGAACTCCACCGCCAAATGCTTTTAGAAGTTCTCCTGCCAAGTCGCGGCCGAGCTGTCTTGGACAATCTCATTCTGCTTGAGCTGGCCCGCGACCACGCCCGCGCTCAAGGTGTAAACTTCAACGATCAAATGGTACGCGACGAACTTGACCGTGTGCTAAACGACATGGCCGCCGATCAACCGGAACTCCAACGCTCTGAACTACTCAACTACATGCTCGCCAGCCGGGGCCTAAGTCGCAACGAATTCGACGTTATGCTCGAAACGCGCGCTTTGCTGCGGAGTTGCGTTGACCATAGCGTGGTTATTACCGAGCAACAGTTGCAGCAGGAATACGATATTCAGTACGGCCGAGCCGTCGTGGTGCGCATTATCACTATGGGCAATCTCCGTGAAGTCGAAGCCGTCCAACGTCGTGTCAACGCAGGGGAATCTTTCGCCAATCTTGTGCAACAATATTCTGAAGATCCCGTCAGCCTCGCCAACAACGGCTTGCTTGGCCCCTTCTCGCGTTACGATGAACAAATCGACGAACCCATTCGCGCTGCCGCGTTTGAGCTAACCTACATAGGCCAAATCAGCCCTGTCGTAAGCCATCGTCAGGGAAGCCGTCAATGGTGGTCGCTCATAGAATTGGCTGACGCCCAGGATGCCCAACCCGTAACCTTGGGCCAAGTCAGCGACGAACTGGTAGAAATTCTCCGCGAACGAACCATCAACCAACGCATGACCATTTTAGCTCAACAATTGCGCGACAACGCCGAGGTTCGCATTATCGACCCGCTCCTTCGCCGTTAGTTGCCCGGTTCATGATGGCGGTTCGGCTGCGCCCATACATAACTGTAACCAAGGTCAATCAATTTGCTGAAGAATTTTATATTTGGTAAACGCCCCCACGCTGAAGCGGGCCAGACTTGCGGTCGTCGCGATTGCGCCTGTACGGGCCTATGGGGCAAGGTCTGCGATATACCGGGCGGGATCTATTTACCCGGCATCGGCGAACCGCCATCATTGACCATCCAAGATTGGCCCGACTACCAAGGCCCGCTTTATCTGCCTCTCGCGACCGGAAGAACCGAACCGATGGTTCCCATTGTTCAACCGCGTCAGCCGGTAAAGCAAGGTGAATTACTCGCTCGTGACGATTTTGGGCATTTTCTCTACGCGCCCCGTTGCGGGGTTATCGCTGAGCAAACCACCAAAACGGTATTCGGCCACACCGAACAGCCTGTACTTGCCCTGCAAACTTCCGCTGACGCCACCTGCGATGTCGCCGGTGCAAATCCCCTCGCTGATACAGTCAATCCTTGGCAAGCGAAAACCGACGCCGAACGCTACGATCTGACTTGCCAATCCCTCGCGCGCACCGGCATTATGATCGGCGACCACGGCGAAACTCTCATCGACCTAATCAAACGCGCCCACGACCATGCTGTCGCCGTTGTTGTCGCCAATGCCGTGCCTGTCGAACCCACCTTGAATGGACCGCTGGCCGTTCTCCAAGAGCATAGCCCTGAGGTTTTTGCCGGGCTTAGTATTCTAAAGACCCTGCTTCGCGCCCCTCAGGCATTGGCTGCTCACTCTTATCATTTTCCGATCGACTGCGCAACCGCTGAACAATGGAATGTCCGCTGTGTGGCTGTTACTGAAAAATACCCGCAAGGATTGCCCGGCGTTCTGCTGCGTTCTCTGAATAAATCACCTCGCTACTGCTTAAAACGCAACGGCGCAGCCTACATATTCGATCCTCAAACGCTGCGTGCCGTCGAACGCGCCGTCTTGGGCGGTTCGTTATTGTTGGAGCGCATTGTAACCGTAGCCGGCGATGGTGTTTTACAGCCAGGTCATTTTCGGGTACCTGTCGGTTTGCCCCTGCGTGCCCTATTGGAACGAGCCGGGCTCACAGACGATTGGCGTTGCGTTGTGGAAGGCGCGTCGCTTACCGGCCGATCCATTGATCCAGATCAAGCCGTTGTTTCCGCTCGAAGCGGCAATTTTATGGTTATACGAAATTTCAAGCCTGTTCGGCCCGAACGCTGCATACGTTGCGGTTGGTGTATTATGGATTGCCCCGCCGGGCTAGATCCCGCCCGTCTAAGCACCGTCGCCGAGATGGGACAGTATCGAACAGCGTCATCATTGAATATCGAAGCATGCATGGAATGCGGCATATGCTCTTATATCTGTCCTAGCGGCTTGCCTATCATGGAAAGTATCCGGATGATGAAACGACGACTGCATCCTGTCGCTCGCACCGAAGGAGGGCCGCTCTATGCCTAAAACCTCCGCGACCCAAAGGTCATCCATGCTGCCTCCATATAGGCTATCACCGGAGTCTCCCCGCCGTATATCCGCGACTATGCTTGGTGCTTTGTTTATTCCTATTATCACCGGAGCGATGTTTTTCGGATTCCGCGTTTTTTATATTGTGTTTTTGGCTGTGGCCGCGGGTTGGGCCGCTGAAAACCTCGCCAATGCCGTGCGCAACTATCGCCAGCCCGGCAGCACAACCCAAAGCGTTCTGATGTCCGTTATTTTCGCCATGCTTTTACCGCCGACTGTTACTTGGCACGTGCCGGTGCTGGGCGGTGCCGCGACTGTATTAATCGGCAAACACGTCTTTGGCGGCATGGGGCACTACGTTTGGCACCCCGCGCTGATCGGGCGTGTTGTTGTACAGTTATTTTTCAACAACCAGCTCGGTGGTCGCCAAGGAGCCCTATTAACCAAACCCATGATGTTCTTTGGCGATGTCTTGAACCGATTGAAAGAAAGCGGTTGGTTCAAAGTCGATTGGTTCGAGTCCGCCAGCGCGAAAGTCACCGGTTACATTTTGCCTGAACCTATGAACCTGCTGCGGCATTTCGACGGTCTCCGCATCATCCAAGGTGACATCGATCTATCCGCGTATCTCGCGGAGCATCTGCCTTCGCTGGAGCATTGCGTATTGGGCGCCACCCCCGGAGGCCTGGGCACGACTTCGGCGCTTGCTCTGATGGTGATTGGTTTGTATTTTGTCTATCGCGGTTATCTTCGCTGGCAGTTGCCTCTTCTGTTTTTGGTGGGAGTTTATGTGTCAGCGTTGATTCTGCCTGTGACGGTTTCTCCCGCAGGCCCCCAGCGCAGCGCCATGATATACCCCATTGTCGCGGATTCACTTGCCGTTGGGCTTACTTATGCGCACTATCAGTTGTTTAGCGGCGGCGTGTTCATTGCGGCGTTTGTCCTCTTGGCTGAAATGACCAGTCGCCCCATTACCTTGCCCGGCCAAATGGTGTTCGCTCTGGCCGCTGGAATCCTGACCATGGTATTTCGCCTTTATACACCCATTGCTGTGCCCGCCTGCGCCGCGGTTCTGGTTTTGAACACCTTGGTCGGACCCATCGATAGATTTACGCGTCCACCCAGAAAGCTCACGGGCCTATTTCGCGACCGTTAAGGCCCCATATGCTATCCCCAGTTTTTTCTTTATCTAAACCCTTTTATGCCCCATAATAGCATTAATAACCGGTTGGGTGGACAACTCGTTTGCCCACCGCATATATCTCAGCCAGCACGGCATTCCATAGTGAGGTCAATTGGTGGATCAGCAAGAAAAACAAATCGATGACGATTTCAACGAAGACGAACAACCTTGGCGCCCTGTCGAGGATGATGTCGAAGCCGACCAGGCGTCGCTTTTGCCCGAAGACGACAGTTCTGCTCAAGCTGCGCCTGAAGACGCGGACCCCGACGACGACCAATCTGAAATTTCCGAGCAGCTAACCGATATCGAAGAACCCGCAGAATCGGAAAGCCCTCAAGAACCTGCCGAGTCCGAACCGTCCCAAGAACCAGCCGCAACCGATGACGCGCAGGAACCCAACGAGACTGACGAGCCCGAAATCTCCACCACCTCCATAGTCGAAGCGATCTTGTTCGCTTCCGATGAGCCTGTTACCGCTCAGAAGTTGGTCGCCATGGTGGGTACCGGCGATGTTAAACAAATCCGTAAGATTATCGATGAGCTAAACGATAAATACACCCAAATGGAATGCGCGTTTCGCGTCGAGACGATTGCCGGCGGTTATCAAATGCTCACCTTGCCACAGTTCAATGTATGGCTGCGTAAGCTGTTGAAGGTCCGCAGCGAGACCAAGCTTTCTCCCGCCGCCCTGGAAACCTTAGCCATCATCGCTTACAAACAGCCTATCTTGCGTGTCGATATTGAAGCTATTCGTGGTGTCGCCGCGGGTGAAATGGTGCGTCAGCTAATCGAAAAATCCCTCGTCAAAATCGTCGGCCGCGCCGAAGTCATCGGTCGTCCGCTTCTTTACGGAACCACCAAAAAATTCCTGGAAGTCTTCGGCCTAAATAACCTAAAAGACCTACCCACCGCCGACGAACTTAAAAAACCGGAGTGATTACCCACGCCGGATTCGGCTTGTGGGATGGGGTTTCAGCCTGATCAAATCTAATCCTCTAAAACCGTGAGTCCATTCACAAAGTCTTGCATGTCGGCGCGGAATTCATCGAAGACGTTCGGCGTTGTGAATGTTACCACCTGGATTGTGCCCGGTTCTCCTGTATAATAGTAGCCGTAATACACCAAAGGTATGCCCTCGACTATTGCTGATGTTGTCAAACACAAAATCTGAACCCCTCTATGTGTTACCGTTCGCTCCTCCAGGATTTCATATTCGCTTGTCGCGGCCGCGATGTTGTCTATTACGAAATCACGCAAGCTTTTCCGCGAAAATTCCATCCGCTCAGCGACAATCATGCCATACGCTTCGCCGCCGAGATACGAAAAGAAGAATTCTTGGTCTCCTGTAACCATGTCGTCCGGTTCCCACAAGGCTGAGTTGTATTCAAGCGAGTATGTTCCATATCTTCCCGTTACGGTTTCCCAGCGGTCTTGGCGCGGTTGTCTCCGGCTGGATCGGCTTGCGGGTACATCTGTCTCCACTTCAAAACCATTTAGGAACTCTTCCATCTCGTCGCGGTATTGCTCAAACAGATTCTGGGTTGTCATGGTGATAACTTGAATTGTTCCAGCTGGGCCTGTGTAGTAGTAGCCATGGTAGATTGTCGGGGCTCCGTTTATTATCCCTGACATTGTCAAACACATTACTTCCATGTCGCCGTGCGTTTCGGTGCTTTCCTCAAGCATGCGGAAATTCTCCGCGACGGCCTGAAAGTTGTCCACTACCACGCTGCGCAGCGCCTCCGGAGTCAGCATCATTCGCTCAGCTATAATCATCGCGAAAACATCCCCGTCGCGATGGGTGAAAAAGAACTCCTCGTCTCCAACCGTCTCAGTATCTCTCTCCCAGCGCGATTGGTCATATTCAATCGAATAGGTGCCGGATTCACTTCGCAACCTTACCTTTTGCTCTCTTGGTGAAGAACTGCTCGGCTGCTCATCATCAATTTCTCTTTCCACTGCGAAGCCATTTAGGAATTCATCCATGACACCGCGGTACTCTTCGAATAGATCCCGCTGTGCAAATGTAACAACCTGAATAGTTCCCGCTTGGCCGGTGTAATAAACCCCGTGGTAGATGACCCCTATGCCATCTATGTTGCCCGACATTGTCAGGCGCATTAGCATTATTCCGTCGCGAATCTCGGAGCTTTCATCCAAAACGCGAACATTACTTGCCGCAGCACGAAAGTTTTCTACCACCATATCGCGCAGATATTCCTGAGATAAGGGTATCCGCTCCGCTATAATCATCGCGTACACTTCAGCGTCCAGGTAAGCAAACGCAAATTCCATGTCGCCCCCCGGCTCGGTGTCCACATCCCATTGAGACTGGTCGTATTCAATGGTGTATCTGCCGTACCGCCCCTCAAGAGTAGTGAGCTGCTGATCTGATGAAGATTCTTGTGGCCGCTGTTCGATTCGCTTGCTGTTTTGCTCCATGGCTTGCGCGCCGCCTGTAAACAACAAACAAGTTGTAATAAATACAGCGAGCAACAGAACCACATAATTTTTGCCAAAACCGCTGTTGTTTCTGGGGTTTTTATTGTGGTTAATTTTCATCTTTGACCTCCAGCAGTTAATCGGTCCGCAAATGTCCGTTCGAATAGATGATTGTTTGTTCCGTCCATAGTGATTTCCTTGCCTACCAATGGTAAGGCGTTTGTCCTGTGCTGTCAACCATCTGCCGTTGGTCGATCTGCCGGCGGTGATTTACCGGGTCCAAGCATAAAAAAAGCCCCCGAGCCCATTGAGGACGGGAGCTTTTACTGGTTGGTTGTCGCTATCGAATTAATTGGATACTGCGGTCGGTGCTATTGGTTATCTATAGCGTCATACGAGCAACTTGCCGGTCGGAGTCATATTGTCTGGAGGCGCTATGCCTGTCTCCCGGCGTATCTGGCTTCTCTTGCAGGTTTCCGACTTATCTTTGTCTTTGCAGAATATCTTTATCCAGCCTTCTTTGACTGTTTCTGAATTACCACTGAAATTCTGAAAGAACCCACATTTGCTTAGAAACTCACATTCGTCCGACATTCTTTTCTCCTTGGTTGCTTTAAGACTGCAACCGCGTAGTATCTTATTTGTCGTCATCCTAGTCGACGACTTCGTAACTATCAGTAAGATCGATAGCGGTAAACATGACGTTGCCCGAACTTTGGCCTTCCGGAGCCGCGTTAGGGAACACGTTTTCTTCCAACAGCACCAGCATTGCCGACGTGGTGCTGGTATCAGTGATTACCGTATTGCTTTCGCTGTTGAATTGACCGATCCCCGCCAGTGCAAACTCGCTCATATCGCTTCTGTCTTTGATCAGCGAACGGCCCCAATCACGCGGTTGAGGCGGCTCAGCTATGCCTTCGGGCAATACATGAATCGGTTCGCCGGAGATCATTACCGCTATCATGTTATTGTCGATCCCCACGGCTGTGAATGATTCTTCGATCGCTTGAGCTTTGATCATTACGTTGGTAACGGGGATCATCATTTCAGCCGGGCTGTCAACCTCAACTCCGCTGAGAATAAAGTCATGTTGATGACAAGCTCTGACGAACTCGTCGCTCAGTATTTCCGAGACTACCCCGCCTTCGGCGCCTATGCCCAGGGCGGCTCTGGCTTCGTCCAATCCTGTAATTTCCAGAACGGTGCTGTCTGGCGCCTGGCGGATTTGGTAGCTGACCCCGGCGATGGCCGGTACGTCGGACCAAGTGGATGTGGTTTCTTCGGTTGTGCTATGATAGGTTCTGGTGGAGTCTTCGCCCTGCAGGGTCTTATCCAGCGTTACTTGGGCTTCGGTGATTGTGATTTCGATCAGGGCTGAGCCGTCCTCGGCTACCGACAGCACATTGCGCTGCATGGTTACCGATTGACTGATCACCCGACTGCTCATCTGGCTGGGTTCAGAGGAATTGCCCATCTCTACCCAATTGCGATATGAATCGGTTGTACTGTACCTGACAGTTTCCGAGGTGCCGGGTTGATATACACAGGTTATCGCGCTCAAGTTCGCACAGATACCCAGGCAAATTACAGCCACGACAGCCACCAGACCAACGTTAAATTTAACAGTTCTCATAGCATTGCTCTCCAATTGTAAAACTTATAAAAACGGCGACACCTTGATCCTTTTACCGCTATTAGTCTTCTAGGTCAAGGTTTACTAGTTACTATTGGTGATTTCGATCCAGTTCACGCGTCTTTTTACGTCATAGAAGATACGGTTTCGGTTTTCGCTTTGGCGTCGCCCGGTCTGCGTCGTGCGGATTTCCGCTCGCATATCTTCACTAGTTGCGATGGGGTGTCCTTCGGTGAGTGAATAGCTGGTGTGGCCCACTATCGCTGCCTGTACGATTTCCAGTCCGCCCGAATGGCCTTCGGCGTTGGCTTGCGCTGCCCGTTCTTGGTCGGCTACGGTGCGGTAACTTATTGTTGCCGTGGTGGAACCGTCATCGGAAATCTCATAGTTTTCCAGAACAAAGTTCTGATCACCAGCTACCGGTATTGCTCTTGGCACGATTACGAATTGTTGGCTCTGCCAAGTAGCGTTTAGTTCGGGATGAGAATCTGTCGCCTCTGCAATTTCGCCCAGCCCGTCAAAGAAGTCCGGACTGACAACATCCTCCAGATTTTGCCGACTGAACAGCATTATCAGTTGGTCCTCGCCGATCGATCCTTCGATTTGTCCTTCCATAGCTTGGCTGACGCGTGTGGGAATATCTCGCAGTTCCACGACAAATCCATGTGTATCGACAACGGCAGTGTACTTCAAACCAACCAAACCGTCAAAAAGATCGTAGAAATGTCGTCCTCGATTATCCAATCTCGTTAGATCCGCTGGGGGATTTTCGCTGTCGTACGAAGCTTGTACCGATAGGCTGATCATCGATGCCTGCAGGCTCACGATGGTTACTTCCACAAGCGTGTTGCCTTGGCCATCGACGGCAGTGGGCAGGCAGTCAACGGTCAAGCGGGAATCTTTATGATCGGCATTAGGTATGCCCAAAGGCAAGGTCATGTCGCTGATAAGATGCAACTGTTGGCGATAGGTGGTGCCTACTGTGAATTGGGGTCTTAGTTGCGGCGATTCTTGGGTTGTGTCGGTTGGAGTTTGAGTTGATGTTTCGGGTGATTCTTCGCCGGCTTGCGTTGTGGGTGTCTCTGGGGATTCGTCGATTGGTTGGGTCAGCGTCTCGGATGATGGTTCGGCGGTCTGAGACTGTGTTTCGGACGGTGCGGGCGAGGTGTCAGCCGAGCTGGAGTTGCCGCATCCGCTGAGAATTAACCCAGCCATCAGGCACACCAGAGAGGTTGACAGGCAAATTGTAGTGCGATAGATTTTCATCGTGATATTCATTAAGATAACCTTTTAGCTGGCCTTCATACACGATTATTGGGCTTATATTACTGTTTTTGCTCCTAAAAGCACTGTAAACCGGCTCCGCAACAGAAATTGTCGCGGGAGAAATCGGTTTTTGGTGTGGTCAATCTCTATTCTAACTTGGAGCAGATGTTACATGATGGTGGTGCGATATTGACCTTACACAACGGTATAATCGACGTTTACGACTCCTCACTGTACTATGAAATTTCCGGGCAAGGGCCTGGTTTGGTGCTGATTCACGGCAATATGCTGGACAGTCGCATGTGGCGGTTCAACGTGGGGCAGCTGTCGCGGGATCATACGGTAATTGCTTATGACATGAAGGGTTATGGTAAATCTGGGGCAAAAGGCAGGCATATTGGGGCGGCGGTTGACGATTTGCGGGCATTGCTAGATCATCTAAATATTGAAAAGACAGTGGTTTGCGGCACATCGATGGGTGGGGTCGCGGCGTTGCATTTTGCTTTGCTGCATCCGGAGCGGACCAGTGGTTTGATCTTGGTGGATAGCGATTTGTCTCGTTTTGCCATATCAGGTGAATTTGCTGAGCCGATCTTGGCGACCCAGCAGGCTTTGGAGCGGGGTGATAAGCGGGAGGCGGTTCGGATTTGGCTGGACCACGCGATGCTGCGCGATGTCAAGAATTGCCCTGCTGCTTATGAACTATTGTTGGAGATGGTAAATGACTATGAGTGGCGGGATTGGCTTATTGGACGGGGTTATCTGATTGACCCCCCGGCCCTGGAGCGATTGGACCAGGTTACAGCGCCGACGCTGGTGATGGTGGGCGAAAGAGATTTGCAGCGGTTCCACGCGATTGCGCAATTGCTGACGCGGGAGATTCCCAACTGTGAAAGTTTGGTGATGGAGGGGGTTTCGCATTTGCCCAATATGGAAAGGCCGGAGGAATTCAATCGGTTAGTGTTGGATTTTACTAAGCGATGTTGCCAGAGTGATTCGCAGTGACGCGATGGTGTTTGGTGTTCGCTTTTTTGTTTTGCGTTTGGTTTTCAAGTCCGATAACGGCGGGGTTGGTCGAAGATGGTTTTTGTGGGGAAGTTTCCGGTAGAAATTTGGTCTGTTGCAGCGGCAGTGGGCGATAATAAAAAGCGTAGCTTTATCTGAATTAGCGTTTGTGCGGAACAGCTATGTTAGATTTGGCGGTTACGTTCGGTTTAGGTTTTGATTGGGTTATCGGACGAAAGATACACCAGCTTGGAAGGAAGTGTTTGCAGTGCGCCGCATAGAACAGATTCAGAATATAGCGCGGGAGTGTGTGCATTTTAAGGGCGATCGTCCTTGTTTGCCTCATGCGCGGGGCGGGGCGAGTTGCCGATGTAAGGCGTACTGTCCGCGGGGCGAAAAGATTTTGATAGTGGAATTGACCTCGGCGGCGCGGGTGGTGCAGAGCAGCGCGTTGGTCGAACGTTTGAAGGTTGATGTTCCTGATTGCCATATTACGTATTTGACGAGTTATCCGGAATTGCTGAACGCTTCGGTTGATGTCGCGTTGCCATTGGACGCTGGGAGCGTGGCGTACGTACAGACGGATCAATACGATCGTTTGTACAACCTGGATATGAATCGGCGGACGTGCGCTATAACGAATTTGATTCACAGTGACTATCAGAAGGGGTTTTATCTCCGGCAGGGTAACGCGATGCCGGTGGACGAAGATAGTCAGTTGAGTTATTTAAGGCGGGTTCTGCCGGGGAGTATGGGGGAAGGTTATGTTTGTCCGATGCGGGAGATGTTCCAGAATTGCGGTTTGGAGTATCGGATGGAGATGCCTCGTTTGACGGCGTCGCAGGCGGGTAAGCGTTTAGCGGAGGATGAATCGTTGGTGGTTTTGTGGGGGCAGAGTTTTGAGCAGCACGAGAGAGCTTGGCCGGAAGCGCATTGGGTTTATTTGGTTGAATTGCTGCGTAAACATGGGGTGACGGTACTATTGGCCGGCACCGCGGAATGGCACGGAGTTAATAGCAGAATCGCCAAGCAATCGGACGCTGCATATTGCGGGGCGATGACGTGGGGCGAACTGCTGGTTACGATCAACAGTTGTGACGCCGTTGTCGGTGTGTCGGATGTGAGTGCGGCCCTGGCGGTGGCGTTGGGCAAAGCGGCTGTGCGTCTCGAACATTCATTGGAGAAGGATGTGTTGCGCGATCGCTATCGTGACCGCGTGGTGGGTATGGGGCCGACCGATGGCGAAGGCCGAAAGGGCGGGATCGCTGATGTATTGCCGGACCAGGTTTTTAATACGCTGCGTGATCGTTTGGCGCTGCCTGAGTCGCGTAAAGAGGCAACCACTCGTCGTTGCCAGAGTGATATGTCCGATTGGCTGGACGTGGTGATGGCGCGGGCGGAAACAGCCGAACATCGCGTGAAGCCTTGGGGGTAAGTCATCCAGCATGGATTGATGAGGGCATGCTACAGGGATGATGAGTTATGAAACTTTTTTACATACTGATATTGTTGCTGGGCATCATAATGGCAGTCGTGATGCAATTCGTTACCATTGCAGTCCCACGTGATGCATTTGTGGCTTCAACTCTGTCGCGCTCACCAGATCAGTGGTCAATCCAGATGGATGAGAGCATGGCTTCCCATCTTTCTCATTCCGATGTAAAGGCAGAGCTTGTAACAGCTCTGCAGAATCGTGCCCAATTCCGAAGCGAAATAGGCAAACAGAATATGTGGCAGGGCCTGGCCCTGATCGCCTTTTCTGTCATCGGAATAGTGCGGGAAAGAAAGATTCAGCAACTTAAGAATGTTGGGCAGCAGGTTGTAGGGGAATTGTCTGAAGATGCGTCTTTAGATGAGTCGTCAGCGTAATTGTTGTCGAGTTTTTTCGTCATTATTCCTTTTCGCATATTATGAGGGGGACGCGTGTGCAAGCAAGTTGCACAGTCGACGGGTGGTAAAATCAATTGACCATTGGGGTTGATCGACGTATTATGGGTTTGTGAAATCAGGTCTCTGTTGTGATTGGGTTCTGAATGATCGTGATGGAGATTTGGGCGCAGGGTTTGCGGACACATAGGATATGGGCTGATGAGGGCATCCTACAGGGCTACGGAACTATGTCACAAACGCGATACACGAAACAATATCAAAACGACGCATGGCTGTACTCGATTTACCGTGCAGATGATCAGTCCGATTATATGCTTGTGGCGATATTTCCTGGTATCGGCTGGCAGAATGTCGCAATCAAGCTAACAGATGAAGAGGTCCACCTGTTACGTTGTAGCGAGGATAAGTTCACAGAATTTGTACTAACAATTACTAATGATCGTAACAACCCGATAATTCAGGAGAGACGCATTGATTCACAAATAGAATCACAAAGTCAAGACGAGCTCATATTGGAAGAATAAGAAAACAGAACAAGTCTCTGGGAAAAGACAATGATTCTTCATATAACCAAGCGAAGCGAATGGGAAGAGGCGGTGTTGGCGGGGGAGTACGGGGCAGCTTCTCTGAACGCGGAGGGTTTTATTCATTGTTCTAAGGCTGAGCAGGTGGTTCGGGTCGCGAATTTTTTATTTGCTGGGCAAGAGGGGTTGGTTTTGCTTTGTATTGATGAGGAGAAACTCACGGCAGAGGTCCGCTATGAGAATCTTGAGGGAGGGGAAGAGCTTTTTCCGCATGTTTACGGCAGTGTGAATTTGGATGCGGTGGTTGATGTTGTTGGTTTTCCGACGGAGGCAGATGGGCGTTTTTGTTTGCCGTTGGGAATTGAGAAATAATGATTGGTTGATTAAAACCTTGGATTAATGAGATGATTGGATTGAGAAGGCATACCGTGCGAGTGGTTGAGTCCGACCCGGGTTGGACTGATCTTGCGGCCAAGGCCTGTGTTCAGGTGCGGGAGATCGGCGGGGATCTTATTGCGGATGTTCAGCATGTCGGCAGTACAGCGGTGGCTGGGATGGTGGCGAAACCCATCTTGGACCTTGCCGCCGCAGTGGCTACACTTGATGTGATGCCCAAGTTGATTGAGAAGCTTACGGCACTTGGCTACATCTATCGTGGTGACGGGGAGGATTCTGGTGGCCACCTTTTTGTTTGGGAGACTGAGCCGAATGTTCGGACCATCCATCTTCACATTGTGGCACTCGATGACATTCAGTGGCAAAACTATCTCCGGTTTCGAGACATGCTGCGTCGGGACTCTGATCTGCGGAAACGCTATTCGGAGCTAAAGGAGAAACTCAAGGAGGATTTTCCAGATGACCGGAAGTCATACACCGGCGGCAAACACGATTTCATTCGAGGCGTTCTGAATACGGAGGCCAAGCATGAACCTGACTTGGAATAATTGCGTGATTTTAAGCATGTGAGACTGATGTCATATGGGAGGTAATTTGAAAAAAGATTGTGTTTTTATTGATGTATTTACTAATATGCCTTTTGCGGGCAATCAGCTGGCGGTGTTTCCGTCAGCGGATGATTTAACTGATGCTCAAATGCAAAAGCTGGCAAATGAAATTAATTATTCTGAAACTACTTTTGTACAAAAGAGTAATAATTCGCAGGCGGATTACAATATAAGAATATTTACTCCGAAGTCGGAAATACCTTTTGCTGGGCATCCTACATTAGGAACAGCATATTCGCTGCTAAATGTTTTAGATAATGATTGTAAAGATAAAAAGAGTATTAATCTGCGAACAAAAGTAGGAGTTATTCCTTTGGTTCAATCCAACGAAGTAATTTGGATGAAGCAAAACGAGCCGGAGTTTTTTGATACATATGAAGATTTGGATGAGATAGCGTCACTAGTTGGATTAAAAGGGTGCGACATTCAGGAAAATCTGCCGATCGAAGAAGTATCTACAGGTAATACAATACTAATTGTCCCTATTGAAGGGCTTACTTCTATTCGCAAAGCACAGGGCAACATGGATAGAATTGCAGGATTTTTTGCCAAGCATAATTCGATAGCGCCCTATATTTTCTCTTTTGAAACGGAAAATCAGGATGCCAAGGTTCACACAAGGCTATTCGCTCCACACTTTGGAATTATTGAAGATCCTGCGACTGGTTCCGCTGCTGGTCCATTAGTGGCATACCTTCTTAAACACAAGGTGTTTGGGGATCAATTTGAAATACAAAATGAACAGGGGATAGAAATAAAGAGGCCTTCCCGGATAATGATGCGCGGCAGTATTAAGGATGATAAATACAGAATAGAAATAGGTGGAAAATGTTGTTTTGTGGGCAAAGCGATATTTTATGTGTAGCCAGTGCTTAGGGGGAGATTCAAAATGCGCGGTTTTTATCCGCGATTTTGTATAGCTGGAGTTAATATCAATAGGTATAAAGAAGAACAGTATGCAAAGTATGCAGTATAACATTGTTGAATATGATGATTCTAAGCATCGGGAGCAGGTGATTGGGCTTTGGCAGGGGGTTTTTGGTTATGGGGCGGCGCATAATCAGCCGGGGGTTGCGATAGATAAGAAGGTTGAGAACGGCGATGGGTTGTTTTTTGTGGCTGAGAAAGATGGGGAAGTTATTGGTACGGTTATGGGAGGGTATGATGGGCATAGAGGTTGGATTTATTCTATTGCGGTTCGGCCGGAGTGTCAGAAGCGAGGTGTTGGTTCTGGGTTGCTTGGGTTTATTCAAAGTAAATTGATGGAGCTGGGGTGTTTGAAAGTTAATCTGCAAATTATGGAAGGTAATGAAGCGGTGCAGGAATTTTATTTGGCTAATGGGTATTCGGTGGAACAGCGAGTTAGTATGGGAAAGAAACTGTACTGAAGCGAAGTGGGATGTGAACAGCAAAAGCATATGATTATCTATTAGGAAGACTATGTCTGAATCATTATCAAAATATCCGCATATAGAGTTTGCACGCAAAGCTATAAATAGGCGAGCCAAGGAGACAAGAAGTATTCTAGAATCTCTGACTCTTGTGTTGAAGCATCCTGATGGTGAGCATCGCCTTTACAGGGATGAAATAACTAATGAATATTGGCAGTATGCCTCTGCCTGGAATTGGGGCGAATTGCCTTATTGTTTTCTAGTTCCTGAAATTTCTGCTGAAGAATGGGAAGCTGAGGTATATGTCGATCCCGACGAGATGATGATGTACATATGTGCGTTAGAGCGGCTATTATCTGTTGATACAGTAAGAAAGATGCCTAACTTGAAGGGGCATATACAATCCCTGCAAAAAATCGGCAGCTTTCCTCCTGATCCCCATGGAAGGTGGTTTGGGCCATACGTAAGGGAAAACATAATTCCAAATTTCGAGCAAGTGGATTGATTCAGAGGCACAATGCACGGAAGTGGGGTAGGTGGGAATGGCGATATGGGGGATGAGCATGGCGACGGTGGGATGTGTAATGTTATTGTTAGCAGTAGTTTAGGTGGTAGTGGTCTGCCAATTTGGTGGGGGATTGGATTTATGTTATTGTTGACTTGTGGGGCGAGGTACTTATAATTGCTTGATTGACAAGTGGTTAATTTGTAGAGTGAATTATTGTTAAGGTACTCAAACTGACCGGTTCATTGAGAAGAATAATCGTATCAGTAGCATTTGTGAAGAACTTAGAGTATCAAAGTGGACTCGCCTCCGGCGAAGCTGTTTTCCCTGGATTCCCGCCTGCGCGGGAATGACACATTTCTTTCGGTTAGTTTGAATAAGGTTATTAGTTTTGGAAAAGACCGTACAACAATTAGCGGAACATGTTGGTGGGGTGGTCGAGGGGGACAGTTCGCAAGTTATAACTGGTGCTGCGACGCTGACGGACGCGGAGGCGGGGGATGTTAGTTTTTTGGCGAACCTGAAGTACGAGAAACAGATCGCGGAGTCGAAGGCTTCGGTGATTGTGGTGGGTGAAGACGTTGAGGTGACGGGGCGGACGCTGATTCGTTGTCGTGATCCGTATTACGCTTTTATGCAGATTGTGGTTTTGATCCATGGTCATCGGGAGCATAGGCCTATCGGTGTGAGTGCGCGAGCGAGCGTGGCGGAGTCAGCGACAATAGGGGAGAACGTGGATATTCACGATTTCACCTGCATATCGGAAAATGTGGAGATTGGCGCGGGTACGCGGATATATCCGAACTGCACGGTGGGGCCCGGCACGACGATAGGGAAAGACTGCATCATTTATCCGAATGTAACGATTTATGATGGGTGTACGATTGGCGACCGTGTGACGATTCATAGCGGTACGGTGGTGGGCCAGGATGGGTTTGGTTACGCCACGCACGGGGGCGTGCATCATAAGATACCGCAAATTGGGGCGGTGGTTATCGAAGACGATGTGGAGATTGGCGCTAACTGCGCGATTGACCGTGGTACGTTGGGTGATACGGTGATCGGCAAGGGGTGCAAGTTCAGCAATTTGATTGCTATTGGACACAATACCAAGATTGGGCCTCATAATTTGCTGGTGGCGCAGGTGGGTATTGCTGGGAGTGTGGAGACTGGTAAATATTGTGTGTTCGGCGGACAGGTCGGCGTGGTGGGGCATATCAAGATTGGTGATCAAGTGACGATCGCGGCTAAGTCGGGTGTTACCAATAGTGTGGAAGATGGTGAGACGCTGGCGGGTTCGCCGGCGATGCCTTTGACGTTGGCCAAGCGCAGTTTGACACTGATAAAAGATTTGCCGGACTTTCGCAAGAAACTGCGAGAGCTGGATAAGACAGTGCGGAATTTCATCAAAGGCAAATCGTAGGTTGCGGGGCGGGATACTGATATCAAGCTTAAAATAGGGGACAGGCAGGCGGTTTAGGCGCGTGACGGTAACAGGTGAAAAAGATGCTAAGGGGGTTTTGGGCTTGATCGCGGGTCAGGGGCGGTTACCTTTTTTGGTGGCGGACGGTGCGCGAGCGGCTGGGCTGCGAGTGGTTTGCGCGGCGTTTGCGGATCAGGCGGATGCGGAGTTGGCGGAACATGTGGATGTTTTTAAGTGGGTGCCGATCGCGAGGCCTGGGCGGTGGATAAGGCATTTGTCAAGGCATGGGGTCAGTGGAACGATAATGGTGGGGCGAGTGGCGAAGCGAAAGATTTATACGCCATGGCGGATATTGCAGTATCGGCCGGATTGGCGGGCGTTCCGTTTGTGGTATAGTAGATTGCGGGGCAAAGATAAACGCAACGATACGCTGCTATCGGCGTTAGCGGATGAGCTGGCGACGGGAGGTATTATTTTGGAAGATTCGGTACAATATTGTAAAGAGCATTTGGCGCATGAAGGGGTGATGACCCGAACTCAGCCGAGCGCGGCTGTGTTAGCGGATATTGAGTTTGGTTGGTCGATTGTTAAGCGGATGGGGGATTTGGATATCGGCCAGGCGATTGCGGTGAAGGAGAAGGAAGTTATCGCGGTAGAGGCGATAGAGGGGACGGATAAGATGATCGAGCGGGCGGGGCAGTTGTGTAAGGCTGGTGGGTGGACGCTGATAAAGACGGCCAAGCCGAACCAGGATATGCGCTTTGATGTGCCGACGGTGGGGGTGGCGACGATAGAGAATTTGAAACGTAACGGGGCGGTGTGCGTGGCGGTGGAGGCAGGCAAGACGCTGTTAATTGATTTGCCTGATACTGTTAAGGCGGCGGATAAGAATAAGATCGCCATAGTGGGGCGGTAACGTGCGGGGATTAGAAGTGTCAGGGATGGATTCGGAGTCTTCGCAAGAATGACACAAGCGAGACGCTTGTGCTACTTTGGGGTTAGAGCAGTGGTGGAAGTTGATCTAGTTGGGAGATTACGGCGTCGGGGGTGATGTCGGTGTGGGCTTCGGGGTCGGTGGTGTCGATGAGGATGGAGCGGATTTGTGCGTTGTGGGCGCCGGCGATATCGCGGGATAGACTGTTGCCAACCATGACGGCATTAGAAGCAGATGTCCCTAATTTTTCTAGGGCGAGGTTGAAGATTTTTGGGTCGGGTTTGCCGATGCCTAGTTCGCCGGATATTAGGACGGCTTGGAAGTAAGGGGCGAAGTTAAGGGCGTTGATTTTGCACCACTGGATATCGGGCACGCCGTTGGTTATGAGGGCGAGTTTGTATTTTTTCGATAGGTCGGCGAGCAGTTGGTGGGCATGATCGAAGGCGGTGTGGCGGTGGGCGCGATCTTGAATGAAGGTTTCGGCCATGTAATCGGCTAAGGCGTGGTCATCGATATCGAGAGATTGCAGAGCCTGCTGCCAAGACTGAGCGCGGAAGTCTTCGATCCAAGGCCGGATTTGATTGAAGTTAGGCCAATTGCCGGAGAATTGTCCCCATAGTCCTTCCCAATACGCGGTGCCGAGCGAGTCGAGGAATTGAAAGAAAGGACCTGCTTGCCAAAGAGCATCGGATTTTTGCGTGAGTGCTTGGTAGATTTGGTCGGCGGTGACGGGGTATCGTTCGGCGGCGAGTTGGCAGGCGACTTGGAAGGATTGCTGGTTGGAGGTCTCTTCGTACATGAGGGTTTCATCAAGATCGAAGAGTACGGCTTTGGTGGTCATGTTGCGGGCCTGTTAAGGAGAGAGTGTTTGGTAAGGTTTAATGAATAAATCGCATGTCGCCTACGTTGGGTATGAGTGCGAATCTGACGTTGGGGTGGATGGTGTAGCCGGCAGGCCAATAGACGAAGAAGGCTCGGCCCATGATGTAGTCTCGGGGTACGATGCCTGCGTCGTAGCTTGTTGAGCGATTGCCGATACCGGGCTGGCTCCAAACGCGTGAGTCGCCGCTGACTGGGCTGTTATCGCCCAGAGCGAAGAATTGGTCGTCTTGGAGGGTGATGGGGTTGCCTTCGGTGCCATGCCCTGGGGCGCTTCCGTTGTCCAAATTGGAATTGGTGTAGTGGACGTCGCGAAATAGCTGAACATGTTGGAGGGCGAACGGTTGGCCTTGTGCGGCGATGTCAACGGTTGGCAGAGGCATGGCACTTTGGGGGGTATGGTGCCACTGGGGATCATAGCCCCATTCTTGGGGATCAGATGGCCCGTTGTAAGTAATAGAGTCGTTTTCCACGTTCAGGGTGAGTTGATGATCGAGGTTGGCAAAAGAAATTATTACTGGACGGCCCATGGTTAGGGAGGTGAAATTGCCTTGGGCTACAACTGTGCTGTTGTAGAGGTCGGTGATTTGATATTGGCCGGCGAGGTTGACGGTGGCGCGGTACTGTCGGCCGTACTTTCCGAGGGTTAGTTCGATGCTGGATTCTTGACTTTGGGGTATGATGGTGAAAGCGATTTTGAGATCGCTGGCGACATTATCGCGGTCAGTTCGATAGCCGTTATAAGCGTCGAAATTGGCGAGGGTGAAACCAAGACGTTCGTGGGTGAAACTGACAGCGGCGGGTTGCTCGCTGCCGTTGAAGTCGAATTGATGTTGAGCGTAATCGATGGTCCAGGTTTCTGGCTGTTGGATGTCTATGGGCTGTTGCCAGAGGTTGGGGGTTTCGAGGCCTCGCACATAGTTTTGGTCGGTATGCAAAGGGCTTTGGTAGTCGCTATTGAAGATTTCGATCCACAGTTCCCGTTGAACATGCTCGGGCTTACGTTGAATGACGTTGTTGACATAGACATCGCCGTCGATAAGTTCGACGGTTTCTCCAGGTCTGCCGATTAGGCGTTTGATGTAGTTTTCTTGCGGCAAACGGGGGTTTTTGAAAACGATGACATCCCAGCGTTGGGGCTCGGAGAGGTGGTAGATGTATTTTAGGACAAGGATTCGGTCGCCGTTGTTTACACGTTGTCGAACAGCGGTTCCGACGGCGCAGCCGCACATAGGACACAGTGGTTCGCCGGTCGGCGCATGGTTTCTTATGTCGCCGTTTTGCTGGACGATTCTGGCTTGGTTGGGCACGACGGTGATGGGTGCTGGTGGTATTAAGCCTCTGCTGTCGGGGCCGTAGCCGTAGCTTTGGGGAGTGAAGCCGTAGTTGTATTCGTATCCGCAATTGGGACAAACCATATGGAAGTGGGCGCCTCTTAAAGAATCTGCCATGCTGCCGGTTGGAATAACAAAGGCTTCGACCACAAAGGCTCGAAATACAAACGCCAAGATAAAAGCGATTACAAGGGATTCGAGGGCGTCACGGCAGGATTCAAGGGCGGTTTTCGGCGTTTTTTTTTCAGATTGTGCGGACATTTGTTCCTCTTGCGAATGACGCGGCTCTACTTTTGGTGCTTTGAGCGAAGGAGTAAGGCCGGCGTTTGATGGTCGGTTATGTATTTTATGTTGCAGGCTACCTTACCGGATCGGATTCGTCAAGAGCGGGGGTTTTCGCGGTAATTGGTATCCGGGGGGAGTTTTTGATGCTTAGACGCGATATCAGGTGTGTGATAAAGGATATTTGGCAGTGCCGCGGGTTAATTTTTCTTGACAGCAAGGGCAATTAGCGAAATAAAGTATCTCTGCGTCAGGCAACTGGCGTTTAGTAGATATTGTTTGGCCCTTTGGATGGAACCCTAAGGGCATCTTGATAAGCATCTTGGTTGACAGTATTACAGTGTTGTTAAGTTGCTTGATAGATTTTGTGTTTGTCACAGGTTTTTTGTTTGTCTGCGAAAGGAAATAGTTTCATGGCTGACGATGCTAAGAAGAAAGACACTGAAGCTGCTATAGTTGAAAAGCCCGGCGAGGGCGCTGGTGAGCAGCAGCAGGTTCGTATTACCCTTGATGATGCTGGTTTGGATGCGGCGTACTCGAATTTCTGCCGGGTCACTGGTACTCCGGAAGAGATTATTGTTGATTTCGCCCTGAATCCGAGCCCTTATAGTCGTCAGGATCAGACGATTAAGGTTGGCCAGCGCATAGTGATGAATCAATTCACAGCCAAACGCCTGTTTGCGGCCCTGCAACAGACGATTATGCGTCACGAGCAGAACTTCGGCGTGATTGAACTGAATGTTCAACGACGCTTGAGCCCGGACGCTCAGAAGAAGTAATGACTTGAGCATAAAGGTGTCGTGCCGAGGCAGTTTTATGCTTCGGCGCGATCCACCGGTTCTTGTGTGCGATTGCTGTTGGTAGGCCCCTTTGCTACCTTATGGGCAGTGCTGTTAGGGCGGATTTGGGCAATTGTGATAATAGCGGTGTTTTTTGGTCAAAAAACCAAGATACTGCTTGACATAAAACCTCAGAAGCGATAATTATCAAAATCTGAAGGCGTTTTTTGTCCATTCTGCTGTTTCTGGCTCATTTTAGCTCCTAGCGGCATTCTAGCTGAGCGCGGAGTTGTTGTTGCTATTGTAACAGATTCAATATCGACGAAGGTGAGTGTGTGTGGACAGCATTGGGCATTGTAACTGCATTGACAGATTTGTTTATTGCCGTGAATGCGGCAATTCCTTCGGGGAGTTGAGAGGGCTATAACAGAGTTTGTGGCCGGAGGTGAGCGAACTCGATATTAGTAGGAATCTGGGATTGCAGAACGCACTGAAAATATATGAATTAATTGGTTCCGGTAGCTCTATGGTGGGCCCGAAAGGCGATTACCAGTTCTGATAGCCGGGATTTGGTGTTTTGGTAACAGTCTATGTGTGATATGTTTTCTTTTAGCATAAATGGAGGTCACTGAATAAAATTTTCTAAAAAAACCCTTGAAAAATTAAAACTTATCCGCCTAAATAGCAGACAATTACATGAAGTAGGGCTATTTCTACGGCCATTGTCTATTGGGCCGTAGCTGATAGTGGTGTTGTGGTGGTAAACAATAGACGAGAAAACTTCTTTTAAGACGGTGCAAAATCCGATTTAACATACGAGGTAGGTGGACAAAACAAAAACGTCATTAACAATGCAATAAACATGGGAAACTTAAACTAAACGGTTTGGTACTATAAAAAACCGACGCGAAAGGAGATCGCTGTTATGGCCAACGGGCTTCGCAAACTGATCAAGAAAGCAAAAAAGGAATTTACGAAAACTTCAACCCTTAACCGCCGATTCAATAGATTCGGCAGACTTCGTGCTGAAGAGCTCGAAGAACGTATCGCCCCGGCGCTGGTATTGGCTCCGGGTGAGTTCGTGACATGGGATACCGGCGCGGTCATCGGCGACGGCGCATGGGATGCTACCGATGGTTTTCTGGCTCTAGGTGCATCTAGTTCCGGTATCGACAGCATTTCGGTAGCGGACTTTGTCGATGGCGGTGTTGCCGCGGATACGGCGGTACTGAACATTACAGTTCAGGATACCAGTGCAGGTAACGCAGCAGTGATCGTTATTGCCAGTAGCCAAGCCATTGGCGAGGTTAACGTAAGCGGCTTGGCTGCGGATACGACTAGCTTGACGCTGGTCATTGGTAGCGGCATTACCACGGTTGATGGCGATGGTGCTGCCAGCCTGGATCAAGACTTTACGATTCCTGGTTATGTGGCTGACACCGCTACGGTACAAGTAGCCACGGCGGCCAGTGTTGGTGATCCGGCGATTGCCAATACGCCTGAAGTGTTCACCGGGTTAGCCAACTCGGGTATTGGCAACATTACATTCGGCTCGATTACGACGGCCAATATGCCGGTTCGTCTGATTGTGGCAACTAACGGTACCGGTACCTTGGGCAACATTTCATCAACAGACGCTGATGTTGATCTGGCATCGACCAATGGTGCTTGCGTTGTGGCAGCCGACAGTATGGGCACGTTCACCTGGGCTGGTGACGTACAAGCCAACGGCGGCAATAACATTACCTTTAACATCAACGACGGCATGGGCGCATTTAGCGTAACGGGTGCTGTTGGCGGTGCGAATGGTGCTATCCTGTTCGATGCTGACGCCGACAACAACGGCGGCGACATCCCGAGCATTTCTGTCGGCGACAGAATTGGCGATGGCGCTGCTACGGTGACATTTAACGCTGAGAACATCGGCACGATTGATTCACCTTACATCGGCCATGGCGCGGGGCAGGTAGCCTTTACCGCTGATGACGCCGCCGATACCGATGGTGGTGCCGCGGTTGGTACGATCGGCGAGGTTGGCGGAACGACGCCATTGCTGGCTCTGGGCCAAGTTGGTCCGGTAGTCTTCACCGCTGACGACGGTATGACCGATGCCATTGCGACGACCGGTTCTATCGCTGCCGGCGCTAACGTGACCTTTAACATGAATGCCGATACCAATGACGACACCGGTGCGATGCCGGCTGTAACCGCTGGTACGACAATTGGTACGGCAGGTGCCAACACGCTGATCATCAACACCAACGGCACCGCCGGTGACAACACGACGGTGCGTCCGGTTGGCGAGATTACCGCCAATAACGGTTTCGCTCGCGTTGACATCCAAGGCGATGGTACGGTTGGCTTGCTGACGGTTCAGGGTGGTGCGACGAATGCCGCGGAACTGCGGATTCGCACGGCCCAAGCTGACGCGACCAATAACGCTCCGACGAACGCGGTTGACTTTGCCGGTGTTAACGTCGTTGACACAGCAAACAATGACAGCTTGACGATTACTGCCGCCAGTGAAATCAGCGGTCGTATCTGGAATGCTGCTGCGAACGGTTCGCTGATTGCAGGTGGCAGTGATGCCGGTGACGTCATCGACTTTGACGCCAACCTGATTATTTATAACGGCGACGACACCCTCGACGGCGCTATTGACGCTGATTACAGTGCGGCCTTGCCGTTTGCTCTGAATATGACCACTGGTGCGGAAGTGACCGGTGCCGGCAACGCTATTGTTGCGGCACGCAACGCTTCTCCGCTGCTTAGCATGGTTCTGGCTGGCGAGACCTACTTGGTTGACGCTTCCACGACTCCGGTAACGGCGACGTTGACGTTGATCCCGGCCGGTGCTGATGAGCGAGTCTCGATTGATGACCTGGCCGGTGCCGGCTTGGGTGCCGCGACCGAATTGGTTGTAAGCACCAGCGGAGCCAGTGAATTCGACGTGACTCAGATTACCCGGGCAAGCAACCTCGGTCCTGCTACGCCTAGCATGGCGCTGATCAGCATCGAAGGTGACCTGTACGGTGATATCGGCGAAGTTGCCAATGAGTTTAACACCGTCGAGATCATTATGATTGCCGGTGACGCCAGTGGCGGTGCTGCACAGCACACTTTCTATGGCCGCGGTATCCAGGGACTGGGCACAGGTCTTGATGACGATGTGGCCGGCTTCTCGACCCTAGACATGGGACCGAACGTAACCATCAGCACGTTGGATAGAGACACCAACGAACCTCTGACTCTGCCTGGTACGCAATGGTTCCAGTTCGCTAGCGCCGGCGTAACCCAATTCAACCATGAGATTATTATCGTTGGCGGCGAGGCCATTGTTTACGGTATCGATGGTGCCGGCAACGGTGACGCTGGCGTGACCGCGCCTTACGAATTTAGCGGTGTTGGTCAAAGCGGTGCCGCGATTGACCCGGCCGGCATGATGGCTGCTGCTCCCGACGCGATGATCGGTCGGATTCACATTAACGGTGTCACGGGCTTGGCAACTGACGTTGCGGTTCGTGAAACCGAAGGTACCACCGACGGTTCTTGGTTCGAGTTTGAAACCAACCACGGTCTGTTGGAAGTGAGTACTCCGGTTAGCACGGTTTCGGTTGGTATCGATAACGGCAGCGACGCGAATGATAACGCGGTTGTGACGAGCATTGTTGCTCAGAACACAACCAAGGCTAACTTCGACCGTCTCGGCGGTGGCGAAGCACTTGGTAGCCAACTGGGCTTGAACCCGGCGACCAGCGTTTCTGACGCTGACGCGATGCTGGGTAACATGATTGTTCAGTCGATGAGCAATCCTGGCGCAGCCAACATTAACGTTGTTGTAACCGGCAATTCTGGTCCGATCACTTTGACCGGCGATGATTATATCGACGCCACTCAGGCAGCGATTACCGGTGAAGCAGTTGGCTCGCGGGATAACGGCAGCTTGATTGCTGATGGAACCAATACCTCGGCCGCTATCGCCATCGGTGGCAACCTGGCCGGCGCTTTGACCATACCGGGTATCATTCACAACGGGCAAACCTCAGGTGCTGACATCTTGGTCGGTATCGCGATCGATGGTAACAACGACGGCGATTACACCGATACCGATGAGACCCCGAGCGGCTCAGTGAATGCTAACATCTACATCGGCGACGCTCCTGAAACCGATATCCTTGTTGCTGATGACATCAACAACGATGTGATTGTCACAGGTGTGAACGACGATCTGGAAGACAACAACATTGAGCAGGATGGCGATCTCCGCGGTATCAAGGTCGGTGACGAACTTGGTAACAACGGCGACAGTGATGTCGTAGTTATTGCGGGCACCACCACGGCGATTATCGCTGACGGTATGAGTACTCAGCCTTCTTTGAACTCGGACATCTTCATCGGTGGCAACACCGGCGGCGATCGTGCTGAGCACGTTCTTGATGCTGATGTGTTGATCGAAGGTACCGGCATTACCAGTGCTGCCGTAATCGGTGGTTCTGTTGGTGTTGAAAGTGTAACCATTATTGATCATGAAGTCTTCGGCGATCTCGGCGACATTGATTACATCGGTGTCACGGCGGCTGTGGCAGGTGGCGATCAAGCTGGTGCAATCGTTGTTCAATGGGCTGCTAATGCCTTTGGCAACGGTACTGACACCATTGGCGATGTTTACATTATTAACGATGGCGCTGCGGCTGCCGGCCTGTATGTGGTTGACCTCAATGGCGACGCCATGGACATCGGCAACGTGATTGCTCTTGACGCTGTGACTGCTAACTTTGTTATCGCAAGTCCGGCCAATGTTGGCTGGTTCGTTGTTGACGATGACGCTGATGTTGACACCAGCGCTGAGTTGCTGGCCCAGATCACCGGTGCATATCCGGCTGGTTTGCCTGCCGGCATGACCGCGATCAACAACGCGACGATCGTTTACGCTCCGACCCTGCTTGACACTGCTGCCGGTGACGATGTTGATGACCTCCCGATCGATGTGATCCTGCAGGTTCAAAGCTCCGGTGGTGTCATTGCTGAAGGCGACGTTGAAATCGTCGCTGATATCCCAGGCGCGATTGGTGATATCATTTCGCAGGATGGCAACATCGACGGCGATGTTCACTCGGGTGTATCGATTGGCAGTATCGTAGCGAGCTTGGATATCGACGGCGAGTTTATCGCTGAGGGTGTTCTGGCTGTGACCTACACCGCTGATGACGCAGGCGGCCCGATCGGCCTGTACAGCCTGACCGGCATACCGACTTGGTTCGATGGCGGTATCCTGTCTGAGTCTGGTGACATCGGTGAGAACCGTAACATGCTGGCCAGCATGTGGACCGGAACTCCTTGGTTCGTCGATGGCGATAACGATAACAGCTACGACAACGACGAAGCAACGGAAGCACGCTTTGTCGCTTACGCTGATCCTACGATCGTTCAAGGCATTGACCTGCTGGTCGATCAAGCCATGGGTGACTTCTTCCTGCCGACCGGCAGTATTTCCGCTACGATCCAATCGGGCGGTGACTTCGGTGGTATCAACGTACCGAGCGGTTCTGCTTGGGTACAATTGCAGGTTGCCTTCACGGCTGACATTGATCGGATCATCTGCCCGAACAACTGGCATGATGCTCAAGGCAATGTCGAGAGTTCGTGGAATCATGACCGAACCAACGTACTCGTGATTAATGGCGAGGATGTTGTGGTTGTTGGTGCCGCTCTTAACACCAACGGTTTGGATGTTTCGGTAACCGGTGCAACGACACTGGCTATTGTTGACGGCACGAGCATCCGCCTGGTTGGCGGTTTGGCAGCCGGCAGCACGCTGGACGTTTCCGGTGACGTGAATGTGCTGACTGTTGATGGCGCATGGCTCGGTACCATAAACATTACCCCGAATCCTGATGACGCCAGCAATGGTGAAGTAGCTCGCGTAGTCGCGACCGACACGATTGCCGTTGGTGCTGATTTGAACGCGTTCAACTTCGGCGTGATTGACGCCGCGGCCGCTCAGCTTGCCAATGTAACGACCACCGGCACCTTTGGCGTAAACGAAGGTGTACATTGGTTGAACATGGCTGGCCAGGACCAAACGTTGGCATTGGTTGGTGGCGGTGTTATCACCACTAACTTCACCCGTATCTTCGATAAGCTTACGGATGTTGACGTAAATGGTTACGGCGTTGCCAACATTCTGAGCTTGAATGCTGATATGGCACCGACCAGCAACACTGACTGGGCCTCGATCATTGATCTGTATCGGGTAGTCAACAATGTTCGTGCTGGTATCGGCGACAGTGTTCTGAGTGATGACGGCGATTATGCTGCTCCTGGAACCGCGCATGTTGATACCGTTGATATCAATGGCACCGTTATGACGACCGGTTTGGTTGTTGATGGTGACGCGGCGGATATCAATGCGGGCAGACACCTGTTCGGTCTGTGGGTTGGCGGCGACGCTGGTGACGTAAGCGTGACCGGCGGCAGCATCCTGAGTCAGGCGTTCATCCGCGGCGATGCCCATAGCATCAGCTGCTCGAACCATGTGATGGGCCTGCGTGTTGGTGGCGATGTAACGGCGCTGCAAGCCGGTATGTTGCTGAACAGCACCGTCCAAGGTCACACCACGAACCTGAATGTCAATACTCATGCGATTGGCAACACGTTCAGTGGTGGCGTGACGGCCTGGAACATTGGCGGATTCAACCTCTGGAACAGTGGTTTGATCTAAGCTGATGAGTTCGGTAAAGAATCGGCGTTAAGCTGATTCTGTTAGACGATGATAAAGGCTCGGCTTGCTTTTGCAGGCCGGGCCTTTTCTTTTGTGGTATGGGCATCTGCATGTGGCCTTATGATTTTTTGTACTTCAATGGTTATGAATCTCAAGCAAGAATACTTGAGTTGTGTTGGACGGTATGAGCTTGAGAGCCCATTCTACTTGACTGGTAGATAATCACCGCGTTTACGCTTAGGGCGCTGATTTGGTGTTGGGATGCTGGGGGCCATGGGGGTTGGGGAATAAATACAACGATGGCGAAAGATCTGGGATGGATGCCGGCTTGCTGTGGTATGCCAGGATGAACTGGATTTTTGGAGGTCAGAGCCGTAAAGAAGCGGTGGAGCAAACGACGGACGAATTCCTGGTTTGTGGACTAGTATGGAAGCGGGTTTTAAGCGGATTGACAGGATTACAGTGGATGGACACGAGCAATGCTGTTGGCCCGGTTGGCTTAATGCGCTCATTTGGCGTTTTGATTGCGAGAAAATGGTTTTGCCTAGGGACTCAATGTGCTATGATGTGCTTTTTAATCTGGTTTGACTATTCCATGAGTTGTTTCGGAGGTCCGCATGGCGGAAATGAATGCTCAGCTTAGTGCGTTCCAAGAACGATTGAGCCAACTTGAACGTGCCGTTGTAGAGCTTTGCGTAAGTGATACAAGCCGAGAAGATTTGTTTCGGATCTTTCTCGAGCAGACGGTATCGGTATTGGGAGTCGGCGGAGCGATTTGGGTTGGCGAAGGTGACAGTTGGGAGATGGTCTGTCACATGAACTTGAGTCCGGCTGGACTGGAGGAAAACGGGCGGCAAAGACAGTTGGCAGACATGGCGGTCGGCCGAGTGGTGCAAACCGGTTCGGCGGTGATTTTGCCTGGCAACGGGGGAGCGAATGTGTACGACGGAGGTCTGGGGGATTCGGTGCAGAATGATTGCCCTAACACATTGCTGTTTGTACCGATTGTTGAAGGCAAAAAGGTTGCGGCGGTTCTGGCGTTGATTTCACCGGAAGAGGTTGATCCGAGAGCGGTTCGCGGCTATGGCGGGTTTGTTGTTGGTTTGTGCGCCCGTGTGGGGATTTTCCTGCAACGCAAACGGATCGAGGATTTGCACGAAGAAATGACTCGCAGTGACCGACTGCGAGATTACGTCAGCTCATTGCATAGCAGTTTGGATCCGCAGCGGGTTTGCTACGCGTTGGCGAATTACGGACAGGAGTTGTTGGGTGTGTATCGGTGTATGGTGGGGACGTACAACGCCAAGGGTAAGTTTCGGGTTGAGTCGGTGTCAGGTTTGGAATCGGTGGCGGTAAAGAGCAGTTTTGTCAAAAGCATCAGCGAAATAGCGCGGGTTGTTTGTGAGAACAATAAAACGCTATTGGTTGATAATCCGGAGGCGGTGAATTCGGCGGAGGTGTCGGAAGGTGGTGATTTGATAACGGCGGCTCGTTTGTACATGCTCCAAGCGGAGTCTAAGAGTTTAGGCGTTTTTCCAATTCGCTATGAAGATAATGTTGTTGGCGCCATGATTGTGGAAAAGGCTACTGAGGAAGCGATAACCGATTCTGAGCGTTTGCAGTGCGAGGGCTTACTGACCGACGCGGGGGTAGCGTTGTACAATAGTATGTCTTATAGCACTTTGCCGTTCGCGTTTCTGATGCGGCCTTTGGGACGTTTGCGGGATCGAGTATGGCGTATGGGGCGAGCGCGACGGATTTTCTGGGCGGCGGTGGTTTTGGCTCTAGTTTTGATACCAATATTGGTTCCAATGGAAATAAAGATTGTTGGTACAGCGGAGGTGGTGGCTGTATCGGCACGGATGGCGTACGCGCAACAAGACGGTGTGATTCGTGAGGTTTCGGTTCCTGAAGACCATATAGTGGCAGCGGGGGATGTCCTAGCCTCTCTGGACGACAGGGCTATGCAAAGTTCGATTGATAGGGTTACACACCAATGGGAGGAGGCTAGGTTGCTCCGCAATCAAGCTCGGCAAAGCGGTAATGCAGCAATGGCGGATCGCTATCAACTGAGTATGAATGCTTTGGAAGCTGAGCAAGCGATTCTGGAGCATCAAATGAGTCAGTTTCAGATTATCGCTCCGGTTTCGGGCAGGGTTGTTAGCTCGGAGAGTACGATAGCACATTTGCTTTCTCGACCGGTGACTCGTGGCGAAGCGATTCTGGAGATTGTTCCAGATGATACAGAATGGGAGTTCTTAGTTTCGGTACCGGAAAATGACGCGGGAGATTTACTGCGGGCCTATGATGACCCGGAACGTGTCGAACCTCTGCGTGCTTGGGTTATTTTGAACGCTCATCCAGATAGGAAGTACGCCAGCGAAGTTATTTCAGTTGCGCCTCGTGCCCAGGTGATCGCTACGGGTGAACGAGAATACCGCAATGTGATAAGTGTGCGAGTTTCTGTGCCGGAAGAATTGCGTAAAATGGGTTTGCGTCAAGGGATGGAAGGAAAGGTGGCGGTTGAATGCGGCGGAGGCAATTTGCTATACGCGGTTACGCATGAGTTTGTGGATTTTGTACGTAGATCGACATTTTAATAAGGGATGACGCATATGATTGATAATGGCGTGATGCAACGTAAGACGGGACTGTTTCTTTTGGTTTGTTTGTTTTTGGCATCCGGTTTTTTTGCCGACGATGTCATGGCCCAAGTGGCTGGTTCGGATTCAGATGACTACGGCAACTATGGCAATTCGGAGATGTTTTCGGGCTTTCTGCGGGCGCAACGAGTGGCAGTTTTAAGTGCCGAAGTTGAAGGTCTGATAGGTTCTATTGAGAGTGAGCCGCAGGATTTTGTGAGCGCTGGTGATGTGCTGATACGGCTGGATAGTACTCTGGTTGAAATAGCAGTAGAGCGCATAACGGCTCAGCTTGAAATGAATACCGATATTGCAGAAGCAGAGACTGCGTTGGAGTATGCTCAAGACAACTTGGAGATTGTGCAGAGACTTTTTGAGACAGAAGTCGGCGGAGCTCGTGTTGGTTCGCCCAAAGAAATGCGAGAAGCTACTCAACGGCGTGACATGGCGAGGTACGCTCTGCAAGAAGCACAAATGAACGTACGTCTGTTGGAACTGGAGTTGCGTCAGAATGAGGTTCTGCTGGCCAAGCACTCGATTGTGGCTCCGATGGATGGGGTCGTAGTGCCGTTTTCCAGTCTTGACATTACTGCTTATGATCAAGTGAAGCAAGTGGTAGTGGGTGAGATGGTTACCCGTGGCCAACCGGTTATAGCCTTGATGAAGGTTGATTTTTTACGGATATCGGAGAATTTTCCTCCTGAGCAATTGGCGAATGTTCATTTAGGACAGACAGCGAATATTTATGTGCAAGGCGCTGGTGACGAGGCGTTCGTTGGTCATGTGGTTTATATAAGTCCCACCATTGGGTCCACGGGTCGGTTTACGGTAGAAGTGGAATTTGAGAATCCGGTTTTGCCTGGTACTGGGGAATCGGAGTATCGTTATCGTTTTCGGCCGGGCATGAGTGGTCGGGTGGAGTTGGTGGATTAATAAGACTTGTAGCGACGACTGTTGGGCTATCGGTTTTTAGATTTTTAGATACGTAGTAAAAATATGCAATCCAACTACAAAAGGTATGATGGGGCGGGGTCGCCCAATAGCGATTTGCCGGAGCATCAGCTTCTTCCCAAGGTGCGAAGGGAGCTGCTGGCTTATCCGCAGATTTACGACGGCCAGCCATATTGGGTTATCAAAGACCCGGTTTCGCTGCGTTATTATCGCTTTAACCGGGAAGAATACTTCATTATCAATCAATTGCGTAATGATATTACGTTGGCGCAGCTAAAAGCGGCTCATCGCAAGGAATTTAGGACTGACTGTCTGAACAACGCGGAGGTTGCGCAATTTGTGCGGGCCTTGACCAGTAAGGGGGTTATTACGATAGCGCAGCCGGACCGTGACGAAGTTCTGTATCGTTTGTCGCGGAAAAAGTGGTGGTTGAAAACCAAGGCGATGTTCCAGAACTTCCTGTTTGTCAAGATACCGGTTTTTGATCCCGACAAGATTTTGGGTCGCATCTGGGAGCATTTGCGTTTTATATGGACTTGGCCCAGTTTTGTGCTGTATCTGGCGTTGATGTTCGTGGGCCTTGGGATGATTTTGCACCGCTGGGATGATTTCAGCGAAACGTTCAGCACCCAGTTTTTCACGATCTATAATATGCCGTTATTGCTGGCGACGCTTTGGATTATCAAGGGACTGCACGAATTCGGACACGGTTTAACGTGCAAGAATTATGGGGGGGAAGTTCACGAGATGGGGTGGCTGTTTTTGGTTTTTGTGCCGTTTTTTTATTGTAATGTGACCGATTCTTGGACTTTTCCGCATAAGCGCCATCGGATATTTGTAACGGCCGCGGGGATAATGACGGAGATGATCTTCGCGGGGATAGCTGCGATTGTCTGGTACTATACGAATTCGCCTGACTTTATAAATCTGATGGCATTCAATGTTGTAGTAGCTTGTTCGTTCCAGACCGTGCTATTCAACGCTAATCCATTATTGAGATATGATGGATATTACATGCTGATGGATTTGATTGAAGTGCCGAATCTTCGCCAGCGTTCTAACGACTATATGCGTAATCTTTTTGTACGCTGCGTTTTGGGTGGGCACAGTGACGAGATGCCGGAGGAACATCGTTTTCGTTCGGTTTTCCCTTTCTATAGTGTGTCAGCCTATTTGTACCGTTGGTTTATTCTGTTTGCGATAATGTTTGGCCTATATCGCATATTGGACGGTTTGCATCTAGCCTGGCTAGGTCAGGTTTTGGTTGTGCTTGCGATTTGGAAAATGATGTTAACGCCTTTGGTTCAGGGAGGTAGTCGTATAGCTAAGCAACGCATCGCATTGGGTATATCAAATACGCGTTTGGTGATTATATTAGCGATATTGGTGATATTGGTCGGCATGGTCTTGTTCTGGCCGATGGAACAGCATGTTACGCTGAATTTTGTTTTAGAGCCGGCACAAGTGCAATTGGTTCGCACGGGAGTTGATGGCCAGTTGCAGCTTGTCGATTCCGTGAAGGAAGGAAGCTACATAACGGTTGACGGCACGGATCAATCGGGAACCGTGGCGCTGTTAGAAAACAGAGATTTGCAGTTGCAGATAGAACAGACCGGCTATGAGATTCAGCAGTTTGATATTCAGATCGACCAGTTACGCCGCTACGGTCAGAACGCGGAAGCGGATATGTTGATCGAGCGTCGAGAATCGAAAGTGGCGGACTTAGAACGGCTGCGATCAATAGAAGCGGAGTTGCAGGTTCAGGCGTCGTTTTCGGGTGAGGTTTTGGGTACAGTGTCAGAACTGGATTCCATAAACAATCGTTTTTTGAGAAAAGGTACGATTCTGTTCCTGCTAGCGGATAATTCGCAAATGACGGCCAAGGTTTGGGTTTCGGAAGACGACCTCGCGCGGATATTCCCTGATTTGGATGAGATTGGTCAGGCGGCGGAGTTAATGCTGTATGCTTTTCCGGGTGATACGTTTACCGGCCATGTGGCGATAGGACCGGGTGATCACTGTGAAGACAGTATGGGAGAATTTGGCGAGAAGATGGCATTGAGCCATAAAGTCGGCGGCGAGGTTTATACGGAGTACGATTATTATACGCGAAGTGAAAGGCCTACCGATCCGGTTTATGAGATTACGATAGAATTGGATGATGCGGAGGTTTTGGATTGTGCCCGGCCTTATATGTCTGGTCGAGTACGAATAGCGTGCGGTCGGTTTACGCTGTTCCAATGGGGTTGCGATTCATTATTGCGTTTCATTTCGCCGGATGTGCGGCTTTAACGGCTGGGGCGTAAATAGAGTTGCCACAGATCGAGGTTGCAGCTAAGCGGGCTGATGGATTAGAGCAATAACACCCTGGCGGATCAAAGCTCGGGCGTGTTATTTGTGCGGATATTCACGGGGCAGGGGGGCAGGGCACGAAGAAATGCTTTGCCATACCTTTTGGTGACTACGCGGGGGTCCAATATAACGACAATTCCTGTATCGGTTTTGGAGCGAATCAATCGGCCGAACCCCTGTTTGAACTTGAGTATGGCTTCGGGCAGTTGGTAATCGAAGAATGGATTTCCGCCTTGGCTTTTGATTTGTTCGAGCCGGGCTTGCAGCAAGGGATGGTCCGGTACGGAAAAGGGAAGTTTTACGATAATTACATTACTAAGACTTTCGCCGGGCACATCCACGCCTTGCCAGAAACTGTCTGTCCCTAATAAAATACTATTGGTGTTTTCGCGGAATTGGTCCAGCAGTTGAGAACGGTCTTTGCCTTTGCCCTGAGCCAAAAGAGTGAGGTTGTGTGTCTGGCAGAAAGATTGCAGCTCTTGTGCCATTTGGTCCAGTTGTTTGAAACTCGTGAACAACAAAAACGCCTTGCCCATAGTATGCTCGAGATATTTCTTTACGCATTGGGCGGCGGCATCCAAAAAGTCTTGTGTTTTCTGGGATGGATCGGGCAACGATGCTTCGACAAAAACCTCTACTTGGGATTGATAGTCAAAGGGTGAACCCAATTGGAGGGTGAGGCATTCTTCCAGCCCCAGTCTTGAGCAGAAGAAATCGAATCCTGGAGGTCTATCTGTGCCGGCGATGAGCTGATCGGAATAAGCGTCGTCGGTTGCTGATGGATTCTTAGTGGTTGGCTTTGTTGACCCGGTGGCGATGGTGGCGCTGGTAAGGACTACCGTGGAACATTGGGAGAAGAGGGCCTTTTGCAGTGTACTGCCTACATGTAATGGCGAGGCGCACGCGGCAACGGTGGGGCGATAGCGGCGTTGGGAGGCCTCGACCCAATAAACGCTTTCGCCGATCTGCTGATCGATAAAGGTTTTTATCGCATCGGCCATTTCGAGACAACGGACACTGTAAGAATCGATTTCCATTTGATCTTGTTCGTCTTCGATTTCCGCGGCGATATTATGGAGGTTTTGGCCAAGCTCGATCAAAGGACGACTAAGTACATTGACGAACGCCGCGCTCTTTTGGACTCTGCCGTTGCCTCCATAGGATTTTTCAACTTCATCGAAGGTTTGCAGCGAGGCGAAGAATTTCTCAGCGGCATCGGTGACATCGGCAAGCAGTTCGATGGTCATGTTGTCGCAGTAAGGGGTGACTATGCCTTTGCCGGTGCGGGGGTTGTAGATGCGGTTTAGGAGATAGCTGATCTGATGATTGGTTATGCGCAGGCCGAAGTGAGTGCTGGCGACATTTTCCACATTGTGGGCTTCATCGAGTATGAGCAGTTCGAATTTAGGCAGAATTGCCCCGCCTTCGAGTTTCGCTGCCAAGTCGGAGAATAACAGGGCGTGGTTAGTTATAATTATGTCGGCGCCGAATATTCTTCTTTTGACTTGCTGATAGAAACAGATGCCGACATGCGGGCACTTGCGCCCCATACACACGGTGCTGTCGCTGCAGATTTGTTCCCATACAGCAGGAGACGGCTGATCTTGCATACTGCTGCGAGAACCGTCTTTGGTTTCCAATGCCCAGCTATAGATTTTCGACAGTTCTTCGAATTGGTCTTCGCTGTCAAAAAGAGTGCCGCCTCTTTTTTTTGTGTGTTCAAAACGGCGCCAACAGAAGTAGTTCCCTCTGCCCTTGGCTAGTACGCAGAGAAAATCATGATCAGCGATTTCGTGAATAAAGGGCACGTCTTTACGAGTGAGCTGTTCTTGCAGGGCGATGGTGTAGGTGCTGATAACGACTTTTTGTTTGTTTTCGACGGCGCGTTGAATGGCGGGAATGAGATAGGCGAAGCTTTTGCCGACCCCGGTTCCAGCTTCGACGACAAGATGCTGGGAAGAGCTGAACGCTTGTTGAATAGCCTGAGCCATAGCCACTTGTTCGTGGCGAACTTCATAACCGTTTAGATACCGGGCGATGGGGCCTTGGGAACCGAGAAACCATGCAGGATCAATACGGTTGTTGTTCATTCTATTTCAGGCCGATCAACGGGATGGGTTTGGTTAGCGAGGCGCTTTCATCCTGTGTTGGTTCATAATGAAGTTGTTTCAGATGCGTATCGGTGTTTTATTTTGACACTCCGATGGTGCCTTCGACAGGTGAAGAAGCGGTGGCGTAGAGTTTACGGGGGATACGACCGGCGTTGGCTGCGAGTCTGCCGGCCTCGATGGCGTGGTTCATTGCTCGAGCCATGGCTACAGGGTCTTGGGCGCCGGCAATACCAGTATTGAGCAACACCCCGGCAGCTCCAAGTTCCATTGCCAATGTAACATCGCTGGCGGTTCCAACTCCGGCATCGACAATAATCGGAACGGTGGCCCGTTCGAGGATGATGCGGATATTATTGGGGTTGAGGATTCCTTGACCGGACCCGATGGGCGCAGCGGCGGGCATCACGCTGGTGGCGCCGGCTTGCTCTAACCGTTGAGCCATCACAGGATCGTCATTGGTATAGACCAAAACGGTGAATCCATCTTTGACTAAAGTCTCGGTGGCTTCGAGAGTGCCTAGAGGGTCGGGCAACAAAGTCTTGGTGTCAGCCAAAACTTCCAACTTTACCCAGTCTAAATCGAGCAGTTCGCGTCCCAGTCGAGCGGTACGCACAGCGTCTTCAGCATTGAAGCAACCAGCGGTGTTGGGCAAGAGCGTATAACGATCGCGATCAAGGAAATCAAGAATGTTACGTTGCTGTTTGTCGAACAATCTTTCTCGGCGTACCGCGACAGTTACGACTTGGCAACCACTGGCTTCCAAGGCCTGTTGCATTAGCTCAAATGACGAGTACTTGCCGGTCCCGACAAAAAGACGACTGGAAAATTCAAATGGTCCAAGTTTTAGTTTTTCATTGTTTGCCATGATTGGCCCGCCTTCCGGAAATTCAATATTCTTATGTTTGCTACAAAAGTCTGTACTTTTGATGGGGCTATTGGACAATCTTATATGACTCACCCGCCGCCGACGATGGTAACAATCTCAATAATGTCGCCATCACTTAGAATGGTGGTCTCGTGGTCTTTCTTAGGACATACTTTTCGATTGAGTTCTACCGCCAAAGGGCCGACCACTTTTAATTCATCTAGAAGTTGTCTTACGGTGGCTTTGTCCGGGAGTTGGTGATCACGGTCGTTTACTTTGACAATCACGGTTATTCTCGCAAAAAAAGTGTCAGATTGATATCTCGCGTTTTAGTTCGAGCCGGCATTCCTACGCATAACGGTAGCGGTGCCTTTGCCTCTGAGACAAAGAGCCAATTATAGTTGGCGGGTGGGTTGACGTCAAGTGGGCACAAAAAGAGCTTTTTGTTGCAAACACTTTACTGGAATGGCTTTATGAATTATCGCCTGGCTATTATAGGTGGGAAATAGCTGGCAAATGGGCAAATTATCCGATTTCGCGGTGCCGAAACAGGGCCATGGTGAACAATAATACAGCAGTGACGTAAATTAGTGCATAGCCCAGTGCGTGCCAAATGTAGGGCGTGGGGACGGTTTGTCCGGTGTATATGGCGTTGCTGACCATAAAGAAGTTTATACAGGGGAATATCGCCAGGACGGTCTTGGCAACGTATCCCAATATATTGGCTTGCTGAGCGAAAGGTCCGAGCCAGGGTTGCAGTGTTGTGCCGGCGACAAAGAATATGGCTGAAATCAACAAGGTTAGAACAAGCCCGGCTCTGGTAGCGACAGCGACTGCAATGGCAGCCAAGATTGTGGTGGCAATTGCCACAAGGCAGATCGGCCCAATCAGCTTGAGGTCGAGGTTGTCAGCGGTTGGGTTGTAGGCCCAGTAAGGGTCAATGAATACCAGGGCTGCTATGGTGATAGCGCAAAGGCTGGTGCCGAGAACCACTGCCGTTGAAGTAAAACGCCAGCGGTAGAAGTAATTGCCCAGCAGCCCCACGACCAAGGTCGCGCCAGCCGTGATGGCTCCGAAGGTAAGGACGACAGTATCGCGGTGGTCGCTGGCTCGCTGAAGGGCTCCATGACGTACAACCATTAATAGGACCAGTGCCAACAGAAACTCCGCCAGCAGAACGGCGGCGGCTATGCCTAGGAATTTACCTAGTATAAATGTGTATCTATCGACGGTTTTGGTGACGACGGTCAAGACGGTTTTGTTTTCGATTTCGCCGTGTACTACGGTAGCGGCCGCGAAAACCGCAAGAAAAAGCCCAGCAACCAATAATGTGGACAGCCCAGTGTCTTTCAGAAGCATGTTGTCATCGTCGATTGTGAACATAGAAAGTGACGGGCCGAAGATCAACAACAGAATAGCGGCGCCGGCAACCACAGCATATACGGGCTGGCGCAGCGTTTCGGTGAAAGTGTTACCTGTTATTGCCAGAAGATTCCTGGACATTTTGATTACTCCAAATTGGGGTCAATATACCGATAATATTGACATAGGGTGTCTTGGTTTAGGCTATCGGCTCAACCGTTATATGGCCTAATCGCCGGCCTCTACTATATGAATATCGGTTAATGCTGACAGATATCAAGACTCTTTGCAAGGGCTATTTCCCGAGAGTCTTGTGGTTTTGGTATTATTGGCTATTGTTGATGTTTGCATTCTGTTGCATAGTTCGCTATCCTAACAGCAGTTATCTTGTGGTCGGACAGTGTTGTTGACTTTTGTCCGAGGGGCGGGCTTGCATATTATACGCAATTACGCATATTAAGGTTCGTTATTTGGCTATGAAGCGGTGAAATCCGGTGGCCCGTCAGGACTGTTGATATATTTTAGTTCAACAGTATCTGAGGTCGCCTAATTTCGGTGTTGATTGCTTCCTGGTTGCTGTGTCGCGACACATATGAAAAATCGCCCCGGCGACTTATGGTTCTCGATGTTATTGAATTGGATGCACATATGAATCTATCATTTAAGCGCGCGGAAAGACTTTCGTTAGTTGCATTTCTGTTGCATGGCCTTTTCTTTATGTTGGCCTTGTGGGTGGGTAACGCGGTTGGTTCGCTGGCGGTTCGCGTTGAAGCGTGGCATTTTCTAGGCGGCAGTATAATCTGGTTGATACTGCTGCTGCAGTTTCGTCAGCGCCGCATGGCCCAAGAAGAGCATCGCGACGTCGAGCAATACAACCAATTGCGTCGGCAAGGCAAAGACACCTCGGTTTTTGAGAGCAGTTCGGTCGAGGGAAGTCTGCATATAGCGCAGCGCCGATTGGTGTGGATGGAAAAATATCTGATTCCGATCTTTGCCATTCTGACTGTTGTTTATCTGGTTGGGATTGGGCTTTGGAAATATTATTGGGTTCGCGCGGTTGATTATAATATGCTGATTGACCAGCGCGACGCGGTATTGTCAGCCGCGGCGTATATTGCCGGCTTTGCCTTGGTGAGTTTTCTTTTCTCCCGTTATGCCGTGGGCATGAGTCAGCAAGAGCAGTGGCGCCCGTTGCGGGCCGGGGGCAGTTATCTATTAAGCAACGCTTTGATCTGTTTTGCGACAACCGTCGCGTTATTAGTGGCTGATGGGGGCTATCCGTTGTTTGAACGGGTATTGGCGTATGTGATTGCCGCGGTAATGATTGTGATCGGCATCGAGGTGATATTGAACTTGGTGCTGGATGCGTATCGGCCTCGGGTCAAGGGGGTCTATCATCGCGCTCCTTATGAATCGCGGATTTTGGGATTGTTCAGCGAACCAGGCGGTATATTCCGCACCGCGGCTCACGCTCTGGATTATCAGTTTGGTTTCAAAGTCTCGGACACTTGGTTTTTCCAATTGCTTTCGCGGGCGGTGGTGCCGCTTCTAATCGCCATGACATTGGTATTATACCTAATGACGACGTTAGCGATAGTCGAGCCGGGCAATGTTGGGGTGTTGGAGCGTTTCGGCGAGCCCTTGAATGCCGCTTCTCCCTACGAACCGGGCCTGCATCTGAAATATCCTTGGCCGATTGATAGAATTCGATCATTTCCGATGAAGCAGTTGCAGACCTTGGAAATAGGTTTCGAGTCTTTTGAGAGACGCGAAGACAACAGGCCGGTGCTTTGGAGCGTTCAACACTGGAAAAACGAGTATCCGTTTATGGTCGCGGTTATACAGGAAGATTCTGACGCTGTGACGCCGGCGGATGTGGTTGATGTGGCAGACGCGTGTGATGTGGCTTATGAAGGATTGGTGCCTGAATCGCTTGCAATGGAAGATGATTCCGAAGCCTTCACTTCTGATTCAGGGACGAATTTCGATTTACTGATAATTGCTCTATCCGTGCATTATTTGATCGAGGATGTGGAGCAATACGCTTATGCCGATAATGGAAGTTGTTATCGCGACACTCGATCGTTATTAGAGGGCATTTGCTATCGTCAAGCCATACGTTACGCGGCCCATTCGGATATTCAGACTCTGATGGGGCCCGGCCGTTATGAAACAACACAGTTTCTAGAACAGGCGATTCAAGCGGAAGTCGAACGATATGGCTTGGGAATAAAGGTTGTTTTTGTAGGGTTGGATTCCGTGCATCCGCATTTGCAGGTTGCGCCTTCGTTTGAAACCGTGATTTCAGCGTTCCAAAACCGTCAAGCGGTGGTGCTTACGGCTCAAGGAGAGAGCAGCGAAACCTTGGCATTTGCCGAGAGCGCCAGCGACATACGTCTAGCTCGAGCGCAAGCATACGCGGAACGTCGCAGTCTGACCACTCAAGCAATCAGTGAAAGATTCAGGCAGCAGTGTCTTGCTTATGAACTAGGTGGCAATGTCTATTTGATGCGAGAGTATTTGTCGGTTTTGGATGAGTATTTGCCCGCTATGCGGAAATACGTTTTTATTGCCGACAATGTTGATAGTTGGGTATATGAGTTAGATTTACAAGAAAAATTACAGCCGGATTTGTTTAGCGGACTAGGTCTTCCTGAACAGGAGAACTCACAGTGAAAAGACACTTTGGTGCTATATTAGTTACGTTGATTATTGTAGCGATTTTGGCTTTGTACTTTGTCGCCTTTACGGTGCGATGGCAAGAGAAGGCCCTGGTACTGACATTTGGCAGCATTACAGACCAAGTGGACGAACCGGGTCTTAACTGGATTTGGCCTTGGCAGAAGGTTGTTAAGTTCGACACTCGTATTCGAACGTATCAGCCCCAAGCGGTACAGATTCAGACAGCGGATAAGCAAACGGTTATCGTCGCTGTTTACGTGAATTGGCGTATTAGTAACGCTCAAGTTTTCTATGAGCGGTTCCGCAGCGGTACCGCGGCGAGCGAGGCTGACGCTGTCTATCGTGCAGAGGAAGCTATCAATGCCTGGGTGCGCGAAGCGATGAACGTGGTCGCGGAATATGACTTGGGTCAATTGGTTACGATTGACAGTAACGCTTTTGTTCTCCCGATGGTTGAAAGCAACGACAGCGAGTCAGGTGGTATGCTGCAGCGAGTTCAAGCTGAAGCTGAAGCCGGCGGCGGGTATGGCATCACTATTATGGATGTTGGTATTCGGCAGTTTGGTGTACCGGACAGTGTAAGCACCGCTGTGTTCGCCCGTATGACCGCGGAGCGCCAGCGCCAAGCTCGTACGTTGTTTGCCCAGGGACGAAGCGTGGCTAATAGCATCGCCGGCCGAGCGGAAGCCGAAGCGACGCGAATTCGGGCACGTGCCGAAGCTGAAGCTCGTAGCATCGAAGGCCAGGGTGACGCGGAAGCCGCGGTGTACTATAGAACTTTCATGCAGAATCCGGACTTGGCCAACTTCCTGCGACGGCTGGAAACTCTGCGTACAACACTGAACGCACGGACGACCATAGTTCTGGACAGCGACACAGCCCCTTACGACCTTTTGAACACCGGCCCGGCCGACACTACCTGGAGTTCTCTGACTGAAGACGAGAATAATTGACCATTACAACCGATATTGATGACTCCTGATTTTACAAATAATCTAAAGCTGAAATCCCACGGAGATTTCAAATATGACCGATTCGGAAAAGAATTCAAAGGCCTCCTCGGGCCATGATAAAAGTGGCAGCCACTCTCACGGGCACCATCACCACCACCATCATCATCACGACCCTACGGTTGATTCCAACGAGAATCTGGATCCAGCCAGTAAGGCATTAGCTGAGGCATTGCGTCTTAGTTTTGTCGTGCTCAAGTTAGTGATGATATGTGTCATAGCGTTTTTCATCTATCGCGGCTTCTATTGGGTAGAGCAAAACGAAGTGGCGTTGGAGTTGCGTTTTGGCAGTGTGAAAGGGGGCGAAAGTGTTTCAGCGGTTCTGCAGCCCGGTCCGCATTGGGCTTGGCCTTATCCGGTGGAAGAGGTGGTTATAATCCCCGGTGAGCTGGCTGAGCGAGAATTGAGCATAGACGATTTTTGGTATTTTGATCCCCAGGCAACGGAAGAGGCGATGGGCCTGCGTTCATCTCGCGTACCTCAAACATTGCGTTTTGGCACGGATGGTTACAGTCTTACAGCGTCGCGCAGTGCCGCTGTGTTGGATGGCCAAGAGGACGCCAACGACATACCGATTACCGACTACAACATCATTCATTACAAATGGCGTATTCGTTATCGTGTTACCAATCCCCAGCGTTTCTTCAGTGAGATATGGTCTGGCGCCAAGAACGCCAACAATCGTTACGATTGGACCGGCGTAGAAAATTATCTGCGTGCGCTGTTAGCTGATGCGGTTATTGTCACCAGTGCTAATTGGGATATCGAACAGATGTGGGGCCGTGAACGAGGACAAGGCGCCGGGGCTTTCAGTAATGCTGTGGAGCAGGAGTTTACCAGTCGTCTGGAAGCGTCTGATATAGGTCTGACGGTGCAGTTGAATTTGCTGGACTGGAGGCCTCCGCGTCAGGTACAGGATGCTTTTGATGCCGCGGCCCGCGCCAGCAGCCAAGCGGATGAGTGGGTGCAGGGCGCCCAAGCTCAAGCGTCAGAGGTACGCAGTACCGCTCGCGCCGAGGCGGAGATTATTATCGCACAAGCCGAAGCCTATCGAACACGAGTTGTCGAAGCAGCCGCGGCGGACGCCAACTACATTGACATAGTTTTGGATCGCATAGATTTAGCGGTGTCTGATTTTGCACCTGATAGTGCCGAAGACTACGCCGGTCAACGCGCTCAGTTGTTGGCGGTGACGATAGATGAACTCTACCAAGAGGCGCTTCGTGATGTGTTAGCCAGTGCTGATGAGGCGTTTGTGCTGAATGCTGCGGGCGATGCCGCGGTGGAATTGCGTCCAGTGCTTTCTCGTGACGCCACTTTGGCGCCGCGCCAAACCGAAAATGATACGGAGCAGGAGTACGTCCATACTCCCGTTAATCCCATGGCCCCCGGGCCGCCGCGTTAGTTAGTTATGTTCTGATCGCTGTCGCTGATAGAGCTTTGTTGAGCGATGCGAGTTTTTGTTGGAACTAGCGAAGTCGAACTCTGATATATGATTAGGAATTTGAAATAATGAGTGCACATAGGAATTCAGGTTTACTTCAGCAGGAAATAGAGTCCGAGCAGGGCCATACCACTCGTATGCGTACGTTACGGGTGAGTCTGAGTTTGTTGGGCACCTTGATGGGCGGTATTCTGCTGCTTAATAGTATGATTGCGGAATATGTTTTCCGTAACAGCCAGGAGCAGGCGGAATTGCTGGCTATGTTAGGCGCTATACTGTTGGGGGCGCCTGTGGTTTGGCATGCGTTGAAAGGAATGTTTACCGGCTGTACTCATATGGATGAGTTGGTGGCGTTGGCGATCGTGGCGGCATTCGCGACCAAGGATTATCGAGTTGCCGGTGCGGTTGGTTTCTTTATGTTGTTGGCGGAACTGGTGGAGACACGCACAGCTTTAGGCGCTCGCGCTTCGATTGAGTCCTTGGTGCGTATCACGCCTAGCAAAGCTCATTTGTTGCTGCCTGATGGAACCGAACGAGAAACAGAAGCGAGCCAGTTGCAGGCCAAACAAGTTATTCGCGTACGCCCCGGTGATAACATCGCCGCGGACGGTAAGGTGGTCGCGGGCGATTCAACAGTAAACCAAGCTACGATTACGGGTGAATCACTTCCGGTGGACAAAACCGTAGGCGATCAGGTTTTTGCCGGCACCACAAACTTAACCGGTATGATGGATGTCGAAGTTTCAACCGCGGGCAAAGACACTACTTTGGGCCGGGTGCAATCGCTTATTTTGGATGCTGAGCGGACCAAGATACCGATCATGCGCATTATCGATCAGTATGTTGGTTGGTATATCCCGACGATCTTGATGTTGGCTGTGATAATTTTCGCTTTTACGGGCCTTGAGCGTTCGATAGCGGTATTGATTATTTCTTGCCCGTGCGCCTTGATCTTGGCGACCCCCACGGCGATGGTGGCGGCCTTGAGCTGTGCAGCCCGTTTAGGTATTCTAGTGAAGAATGTTACCGATCTGGAGTCAGCGGGCGGCCTGACAGCGATTGTGTTTGACAAAACCGGAACGCTTACCACTGGTAAATTGGCCGTTACCAAACTTACTCCGGCTGAGGGGGTAGATGCTGCCAAGATGTTGGCTGCGGCTGCGGCGGTCGAGCAATTCAGTCGTCACCCCGCGGCTCGGGCGGTGGTTGATGTTGCCAAGCGAGCGAATTTGCCTTTGGCCACGGCGGAGAATTTCGAGGAAGTATCCGGCCGCGGAGTCAAAGCCAAAGTCGCTGATGCAGATATTCTGGTGGGTCGTGAGACTTGGCTGGAGTCTTTGGATGTCGATATGACAGCCGTACGCAGCGAGCAAATGGCGGCCCCTAAAGGTGTCAGTTTGCTTTATATTGCCCAAAACGGCCGGTGCATCGGTTGGATAGGTATGGAAGACCGAACGCGGCCGGAAGCACAACAAGCTATCAAAGAGCTTACCGACTTAGGTTTGCATCGATTGGTTATGGTTACAGGTGACCGTTTAGCGGTAGCCAAACGTGTGGCGGCGGAAATGGGTTGTTCGGAAGTCAAGGCCGAATGTTTGCCTCACGAAAAACTGCATTTGGTGCATGAGCTGCAAAAAGAAGGCCATCAGGTTGCGGTCGTTGGTGACGGCGTTAATGACGCGCCGGCATTGGCTGCGGGAGACCTTGGTGTGGCTATGGGGGCAGCGGGCAGCGATGTTGCTATTAACAGCGCGTCAATTGCGCTGATGAATAATGATCTACGCCGGTTGTCGTTTTTGATTCGGCTTTCGCGGATAACACGTCGCGTGGTAACGCAGAATCTGATTTTTGGTGTGGCCTTTATTGTTCTAGGCGTGTCGCTCGCAGCCAGCGGTTGGTTGCCTGCGGTCCTGGCGGTTATTATGCACTTGGCTGGCTCGTTGATAATCATATTCAACAGTGCCCGGTTAGTACGCTTTGGCGAAGAGCTTACCGAAGGACCCGTGCCCAGCGCATTTGGTCCGGGTGGTGCCGCTACCGTATCGGTGGATTCGGCCGATGCCGGGCCATCGACTGATGACCCCGGTTTAACGCCGCTGCCCGCTTAATGGGCCTTGATGTTGGTGAATGATTTTATCTACTTTATGAGATAAGTATATGAGTGCTGATTCTAAAAACTTGGCTATCGAAACCATGGGACTCACGAAAGTGTTTCGTGATTTTTGGGGCCATCAGCGTGTGGTTGCAGTGGACAAACTGGATCTCCAGGTTCGTTCGCGAGAAGTTTTTGGCTTGTTGGGGCCTAATGGTTCAGGCAAAAGCACGACCATCAAAATGCTGTTGGGATTGCTCTTTCCCACGCGTGGAGTCGCCAGGGTTTTAGGTAAACTGCCCGGCGATGTCAAAACCAATTCACGCATAGGCTATTTGCCTGAGGAATCGCATCTATATCAATTTTTGACGGCTCGAGAAACACTGGATTTTTATGGGCGTCTCTTTGATCTTAGTCGTTCCGAGCGCAAACGTCGTACGGAAAGCCTGCTGGATATGGTAGGATTGACCGGCGTGGCACGGCGCCCGGTGGGGGAATACTCCAAAGGTATGATGAGACGTATTGGTTTGGCGCAAGCTCTGATAAATGATCCGGATTTGCTTATTCTAGATGAGCCCACGTCAGGTCTTGATCCCATTGGAACACGTCAGATCAAAGATTTGATTAGTGAGTTGAGTCGGCGTGGTAAAACAGTTTTGCTTTGCAGTCATTTGCTGGCGGACGTTGAGGATGTCTGTGATAGGGTATGCATTCTCTACGGCGGCAAGCCTCAGGCTCTGGGGTCGGTTGACGAATTGCTGGCGCATCAGGAAATGACCCAGATAAACACCGAACGTCTTAGCCCGGCGACAATGAAAGCGGTGGAATCGGCTATTCACGCGGAATACCCCCATGCTAAACTTGAGGTTACATCACCGCGACTGCGTTTGGAACAATACTTCCTGGATATTGTGGAAAAAGCCCAGACATCAGAGCAGCAGACTTCAGGCGCTGTTATGGGCGAAGGCATAAGTGACTTCCTGCGTTCGTCAGAACCTGAAGTGGACCAAAGCGAGTCGGTGATTTCACAGTTGGTTAATGTTGCAGCGGAAAAAACTGAAACCAAACCGCTGTCACCCCAATTGGAGAAAGTCGAACCGGTCGAACAAGTGCAGCAGGATGTTTTGGATTCGCTTACCAAATCGGAATCGGCAGGCTTGGTGTCCGCGAACAGCCGCGATGAACCATCAGAACCGGCAGAATTGGATTCCGTACCTGTGGAAGAATCCGAGCAATCGGTGGATATTTCCTTGATCGACCGACTTACCGGCAACAGGGATCGAACGGACAATCCCCAAAAGCATAACGATGACCAGTCAGATAAGCAGTAATTATACCTGGGATGTGAGTAGTCTTAGTAATGATAAGTGGAATTTGGGCCGTAGCTAAAAATCTGATTCGGGAAACGCTTCGTATGCGTTTTCTGATGGCCTTTGTGATATTATTCATTTCGGTCTGTACCGCGGGGTTTGCGTTTTGGATATGGCGCCAAGGAATTCCGACGGTTGAGGGAATTTCCGGATCGTCCTTGGCGGCGGCATATGCCGGCGACAGAAGTACCGTTCCTTATCAGGACATGCAAACCTTTCTGGGATACTCCATTCGTCTCACGACTTGGTTCTTTTCGCTGCTAACCATTTTTCTCTCAATTGCCACAATCGCGCGCGACATAAAGCGTCGCGAGATTTTTACTATTACCACCAAGCCAATCGGTCGAGGCCAATTTCTATTGGGTAAGTTCATGGGCATAGCCTTGCTGAACTTACTTTTTCTTGGCGTCACTTTTGTGAGTATTTATGTAACGTCCCGAGTGCTGGAACAAGCTCTGTTGCCCGCGGATGCTGAGAGCCGACAGTATGAGCGTAGGCGTATCGAAGATTTGGTATTGGTTGCTCGGCGGGGGGTGCAGCCGCCGTTGCCCGATTTCACTGACCAAGCCACAGAGATGGCTGATAGATTGGTTCAGGAACGTCTCAATCAAGGTGAACTTACCGGCCCCGGCGAGATCGAGCGTTTTCGTAATTCAAAGTTCCAGGAAAGCGTTCAGCAATTGCAGATGCGCAGTCGAGCGGTGGGGCCGCAAGAGACCATGACTTTTCGTTTTCCTGGTATAGAGCCTGTGAATCGGGAAAACGGCTACGTTTACATACGTTTCAAACAGGATGTTTCGCTTAATCCGCCTGATTTGGTGCTTTGGAACGAGTGGTGGTGCGCGTCGGCTGACCCACTGGCTGCCGGTGTGGCTTCGTATCATGTTGCCCCGCAACGCCAAGCGATTCGTACAGTACATGAATTTGGCGTGCCGGTAAGTATAGTCTCGGCTAACAATGAGCTGTTCGTTATGTATCGCAATAACGCGATCAATTCCGCCCAAGGCGAGGTCGTGGTGATTTTTCCCCCCGATGGTGGTATTGAAGCACTCTATGTTGCGGGTACCTATGAAGGCAACATGTTTCGCGGAATGGTACTCATATATTTTCGGTTGATATTCTTGTCGATATTGGGTATTGCCGCGGGGGCCTGGTTAAGTATGCCCGTAGCGGTGTTGCTAGTATCGGTGATTTATGTTGTGGGGTTGGCCAGCGGTTTCATCCTGGAAGCTGTCGGCTTCCAAGGCAGCGTGGGGTATATGACTGTTATGCATATATTCCTAACCTTCTTCCCCAAGTTGGCGGCTTATGATCCGGTTCGGGCGTTGGAAACCGGAAGAATCGTCGAATTGGGATTGATAGGTACCAGCTTTGTGTTTCTATTGCTGCTCCAAGGTGGGTTTGTCGCTTTGGTGGGCTATCTAATTTTCCGGTTCCGGGAGTTGGCACGAGTCATCGTCTAAGGTTTTAATTAAGTATATGCGAAGATTTGACTGGATATCATTATTACTTCTTTTTTTGGCCGCGGCGATGCTGTGGGCGGCCGTTACGCGCGTGCAGCCGATCAACGATATGCGAAGTGACATGGACCTGGAAGCGTCAAATACTTTTGAGGACGGTGATTGGTCGAGTGAATTGCGTATCCCCACCGCTGCTTTGAGTGTCTTTCGCAGTTTGGTGATAGACTACCTTTGGATTCGCGCGGATAATCTGAAAAACGATGGCCAGTATTTTGATGCGTTGTATTTGGCGCGTATGATTTGTGCCTTACAGCCGAACCTGCCCTCGGTATGGCAGTTCAATGCTTGGAATATGGCTTACAATATTTCAGTAGGATTGCCCAGCGGGCCGGAACGTTGGAATTGGGTTCGCGCGGGTTATGAATTGCTGCGGGACAGAGCGCTGGTTTATAACCAAACCAGCATGGAATTGTATTCTGAGTTAGCTTGGATATTTCAGCACAAGATCGGAGGCATAACAGACGACGAGAATTCCTACTATAAATGGCGTCTAGCTTCTGAAATGTTCCCTTTGATGGGAGTAATGACTAACACTGAGGTCGAATTGCTGGCAGAGTCGCCGCGCAGTTGGGGGCAGTATAGTTCAGCCCCGTTTCGTGAACGGGATTTCGCCGCGCCGATGGATTTGCTGCTCAAGATTCGTGACGACGAAAACAATACTGTTGCTCGTTATATATACAACAATCTAACGCCGGATTTCCGCGAGCGGCTGGGCGCCTTTGATGAAGTCGCGGCTCGAGCTGCGCTTAGGTCAAATGTTGTCGCGCAGCCTGATGAAACCATCGATGTACAGGCGATAGTTGAGCCGTTGCTTTTGGATATGATGAACGAATTCAATATGCTGTTGTTGGATGAGAATCTTTATGATGCCCAACGATTTGCCAATGTCGAATTATCCGAGGAGATTCAGGAGCTTATCGGGCAGAATTTGCGTTCTTGGGACAGAATACCCTTGAATCGCCTGCTGATAGAGGCAGCGTTTCCCGCGGAGATTACGCCCCAGCAGCGTTATCGTCTGGATGATGATCCGGATGTTGCCGCGGTTATCGAAGCTATGATGCAGGCCGAGCCGGGTTTTGAATCAACCGAGGATGTCTTGGCCGGCATAGTCCAGATGCTGCGAGATCAAGAGGGCTTCTCTGATGAGCTGATGGCTTTGATGCCGGAAATAGTGCAGAACCAGAACCAGGCTTATTTCAGATTACAGCGTTTTGAGCGTGCGAGGCTCTTGCGTCAAGAATGGAAGATCGACCCCGTTTGGATATTGATCATCAATCGCATGTATGGCCCGATCAACTACGATAATCCAAACCGACGTTTGTGTTTGGACTGGCGTTCGGCATTTGTACACGCGATTTATTGGGCTGAGCGCGGGTTGCAGTACAGCAACGGCGAGAGTTCTTTTGATGAATTGAATTTGCATCGCAGGGTATATCATTCGCTGCAGTCGCTTTTCCATTATGGCAATATGCAGATACGTAGAACTTATGTCCCGCCGACACATACAGAAACAGCAGAAGGTCAGGAGATAATAAGCCGTCAGCCTGTTACCGAGGCACGGGTTTATCTCAGTCAAGATTTGCGCATGTTTCCCGTGGCGTACCAAGCGACGCTGGATGTGATTAGAACGCGCACCGATCGTGGTGAAGAAGAGCCGTCAGGTGTGGTTGATGGGTCGCTGAATCTTTTGCGTAGTGGGATAACGAATCTGTATCTGGCGGGTCACGAGGCCTTGGCACGATATTACTATCGTGAGCTTCGTCAGCGACGTCCTGACGCGGAAGAAACTCAGGGCACGCTGGTAGATTTTGTTCGCGCTAGAATGAGACAGGAAGCCGAGCAGATAGGTCCTAAGGGGGCTTCTGATTATATCAATTCACTTTTGCGTGAAAGTTTCGCTCGGTATGCGTTGCTTGATGACGAGAACGCGATGATTCGTGAGCAATGGGCCGCGCAGATTCACGATTTGTTTGAAGCCGAGTTTACGGATGAACAAGGTGATCGCATAGTGCTGTTGGATATGGATGAGTTGAGATGGATTGCTTTGCAGGATTTCTTTGCTGATCCGATGACTGATCCTGCCTTCAAAGGCGCTTTGTTGGAGAGAATGAGAATAGAAGCTCCGCAGATGTATGAACGTGTGATGGAGCTGCTGGAAAGGCAAATGAATGCCGCGCCCTTCGCGCAATAGTCGTATATTGGATTCACGCCGAACTCGGTCCGCGGAAAAGGCCGGCCCTCGCTATCGGTCTGTCGGTTCAGATGAAATCTATCAGACTCGCATCAGACTCGCGCGTCCCGACGAAGTTGATCGCGCGTTAATGCTTCTGTTGGCCGAGAAAAATTCAGCATCTCAGAACATGGCGGAACATTTGACGGCTTTCAAAGCCACTGCCGCCGAAGGCGCCTATGATCTATCCCGTCTGCAAATTGTCCAATACGGCAATGAGTTAGTTCATGCCGCTTTCTATGTAGCTCAACCGGGGGGCACGGCAATGGTTCTAACCTCAGCAATCGCGCCGCAAGCCGCGGACAATAACGCGGTATGGCGAAGTGCCTTGGGATCCCTGCGAATGCTCGCTGACCGTGCTTTTGCCGAGGGCAGTCGAATATTACAAATTATGATAGACCCGGCTGATTCGCTTCGACATCAGTTGACTTTGAACAGCGGCTTTGAGGATTTAACAGAACTGATCTATATGGCTTGTTTGACCGCGGCACCGCCGACAGTTGCTTCTGTGCCGAAAGATTCGCGCTGGCAGAGCTACGATCAAGAACATCGTGATCTCTTTGCTCATACTGTTTTGCGCAGTTATATCAATAGTCTGGATTGTAATGAACTGGAATCTTTTCGCAGCATAGACGATATACTTGAGGGTCACAAAGCGGCCGGCAAATTTGATCCATCGCTCTGGCGCCTGCTAATCAAAGGCGACACTCCGGTGGGGGTGTTACTGTTGTCGCCAATTCCTTGTCATGCTACTTTAGAGTTGACGTATATGGGGGTAGATCCGGAATTTCGGGGTATGGGGCTGGGAGATTGTATGGTGAAGGAAGCCCAAGCTGCCGCGGCACGCACCGGGGCTGAATCGCTTTCTCTGGCTGTGGACCACCGCAACAGCCCGGCAATGAAGCTATACAAGAATTGTGGTCTGATCGAAATTCTCAGGCGAAAAGTGATAGTGCGTACCGCAAGCGATGTTTAATACCGAAATCTCCCGGTAATATCATCACTATTGGGCCGGGTTTTGCGGTTGGTCAGGTGGAACGGCAGAATTGTTGACATTCTCGTCTTGCAGGTTCATTTCTGCCCGCCGCTTTTCGAGCAAGTGCTTGGCTAGTTTGCGCATGTCTGCCACTGAATCCAGTTCATCAACGATTTCTACTCCGAGCAGGGTTTCAATGGCATCCTCCAGAGTTATAATCCCAGCCGTCCCGCCGTATTCATCCACAACGAGAAATATTTGTTCACCTAAATGAATGAACTCTTCAAGTACCAAAGCCACGCTTTTTGTATAAGGTATGGCGTGAATAGGTTTGCGCAATTTCTTTAGTATGGTATTGATATCCCCTTTTGAGTAGCTCTGCAATACGTCGTGACGTAAAACGAAACCAGTTATGTGATCCATGTCCTTCTGGAATATCGGCAAACGGCTGTAGCGTATCGGGCTATGGTTGCGTACTACTTCACCCACGGTCAATCGCTGTTTGAGAGCGAATAACACCGAACGTGGAGTCATGACGTCCTTAGCTCTTACGGTGTTGAGCCGCAAAAGATTACGAATAATTCTTATCTCTTGTTTGTCGATTTCCCCGGCATGGGCGCCTAACTCAGCCGAGGCGATCATCTCTTCGCGCGAAATCCCGTAGGTGGTTGAATTTCGGGCGATTAATTTCGCCAAGGCTTCGGAAGACACAACAATAGGATATGTGATTTTGATGAGACCGTTGATCGCATAGGCAGCCAATGGAGACAGTCGGCGATGGTAGATCGCCCCCAGAGTCTTGGGGATGATTTCTGAACAAACCAAAATCGCCAAGGTGAGCAATCCCGAAGCTAATGCAACCCATTTACCGTTATTGGAGTCAGGCCATGTCCTATTAGCCAGCTTCAGGGCTTGCGCGCCTACGCCCGCGGCACCGATAGTATTGGCGATGGTGTTTAAGGTTAAGATGGCAGCTAGAGGGCGGTCAATGCGATCTTTCAGCTTCTTGAGGAGTTTGCCGGCCTTGGGACGAGCCTGGACCAGTGTTTCCACATAGCTGTGAGAAACGCTCAGCATTACCGCTTCCATCAGTGAACAGAAGAAAGAAACGAATAACGCTAAAGCGAAAAATAATATTAAACCTGCCATAGTTATGTTTGGGTTACATACCTGTTGCACTGATTATCTGGTTCTGATTACGCAGCCAATCTATGGCCGCGCGAGCGGCAGCCAATCTGAGGTATTCAGAATTATCTTCCATGGTATGGTAGAGCAGATTTCCGTCTTGCGGATTGGCGATTTTGCCTAAAGACAGCAAAGCTAACCCCCGCACTCTTTCGGTTACGACTTGATCGCCGTCAGGATCACGATATTCAAGAGCGTCACGAAGTTCTTGCAGGTTAGTTTGATCGTTGGCGCTTCCCAATGCGCCAAAAGCCGCCAAACGCACTTCAATTTGGGGGTCACCCGCTAACACTGTCAACATCGCAAACGCGTCCGCTCCACCTAAAAGCTCCAAACCGGATATGGCCATGAGTCTATCGTCGGCATACGTACTGCCGCCATAAGCCAATAATCTTTCGATGATTCTCTCGTCGCCAAGTCGCGCAAGTGCTTCCGCCGCCTGCAATCTTACCGCGGTGTCTTGGTCAGGTCTGTTGAGAACCCGCCACAGTTTATCGCGACTATCTTGGCGAATTCCGTTATTGCCCAGTCGTCCCAGAATCATACAGGCTTGACCGCACAGTTGGGCGTTGTCACTGGCCAATACATGATCATACCAATTGCCGAAACGCTGGTCGCCGATTCGTTCCAACGCATACGCCGCAGCCAACTGTACCGATATACTGTTGTCGCGCAGCAATATCTGTAATTGAGGACGGGCGGTAGTGTCGCGCATATCCCCGGCAGCCATGGCAGCGGCGAATCGCACAGCCGCACTATTGTCATAGAAATGCCGGTGGATTGTCGCAGCCGCTTGGAGGTCATTAAGGGCGGCCAAAGATTCCAGACCATGACAACGGGTAATAGGATCGGAGGAGACAACCGCGGCGTTGGTGACGGCGCGGATTCTCTGATTGAGTTGCGATGGCGATATGCTGCTGAAAGTATTAGTTGGGCTGTTGCAGCCGCTTGATCCAACTAAGGCAGCTATTAAAACCATCAGCAAAACCAGGGCTTGCCGTGCAAACCTACGCCGGCCTTTAGTTTGAGCTATTGAGTTATTCATTTGCAGCGATGACCTCCATGAAACACAAATTACTTGAGGCAATAGCCTTATAGTGACAATTCTTAGAGTTTCCTTAAGACTATCATACCGAAACTGTGATAATTGCCAAGCATAATTCCTATCCTCACAGAGCTTTATTGTCGTCAGACAAAAGCGTGACCAATCAAGCATTATAACCCTCGGTAGGGTGGGTAATTTTGAACATCTTGTTCAAAGTTACCCACGCGGTTCCCAGCCCCATCATCTATCCTCGCACGCGACAAAAGGGTGATAGAACACCAACCACCATTGGTCAATCTATCAGTTCACACCACCGACAGCGAATCTTAAATCGCCGGGTGGCACCCTTTCGCGCAGCTAAAGGGTGGTAGAACACCAACCAAGCCCAATTCCCCAACCATCCGGGTGCCCGCCCTTTCGCGCAGCTAAAGGGTGATCGAACACCAACCAATCACCATCGGTCAATCTATCAGTTCACACCCCCAACAGCGAATCTTAAATCGCCCCCGCTAGGCAATCAGATTGGGCGCAAAAAAACAGCAGGGGCCATAACAAATGACTCCTGCCTCAGTGAACCCTTCGTTAAACCAGAACAGGTTACCGGCATAATTAAAATGGCTAAATTCTGTTTTACTCTATAGAGTTAATCTGCGATTCCCACATACGCAGCAGTTAAGCCAAGTTTTTCATTCCGTTCGGTGCCAGCCTATTCCATTAACACCGACACCGCTGATTACAACAAGTTCTTGGGAACAGTACTCTCACACTAATATTTATCGCCTGAACCCGAACGCAATCTTTAACCGCTTATGGCATGATTATTACTGGGCGGTCAATAGAATAGACAGCATATGTATGCATTAGGTTGGTACACAATAAAAAGGCGATTGCTGTTGGGCGGGCCTTGTGATATGCTGAAATGTGTTATATTGTCGGCACATCTTTTTTGCCGTAAGCATAGGAGTTTTTTTGATGGCGTTCAGTGAAGTGGTAGAGCTTGCCCGTGCGTTAGTGGCGATTGCCAGTGTCAGCCCACAGGACCGTATCCAATGGTCCCATCCCTATGGTGAAGAAGCTATAGCTCAATATGTTCACGATTGGTTTGTGAGAGAAGGTTTGAACGCTGAGTTTTGGTCCGTTGCGCCGGGCCGTCCCAATGTAGTGGTGCAAGCCGAGGGACAAGATCGCACCAAAACCCTGTTGCTTTCGGCGCATCTTGATACAGTTGATGTCCAGGGTATGACCATTGACCCTTTTGACCCCGTGATTAAAGATGGCAGGCTTTATGGTCGCGGTTCCTGTGATACCAAAGGTTGCCTCGCGGCGATGATGATCGCTGTGCGTGATCGTATCAGAGCCGGTCGGTTGCCCCACAATATCGTGTTTCTGGCCAGTTGCGGCGAAGAACACAATATGCTCGGGGCTCGCAGATTCGCGGTCGAACGAGGCGACGCCATCACTGGCGCGATATTTGGAGAGCCCACCGGTTTGTCCGTGGTGGTCGCCCACAAAGGCGTGGCACGATTGACGCTAAGCAGTAGTGGAAGGACGGCTCATAGCTCGGCCCCTCATCTAGGGCAAAACGCCATATATCCCTTGGCGCGAGCAATCTCACTGTTAGAGCAGTACGGACAATCTCTATCCGAAGCTCCGGGCCATCAGCGTTTAGGCTGCGAAACCTTGACGGTAACGATGGTAAATGGCGGTCAGCAGGCCAATGTTGTCCCGGATAGTGCCACCGCGTGGATTGATTGGCGTCTTCTGCCGGGCCACAGCGCAGCCCAGGGCAGGGATGAGTTGGCGGAATTTCTCAAGCAGCATGGTTTTAGTGACATTGATGTCATGTTCTACAACGAATACGGAGCCATGGAGACCGATGAAGACGCCCCATTGGTGCTGCAATTACGCCGGACGGTCGAGCATTTGACGGGTAACAGTGAGACAACTGTGGTTCCGTATGCTACCGACGCCAGTGCGTTTGGCGGCCTTGGTATCGCCACTGTGGTGTTTGGCCCCGGCGATATTCGCCAAGCCCACACGCCCGACGAATTCATTGAACTGAAGGCCTTGGAACAGGGCTTAGCGGCCTACAGTGGATTTCTAGCGAACGCTTGGTTTGAGTAAGCTGCTTATTGGGGTGGGGGGCTTGGCTCGGCGGACGATTGGATAAACCTTGCGGGAATTACCCCCAAAAAAGTCACGGCCCAAGCGAAGGGGGCAAAAAACCAACTTCACTCAGGCCGTTCCTAGCTCTCAATCCCTACCCAGACAGTTATCTTAGTTGGATTAACACAAATTTTGGTGATACACATAGCTTGCCGGAGACGACCCGACCTTACACACACTAAGGTCATGCCGCCATTCAACCCCCTGTAAGTCCCTTATAATAGAGATAGTAGGCCCAAAAGTCAATAGGAAAGCGGCAAAAACTAGTGAAAATACCTGTGAGACCAGCCTGATTTTTGTAAGTGCTTGCAAATAATAAGTTTAATGTGATCAAAATCCAGGCTGACACACCTGCCGTCGCGAGTTTTTCAGCAAAATAACGTAATATAGGTGGGGTGGCTAGGCCCGCCTATCTCCAAAAGCGACAGTTTGGATAATGATTAGAGAAACAGCGCAGCGATTGATGATATTAGCTATGGCTTTTACCGGTTGGGATGTGTTCAGCCGACATGCTCGACCAAAGCAGCCAGAACGGTGCTGATGAGGGTGAGGTAATCCAAGTCGTTGTGATTGTAAGGTGCTTGATCGATCGCGTTATCAATGTATATAACGCCATAAGCACCTTCAGGGGCGAAGATGGGTGTAGCTAGTGCGGAGCGGAGTTTTTGCAGACCGGGAAACTGCGTGTCGTCGGGATTGGCTGCCTCAGCGACGTCAGGAAGCAATATGTAAGCCTCTTTGTCGATCGCCTCGCGGATGATCTTTTTGCCTGCCAGTTTTTCCAGGCTCACCTTTCGATCATCGCGCGTTTTGCCGCCATGGCAGGTTAATGGTCCCGATGTTGTCTCCCGCAGACCAGCCCAAACATGCCAAGCCTGAAATTGCTCCAATAGGATATCGGTAAGCTGGTCCAATAGACTTTCTTCATCATTCTGCGCGACCAGCTTGGCGACCACGTCATAGATCCCGGGCAGTCGTGTGGAAGATAGATGCAGAGGACGGTTGGAATCTCGACCGATTTCGCACACTGTGTTGGGCAGGGGGCTGGCAGCCACGATGGTATCACCCAAATCAATGGGTTTGTCGTTGATGGCGTTAATAACGTCATCGTCCAAGTGGATTTCCAGCGTGAAATCAGCGATGCCGATGATATCACCGTCGCGCAAAGGCATTTTGGTGACAGGCCGTCGATTTAGCGTGGTACGGTTGGCCGATTGCAGATCCTGTATCATCCAGGCATCGGAAGAACTGGTGAAGAATACTGCGTGTTGCCGAGAAACACTTTTATCGGGTAGATAAATGTTACAGCCCGGTTGGCGGCCGATATATATCGGGCCGCCATTGAAGCGCAGATCGCTGATCAGGGAGAAGCCGCGTTTTACGAGTACTCTCATAATAGCACAGAATCCTGCTGTTCCAGACCGTAGTTCCTCAGCCGAAGAGATACTTCAATATAGCCGAAACCGGACTAAGTGTCAATATAAGCGTTTTGTCCGGGAATATGGGCAGTCTGGGCCATTTAAGCGCAGACATAGCCGCCGCTAGACGGTATAACAGGAAAAAGTGATTGATCGTATGATGATATTTTTTGTATTGGAGATGGCATGGATAAGTTGATTGAATTGTCCCGGCGTTTGGGTCGTCAGATAGCTGCCCACGAGCGAACGGTTTTAATGCAAAATGCGCAGAAGGCTTTGCAGGAGGATCCCGACGCTCGCAAGCTGGTGGAGGATTTCCAAAAACAGGCCGAGAAGATTCATAAACTCGAGCAAGAGAACAAACCAATCGAGGTCGCCGACAAGCATCAGCTCGAAGCCTATGAAAACCAGATGAGCAGCAATGACAAGGTCCGCGAGTTCAGTCGACGCCAGGCGGACTATGTGGAGATGATGCGCAAAATATGGGACGCCATACATAATGAAATCATAGGTGAGCAAGAGCCCGCCGAATAGCCGGCTCGCGTCGCGCTAAGAGTTGTCGATCCAGAGCGTCCTTAGCTTCGATGCTGGACGCCCTTTAGTTTATCTTGCAGGAATTGTCCGGTATAGCTTTTGGGATTGGCTGCTATTTCTTCAGGCGAACCTTGGGCAACGATAGAGCCTCCAGCATTACCGCCTTCGGGGCCAAGGTCAATTATGTGATCAGCCATCTTGATGACGTCCAGGTTGTGTTCAATCACGATCACGGTATTGCCCATGTCCACCAATCGCTGTAAGACATTGAGCAGGTTCTGAATATCAGCGAAATGCAGTCCCGTGGTGGGCTCATCCAATACATACAGCGTATGGCCCGTGCTGGCTTTGCCCAGTTCTGTGGCGAGTTTGACTCGTTGCGCTTCGCCGCCGCTCAAGGTTGTGCTGGATTGCCCTAAAGCCATGTAACCCAAGCCGACATCGTACAGCGTGCGAAGCATACGTTGGATCTTGGGGAAATTCTCAAAGAATGACATTCCGTCTTCGATTTGCATATCCAAAACATTGGCGATGTTCATTCCGCGATACCGAATTTCCAATGTCTCACGATTGTAGCGAGTGCCTTTGCATTGATCGCATATAACATACACGTCAGGCAGAAAGTGCATTTCAATTTTTTTCGTACCTTGACCCTGGCAGTATTCGCACCGCCCTCCTTTAACATTGAAGCTGAAACGTCCGGGCGTGTATCCGCGGATTTTAGCTTCGCGGGTTTTGCTGAACAACTGACGTATCAGATCAAACACTCCGGTATAGGTCGCCGGGTTCGAGCGCGGGGTTCTACCGATCGGGCTCTGATCAATCTGGATGATCTTGTCGATACGGGTGGTCCCCAGCAGCTTTTCAAATACCCCGGGTTTTTCGCGACTGTTATATAGCTTGCGTCGGGCCGCGGGCAGCAGCACCTGCCGTACCAGTGAACTTTTCCCGCTGCCGCTTACTCCCGTTACACATACCAGAACGCCCAGCGGAAACTGCACATCGATATTCTTGAGATTATTCTGTTGAACGCCGCGTAGTTCCAAGCAGTATTTGATGTTTACTTTACGCCGTTTCTCAGGCAGTTTTATTTGACGTTGGCCGGACAGGTATTTGCCGGTCAGCGAACTTTCCGACGCGATAATATCTGCCACTTTCCCTTGAGCGACTACTTTGCCGCCGTGCGTCCCAGCCCCAGGCCCGATATCAATCACGTGGTCCGCGGCCATTATAGTCTCTTCGTCGTGTTCTACCACAACTACCGTGTTGCCAATGTCGCGCAGGTGTTGCAGCGTATGAATCAGCTTGCGATTGTCACGTTGATGCAAACCAATCGAGGGCTCGTCCAGCACATAACATACCCCAACCAGCGCCGAACCCACTTGGGTTGCCAGGCGAATACGTTGTGCCTCACCGCCGCTCAGTGTACTGCTCATGCGATCGAGAGTTAGGTAATCAAGCCCGACGTTCACCATAAACTCCAGACGATGGCTCAGTTCTTTTAAGATCAGCCGGGCGATTTGCCGGTCTTCATCGGATAGCTCAAGGTTTTCAAAAAACTTTTGAGCTTCTCCAATGCCCATCTGCGTAACATCGAAAATATTCTTGTTTTGTATGCGCACCGCGAGCGATTCAGGACGTAGCCTCGCTCCGTGGCAATCTTGGCAAGGTTGCTCGGAAAGATAATTGTGCAGCCGGGATTTGACGAATTCGCTGTCGGTCTTTTTGAATCGGCGGGTAAGATTAGGCAGCACTCCTTCAAATTCATCGTCGCCATACATCAAAATCTTTCGTACCGCCGCGGGAATACTCTTAAAGGGCGTGTCGGGGCTGATATCATACTGTCGGCAGAACTGACGGATCAGGCGGTTATAGAATATGTTCATCCTTTTACCGCCGCGGCGCCAAGCGTTAATCGCGCCATCGTCCAAAGACAATGTTGGATCAGGCACAATCAAGTCCGCGTCGAATTCAAGAATGGTGCCCAGCCCGTCGCAACTGCGACACGCCCCGTATGGACTGTTAAAACTGAAACAGCGCGGAGACAATTCAGGAATCGATGCTTCCGGATGATCCAGGCACGCGTATTTTTCGCTGTAGTAGATTTCTTCCCATTGGCCCTTCTTGACTTCGTGCAGTATCAAGACCAGACCTTCGCCCAATTTCAGAGCGATTTCCACCGAGTCCGCCAAACGCGAACGGATCGCCGCCTTGGTGACAATCCGATCTACAACAGCTTCAATGCTGTGGGCGCGTTTACGGTCGAGCAGGGGCGCGTCTTTTACTTCATAGACTTCGCCGTCAATTCGAACTCGGACAAAACCTTCGCGTTGTATCCGCCGAAGAATTTCGAGGTGTTCGCCTTTTTGGCCTCGTATTAAAGGCGCGCAGATCTGAATGCGGGAACCTTCCTCTAACGCCAAGATGGCATCCACGATTTGTCCCGCGTGTTGGGTTTTGATGGGTTTGCCGCAAATATAGCAGTGGGGCTTGCCGACGCGGGCGAAAAGTAAACGCAGATAATCATAGATTTCGGTGGTAGTAGCTACGGTCGAGCGAGGGTTGTGTCCGCCGCCGCGTTGCTCGATAGCGATTGTCGGAGGCAATCCCTCGATGTTCTCCACGTCGGGTTTTTGCATTTGTTCGAGAAACTGCCGCGCGTACGCCGACAATGACTCGACATATTTACGCTGCCCCTCAGCGTAGATCGTATCAAAAGCCAGCGAACTTTTGCCCGAACCGCTGAGGCCCGTTATTACCACTAATTCGTCACGTGGTATCTCGACGTCGATGGATTGGAGATTGTGTTCCTTCGCGCCTCGTACGCTGATAGTTTTGTCAGCCATCTATTACCTTTCAGCACTGCTCGGGTGGTTACGCAGAACACCATAAGCCCATGGCTTTGCCCAACCAAAACTATATTCCGGCAATTATACTATCCAAACACCATCTCCCACAAGAACAATTCCGACAAAACAAGCTTATCTGACCAAAAGACCACGCTATCTGCACTGTTTGTAGGGCCTTATGGATCAGCCAATAAAAAAAGGCCCGCAACCAATTAAGGTTACGAGCCTTTGCATTCAATATATTCCAGCAAGTGTCATACTTTACACTTGCCTGGTTTACCAACAAACCTTACGCAGCAGCGATCTCGTGATGCTTCGGGGGTTTCAGTGTCATCGCCAGCAAGGCTACCGCCAAGCACGCGATGCCGGCCGGAATGAAAGCCCACATCCAAGCCTTTGCGTCACCCATCGCGCCGCCCAGGATCGGGCCGACAACGCCGCCAACGCCGTAGGCCATGAATACCCACGGGTAATTGGTGCCGACATTCTTATTGCCGAACAAGTCAGCCGTAGCTGCCGGGAACAACGCGAAATTACCGCCAAAGTTAAAGCCGATAACCGCCGCGCCAATATACAAGCCCCATTCGTTGCCGCCGATGAAGTAGAACAGGATCATCATCACACCCTGCAACGCACTCATCAAAACGATGGCATTCTTGCGACCGAGCTTGTCGGAAAAGCTGCCCCAAACAATACGACCGACGCCGTTGAGAAGGGACCCGAAAAAGCCCCATGCGGTACCAGTGACGACGGCGATCTTCCCGGCCTCAATAGCGCCGGCTGCCGTGAGCTGATCCTTGCCGAAAAGACCAATGATGCCGATAACCATGAGGCCGGCCATGGCACCGGCCGTGAAAGTCAGGAAAAGAACCCAAAACTGCGGTGTGCGGATCATTTGCTTTTCAGTGAAGTCCACCCCGCCGGCGGTTGCAGCCTTAGTGGCCGACGGATGCCATCCAGCGGGAGACCAACCCTCAGGGGGATTGACCATGACCATTGCACCAAGACCAACAAGCACAGCAAAGAGGATGCCGTAGAGCGTGAATACGTTGTTTACCGTCCATTCCATGCCGTACAAGCCATGCCAGCCGGGTGTTAAGTCAAGCTTTACTCCACCGATTTCCCCGAAAGCAAATCCGCTGGTTAACTTAATCCATATAAGCGCACCGAAGCCAAAGCCGGCCACGGCCAGTCCGGTGATGAGTCCCTTCTTATCGGGAAACCATTTGACAAGAGCGGCGATCGGGCAAACATAGCCAAGACCAATACCGGCACCGCCAAGAATCCCCACGCCGATTAAAATGCCCGCGAAACTCGTACCGCTGAGGCCGCCTATGATATAACCGAGCCCCAGGATGACCCCGCCGGCAAGAGCAACCTTACGTGGTCCGACTTTCTTCTGCCAACGGCCGGCGATCAGTGCCATGACCACTGCGAAGGTAACCAGACCCACGGAAAAAACTACCTGCGTTTGAGTTTTGCTGAAGTTATAGGGATCTGCGTTAAGTTTGCCGGTAAAAGCCGACCATGCGTAAATAGCACCCAGACACAATTGGATAAGGATGGCGCCGATCACTACGATCCAGCGATTCATCACCTTTTCCGGACTTTTTTGTTCACTCACAATTTACTCCTAAACATATATTATCGCCTGCGTGCCAACGGATTCCACACCGTTGCGTTTGCAGCTCAGTTACACGTTAGCGATATAAATAAACTTTTTGGACTTTTAGCGTAACCGTTAATAATTCTCTGACCTCACCGCTTTCATTGTGGCAGACGTAGGGTGGGTAATTTTGAACATCTCGTTCAATGTTACCCACGCGGTTCCTATCACGCCCCTGGCAGCTAATCTCTTATTAGTGACTATTAGTGTCGATTAGTGGTTCGCTTTAGCTATTGGGGAATTCAATAACATACACGCTCTTGACGAAATCGAGCTTTTGGAATTCCTTGATCGCTTCAGGTTCGGGACCTTTATCCATGCTGATAGCCAGCACAGCTTTGTTCTGGTCTTTTAGTCGTCCAACCCCCATGGTGCCGATGTTAAGGCTGTGCTTGCCGCAAATGCTTCCCACCGAACCGATAACACCCGGCTTGTCATCATTGAAGATAATCATGATGGTGCCTTCAGGTGACATTTCAAATGCGAAGTCATCCACACCAATCACTCGCGGAATATCTTTGCCGACAATAGTACCTTTAATAGTACGGTCAGCTTGATCCGTTACCAGCCGCACTGACATAGTGTGGGCAAAGTCGTGACTCTCAGCATTGGTCACAACATCAAAGCTTATGCCGCGCTGCTTGGCCAATACCGGAGCGTTGACAATGTTGAGTGGCTCATCGAAATGCTTCTGCAGCAGACCCACGGTAAAAGCGGTCGTCACAGCCGAGGCATCCACCTGAGCGATATCCCCGCGATACGTCACTTCGACTTTCTTGATCTTGCCCGGCGTAATGGTACTCAAAACCAATCCCAGTCGCTCCGCCAATCCGCGATAGTTTCGCACGATTTCCGGAAGCGTCTTGTCCAGCCCCGGAACATTCACAGCATTGCGTACTTGTGTGCCGCGTATGGCTTCAACGAGTTCCTTCGCGGCATCGATGGCGACTTCGATCTGGGCTTCTTCAGTGCTGGCGCCCAAGTGCGGCGTTACAATACAATTGTCCAATTCTTCAAAGCCGCGATTTTCCGGAGGCTCTTGGGCGAACACGTCCAACGCCGCCCCGGCGATCTTGCCTTCTTTCAACGCAGCGTACAAATCGTCTTCGTTGATGACCGGCCCACGCGCGACATTGATGATGCGAGCAGTCGGTTTCATCTTGGCGATACGCTCAGCGTTGATCATACCGCGAGTTTCATCTGTTACCGGTACATGCAGTGTGAGATAATCACATTTGCCGATCAATTCGTCGAGGTTGGCGATAACTTCAATGCCAAGTTCGTCAGCGTTGTCCGGGGCCGCCAGCGGATCAAAACCGAGTACCTTCATCTTCAGGCCTTGCGCTCTGCGGGCCACAGCCATGCCGATACGCCCCATACCAACTACGCCCAAAGTCTTGCCCATCAACTGGGTACCCATAAACTTCTTACGGTCCCACTTGCCCGCCTTGAGACTGGTGCAGCCCTGTACCACATAACGACTCATTGCCATCATCAAGGCGATAGTATGTTCAGCCGCACTGATGGTATTGCCGTCCGGCGTATTCATCACCATAACGCCTTTTTGCGTCGCTACGGTAATATCGACATTGTCCACCCCGACACCCGCCCGAGCGACACCTTTCAACCGCCCGCTGTTTTCCAGGACCTTGGCTGTTACCTGTGTGCCGCTGCGAATAATCAGACCATCATATTGCCCGATCATCCCCGCCAGCTCATCTTCGCTCACGCCGGTCTTTACGGTGACTTCAACGTCGTCCATGTTTGCCAGCAGATCCAAACCCTCTTGGGCCAACTTGTCGGTTACCAGTATCTTAATCATTTTTATACTCTCTGTTCTTAAAGTGGCCAATATTACTGCAATGGGTACCCTTTCCCATCGCTGAGAATCAAAAGAGACAATTATGATGCCAAATCCGCCCACTGTCCATATTAAATTTATCCGAGAATTCAACCTGCCAATAGAGCATGGCGATTACAGCGGTGTTTACTGTAAAGTTGTGATATTACTAAGCTTATGCCATGGCAGTGCCGCCGGAGCTTTACTTCCTCGGCCAAAGACGCCTCTGCAATTTCGCCCTGGCAGAAAGAGCCTCTCTATGGTTTATTGCGTTATTATTGGTTGTTGGTACATCTGACGGGAATCTCGACAGTTCGTCACGGTAAAACTCTTTTTCCCAAAGATTTATAGTTGTTGCCTAGTTTTGACATTTTCAGCGTGACATTCCTGCCCCGACAAGGATATAAACAACGATGGCCTGAGTGTTTGCCCAATGTCGTTTTTAGTTGCATCAGCTATAGAAAGGTCGAATGTGTCCACTCTCACTGCTTATATCAGCCGCGCCAATTTACGTCACAATATCCGAATTATCCGGCAGTTGGTTGGCGACACGCAAGTTTGTCCCGTGATAAAGGGCAACGCTTACGGTCACGGTTCAACTCTGGTCGCTTCGGCCTTGGCTGATATTGTCGATGCCTTTGCGGTCGTGGCCATTGAAGAAGCCGAAGCCGTTTATTCTTCTGCTCTCGGCAAAGATATTATTGTCTTGAGAGCGATTTACGCTGGTATTTCCCCTACTTTGTTGGAGTTGGCCCAGAGTCGAGGGTTTCATTGTACGCTTAGTTCGTTGGCGGGATTGGATTATATCGAGAAAAACCTGAATCGCGCGAAAAGCCCTCTCAAGGTTCATCTGAAGCTTGATTCCGGCATGGGCCGGGGCGGATGTCTTGTCGCCCAGGCCAACAAGCTGTTAACAGCAATTAAGCAAAGCGACGCCGTGCAGCTTACCGGCGTTTATACCCATTTCGCCACAGCCGACGAACAAGACCTGACCTACGCTCGTGAACAATATGAATCGTTCGCGGATTTTATAAACGCCAACCGCCTTCACGGCGATCCGTCTATTGTTTGTCATGCTTGTAACAGCCCCGCGACCTTCCGTTTACCGCAAGCCTATTGCGATATGGTACGTCCCGGCTTGGCGGTTTATGGTTATATGAATAATGACCATAATGTTCGGTATGATCTCAGGCCGGTGTTGCGTATAGAAGCGCCGCTTATCCAGATCAAAAAACTGCGTGCGGGACAATCCTGCGGGTACGGCCGAATGTTCGTCTTGCCCCGCGATATGACTATAGGCCTTGTGCCCGTCGGATATGCCGACGCTCTGCCCCGACAGATGTCAAATCGTGGATTTGTGCGTATTGGTGACGTATTTGCCCCTATTCTAGGCAGAATCAGCATGGATCAGATCACCATCGACATTACCGATGTCCCCAACCCTTACGAAGGCATGAATGTCACCGTTATTGACGACCGCCCCGACAGCCGCTGCAACGTAAAGGCTATCGCTGACCACTGCAAAACTGTATGTCAGGAAATTCTAACGGGAATAGGCAATCGCGTAGAGAGGGTACTGGTAGAAGACCTGCCGGAACAACAGCGTATTGTCAAGGAGCAACTGGGGACCGTAACGTCAGAGGAAAAACGAAAATGGTCCGCAAAATCAACCTAGTACAGGGAGATATCACCCAGCAAGATACTGATGCCATCGTAAATGCCGCGAATTGCTCACTTATGGGAGGCGGCGGTGTTGATGGCGCCATTCATCGCGCCGGCGGTCCGGAGATCCTAGCCGAATGTCGCCGCATTGTTGCCAAGCAAGGCCGTTGTCCCACGGGCCAAGCGGTCATTACTTCCGCGGGTAACTTGAAAGCCAAGTGGGTAATTCACACCGTCGGCCCAATTTGGCGCGGCGGTAACCAACAAGAAGACCAACTGCTCGAGAACGCGTACCGCAACAGCCTGCAAATAGCTCAAACACACTCCATAAAGAGTGTTAGCTTCCCCTCGATCAGCACTGGTGCTTATCGTTTTCCCGTCGAGAGGGCCGCAGCCATCGCGCTCGCCACCGTGCAGCAGTTCTTAACTGATTCTACAATCGAAGAGGTCCGTTTTGTGCTTTTCGACAAAGCAACCTTGGATGTTTATCGCGAGGAGCTAGCCAAGATATTGAACTGAGCGGGGGCCGCACTGACTTTTTTGCCTATCCCATGCTCAGAACTCAAACAATTTAGCTGTTCTCAATGTTCCGATCATAAACACAAAGACAATTGTTTTTGGGCCGCCCTAAACGTCTTCGCCACTATGTTCAAGGTAATAAACTGAAGATGTGTTCTTTAGCTTGTGTGAGCATCACGCGATTTTACGTTGATTTTCACGGATTAAAGTAAAAAAAACTCCACATGGGCCCTTGACTACTCCAGAACTTTACGTTACTAATATTCATGGGCTATGGGTTCCCCCCGCTGTCAGTTGCCCCCCCCAGCTGATAGCACCCCGTAGCCCGCTTTTTTTGTAACAATGCGGGCGTTAAGAGTCCCCCCTGTGCCGGGTTTTGGTGTGGGTCGGTTTTAGCTTTTAGACGCAGCATCGAAATATACTTTTGCTGTTTTGATCAGCTTAAGTGCCCAAAATTTGTGGGCTGTGGGTTCCCCCCGCTGTCAGTTGCCCCCCCCAGCTGATAGCACCCCATGGCCCACTTTTTTTTGCGCAGCCATGTAGGATGGGCTCTCAGGGCGTGTTGCCCAAACAGCCTATACTTCCATTAAAATATATATTATAATCCTTATCACCATAGATAAG